>NZ_RAWM01000241.1 GCF_003668875.1 Corallococcus interemptor | reverse complement strand
GGCCCACCCTTCGGCTCCTCCAATGCCGCCAGTGCGTGCACGTTGTCGGGCAGCGCGTCCATCACCGCGCGCAGGGTCGTGCTGCGGCCCGTGCTGGAGGCTCCCGTGAGCAGCACCACCTGACCGTTGAACAGCGACGGGTCCAGGCGGTTGAAGAGCCCCTTCAGGAACGTCGCCGCTTCGGTGGAGAGCCGCAGGCTGGAGATGCTCGGGTATGCTTGGCGCTCCTCCCGGTCCCTCGCCAGCGCCGTGGTCCAGGTGCCCAGCTCGGTGTCCCGGAAGGACACGCGGAACTCGATGTCCGGATCCGCCGCGCCCGCCGGGAAGACCGCACGGCCTCGGTCCGGCATCACCGGATCCGCTCCCCGCTTCGCGTACTCCGCCAGCGCCTTCCCCAGCGGCCGGTACAGTTCGTACGCCATGGGCTGACGCACCGGGACCCGCTCCGTGCCCAGCAGCCCCACCCGGTCCGGCGAGTCCTTCTGGATGAAGAACAGCGTGATGCCCGCGTTGATCACCCTCTCGCCCGTGGCCGCGTCGGATCCGTCCTCGTCCTCGGCCGTCTCCGTGTCGTCCGCCCCCCAGACGGAGAACATCGCCGCGCCCGTCCTGCCCGCGACGTCGAAGAGGGCCGCCGCCAGCGCTTCCGGCGTCCTTGGCTGAGCCGCCGCTCCGGCCGGCGCCCGACCCGCCTCCCCCAGCTTCTGGAGCAGGCTGGCGAACACGGCTTCCGGCGTGGCCGGGACTTCGGACCTCGGGCTCGGCGTCGTCATGGGCGCCGACCATGGCATGGCCCCTCGCGGCCCGGCCACGGGGGAAACAGGCCCCCGGGAGGCCCTCTCCCCCCGGGAAACCGGGTCGGCTGCCAGCCTGCCTTGAGAATGGGCGAGGAAGCACCACGGTAGGGGCTCCCCTCCAGCAGGCGCTTGGGTAACATCGCTTGATGTTCAGGCGTCTCACCAACGCGCTGCGACGGCTGTGGCTCCGCCCCTCCGCAAGCAGCCCCCCGGACCGGCAGAGCCTGCCCGGCGGTACCGAAGCAGCCGCCGCGCCCCGGCGCTCGCGCGCGTCGGTCGCGGAGGAGCCTTCGCCCGCCGCCCGGCATGGCACCAGCCGTCCCCGCCGTCCGGCCGCGCGCATCGTCGCGCACGGGGCCGCCCCGCACGCCGGCAACCGCAAGAAGTCCCGCCGCGCCGCCGCCACGCAGACCCGCTTCTACGACCTGCACGACGACTTCCGCGCCCCCAACCGCTGGGAACCCGGTGACCCGCTGGACCGGGAGGACAAGGAGGTGGGCGACGTGTGGATGTTCACCGCCGGGCGCCCCGTGGACCCGCCCGGCCCGCTCCACATCCCCAATGAGGCGAGGGCCACCCCGCTCGACTTCAGCCTCGCGGGCGCGGGCCTCACCCCCGTGGTGCACCCGCGCGTCGCCGCCGTGTTCGCGCGCCTGGCGCCCGAGGACGTGCAGCTCATCCCCGTGAACATCGAGGGCCAGCCGAAGCCGTACTTCCTCGTCGTCGCCACGCGCCTCATCCGCTGCGTGGACGAGGCCGCCTGCCTGGAGATCCACCGCTACGGCCCCGGCGACGGCGTCCCCGCGCGCGAGGGCCAGTACCGCTCCGTGCGGGGCCTGAGAATCGACCCCGACCAGGTGGGCCGCGCCCGCGTGTTCCGCCCCTGGGGCTGGCCCGTCACCCTCGTCGTCTCCGAGGCCGTGAAGGAGGCCCTGGAGAAGGAGGGCGTCACCGGCGCGCGCTTCACGCCCGTGACGGACACCCGGCACTGACGCCGGCTCCGGAGGCTCCGGAGCCTTGGGCGCTACTCCTTCTCGATGTCCCGGTCCCACAGCTGCACGCGGCCGTAGTCCGCGGACAGCCGGCGCACCATCTCCGCCGCCAGCGCCACCGAGCGGTGCTTGCCGCCCGTGCACCCCAGCGCCACCGTGAGGTACGCCTTGCCCTCCTTCTGGTAGCGCGGGAACAGGAAGCGGCAGAGGTCCACGACCTTCTCGAGGAACGCTTGCGTCTCCTCGCGCTCCAGCACGTACCCGGACACCTTCGGGTTCTTGCCCGTGAGCCCCTTGAGCTCCGGCACGAAGTACGGGTTCGGCAGGAAGCGCACGTCGAAGACGAGGTCCGCCTGCGGCGGCACGCCGTAGCGGTAGCCGAAGGACATGATGGACAGGCTGGGGCCCGTCGTGGGCTCCGGGCTGAAGCGCCCCTGCACCATGCGCTTCAGGTCGTGCACGTTGAGCGCCGACGAGTCGATGACCTGATCCGCCATCTCCCGCAGGTCCTTCAGCGCCTCGCGCTCCTTGTGGATGCCCTCCGCCACCGTGCCATCCGGGGCCAGCGGGTGGCGGCGGCGCGTCTCGCTGAAGCGGCGCATGAGGCTGTCGTCGCTGGCGTCCAGGAAGAGCACGTCCACCTGGTGACCCGCGCGGCGCACCTCATCCAGCACGCGGGGCGCGTCCTTGAGGAAGACGCCCTCGCGCGCGTCCACCACCAGCGCCATGCGCTCGATGTTGCCGCCTCCCGCCAGCTCCGTGAGCTTGGGCAGGAGGAGCACCGGCAGGTTGTCGATGCAGAAGAAGCCGGCGTCCTCCAGCGCACGGATGGCGGTGGACTTGCCGGAACCTGACATGCCGGTGATGACGATGATCTGCTTCGCGGGGGCGGTCACTCGACCTCTTCTCCCAAGGTGCGGCGCATCGCCCCCTGGGCGATGGCTCGATTGAGTCGCTCGGCGAACTCTCGCGCCGAATGGTGGCCCTGAAGCTTCAACAACTGGTTGCGCGCGGCCACCTCCACGATGGTGGCCATGTTGCGTCCAGGACGCACCGGGACGACCGACAACGGGATGTCCACGCCGACGATCTGCAGGTGCTTGTCCTCCACGCCCAGGCGGTCGTACTCCTGGTGCGGATCCCATTCCTGCAGTTCGATCACAAGCTCAATCTTCTTCTGTTCCCGGACGGCGGACACTCCGAAGAGGTCCTTGATGTTGATGATGCCCAGGCCGCGAATCTCCATGTGGTGCTTGATGACCGGATTGCCCGCGCCGTAGACGGCCCCCTTCCTCCGGGTCACGTCCACGATGTCGTCCGCCACCAGCCGGTGGCCGCGCATCACCAGGTCCAGGGCGATCTCGCTCTTGCCGATGCCGCTCTTGCCCAGGAGCAGGATGCCCACGCCGAAGACGTCCATGAGCACGCCGTGCAGGCTGCTGGACTCCGTGAGCGCGTCCTCCAGGAAGTTCTGCACGCGCTGGATGAACTCGCTGGAGAGCAGCGGCGTCATCATCAGCGACAGGCCCGCCGCCTCGCAGGCGTCCACCAGCGCGCGCGGCACGTCCAGCGCCTTGGTGACCACCACGCACGCCAGGTCTTCTTCGCTGAAGAGCTTGGCCAGCGACGCTCGCTGCGCGTCCTCCGGCAGGGTGGCCAGGTAGGAGATTTCGGTGTTGCCGAAGACCTGGACGCGGTGCGGGTGGAGGTGCTCCATGAAGCCCGCCAGCGCCAGGCCCGGCTTCTGGATGCGCGAGGAGTCCACCGTGCGCGCCAGCCCCTGGGTGCCCGCCATCAGGGTCAGCCGCAGGTCGTGGCCCTGGTCCTCGAGGAGCTGGGAGATGCGAATGGATTTCATCGTCGGGACCTGGATATCACCCACCGGCCTCTGGAGGTGAACCGCACTGTGTCCGCCGCCCCCCCCGCCTCCCCTACAG
>NZ_RAWM01000240.1 GCF_003668875.1 Corallococcus interemptor | reverse complement strand
CCACGGGCGTGCCGGCGGATCCCGCCAAGGCGAAGCAGGAGGTGGCGAAGGCGGAGGAGACCGGCTTCGCGCTCGATAAGCAGAACCCGGAGCTGAACCTCATCAAGGGCCGCCGCCTGCTGGCGGAGGGCAACTACGACGCGGCCGCGGAGGAGATCCGCAAGGCCATCCGCGTGGACGCCAGCCGCGCGCAGTTCCACGTCGAGCTGGCCAAGGCCCTCATGGGCAAGCCGGGCGGTGAGAAGGAGGCCTCCGAGGCCCTGGTCACCGCGCTCAAGACGATGGGCGACAGCCCCAAGCTGGTGGTGATGCTGGGCAACGCCTACCGCCGCCAGAACAAGCTGGAGGACGCGCTCGCGCAGTACCAGCGCGCGGTGAAGGACCCCAAGGCGAAGAACCCGGAGGCCCGGCTCGCCATGGGCGCCATCTACCGGGAGCGCTCGGAGTGGGACAAGTCCAAGGAGCAGCTGGAGAAGGCCAGCCAGGAGTTCTTCGGCCAGCCGGACCGCGTCGCCAACGCGCTCACGGAGCTGGGCCGCGTCTACCAGGGCAAGGGTGACACGGCGAAGGCGGACGAGACCTACCAGCGCGCGCTGCAGGCCGACGAGAACTACTCGCCGGTGTACTACTTCTACGCGTCGCTGCTCTCCAAGGACCCCAAGCAGTCGGGCAAGGTGAAGACGCTGGCGGCCGAGTACGTGCGCCGCGAGCCCAAGGGCGAGTACCTCGCCGACGCGCAGCGGCTCGCGGGGAACTGAAAAGCCCCGCTGTCCGCTGTCCCCCCATGCCGCGAGGCCCCCTCTCCGGGCTTCGCGGCGTTTCGTTTTCGACGGGGGGCGACAAGGCAGGCTGATGTGGCGGGGAGTCTCCGCCTTGCCACCCCTCCCGGGTGACGGTATGGGAGGGTCCACCCCACCACCCCCCCTTGACCGGTAGCCGGTAGCGGCCGCGGTCCAGGGGCCATCTGCTGGAGTCCGCTTGAGCGCGCGTGCCCTGTCCCAGTCATCCACCGCGTCCGACCTGATCTCCCTCACCAAGCCGAGGCTGTCGCTGCTGGTGCTCATCACCGCGGCGGGCGGCATGTTCCTGGCGCCGGGGCCGTTCACGCCGGTGCGGGCGCTGGTGACGCTGCTGGCGACGGCGGGGACGGTGGGGGCGGCGAACGCGTTCAACTGCTACATGGAGCGCCACAGCGACCAGTTCATGGCGCGCACGCGCAACCGGCCGCTGCCCGCCGGGCGCATGGACCCCAACACGGCGCTCTGGTTCGGCCTGTCGCTGGCGGCGGTGTCCCTGCCCGCGCTGGTGCTGGGCGCCAACCTGCTCACCGGCGTGCTGGGGCTCATCGCGCTGCTCAGCTACGTGCTGGCCTACACGCCGCTCAAGGCCCGCACGTCCGCGGCCATGCTGGTGGGCGGGATTCCCGGCGCGCTGCCGCCGCTGATGGGCTGGACGGCGGTGACGGGCCAGGTGGACGCGGGCGGCTTCGCGCTGTTCGCCATCATGTTCCTCTGGCAGATGCCGCACTTCATCGCCATCGCGCTGTTCCGCAAGGACGAGTACGCCGCCGCGGGCCTCAAGTCCGTGCCGCTGGAGCGCGGGGACGAGTCCAGCCGCGCGCAGGTGGTGCTCTACCTGGTCGCGATGGTGCCCATGACGCTCCTGCCGTTCCAGCTGAACATCTCCGGCACGTGGTACCTGGCGACGGCGGTGGTGCTGGGGCTGGGCTTCCTCGGCCTGGGAGCGTGGGGCTTCTTCAAGCACCTGGGAAAGGCCTGGGCGCGCCAGACGTTCGCGTATTCGCTCGTGTATCTCGCCGTCCTGTTCGTCGTGATGGTGCTGGACCGCGTCCCCCGCGGCTAGCGCCCTCGCGCGGCGACCTGGCGCAAGGCCGCACTCCGCATGCCTGACACCTCCGTTCCGACCCCGCCCCCGCCGCTGTTGCGCATCGAGGGGCTCACTCGCCGCTTTGGCGGGCGCACCGCCGTGGACGGGCTGTCGCTGTCCGTGCAGCCGGGCGAAATCCTGGGGCTGCTGGGCCCGAATGGTGCCGGCAAGTCCACCACCTTCCAGCTGCTCGCGGGCCTGCTCTCGCCGGACGCCGGCCAGGTGCACTTCGCCGGCCGGGTGCTGTCGCTGAGCGACCCGGCGCTGCGGCGCCAGATGGGCATCATCTTCCAGAGGAGCAGCCTGGATGACCTGCTCACCGCGCGGGAGAACCTGCTCCTGGGCGCGCGCCTGTACGGCCTCACCGGCGCGGACGCGAAGGCGCGGGTGGAGACGATGCTGGCGCTCATCGGCCTGCAGGACCGGGGCGATGAGAAGGTGGGCACCTGGTCGGGCGGCATGCGCCGGCGGCTGGAGCTGGCGCGGGCGCTGGTGCACCAGCCGCGCGTGGTGCTGATGGACGAGCCCACGCAAGGGCTGGACGAGGCGGCCTTCCGCACGTTCTGGACGCACCTGAAGCGGCTGCGCGACGCGCAGGGCGTCACCGTGCTGCTCACCACGCACCGGGCGGACGAGGCGGAAGGGTGCGACCGGCTGGCCGTGCTGGATGCCGGGAAGCTGGTGGCGTGCGACACGCCCCGGGCACTCGCCGCGCGCATGGGCGGTGACATCCTCACGCTGGAGGGCCCGGAGCCGGAGGCGCTGGCCGCGCAGGTGACGCAGCGCCTGGGGCTGGCGGCGCAGGTGGTGGAGGGGCGGGTGCAGGTGGAGGCTTCGCAGGGACATGCGCTGGTGCCGCGGCTGGTGGAGGCCTTCCCCCCGGGACGGTTCGCCTCCGTGTCGCTGCGCCGGCCCACGCTGGCGGACGTGTTCCTCCAGCTCACCGGGAAGGCGCTGGGGGCGGATGCGCCCTCGCCCACGCCCGCGCCGAGGAAACGCCGATGAGCGCCGACATCCCCGTGTCTGTTCCGTCCTCTTCCCCGGTGGAAGCCGCGCCCGCCGCACCGGCCCACCGCCGGGAGCCGGGGACGCTGGCGCTGCAGTGGGCCACCGTGTGGGTGCTCCTGTCGCGCGACGTGGTGCGCTTCTTCCGCCAGCCCAGCCGGGGGGTGGGCGCGCTGGCGCAGCCCATCCTGTTCTGGTTCGTCATCGGCTCCGGCTTCGCGGGCTCGTTCCGCGTGGAGGGCGCGCAGGGGCTGGGCTACCAGCAGTTCTTCTTCCCGGGCGTCGTCACCATGGTGGTGCTCTTCAGCGCCATCTTCGCCACCATCACCGTCATCGAAGACCGCAAGGAGGGCTTCCTCCAGGCGGTGCTGGCGGGGCCGGGCTCGCGGCTGGCGGTGGTGCTGGGCAAGGCGCTGGGGTCCTCCAGCATCGCGCTGATGCAGGCGTCGCTGTTCCTGCTCTTCGCGCCGCTGGCGGGCGTGGACGTGAAGTCGGTGGACTATGCGCTGCTCGCGGCGGTGATGGTGCTGTCGGCGCTGGCGCTCACCGGCATGGGCATGGCGCTCGCGTGGTGGGTGAAGTCGAGCGCGGGCTACCACGCGGTGATGAGCCTGGTGATGCTGCCCATGTGGGTGCTCTCCGGGGCCATGTTCCCGGTGAAGGGCGCCGGGCCGGTGCTGTCGTGGGTGATGACGCTCAACCCCATGCGCTTCTCCGTGGAGGGCGTGCGCCGCGCGCTGTACGGGGCGCAGGCTGTCTCTTATACACATCTCCGAGCCCACGAGACGCTCA
>NZ_RAWM01000023.1 GCF_003668875.1 Corallococcus interemptor | reverse complement strand
GAGTCGCTCCCCCCGGAGCCTTCCGCCCCCCTGTCCTCCGTGCCCGACGCCGCCGCGCCGCGCTTCCGCTTCCTGCCCGCGGTGGGCACGTGGAAGTACCACCTGCTGCTCGCGTCCGTGGCCATCTTCTTCCTGGGCCCGCTGGGCGGAGTGGCCGCGTCGTACATGAACTTCAGCCTGGGCTTCTTCGTCGCCAGCCAGGTGCTGTCCGGCATCCTGGGCAGCGTCGTCACCTACGGCTACGGCGCGGAGGGCAAGCACGGCGCCAACTACATGCAGACGATGGCCGCGTCGGTGGCCTCGCTGTGCGCCATGTCCGTGCTCATCCAATCCATGGTGTGGCTGGGCATGCCCCAGCCGCCCGCGTGGCAGCTGATGCTCTTCGTGGGCTGCGTGGGCATGTTCGGCGTGGGCGTGGGCATGCTCTACACGCCGCTGCTCGTGGACAAGCTGCAGCTGGACTACCCGTCCGGCTACGCGGTGGCCAACATCCTGCGAGCGCTCACGGACAAGCGCCTGCTCAAGGCCTCCATCGCGAAGCTGGGCGGAGGCACCGGCCTGGGCATCCTGGCCGCGTGGCTCACGGAGAAGGTGGCGGCCATCGCCGCGCTGAGCGTGAGCAGCTCCACGGTGGGCGCCGGCATGGTGGTGGGCAGCCGCATCACCGTGCCCGCCATGCTCATGGGCCTCATCGGCCTTGGCATCACCCCGTACCTCCAGGGCATCGGGTGGCTGGGGCCGAATGATCCGTACCGGAAGATTGGCTTCCTGATTTCGCTGGCCATGATCTGCGGCGCGGCGCTGGTGGACCTGGCGCTGCTCGCGGTGCAGGCGGTGGACCGCATCCGGGGCCGCGCGCAGGCGCCCGCGGACAACGAGCCCGCGTGGAAGAAGGTCAACGTGCCCCGGCTCATCGCCTGGGTGGTGGGCTGGGGCGCGGCCGTGGTGGTGGTGGCCACGCAGGTGCTGCACCAGCCCGCGGGCTTCATCCTCTTCGGGCTCGCGCTGTCGCTGCTGTTCGTCCTCATCAACGGCATCGCCTACGGCATCAGCGACAACAACCCCATCTCCAGCGCCTTCGTGATGTCGGTGCTGCTGATGTCGCTGCTCGGCCTGAAGGATCCGCTGGTGGGGCTGATGGCGTCCTCCATCCTGCTCATCTCCACGTCGGTGGGCTGCGACATGCAGCAGGACCGCTCCACCGGCTGGCGCCTGGGCACCAACCGCGTGGTGCAGTTCCGCTACCAGGTGCTGGGCATCTTCATGGGCGCGGTGCTGTGCGTGGTGCTGGCGCGCGTGTTCATGGGCGCCTACCCGGTGCTGTCCGTCAACCAGCTGGACCACCCGGACGTGAAGGTGGCGCAGTGGAGCTCCGCGATGACGTACAAGTTCGTGGGCGCCATCCGCGACCTGGGCACGCTGTCGGCGCACAAGGTGACGGCGCTGCTCGTGGGCCTGGGCATCGGCTTCACGCTGGAGGTCATCCGCAAGGTGGTCCGCCGCCACCCCGCGTACCTGCGCTACGTGCAGGGGTCGCGCACGGGGTTTGGCGTGGGCTGGACCCTGGACTCGCTGGTGCTGGCCAGCCCCTACGCGTACGCGTTCGGCGGCTTCATCGCGCTGCCCGCGGCCATCTGGTTCGGCATGGGCGGCATCCTCACGTCGCTCTTCAACACGGTGACCAAGCGCTTCCGGCGGGAGCCCGCGCCCGGCGAGACGGTGCTGCCGGAGGACATGAGCACCATGTCGCTGGTGGGCGGCGGCCTCATCGCGGGCGAGTCGCTCTTCTACCTGTTCGTCGGCCTCGCCGGCCTGCTGTCCCTGTTGGGCTGAAGCACCCCATCCCGGAGGCCGGCTTGACTTTCCGTGCCTCCGGGAGCACTTGTTGCCCTTGTGAACCTCGTCCTCACCACCACCGCGACCCAGACCACCACCGCTTCGGCGGGCGTGGGTTCGGTGCGCGTGTCGGTGGACTGACGAGCGCACGGTTTCCCGCCCCGCCGAAGTCCGGCCGGGGCGACCGTGCAACCTCACACGCCCCGTGTCCGGCCCCGGCTGCTTCATCCCGACCGACACACGGAGACGACAATGCTCGACGAACACGACCACCGCGCGCTGGGCCAGCGCCTGGACCTCTTCCACCTGCAGGAGGAGGCCCCGGGCATGGTGTTCTGGCACCCGCGCGGACTGATGCTGTACCGGCTGCTGGAGGACCACGTCCGCCAGCGCATGCGCGAGGAGGGCTACCGCGAAGTCCGTACGCCGCAGCTGTGCTCCCAGCCGCTCTGGGAGCAGAGCGGACACTGGGAGAACTTCCGCGAGAACATGTTCTGCATGCCGGAGGGGGACCGGCACCTGGCGCTCAAGCCGGTGAGCTGCCCGGGCCACATCCAGCTCGTGCAGCGCATGAATCCCAGCCACCGCGACCTGCCCCTGCGTCTGGGGGAGTTCGGGCTGGTGCACCGCAGCGAGCCCAGCGGCGCGCTACACGGGCTGTTCCGCCTGCGCCAGTTCACGCAGGACGACGGCCACATCTTCTGCGCGGCGGAGCAGGTGGAGGCGGAGGTGGTCCGCTTCGTGCGCTCGCTGAAGGCGTTCTACGCGGGCTTCGGCTTCGACGACGTGCAGGTGGCCTTCTCCAGCCGTCCGGCGATGCGAGCGGGGAGTGACGCGCTGTGGGACCAGGCGGAGGCGTGGCTGCAATCCGCGGCGAAGCAGGCGGGCCTCCAGTACGAGGACCAGCCCGGCCAGGGCGCCTTCTACGGGCCCAAGCTGGAGTTCGTGCTGAAGGACCGGCTGGGCCGAGCGTGGCAGTGCGGGACGATCCAGCTGGACCTGGTGCTGCCGGAGCGCTTCGACCTGCACTACGTCGGCGTGTCCGGAGAGCGCCTGCGCCCGGTGATGCTTCACCGCGCGCTGTTCGGCAGCCTGGAGCGCTTCATCGGCATGCTGCTGGAGCACCACGGGGGCGCGCTACCGGCGTGGCTCGCGCCCGAGCAGGTGGTGGTGGCCTCCGTGGGCGCGGGGGCCGCCGCGTACGCGGAAGCGCTGGCGGCGCGGCTGCGGCTGGCGGGCTGCCGAGCGCGAGCGGACGTGCGGGACGAGTCGCTGTCCAAGAAGGTCCTGGGCTCGCACGAGGACGGCGTGCCGTTCCTCGCGGTGGTGGGTGGCCGTGAGGTGGAGTCCAAGGGCGTCCGCCTGCGGCAGCGCGATGGCTCGCAGCGCGACCTGCCCTGGGATGACGCGGTGGCGTGGTTGTCCGCCGCGTGCCAGCCGGCCGTGGTGGGCTGAGCGTCAGGACGTGAGGCAACGGCCCGGTGCTCCCTTCGTGCATGCGGAGGGGGCGCCGGGCCCTCTGGCAGTTCAAGAGTAGAGGCTCAGGTGTTCCAGCGGCTCGCCGGGCGTCAGCAGCGTGAGGGGCTCGGAGGCGACGTCGTCCAGGCGCAGCAGTCCCACCGCGTGTTGTTCGGAGTCCACGACGACCAGGCGGTTCACGTGGTGTTCCTCCATCAGGCGCTCACCGGCCTCCAGCGGCGCGTCCTCCGGACAGGTGACGAGCGGGGCCACCATGGCCTCGCGCACGGTGGTGACGTCGGGGTCGTGGCCGTGGACGGTGGAGCACAGGGAGAGTTCGGAATCGGTGAGCAGGCCCACCACCCGCCCGTGCTCCGTGACGGTGAGTGCCCCCACGCTGGAGGCCTCCAGCCGCTCGGTGGCGGAGCGCAGACATTCATCCACGTCGATGGTCTTCACGTCCGTGTGCATCAGCTCTGAAATCCGCATCGTCGGGCCTCCTCGTGGCGCGTACCGCGTCCCGGGGGAGTACAACTGACGAGCGGGTCTCCAAGCCCTGGTCCGAAAGGCCCGGCTTGTCGTGCGGTACAGAACAAGGGCGCCGGCCGCCTGGCTGCCTGCCTGGTGTAGGGTGCGACGCGAAGGCGGGCGGTGCATCCAAGGTGGTGCTCCGGGCTTGAGGCCCGAGACGTGGAGGAGGACTCATGGCGGACAAGCTCAATCTTTCCAACGAAGAGTGGCGCAAGCGCCTCACCCCCGAGGAGTTCCAGGTGCTGCGTCAGCACGGCACCGAGTACCCGGGAACGGGCTGTTTCCTCGGCACGAAGACGCCGGGTACCTACGTGTGCGCGGGCTGCAACAACCCGCTGTTCAAGTCGGGCACCAAGTTCGAGTCCGGCACCGGCTGGCCGTCCTTCACCCAGACGCTGTCGGAGGACTCCGTCACGGAGATCCGCGACGTGTCGCACGGGATGATCCGCACCGAGGTCCGCTGCGCACGCTGCGACGGCCACCTGGGCCACGTCTTCCCGGACGGTCCGCCGCCCACGGGGCTTCGCTACTGCATGAACTCCGTGGCGATGAAGCACGTCCCCGAAGGCAGCCCCATCGAGCTGGTCCGGGCCTGACGATTCGCAGTCCCCAGCGACGCAGCTGCCCCGCGCAGGGAGTGCATGCGCCGCTTCATGCCTGGGTTGTCCGAGTAGCTTTCGGCCGACTGCAAACCGTCAAGCCCTGAAACCCGACGCCCCAGGAAGCCCATCCACGGATGGGCCGCCGCCGGGCCCCCTCTGGGACGCCTGGGCCTCCGGGGCCTTGGCGTCCTCGGAGACTGCCCCAGTGGCGCCAACCTCAGTCTCCAACGAAGGAGCACGGTTGCCGTGCCCCCCCACGGGGCGATAGGCCGCCGACGCCTCGTCGAAAGGGCAGTCGGACGGAGGAGGGCCAACGCCCTGTCCATCCAAGCCAAAGCGTGTCGCCAGCACCTCCGCCTGCTGGTTCACCGACACAAAGGCGCTGACGCCGTGCCCTTCCGCGCCAAAGCTTGCCTCGTCCAATCCACGGTGCGGCTCCAGCGCCTCGTTTTGCCGGTGCGCTGACGCGGAAGTACTGATGCTTGCCCCTTCCACCTCACGGTGTGTCTCCTGCTCCTCGCCTTGCCGGTTCGCTGATTCGGAAGCGCGGACGCCGTGTCCTTCCACGCCAGGGCGTGCCTCCTGTACCTCATCCTGACCGATGGCTGACTCGCGAGCGGAGAGGAGACCCTCCCGGGCGAACGAGTCTTCGGGAGCGACAGGTTTCAGGGGGGCGAAGGCATTCAGCACAAGGTCATCGTGTGCCTTCATCAGCGCCGACAGTTCCTGCTGGATGGCCCGCGTGTCGCGATCATGCAGGGCATTCTTCGCGCAGTTCACCCACTGGCGCAGCGGCTCACCTCCTAGAAGAGGCAGCAACTGGGCCGCGCCGACCATGAAGGCCCGCTGCAGGGACTGCACCAGGAGCACGTGCCCGGGCCGGTCCGCCACCCGGGCCGCCAGCCGCAGCAACTCGAATTCCACCTGGGCGCAGTAGGCCCCTGACTCCCAGCGCGCCGCGTCCCAGAGTCCGAAGCAGATGCTCCCCAGTTGGTCCAGGTCCCGCTTGGAGGCCCGTGTGCAGCAGTCGGACAAGAGCTCCACCAGCACCTGCCGCCGGAGGCTGAAGTAGCCCTCCAAGAGCCACCGGGCGTCCGGCGAGCGCATGTCATGCAGCGCCAGGCCCAGGTTCTCCAGCGTCAGCGACTCATCCAACGGCACCGCGCGCGTCTTGCGTCCAGGCCGCTGCACCACCACGCCCCGCGCCGCCAGCCGCCGCAGCGCCTCACGGATGGTGCCCCGGCAGACGTCATAGTGCCGCGCCAGCTTCGCTTCCGAGCCGAACCGCCCGTTCGGGTGAATCCGTCCCAGCGCGATGTCGCGCTCAATCTGTGCTTCCACGTACGCCACGAGCCCGCCGTGTCCCATCCCCATTCCCCCTCCTCGTCCCAGCATCGCCATCCAACCACAGGGGTCTGACATGGACGCGTGAGTCCCCCTCCGGAGCCGGACGAAAAAAACCTGTCCGACTGTCGGACAGGTTTTTTGGCAACCGCCCCCGGGCGGGCTCTTCGGCTCGTGGGGCCTGACCTGGGGGCCTCGCACGCAGGGCATCGCGGCCCACCACTGCGCCTCACGAGGCGCGCGTCCCTGGTTTCATGCGGCGCGAACCGGTCCGACTGTCGGACAGGTTTGAGGCAATCGTGCCCGGGCGGGCGCTTCTGTCCGTACCCCTGAAGGAGTGGTCCTCGGGTGCAGGATGTCGCGGTCTGCCGCTGTACTCCGTCAGGAACGCGCCGCCTTGGAGTCCCGCGCTCGCGGAGCCCATTGGCGAAGACCTGTCGGCCGACCTGCTTTCTCAAGCCAGGACGCGTCGCGCCCTCCTCTGCGAGGATGGGAGGCCATGCGACGACTTCCGGCGGGACTCCCGGTGCTGTTCACCGTGTTGTGGCTGGGCGGTGTTTCCCAGGGGGCTCCGCCCTCGAAGGCCGCACCGCCCGCGTCCCCCCAGGTGACGTGGCTCTATCAGGACCGGCTGGCCGCGCCCTGGGAGGACCTGACCTGGGCCGGCTCGCACGCGATGAGCACCTCTGTCCCGGGGGCCTCGGGCAGCCACGCCATCTCCGTCACGCTGGGGCCTTGGGAGGCGCTTTACTTCGGCCACCCGGGCTTCGACGTGTCACCCGATGACACGCTGGTGCTGAAGGTGAACGGCGGAAAGGACGGTGCGAACGCGGCGGTACGTGCGCGCGTCGTCATCGGATCCGAACAGCCCGTGGGCGTGCCCCTGGGACCTGCCTGCGCGGGCGGCGCCATCCCCGCCAGCAAGTGGACGACCTGCCGCGTGCCCCTGTCGAAGCTGCTGCCCGATGGACGCACGCGTATCACCGGACTGTGGCTCCAGGAGGACGGCGGCAAGACGCTGCCACCCCTCTTCTTCGACGACGTTGGCGTCGAGCAGGGTCCCCGCACGGTGAGCCTCATCCTGGAGACTCCCGCGGTCTTCCTGGCTCCGGGCGCCACGCATGCCTTCAGCGCCACCGTGAAGAACAGCGCGGACACGGCCGTGCTCTGGAGCGTGGAGCCCGGAAACGAGCGGGGCTCCATCAGCGCCGACGGCGTCTACACCGCACCCCGCAAGCCGGGCACGTACCGGGTCATGGCCCGGAGCAAGGCCGACCCGAGCCAGCTGGCCCAGGCCAGCGTGGTGGTGAGCGCATCCCCTTCCGTGAAGGGCACCCCGGGCCAGAGCGGCAAGTGGGTGTCGGGCTATTACACGGGCTGGAACGCGGACGACTATCCGCCGGAGAAGGTGGACTTCAGCGCACTCACGCACATCCTCGTGGGCCGCGTCACGCCGAAGGCGGACGGCACTCTGAGCACGAAGTTCGACAACGACCGGGGGCCGGAGATTGCCCGCACACTGTCGAAGCGCGCGCACGCCGCGGGGCGCAAGGCGCTCATCATGGTGGGCGGCTCCGGCGAGCACGATGGCTGGGTGGGCGCCGCGTCCGACGCGAACCGCGCGAAGTTCGTCCGCTCGCTGCTCAAGGCGATGGACGACTTCGGCTACGACGGTCTGGACCTGGACTGGGAGCCCGTGGAGAAGGACGACCGGCCACAGCTGCTGGCCCTGGTGAAGGCCCTGCGCGAGGCGCGGCCGAAGATGCTCCTCACCTTCCCCCTCCATTGGATCAACACCAACTTCCCCTCGGACGCAGACCCCTGGTTCGCGGAGCTGGCGACGTACTTCGACCAGATGAACCTGATGTCCTACGAGATGATTGGCGCGTGGGACGGATGGAAGTCCTGGCACACGTCCGCGCTCAAGGGCGAACAGGGGCTGCACCCCACGTCCATCGCGTCCAGCCTGGACCTGTGGGTGAAGGCGGGCATTCCCAAGGCGAAGCTGGGCATCGGCATCCCCTTCTACGGCCTTGCGTGGCGCCACATCACCGGGCCCTACCAGCCCTTCACGAACTGGTCCGACTACGTGGGCGGGGACAACTCGTTCACGTACAAGAAGATCCTCCGCTACTCGAAGCAGGGGAAGTACCAGTGGGACGAGAAGGCCCAGGCCAGCTACGTGACGTTCGCTCCGGACAAGCTCGTGGAGGACGGCACGGTGACGTGGATTTCCTACGACAGCCCGCAGGCCATCGCCGCCAAGGGCGCCTTCGTGAAGCAGGAGGGCTACGGCGGCACCATCGTCTGGACGCTCAACCAGGGCTGCACCGATCCGGAGACCGGTGCCAACCCCTTGCTGGACGCCGTGCGGGACGCCTTCCTGAAGTGACGCGTTACCCCAGGGTGACGCGCGCGTTGCGGAACATGCGCATCCAGGGGCCGTCCTCGCCCCACTCCGCCGGGTGCCAGGAGTGCTGCACGGTGCGGTGCACGCGCTCCGGGTGCGGCATGGTGATGGTGAAGCGCCCATCCTTCGTGGTGACGCCCGCGATGGCGTGCGGCGAGCCGTTGGGGTTGGCCGGGTACTTCGTGGCCACCTGGCCCCGGTTGTCCACCCAGCGCGTCGTCACCAGCCCGGAGCCGTTGAAGCGCGCGGCGGCGTCCGCGTTGGCGAACTCCGCCCGGCCCTCGCCGTGCGACACGACGATGAGCATCCGGCTGCCCTCCATGCCCTTGTAGAAGAGCGACGGCGACGCGGAGATCTCCACCGTGCCCAGGCGGGCCTCGAACTGCTCGGAGGCGTTGCGCACGAAGCGGGGCCAGGCTTCCGCGCCGGGGATGAGCTCGCGCAGCTGCGCGAACATCTGGCAGCCGTTGCACGCACCCAGCCCGAAGCTGTCCGGCCGAGCGAAGAACTCCGAGAAGGCGTCGCGCGTGCGCGGGTTGAAGAGGATGGACTTGGCCCACCCGCCGCCCGCGCCCAGCACGTCTCCGTAGCTGAAGCCGCCGCACGCCATCACGCCGTGGAAGTCCTTCAACGACACGCGGCCCGACAAGAGGTCGCTCATGTGCACGTCCACCGCGGTGAAGCCCGCGCGGGTGAACGCCGCCGCCATCTCCTGCTGGCTGTTGACGCCCTGCTCGCGCAGCACCGCCACGCGAGGACGCGCCCCCTTGGCGATGTACGGCGCCGCCACGTCCTCCTTCGGGTCGAACGTGAGCCTGGGCGACAGGCCGGGGTCGGTCGCGTCGCACTTGGCCGCGTACTCCTCCTCCGCGCAGGAGGGGTTGTCACGCAGCTTCTGGATTTCGTAGCTCACGCGCGACCAGGTGCGCTTGAGCGCCACCGTCTCCTCCGCGAGCAACTCCCGGACGCCGTGCTTCACCCGCACCACCTGCTGGGCCGTGGGACGCCCCAGCTCATGGACGTGCGAGCCCAGGCCGTGGCGGCTGAACGCCTCACGCACGCGCGCCACGTCGGACGCGCGCACCTGCACCACCGCGCCCAGCTCTTCATTGAAGAGGGCCGCCACCGCGTCGCCGCCCAGCGGGGACAGGTCCACGTCCAGGCCGCAGTGGCCCGCGAAGGCCATCTCCGCGAGCGTGGCCCAGAGTCCACCGTCTGAGCGGTCGTGGTACGCGAGCAGCACGCCCGCCGCCTGGAGCTCCTGCACCGCCGCGAAGAAGCCCTTCAGCGCCGCCGGGTCATCCACGTCCGGGCACTCCGGGCCCACCTGCTGGTGCACCTGCGCCAGCACGGACGCGCCCAGCCGCTGGCGGCCCTTCGCCACGTCCACGAGCACGAGGCGCGTGTCCCCCGCCACGTCCACCGGCTGCGGCGTCAGCGTGACGCGCGCGTCCAGCACCGGCGCGAACGCGGTGATGATGAGCGACAGAGGGGCCGTCACCGCCTTCTTATGGCCGTCCTCCTGCCACTGCGTGCGCATGGACATGGAGTCCTTGCCCACCGGGATGGCGATGCCCAGCGCGGGGCACAGCTCCATGCCCACCGCGTGCACGGCCGCGTAGAGGTTCGCGTCCTCGCCGGGGCTGCCCGCCGCCGCCATCCAGTTCGCGGACAGCTTCACGTCCGACAGCTTCCCGATGCGCGCCGCCGCCAGGTTGGTGAGCGCCTCGCCCACCGCCATGCGCGCGGAGGCCGCCGCGTCCACCAGCGCCACCGGGGTGCGCTCGCCCAGCGCCATGGCCTCGCCCGTGTTGGACATCAGGGACGACAGCGTCACCGCGCAGTCCGCCACCGGCACCTGCCACGGGCCCACCATCTGGTCGCGCGCGGTGTGGCCGCCCACGGAGCGGTCGCCAATGGTGATGAGGAACGACTTGTCCGCCACCGTCGGGTGCGACAGCACCGCGTGCGCCACGGCCTTCAAGTCAGAAGGGATGTTCAGCGGCGCGTGCTTCAGCGGGCGCGACGCGAAGTCGCGGTGCATGCGCGGCGCCTTGCCGAAGAGGACGTCCATGGGCAGCGCGATGGGCGTGTCTCCCAGCTCGCGGTCCGTGAGCGTGAGCACCTGCTCCGCCGTGGCCTCGCCCAGCACGGCGAAGGGGGCGCGCTCGCGCTCGCACAGCGCGGCGAAGCGCGGCAGGTCCTCCGGCGCCACGCCCAGCACGTAGCGCTCCTGCGCCTCGTTGCACCAGATTTCGACCGGGGACATGCCCGGCTCGTCGTTGGGCACCTCGCGCAGCTCCAGCCGGCCGCCCAGGTCGTTGTCGTGCGCCAGCTCCGGCAGCGCGTTGGACAGGCCGCCCGCGCCCACGTCGTGGATGGAGCGCACGGGGTTCTTGTCGCCCAGCATCCAGCACTGGTCGATGACCTCCTGGCAGCGGCGCTCCATCTCCGCGTTGTCCCGCTGCACGGAGGCGAAATCCAGGTCCGCCGCGCTCGCGCCCTGCGCCATGGAGGACGCCGCGCCTCCGCCCAGGCCGATGAGCATCGCCGGGCCGCCCAGCACGATGAGCTTGTCGCCCGCGCGCAGCGGGGCCTTCTTCACGTGGTCCGCGCGGATGTTGCCCAGGCCGCCCGCCAGCATGATGGGCTTGTGGTAGCCGCGCACCTCCACGCCCTCGGGCGTGGGCACGTGCTGCTCGAAGCTGCGGAAGTAGCCGGTGAGGTTGGGCCGGCCGAACTCGTTGTTGAACGCGGCGCCGCCCAGCGGGCCGTCCACCATGATGTCCAGCGCGGACACGATGCGGTCCGGCTTGCCGTAGGGCGCCTCCCACGGCCGCGCGAAGTCCGGCAGGCGCAGGTGGCTGACGGAGAAGCCGGTGAGCCCGGCCTTGGGCTTCGCGCCGCGCCCGGTGGCGCCCTCGTCGCGGATTTCACCGCCCGCGCCCGTGGCCGCGCCCGGGTACGGCGAGATGGCGGTGGGATGGTTGTGCGTCTCCACCTTCATCATGATGTGGGCCGGCTCGCGCACGGTGCCCCACTCGCGCGCTTCGCCCTGCGGGAAGAAGCGCTCCACCTCGAAGCCCTCGATGACGGCGGCGTTGTCCTTGTACGCGGACAGCACGCCGCCCGGGCTCTGGGCGTAGGTGTTCTTGATGGCCTGGAACAGCGAGCGCTCGCGCGGCTGGCCATCCACCGTCCACGACGCGTTGAAGATTTTATGGCGGCAGTGCTCGCTGTTCGCCTGCGCGAACATCATCAACTCCACGTCGGTGGGGTTGCGCTTCAACTCCGTGAAGCGCGCCACCAGGTAGTCGATTTCGTCCTCCGCCAGCGCCAGGCCCAGCTCGCCGTTGGCCTTCGCCAGCGCCGCGCGGCCTCCGCCCAGCACGTCCACGCGCGTGAGCGGCCGGGGCGAGTCCGCGCGGAACAGCACTTCCGCGTCCTCCAGCCGGGGCAGCACCGCCTGCGTCATCCGGTCGTGGAGCACCGCCTGCACGCCCTCGGCTTCATTCGCGTCCAGCGGCCGGCCGCCGGGGCCGGTGAGGAAGAACGCGATGCCGCGCTCCATGCGGCGCACCTGCGCAAGGCCACAGTGGTGCGCGATGTCCGTGGCCTTGGAGGCCCAGGGCGACACCGTGCCCGGCCGTGGCACCACCAGGAGCAGCGTGCCGGTGCGCTCGCGCTTCGCCGCGTGCGGGCCGTACTCCAGCAGGCGCTCCAGCCGCGCGGATTCGTCCTGCGTCAGCGGCGCGGACGCGTCCACGAAGTGCACGAACTCCGAGTAGAGGGTGACCACCGAAGGCACCCGCTCCCGGCAACGGGCGAGCAGCTTGGCGAGCCTGAATTCGGAGAGGGCCGGAGCCCCGCGCAGCGTGAGCATGAAGGTCCTTGCGAACGGGTGACGGGAGGTAACAGCGGGGCCGTCCTTATCACCGCGCCCCGCGTCACAACGGTTGGAGTTCGTGCCCGGACGCCCGGACAGCACCCGGGTGGGTGAACCGCCGCTGACGTGGGCCCTGCTCTCCCCAGCCAACACTCCGGGTCATACAAGAATTAACCTGACAGTCAGTGCTCCATGATTTGCTCGCCAGGCTTCACAGACCCGTTTCGTCACACTGGGGGCATGTCATGACGCGAAAGAACCGCTGGCTCCTCGCCGGCCTGACGTTCACGCTGTCCGCATGTGGAGTGGGAGGTCCTGAAGCCGAGGCGCCTTCCGCCCCTTCCGAAACCCGCGCAGGAGACCTGCAGTCGGCCTTGAGCGCCCTGTCTGGCGCGGAGGTGCGGGGCGTGCACGCGGACGGCGTGCCCCAGTTCATCCAGGGCGTGCTGGGCACGACGGGACGGCCCCTCTCCGGTGCCAGTGCCTGGCAGGCGCACGCGCTCCTGGAGCCCACCCTGCGGCGGGTGCTGCCCGCCTTCCGGCTGACGGCGAAGGACCTGGTGCCCAAGCGCATCCACACGGATGCGCTGGGCAATACGCACCTGCGCTACACGCAGACCAAGGGCGGCCTGCCGGTGGTGAACGAGGAGCTCATCCTCCACCTGGATGCGCGGGGACAGGTGTTCGCGGTGAACGGCACCGCGCGCGACGGCGAACCCCTTCCGGCCCCCGCCCGCATCGCTCCGGAGGCCGCGAGCGAGGCGGCGCTGGCGGGGTCCCCGGCGGGCAGCCGCGCGGGAGCACCCCGCGAGGTCTTCGTCCGGCCGACGCCGGAGGCATCCCTGGTCCGCGCCTTCGAGGTGGTGGTGTCCGGCCAGGACGCGGACGGCATGCCCCTGCGCGACCGCGTCTACGTGAGCGCGGCGGACGGCCAGGAGGTGCTGCGCGCGCCGGAGATCCACGCCGTGCGCAACCGCAAGGTGTGCTCGGTGGGCGGCCCCAACAACGGCACGTGCCGGATTGAAGGCCAGGTGGCCACCGGCGACACGGCCATCGACAAGACGTACGACAACATGGGCCTCTTCCACGACTGCTTCCAGGCGAACTTCAGCTGGGACTCGTACAACGGCACGGGCGGCCAGCTGCTGGCGCAGGTGCACTACGGCACCCGCTACGCGAACGCGTACTTCGACGGCGCGAAGCTGGTCTGCGGCGACGGCAGCCTGCCCCAGCTGGGACAGCCGTGCGAGGACCCGGACATCGTCGTGCACGAGTTCATGCACGGCGTCACCGAGACCACGTCCGACCTCATCTACAGCGGCGAGTCCGGCGCGCTCACCGAATCGCTGTCGGACATCTACGCCGCCACCTGCGGCAGCTGGGCCTCGGGCACCTGGAGCACCGCGACGTCCGTGTGGCACATCGCCGAGACGGCCTGGACCCCCGGCACGTCCGGGGACGCCCTGCGCTACATGAACGACCCCGCGGCGGATGGCGCCTCCGTGGACTACGCCCCGGACCTGAACAGCGGCACCGACGTGCACTACGCCTCTGGCGTGGCCAACCTGGCGTTCAAGCTGATGGCCACCGGCGGCGTGCACCCGCGAGGAAAGACGCTGGTGAACGTGCCGGCCATCGGCGTGGAGGCCGCGGCGCACATCTTCTGGTACGCCAACCTGAACCTCTTCACCCGCAACACCAACCTCTACGCGGCCAGGACGGCGACGCGAGCGGCGGCGCAGATTCTGGGCTACGGCACCGCCGTCCAGGACGCGGTGGATGCGGCATGGAGCGCGGTGGGCGTGGGCATCCCCACGACAACGCCGTCCTGCGCACTGCTGCCCAACAACACCACGGTGCCGCTCATCTCCGGCAACGCCTCGTCGCAGCAGTACTACTGCTTCGACGTGCCGGTGAACACGCCCTCCACGGTGTCCATCTCCAGCGGCACCGGGGACGTGGACCTCTACACGCGCTTCGACCTGCCGCCCACGACGCAGCAGTACGACTGCCGTCCCTACAAGTCCGGCAACAACGAGACGTGCAACCTGGTGGCAAGACCCGCCGCCGGCCGGCAGTGGATCATGCTCCGGGGCTTCACCGCCTACAGCGGCGTGAGCCTCTCCGTGGCCTACTGAGGAACCTGGCTGCCTGCCCTCACCGCGCGCACCCGCGGTGAGGGGGCGCGCCGGGGGGCTGGCCTCCTCCCGGGCCCTGGGCGAAGAATGCGCGCCTGGGGCCGCTGGGGGCTCCGGCAAGGCAGAGGGCCATGAGGGACGAGCGCGTCATCTTCAGCAGCAGCGTGGACAGCCTGTACCGCAAGGTGCTGGCCCCCTCCCTGACGCCGGAACTGGTGGAGCGGCTGCGCGCCCGGGGGATGAACCTCCATGCCCCGCTGCTCGCCGCGTACCCCCTGGCCGTCTGGGTGGACTGCCTGGCGGACACGGCGCGCACGCTCCACCCGGACCAGCCGGTGGAGCAGGGCCGGCGCCTGATGGGGCGGCGGATGGTGGAGGGCTACGCGCAGACGCTGGTGGGCGGCGCGGTCCTCACGCTGGCCCGCGTGGTGGGCCCCATGCGTTCGCTGGAGCGGATGCAGCACAACTTCCGCAGCGGTAACAACTACACGGAGACGCGGCTCACCGTGCTGGGCCCCAGCCAGGCGGACCTCTGGTTCAACGAACCGGAGGCGCTGGAGGGCTTCGTGGATGGCGTGCTGGAGGAAGGGATGTTGCGCGTGGGCGTCCAGGGCTTCACCCTGCACCGCACCCGCCACTCGCCCGAGTCCGCCACCTATCACCTGGAGTGGGCCGACCGGTCCTCCTGACTGCCCTTCATGTCCTCCATCCTTTCGACGCTGCCCGCCCTCTACCAGGACCTCCTGCCGGCCTTCTTCACGAAGGACGCGCCCACGGAGACGAAGGCCACCTGCTCCAACTGCGCCATGAGCCGCGCCTCCGCGCAGGCCACGGTGGACTCGGTGGACGGCGTGGAGCACCTGTTCCGGCCGGACACCAAGTGCTGCACGTACCAGCCCCGGCTGCCCAACTACCTGGTGGGCGCGCTCCTGTCGGATGACTCGGCGCAGATGGCGGAGGGGCGCCGGCGCATCGAGGCGAAGATCGACAGCCGCATCGGCGTGAGCCCGCAGTGGGTGAAGCCGCCGGCGAAGTTCAACCACCTGTACAAGAACGCGCACCAGTTCTTCGGCAAGGCGTCGTCGCTGCGCTGCCCGTACTACGCGCTGGAGACGGGCGGCTGCACCATCTGGGCGTACCGCGAGTCCGTCTGCTCCACGTTCTTCTGCAAGTACGTGGCGGGCCGGGACGGCCAGCGCTTCTGGATGTCGCTCAAGACGTACCTGACACTGGCGGAGTTCCAGCTGTCACGCCACGCGCTGCTCCAGCTCATGCCGGAGTTCCTCCTGGACGGCCGCGACAAGGCGGAGGTGGCCACCGTCCCCCTGTCCGTGGAGGACCTGGACGACGCGGCCCCTCCGGCGAAGGCGTACGCCGCGCTCTGGAAGGGCTACGCCGGGATGGAGAAGGACTTCTACCGCGCGTGCTACGACGCCGTGCGCACGGTGACCCGGGACGGGCTGGAGCGGATGCTGGGCCTGGATGGCACCATCGAGCAGAAGGTGCTGGAGAAGCTGCACACGCACGCCACCGCGCCCACGCTGCCGCGCGTGCTGCGCTTCAACCCGGACGCGACGGTGAAGTGGCTGCCGGACGGCAGCGTGGCGCTGGGTT
Source organism: Corallococcus interemptor (assembly GCF_003668875.1). Taxonomy (GTDB): domain Bacteria; phylum Myxococcota; class Myxococcia; order Myxococcales; family Myxococcaceae; genus Corallococcus; species Corallococcus interemptor. Next base: position 75,754 of record NZ_RAWM01000023.1, on the reverse strand, counting down.
CGTACAGCGAATACGACGCGGTGGCGCTGCCGGGTGAGGCCTACGCGCTGCTGGTGGAGTTCACCGGCCAGAAGCCCGTGGACGCCGTCCGCCAGCACCTGCGCGACCACAAGCAGGCGGACCTGGATCCGGACATCCTCCTGGAGCTGTACCGGCACCGCATCCTCATCGAGCCCTGAGGCCCGCTGTCACGGCTGGCCCGCGAAGGCGCCCACGTCCCGCAGCCAGCGGGCGATCTTCTGGGTCCGCTCCCACGCGGGCTCGGCGGCGACCAGGTGCTCCGCCAGCCACGCGCTGAAGGCCGGGTCGCCCGCGCGCAGCCACGCGGCGGACTCCTCCAGCTCATGGGCGGCGGCCTCCCACGCGCGGCGCACGGCGCTGGCCACGGCCATCAGCTCCGCGATGCAGCGGGTAAACACCTCCATGCCCACGGTGACTTCGTTGGCGCTGTCGCCGCAGGAAAGGGCCAGCTCTCGCAGGCGGCCCAGGTCCTTGAGCAGCCCCTGCTCCAGCGCGGCGGCGGTGCCCAGCCGGGCCTGCGCGGCGCGCAGGAGCAACTCCACGTCCTCGCTGAGCTGGCGCCAGGCCGCGTCATCCCCCGAGGGGAAGCCGCCCCGGCGGCGCAGGCGCACGCCCACGGCCTGCCACAGGTTGCAGAAGACGTGGACCTCCTCGACGCTGCGGCGCACGTGCGGCGGGATGTGGTCCAGGAAGTCCACCACGCTGGCGCGGGCCTCACGGATGAACGTGTCACCCCGCGGCGTGAGCTCCACCACACCGCGTGCGAGCTGGAGCACGCGCCAGGCCCACTGCAGGGCGCGCTCGGAGGTGGTGAAGAGCACCTCCACGCCGGTGCCCAGGGCCCCCGCGGCGTAGCTGGTGTCGGCGGTCGTCGGGGAGGGAGCGGACGTGGGGCCACCGTCGTCGGCGCGCACGTCGGACAAGCGGGAGGCCTGGGGCCTCGCGTTCTCGCTGTCGGTGACGGTCCCGGGCTCTGTCGGCCCCGGTCCCGAGTGCTCACGCCCCATGTGCTTCTTCGCCCTCGCTCGCCGGTGGAAGTCGCCTCCTTCCGAATATCGCACGCCCCCGGACGCCTCCAGGACTGGATGCGGGGGCGTGCGATGCATCACCCGGTGGCCAACCCTTCACCGCCAGTCAGGCCCGTGCCCGGACAACCTGTTCGATGAAGGGGCTCACCTTCGGCGTGAGGGATTCGCGCGAGGGGGTACAGAGCGGTGCCCCAGCGGGATGGGGCACCGCGCGAACCTTCTGCTCAGCTCAGTGCAGGGTCGGGTTCTTCTTCAGCGCGCTGAGCCGCGCGTGCGTCTGCTTCTGCGAGGGCAAGAGCTGCTGACGCACGAAGGTGCGCGCCTCGCCGTGCAGCTTGTCCACGTCCCGGTTGTAGTCCTTCAGGCCGTGGTCCTCGCCCTCCTCCAGCGCGTCGATGGCGCGCTTCTCCCCCAGCAGGTCCGCGCCGGCCTGGACGGCCTTGGCGAAGAGGCCCCAGGGACCGGAGCCCTCCGCGGGCTTTCCTCCCAGCTTCTCGATGCGTTCCTTCAGGGCCTCGACGCGCTTCTCATGGTCGTGGAGGCAGGCCTCCACCTCCGTCTTCGCGACCTCGGTCTCGATGTGCTTCGAGGCGAGCCGGTAGGTCTCCACGGCGGAGATCTCACCCCGCAGGAAGGAGTTCAGCGTCTCGAGTTCAGCGGCGGCATTGGCCATGACGGCATCTCCTTGAGTCGGATGGGTTGAAATCGTCTGGCGCAAAAGGTGGTGTGCCTTCCCGGCCCGGCAATGGGCGCCTGCTTGCCCGTCCCCGACCCAGGCGACCATGGGGGCGCCACCGGCCCGGCGGCCGTGGCAGACTCACCGGCGGCATGTGGAACTGGGTTCACCAGCTGGCGGAATGGGCACGAGGCGACACGCCGTTCGCCGTGGTGACGGTGACGGAGTGCAAGGGCAGCACGCCCGCGTCCCCCGGCGCGAAGCTGCTGGTGCGCGCGGACGGCACGTTCCACGGCACCATCGGCGGCGGCCACCTGGAGCAGCTGGTGCTCCAGGACGCCCGGGCCTGTCTGGCCCGGGGCGAGGCGCGCACGTTCCGCTATCCGCTGGGCCCGAAGCTGGGCCAGTGCTGTGGAGGGGTCGTGGACGTCTTCGTCGAGCCCGTCAACCACGGGCCCCAGCTGTACCTCTTCGGCGCCGGCCACGTGGGCCAGGCGCTGTGCCGCATCCTGGAGGGCACCCCGTTCCGCATCCACCTGGTGGACGAGCGCGCCGAGTGGGTCCAGTCCCCGCAGGTGCCCTCCGGAGTGGTGCGCCACGAGGAGGCCTGGGACGACTTCGCGTCGAGCGCCGTGTGGGACGAGGCGCGCACCTACGTGGCCGTGATGACGCACCGCCACGACGTGGACCAGGACATCATCGAGTTCGCCATCCAGAAGCCGGCCCGCTACATCGGCCTCATTGGCAGTGACACGAAGTGGGCGCGCTTCCGGCAGCGGCTGGAGGCGAAGGGGCTGCCCGCCCTTCAGGTGGGCCGGGTCCAGTGCCCCATGGGGCTGCCCATCGGTGGAAAGTCACCGCAGGAGGTGGCCGTGAGCATCGCGGCCGGGCTGCTCCAGCTCCACCATGGGATGACTCCGGGACTGGCCCAGCAGGCAGGCGCTGAGTCGCCGCCCGCGCCCCTGCTATCCTCCGGGGAATGAGCACCCCCTTCGAGTTCCGGCTCAACGGACAGACCGTCCAGGTCGACGACGCGTCGCCCAACACCACCCTGCTGGACTACCTGCGCGCGCGCGGCCTCACCGGCACGAAGCAGGGCTGCGCCGAGGGCGACTGCGGCGCCTGCACCGTGGCCATGGTGGACCGGGACGTGAACGGCCAGAAGAGCCTGCGCGCGTTCAACAGCTGCATCGCGCTGTTGCCCATGGTGGCCGGGCGCGAGCTCGTCACCGTGGAGGGCGTGGGCAGCCGCGCCGCGCCGCACCCCGTGCAGCAGGCGATGGTGAAGCACTACGGCTCGCAGTGCGGCTTCTGCACGCCGGGCTTCGTCGTCTCCATGGTGGAGGCGTACTGCCGCAAGGACTCGGGCTCTCCGGAGGCCATCGCGGATCAGCTCTGCGGCAACATCTGCCGCTGTACGGGCTACCGCCCCATCCGCGACGCGATGCTGGACGCGCTCGCCACCCGCGACGCGAAGGGCGCGGGCCCGGGGCTTCCCGGCGTGTCCCTGGAGGGGCCGCCCTCCCCCACCCCGCCCCTGCGCTACGAGGCGCGCGACGGGCTGTTCCTGCGCCCCACCACCTGGGAGGACCTGCTCGCGCTGCGCGCCCTGCACCCGGAGGCGATGCTCGTGGCCGGCGCCACCGAGCTGGGCGTGGACATCACCAAGAAGTCCCGCCGCTATCCGTTCCTCATCTCCACCGAGGGCGTGGAGTCCCTGCGCGCCATCCGCCGCGAGGAGGACGGCTGGTACGTGGGCGGCGCCGCGTCGCTGGTGGACGTGGAGGACGCGCTGGGCCCCGAGGTGCCGGAGCTGGCGAAGATGCTCAACGTCTTCGCCTCGCGGCAGATCCGCCACCGCGCGACGCTGGCGGGCAACCTGGTGACGGCCTCGCCCATTGGCGACACGGCGCCGGTGCTGCTCGCGCTGGACGCGCGGCTGGTGCTCGCGTCCGTGCGCGGCGAGCGGACGGTGGCGCTGTCGGACTTCTTCCTCGCGTACCGCAAGACGGCGCTCCAGCCGGACGAGGTCGTCCGCTTCGTCGTCATTCCCCACGGGCCGGCGAAGGACAGCGGGCTCACGCGCCACTCGGACAGCTTCAAGGTGTCCAAGCGGCGCGAGCTGGACATCAGCATCGTCGCGGCGGGCTTCTGCATCGAGACGGACGCGCAGGGCATCGTGCGCACCGCGCGGCTGGGCTACGGCGGCGTCGCGGCCACTCCGGCCCGGGCGAAGCAGACGGAGGCGCTGCTCTTGGGCCACCCGTGGAACGCGGAGGCCGTGGCCCGCGTGCGCGCCACGCTGGAGCGTGAATTCACGCCCCTCACGGACCTGCGCGGCAGCGCGGACTACCGGCGCGGGCTCATCGTGTCGCTCCTGGAGAAGTTCGCGTCCGGCGAGCGCAGCCCCGCGCTGGACGGACGTCCGGGCTTCGCCCTGGGCGCGCCAACCCCCACGGCGGACGCGGGCCGCGAGCTGCGCCATGAGAGCGCGCTGGGCCACGTGACGGGGAGCGCGCAGTACGTGGACGACCTCGCGCAGCGCCGCCCCATGCTGACGGTGTGGCCGGTGCTGTCGCCGCACGCGCACGCGCGCATCCTCCGCCGGGACGCCAGCGCCGCGCTGAAGGTGCCCGGCGTGGTGAAGGTGCTGCTCGCGGAGGACATCCCGGGCATGAACGACACGGGCCCCATCCGCCACGACGAGCCGCTGCTCGCGAAGGACGAGGTGCTCTTCCACGCGCAGGTGGTGGCGCTCGTCGTCGGCGAGACACCCGAGGCCTGCCGCGAGGGCGCCCGCCAGGTGGTGGTGGACTACGAGCCCTTGCCCGCGGTGCTCACGCTGGCCGAGGCCCTGAAGCAGCAGAGCTTCCACACCGACCCGCACGTCATCCGCCGGGGCGACGTGGACAGCGCGCTCGCGTCCAGCCCGAACCGGCTGGCCGGTGAGCTGACCATGGGCGGCCAGGAGCACTTCTACCTGGAGACGCACGCGGCCTTCGCGGAGGTGGGCGAGGACGGCGACGTCACGGTGACGTCCTCCACGCAGCACCCCTCGGAGGTCCAGGCCATCATCTCGCACGTGCTGCACGTGCCGCGCAGCCGCGTGGTGGTGAAGGCGCCGCGCATGGGCGGCGGCTTCGGCGGCAAGGAGACGCAAGGCAACGCGCCCGCGGCGCTGGTGGCGCTGGCGGCGGTGCACACGGGCCGGCCGGTGAAGTGGATGCTGGACCGCGACGTGGACATGGTCGTCACCGGCAAGCGCCACCCGTTCCACGCGGCCTGGGAGGTGGGCTTCGACGCCACCGGGCGGCTGCTCGCGCTCAAGGCGGACCTCACGTCCAACGGCGGCTGGTCCCTGGACCTGTCCGAGTCCATCACCGACCGCGCCCTCTTCCACCTGGACAACGGCTACTACGTCCCGGCGGTGCGCTACACCGGCCGCGTGGCGAAGACGCACCTGGTCTCCAACACGGCCTTCCGCGGCTTCGGCGGCCCGCAGGGCATGCTGGTGATGGAGGACATCCTGGCGCGCATCGCGGCCACCCTGGGCCTGGCGCCGGAGGCCGTGCGCCAGCGCAACCTCTACGACGGCGTGGGCGACACCAACACCACGCACTATGGCCAGGAGCTGGAGGACAACCGGCTGCCGAAGCTGTGGAACGACCTGCTGGAGTCCTCCGACTTCGCGAAGCGCCGCGCGCAGGTGGATGCCTTCAACGCGTCCAGCCCCCGCATCAAGCGCGGCCTGGCCATCACGCCCATGAAGTTCGGCATCTCCTTCACCGCCACCTTCCTCAACCAGGCGGGCGCGCTGGTGCACGTCTACCGCGACGGCTCCGTCCTGCTGTCACACGGCGGCACGGAGATGGGCCAGGGCCTGCACACCAAGATTCAAGGCGTGGCCATGCGCGAGCTGGGCCTGCCCGCGGAGCTGGTGCGAGTGGCGCAGACGGCCACGGACAAGGTGCCCAACACGTCCGCGACGGCGGCCTCCAGCGGCTCCGACCTCAACGGCGCGGCGGTGCGCGAGGCCTGCATCCAGGTGCGCGAGCGGCTGGCCCCGGTGGCCGCGCGCATGCTGGTGCAGCTGCACGGGCAGGCGGTGTCGCCGGACGCGCTGGTGTTCGAGGACGGGAGAATCGCGGCGGCGTCGCGGCCGGACCAGGGGCTGCCCTTCGCGGCCGTGGTGGAGGAGGCCTACCGCGACCGCGTGGGCCTGTCCGTCACGGGCTACTACCGCACGCCGGGCATCGGCTACGACCGGGCCCTGGGCCGGGGCAAGCCGTTCCTCTACTTCGCGTATGGCGCGGCGGTGAGCGAGGTGGAGGTGGACGGCGACACGGGCATGAAGCGCGTGCTGCGCTCGGACCTGCTGGAGGACGTGGGTGATTCGCTCAACCCCGGCGTGGACCGGGGCCAGGTGGAGGGCGGCTTCGTGCAGGGCCTGGGGTGGCTCACCGGCGAGGAGCTGAAGTGGGACGCGAACGGGCGGCTGCTCACGCACTCCGCCAGCACCTACGCGGTGCCCGCGTTCAGCGACGCGCCCATCGACCTGCGCGTGACGCTCATGGAGCGAGCCGGACAGCAGGGCACCATCCACGGCAGCAAGGCCGTGGGCGAGCCGCCGCTGATGCTGGCCCTGTCCGTGCGGGAGGCGCTGCGCGACGCGGTGGCCGCCTTCGGAGCGGCGGGCGGCGACGTGGACCTGCCCTCGCCCGCCACGCACGAAGCGCTCTTCCTGGCCATCCAGCGGCGCAAGGCCCGGAGCGAGGGACTTCCGGTACCGGACGAAGCGCGCGAGGTGGCGTGAGGCGGGCAGCGGGTGCGGCAACATGCCACGGTATGCCCGCGCGACCGGTGCGTTAGACGGGGGCACCTTCCAAGGATGCCCCCCATGCGCTCCACGCTCCGCTCCCGCCTCCTCCTGCCGCTGGCCCTCGTGGGCGCGCTCGGCTGTGGGGACGACGAACCCGAAGTCCTGACGGTGGAACTGCCCGTCGTCGCCCGCGTGGGCACGGAGGCGTTCGCGTGCGGCAAGACGTACACGAACGTCGGGACGTCGGGGACGACGTACGAGCCCATGGACTTCCGCGTGTTCGTGCACGCGGTGCGGCTGGTGACGCGGGACGGGCAGGAGGTGCCCGTGAACCTGACCGAGGATGGCAAGTGGCAGCACTCGGGCGTGGCGCTGCTGGACTTCGCGAACAAGGACGGCCTGTGCACGCAGGGCACGGCAGGGACGAACGCGTCCCTCCGGTTCACGGTGCCCCCGGGTGACTACACGGGCCTGCGCTTCACGCTGGGCGTGCCGGAGGACCTGAACCACGGCGACCCCACGAAGCTGGGCGCGCCGATGGACGACGCGGCGGGCCTGCACTGGAGCTGGCAGGGCGGCTTCATCTTCACGCGCATCGAGGGCCGCACGAAGGGCCTTCCCCAGCACGTCATGCACCTGGGCAGCACGGACTGCGCGCCGCCGCCCGCGGGCCAGACGCAGGGCACCGCCGGGTGCGCGAACAACAACCGTCCGGAGTTCCAGCTGGACGGCTTCGACGTGACGAAGAACCGCGTGGTGATGGACCTGGGCACGCTCTTCTCGGGCTCCAACCTGGACGTGAACACCCCCAACACGGCGGTGGGCTGCATGTCGTTCCCCACCGACGCGGACTGCGCGCCCTACTTCGAGCGCCTGGGGCTGGCCTTCGGAAGCCAGGCGGCGAACCCGGCCGCGCAGACCTTCATCCGGGCTGAGTAGGAGATGTCCGACGTGGCACGGCGAGCAGGACAGGTGTGGAAGGCGCTGGCGGCGGTGATGCTGCTGGCCGCGGGCTGTGAAGAGCCCTCGGGCCCCTCCGAGGAGCCCGCGCCCTACGACTGGAAGCTGCCCGCGGGCTTCCCCACGCCGCGCGTGCCGGCGGACAACCCCATGTCGGAGGCGAAGGTCCAGCTGGGCCGGCGCCTCTTCTACGACAAGCGCCTGTCGCTGAACGGCACGCAGTCCTGCGGCTCGTGCCACGAGCAGGCCCGGGCCTTCACGGACGGGCGGGTGCACGCGGTGGGCAGCACGGGCCAGGCGCACCGCCGCAACGGGCAGGGGCTGGCGAACGTGGCGTACGCGACCAGCCTCACCTGGGCCAACTCCGCGCTCACCACGCTGGAGGCCCAGTCCCTGGTGCCGCTGTTCGGGCGGGAGCCGGTGGAGCTGGGGTTCGCGGATCAACAGGAGGTCCTGCTGGAGCGCCTGCGAGCGGATCCGGACCTGACGGCCCGCTTCGCGGAGGCGTTCCCGGGTGAGGCCACGCCGGTGTCGCTGGCCACGCTGACGCGGGCCCTGGCGGCGTTCGAGCGTTCGCTGCTGTCGGGCACGTCCGCGTACGACCGCTATCTGTACGGCAAGGAGGTGGACGCGCTGAGTCCCGCGGCGAAGCGGGGCTTGCAGCTGTTCCTGTCCGAGCGGCTGGAGTGCGACCACTGCCACTCTGGATTCAACTTCCAGGACGCGACGGTGCACGCGCAGACGACGGAGCCGGTGCTGCCGTACCACAACACGGGGCTCTACAACGAGGACGGCAAGGGCGCGTATCCCATCGGGGATCCAGGCCTGATTGAAATCACGGGCCGTCCGGAGGACATGGGGCGCTTCAAGGCGCCGTCCCTGCGCAACGTGGCCGTCACCGCGCCGTACATGCACGACGGCAGCGTGGCGACGCTCTCCGGCGTGTTGGACCACTACGCGGCGGGAGGCCGGGCGAGGGCGGCGAACGGAGGACAACCGAGCCCCCTGCAGAGCGCCTTCGTGCGCGGCTTCGAGCTGACGCCCGAGGAGAAGGCGGACGTCATCGCGTTCCTGGAGTCGCTGACGGACACCGCGTTCCTGAGCGACCCGCGCTTCGCGGATCCGGCCACGGTGCCGTGAGCGGGTATCGTCACCGGCCGTGATCCGGCCATGGCGATTCCTCGTGCAGCGGTGGGCGGTGCTGACGTGTCTGGCGCTGCTCCTCGCGGGCTGTGCCTCGTCACCGTCGCATGGGGGGACGTGGGGCTACGGAACTCCCGCGGCACGAGGGGTGTGGCGTCCGTGGGCTGGAGCGACACGGAAGGCCGCGGCTGAGACTCCCCCGGCATCCGGGTGTGGAGGTCGAGCCCTTCCAAAGGGCTGGCCCGAGTTGGACCGGAGTGAGGAGCGCATTGCGCCCTTCCTGGCCTGTGCTTCGCCCGCGGCCTTCGTGGCCATGCAGCGCGGCGTGGACATGGCCCGGCTGGTGGAGTCCCTGGAGGACTGGGACGCGGTCCGGTTGGGGGCGCTGGGCCCGCTGGATGCGAAGGCCTCCCGTGTCCTTCAGCGCAAGCGCGCCGCCTTCCTGATCAGCGCGGTCGAGAAGTACGGCCTGCCACGCGCGGAGGTGTTCGCCCTCTTCCTCCTGCACACCAGCTTCGATGACGAACTGCGCGAATGGGTCCAGCAGCTGGCCCGGGACAAGCAGCTCGGGGAGACCCTGGGCGGCATGCCCACCGTGCGCGAGGAGCTGCTGCGCCGGGGGCTGAAGATCGCGGCGTATCCAGAGCGGGAGGAGCGGGCCGGTGACGTCCTGCGAGGCCTGGGGCGCGCGGGACGGGACGCGCTGTCGAGCACCGAGGTGAGCGCGGGGGCCCGCTACGTGGAGTTCTCCGCGAAGCGTGCTCAGTTGCCACCGCCGTACCAGGAAGCGCTCGACGCGGTGGAGCGGGCCTTGATGGCCGGGCACTTCTCCCCGGGCAACGTGGTGCGGGGAGGATTCGATCACCTGACGTTCGGCGTCCCGATGGGCTTCTTCCACCTGGCCGCGGGAACGGCACAGGGCGCGGTGTCGCTGGCGAAGGGCCGGTACGAACAGGCCACGAGGGAGCTGGCACCCGCCGCGCTCATGGTGGCGCTGTACGCGGGAGGCAAAGGCATCCGGGCCCTGCGGGCAGAGCGGCTCGACGTGGAAGCGCTCAAGGCCGCGGTAGGGAGACTGGAAGAACAGCTCGGAGTGAACGCGACCCGCGAGCTGCTGCGCCAGCTTCGAGCAAGCCGGGAGGGAGCACTCCTCGCGGCCGAGTGGGGAGAAGCCGGAGCGCTGGCGCTCTACGAAGCGCGGGGGAATCCAGCGAAGGCCCAGGCCCTGCTGGCGGAGGCAAGCCGTGAACCCCAGGGTGCCGCCCGAAGCGGAGGCACCGCCGCACTGCCGAAAGACTTCGCGGGAGTCCCCCCGGAGGTCCTGGAGGCAAGGCTAGCCCAGATCGAATGGGAGGCCACAGGCCCCCGCCTGTCCCGTGATGTGTCCTTCCTGAAGCAACATCCGCCGGAACGAGATGCGCCGCCCGGAGCCGAAGGACACCCACTCTGGACCGAATACGTCAGTTATCGCGAGGCCCGGCTCGCGGAACTCGAACAGAGCGTGCCCGCGAAAGGCCCGCTGCGCTGGGAAGGCTACCTGGACCTGCGCGGGCAGTTCATCCGCGGGCTGTTATTCGAGCGAGCCATGGTCGCCCTGCTCCGGGCGGATGCAGCCCTACCCCGAGCGCAGCGACAGTGGCTCCGGGACTTCGAACAGCCGAGGATTGAGACGCATGTGGGAATGACCAAGGCGGACCTGCGCTTCGCGGACGTACTGGTCATCGAAACGAAGCCACCCTCAGGACAATCGCCACGCATGGAGACCTTCAGCTTCAAGAGCCGCGACATGCGTCAGTTCGGCGAGGAAGCAATGAAGGCCCAGATGGGAGCGGACGCGCGCGCGGCTCTTCGGTATTACGGCGAGACCGTGAACGTCCGCAGACCTGGGCTGGAAGGACTGGCACGCATCCGCAGGGTGCGCCTCATCTATGAGGGCGGCGCCCTCAAACCCCGAGACACGGACACCCTGAAGGTAGTCCTGACCGAACTCCGGAACGGGGTTGAAGGTGTGGAGATTCAAATCCAATGACCGTGCAAGGAAGCCCTGGACCCATGGCCGAGGATTATCTGCGCCTCTCGTTTGATGGAGCCTGCAACACGCCCGGCGTCCTAGAGAGAGAACTCGCACCGTTTCTTGAAGCACTCGAAGCAGGTGCTGGGGAGTGGATGCCAGACATCGTCAAGGGGGTGCGGCGCCGCAAATACACACGCGAGGCCGTCACCAAGGGGCTGGCCGAATCGCGTCAGGACCGGAGCGCATCCGTGGGGCTCTACCGCACCAAGGAGCCCGACCTGGACACGTCACTCCACCTTCGATTTCCGCCACTACCACCGAGCCTGCGCTTCTCTCTCAAGGTGAACCCGCTCGAGGTCTTCTCGCGGGAATCGAGCTGCAAGAAGCTCGTGGAGATGGTCCGAACATGGGCCCTCCACTATCCCGTCACCCTCGCGTCCGCTCACAGCGCGGCGGACAGGGAACTGGCGGACTTCCCCAACTTTGGCCGGGACGACGAGACAACCTATCGAGACGGCTTCGACAAGGTCTACGAACTCTGCTGGCTCAACGTCTTCAGCGCGAAGCTCGTGGAGACCGTCGGCCGCGAGCGCATGCTCACCACGCCCGCTCATCGCGTCGAAGAGCTCCCCAATGGCTCCGTCCTCATCGTCACCTGGCCCATCGCCGCGGACTTCGCCAGTGAAGCAGCCCGCGTCGCCCAGGCCCGCGCATGGGTCCACCTCCGGCCGGACCTCGACTTCGACACCGTGCTGGCCATCCTCCGCGACCGAAGCGCGACCCTCGCTCCCGTCGCACCCCGCTTCGCCCCAGACATCGCCGCGCTGCTCTTACGCCTGCCCGCATATGCGCCCCTGTCCCAGCACCAGCGACGCATCGCCGAACTCAACGTCTACGTCCCTCCGGAGCCGGACGAATGGCTCCCACTGGACGCGGCCCTGCCTTCAGACGTGGCTGAACCGAAAGCCGCGCTCGCTCAGTACGCGTACTTCGCGGAACAGCTCGTGGCGCTGCTTCACACGCCCGTGCCCTCCGTCTTCAAGGCGACCCCCGAATCCCTGACGGACATCGACTTCCATTTCTGGAAGGAGACCTTCCCGGACATCTTCGAGCGTCACAACATCGATGCCATCGTGGTCCCCGCCGTCGGGGCATACCTGGGCGAGGTGCTGGTCAAACACCTGGGTGGCCAGTGGCTTCCCCGCAAGCAGTGGATGGAAGCCCAGGTCCGCGTCGGTGACCGCGTGTGGCTGCCCTTCGTCCGCGCACACCGCTACATGCGGTCCACGCAGGCGCTGCTGGACCATTCCCTCACCCAGCTCGTCAACGTCGCCAGACGCCACGCCTACTGAGCCGGCGGCTTGAGGTCGTCCGGCAACCGCTCCAGCGGCGGGCGCTCCAGCGTCCCCGGCCGCTCGACGCCGGAGGCCGTGCCCGCGTCGCTCTGCCCCGTGGGCGGCGGCGAAGGCTTGTCCGAACAACCGGCGAGAACACCGATACACAACACGAAGAGCCAGTGGCGCATGGTCGCTCCTAGTACTTCACCCAGATGACCGTGCCCGGATGGATCTGCGTGAGCGCGGTGACGCCCGGTTCCTTCTCGATGAGCGCCTGCGTGACGGGGTTGAAGCTGTACGCCTGCGACCCGGCCCAGACGATGAGCGCGTCCTTGAACACGGTCAGGTCGTGCACGTGCTCCTGCACCGTGTACTGGTTCCATCCCGGCAACCGCGACGGCAGGAGATAGAGCGACGGCGCCGGGTTCTCCGAGGCCCCCGTGCCCGCGTCCCCATCATGGCTGTGCTCGCCTCCCGCCGTGCTCTTCCACTCCACCACCGTCTCCACGCCCGCCTGCGTGCTGCACGTCTGCGTCGTGGGGAAGAACAGGGTGGTGAACGGCTTCGAGGGCAGCTTCATCCGCAGCCCCAGGTGGAAGAAGTGCGTGTCCCCCGCCTTCACGCTGCCCGCGGGCTTCGTCCACGTCACCGCCGTCACGTTGCCGTTGGCGTCCTTCTCCACCTCGGCAGGGCCGAACACGGAGTCCAGCGGGCGCACGCCCGTCACGCCCTCGGGAATCTGGACCCGCATCCTGGACGTGTCCGCGCCATCACAGCCGTGGCTCACCGTGAAGTCCGCCTCGAAGGTCGCCCCGGCATGGGGAGGCGTGGTCCCGGACACCGCCGCGTGCGCGAAGGCGGAGGAGGACAGCAGCGAACCCGCGACGAAACACAGCGGACCCAAGAGAGACTTCATCGGGTGACTCCAGGAAGAAGGGAGCATCCCGGATAGCAGTCCACCGTGGAGCGCCCGCTGCGGTCATTTGTCGCAGCGCTCGCACCCAACAGACTCACGGCAGCGCGATGCGCCCCGGAGCCCCCTGCGTCCCCTGCCCGGTGTGACAGCTGTTGCAGTCTCCGCTGCTCTGCGGCGTGGCCATCACCCGCGTCGCGCCATCCGGCCCCACCAGCCGCGCCCGGTACGGCAGCGGGAAGGACGGCTGGAGCGTCGTGGACAGGAAGTTGCCCGAGGCGTTCGGCACCAGCGTGAGCCGCACCTGGCCGTCCGCGTCCAATATCTCCACCTTCACCTTCGACGGTGCCTCCAGCCGCGCGTCACATCCGTCCGCCTCATGGAGCGACGGGAACACCGTGCCCATGAAGAAGTAAGCCACGGAGGGCGCCTGCCGCAGGTGGCAGCTCCGGCACGCGTATCCCGGCGCCATGGTGGCCCCGGTGCCGCCCGTCGCCTCGGTCCAGACGCTCCCGCTCGCGCACGTCGCCGGAGCGGGCCCTGCATCCACGCCCGCGTCCCAGTCCAGCGTCACCGCCATGGCCGGCTCCGCGGAACAGCCCAGCACGCCGCCCCAGAGCAGCGCCGTCCCCATCCACCGTGTCACATCACGCACCGGCCTCGGCATGGCTCACGCTCCCGCCCGCCCTGCGGCACAAGCGCGCAGGGGCCGTGTCGGACCCACCCCGTATCGTCCTCGAACCCTGACGAGACGAATCCAAGGAATCCTATTTTCACAGACAATTCACAGACAGGGACGGCGTTCCGGGTGTCGGCGAAGCCTCAGGGAGGGTGGACTCATACACTCCGCGTGTTCCCGTCGCATGATCCGATGTGTCACGTTTACTCGGACACTACGCGCAGTATCCCGTGAACAAGGGAGGTCCCCGGGTTTCCGACCTTGGGGGTCGTTTGAATGTCCCGCCGTTCGCGCGATGAAGAGATTCGCGGCCCAGACGCTCTCCGAATTCCGTTCCCATGAAACTCGCACTCCGCCCTGCCCCTGATTCACGCGCTCCCCGCCGTGCCCATGGCGCGGCGTGGCGACAATGTGGGTGGGGGGGATTGCTCGCGCGCGCGCCAGACGATACATGCGCGAAACAACGCCCCTTCACGGCGGGTGCTGCTTGCGACTGACCTCTTGAAACCGTGTCTTGCCGGGAGACCGCAGCACCCCGGCCCCTGAATTCGCGCCTCCGTGCTCCCCGTGCACGGAACACCCCCGCATCCCAGGAGTCGCGTCAATGCCCACTGGAACCCTGCCCGGTTTCTCCCCGGCCACCGACTTTGCGTTTTCCACTCTGGTTGAATTGCTGCGCGTCCGCGCAAGCACCCAGGGAGACCGCCGTGGCTTCACGTTCCTGCTGGACGGGGAAACGGACGAAGCGCACCTGACGTACGCGGAGCTGGATCAGAAGGCCCGCGCCATCGCGGCGGCGCTCCAGGCGCGCGGCGCGCAGGGGCAGCGGGCGCTGCTGCTGTACCCGCCCGGGCTGGACTACATCGCCGGGTTCTTCGGCTGTCTGTACGCGGGCGTCATCGCGGTCCCCATCTATCCGCCGGACCCCATGCGCCTGGCGCGCACACTGCCGCGCCTCCTGGCCATCAGCCAGGACGCGCAGGCCACCATCGCCCTCACCACCGACTTCATCTACGGCATGGGGGAGATGCTCTTCGAGCAGGCGCCGGAGCTGCGGGAGCTGCACTGGATCGCCACGGACACGCTGGACGCGGAGGTCGCCGAGGGGTGGAAGGACCCGGGCGTGGCCACGGACACGCGGGTGTTCCTCCAGTACACGTCCGGCTCCACGTCGTCGCCCAAGGGCGTGGTGCTGACGCACGGCAACCTGCTGCACAACTCGAAGCTGATCCACGAGTGCTTCGGTCACTCGGACAAGAGCCAGGGCGTCATCTGGCTGCCGCCGTACCACGACATGGGCCTCATCGGCGGCATCCTGCAGCCCTTGTACGGCGGCTTCCCGGTGACGCTGTTCTCGCCGGTGGACTTCCTCAAGCGCCCCATGCGCTGGCTGGAGGCCATCTCCCGCTACAAGGCCACCACGAGCGGCGGGCCCAACTTCGCGTTCGACCTGTGCGTGCGCAAGTCCACGCCGGAGGAGCGCGCGAAGCTGGACCTGAGCCACTGGGACCTGGCCTTCAACGGCGCGGAGCCCATCATGCCGGACACGCTCCGGCGCTTCGCGGAGGCGTTCGGTCCGCAGGGGTTCCGCTCGGAGGCCATCTATCCCTGCTACGGCCTGGCGGAAGGCACGCTCATCGCCTCGGGTGGTGACAAGCGCGAGCTGCCCGTGCAGCGCACCGTGGACGCGGGCGCGCTGAAGGACAACCGCGTGGTGGCGAAGGAGGCGGCGAGCCCCGGCGCCCAGACGCTGGTGGGCTCCGGCCGCAACCTCACCGACCAGCGCCTGGTCATCGCGCATCCGGAGACGGGCGCGCCGCTGCCGGCGGGCCAGGTGGGTGAAATCCGCGTCGCCGGGCCCAGCATCGCGCAGGGCTACTGGGGCCGCGACGAGCAGACGCGCACCACGTTCCAGCAGCCGCTGGCCGGCACGGGCGACCCGACGCCGTACCTGCGCACGGGCGACCTGGGCTTCCTCGCGGACGGCGAGCTGTTCGTCACGGGCCGCCTGAAGGACCTGATCATCATCCGCGGGCGCAACCACTACCCGCAGGACATCGAGCGCACGGTGGAGTCCGCCCACCCCGCCATCCGCCCCGGCTGCACGGCGGCGTTCTCCATCGAGCAGGATGACGAGGAGCGCCTCATCGTCGTGACGGAGGTGGACCGCCGCGCGGTGGAGCGCGACGGCGTGGACCTGGACGCGCTGGCGCAGGGCATCCGGCAGGCCGTGGCGGCCGGGCACGACCTGCAGGCCCAGGGCGTGGTGCTGCTGGGGCCGGGCGCCATCCCGAAGACCTCCAGCGGCAAGATCCAGCGCTTCGCCACCCGCGCGGAGTACGTCGCGGACACGCTGGAGGCGCTGCACAAGAGCGTCATCGCCGCGGCCGCCGCCCCGGCGCCCGAGGCCGTGAAGACCGCCACTCCGGAGGCCGCCGCCGCGACCGCGCCCGTGGGCCCGGACACCAGCATGCTGCAGAAGATGCTGGCGGTGGTGTCGGACCCCACCGCGCGCCGGGCCATGGTGACGGTGTTCCTCCAGGAGCAGGCCGCGCAGGTGCTGCGGCTGCCCACCGCGCAGGTGGACGCGAGCAAGCCGCTGCATGCCTACGGCGTGGACTCGCTGATGGCGGTGGACTTCAAGAGCGCGGTGGACGCGGGGCTGAACATCGACCTGCCGCTGTCGGACGTCCTCCAGGGCGTGTCGCTGTCGAAGCTGGCGGAGGCCGTGGTGACGCTGATGTCGGCGCCCCCGTCCCAGCAGGCCTCCAGCGCGGTGGCCGCGTCGTCCGCCACCGGTGACGCGCCCCTGTCCGGCGGACAGCAGGCGCTGTGGTTCATGCACCAGCTGGCGCCGGACAGCGCCGCCTACCACGTGCCCGTCGCGGTGCGCGTGCGCGCGGGGCTGGACGCGAACGCGCTGAAGGGCGCCTTCGAGGCGCTGGTGGCCCGCCACCCCGCCCTGCGCACCACGTTCGTCATGGCGGCCACCGGCCCCGTGCAGCGCGTGCACGCGGAGCTGCCGCTGGACTTCACCACCACGGACGCGAAGGGCTGGAGCGACGCGCAGGTGGCGGAGCACCTTTCCGCCGAGGCCCGCCGCCCGTTCGACCTGGAGAAGGGTCCGCTCCTGCGCGTGCGGCTGGTGTCGCGGTCCGCGGAGGACCACGCGCTGCTCATCGCGATGCACCACATCGTCACCGACTTCTGGTCGCTGGCGGTGATGGCGGAGGAGCTGGACGCGCTCTACCCCGCGCTCAAGCTGGGCAAGCGGCCCACGCTGGCGCAGCCCGCGCGCACGTACGCGGACTACGCGCGCTGGCAGGCGGAGATGCTCACCGGTGCTCGCGGCCAGGCGCTGGAGAAGTACTGGCGCGAGCAGCTGTCCGGCACCCTGCCCGTGCTGGACCTGCCCACGGACCACCCGCGTCCCCCGGCGCAGACCTTCAACGGCCGCGTCCACACCACCCGGCTGAGCGCGGACGTCGCGAGCGCGGTGAAGACGCTCGCGCGTGATAACGGCGCCACGCCGAACATGGTGCTCCAGACGGCGTTCCAGGTGCTGCTGCACCGCTACACCGGCCAGCAGGACTTCACGCTGGGCGTGGTGAGCGCGGGCCGCGGACGCGCGGAGCTGGCGGGCATCACCGGCTACTTCGTCAACCCGCTGGTGGTGCGCACGCGCCCGTCCCCCACCCTGTCCTTCACGGACTACCTGGCCCAGACGCGCCAGACGATGCTGGGCGCGCTGGAGCACCAGGACTACCCCTTCAGCGCGCTCGTGGACCGGCTGCAGCCGGTGCGGGACCAGAGCCGCTCGCCGCTGTTCCAGGTGATGTTCGTCTACCAGCGCGCCTCCAAGCTGGACGAGCGCGGCCTCACGCCCTTCGCCCTGGACATCCCGGGCGCGAAGTCCACCGTGGCGGGCCTGCCCATCGAATCGCTGGTGCTGTCGCACGGCGGCGCGCAGTTCGACCTCACCCTCACCATGGGCGAGGCGGACGGCGAGCTGGTGGCCTCCTTCGAGTACAACACCGACCTCTTCGAGGCCGGCACCATCGAGCGCATGGCCGGGCACCTGGCCACGCTGCTGTCCGGCATCGCCGCCTGGCCGGGCCGCGCGCTCGCGGGGCTGCCGCTGCTCACGCAGCCTGAACAGCAGCAGCTGCTGGAGACCTGGAAGGGTCCCCGCGTGCCGCTCACGCAGAAGGACATGCTGCCCGCGCTCTTCGCGGCGCAGGTGGCGCGCACGCCGGACAACGTCGCGGTCCTCTTCAAGGACGCGCAGCTCACCTACCGCGAGCTGGATGCGCGCGCAGGCCAGCTGGCTTCGTGGCTGCGCGGCGCGGGCGTGAAGCCGGGCGACATCGTGGGCATCTGCCTGGAGCGCTCGGTGGAGACGCTGGTGTCCGTGCTGGCGGTGATGGCCGCGGGCGCGGCGTACGTGCCCATCGACCCGGCCTACCCGTCCGAGCGCGTGGCCTTCATCCTGGGCGACACGCAGGCGCCGGTCCTCATCACCCAGTCCTGGCTCCAGCGCACGCTGCCCTCCGGCACCACCGCGCGCACGCTGTTCGTGGACCAGCCGCTGGACGGCGCGCTGTCCTCCGCGCCCGCCGCGACGGTGGCGGCCGGGGACCTGGCGTGCCTCGTCTACACCTCCGGCTCCACCGGCCAGCCCAAGGGCGTGATGCTGGAGCACGGCGGCCTGGCGAACCTCGTCCGCTCGTTCGTGGAGTCCTACGCGCCCACGGCCACGGACCGGATGCTGCCGCTCACGTCGGTGGCCTCGGCCAGCTTCGTGGGCGAAATCCTCCCGCTCCTGTGCACGGGCGGCGCGCTGGTGCTGCCCACCGAGGATGAGATCCTCGACCAGGAGAAGCTGTTCCAGCTGATCACCCGCCACACCGTCACCATCGTGAGCACCGTGCCCGCGGTCATCGCCGGGCTCAACGCGCGCCTGGAGCAGCTGCCGCCGCTCAAGCTGGTGCTCTCCGGTGGAGAGGCGCTGGTGGCCAGCGACGTGGAGAAGCTGCTGGCCACCGTGCCGGTGGTGAACGGCTACGGCCTCACGGAGACCACCGTGTGCTCCACCTACCACCGCATGGAGGTGGAGGACCTGCAGGGCCACGCGTGGGTGCCCATTGGCCGGCCCGTCATCAACACGGACGTGTACGTGCTGGACGCGGAGAAGAACCTGCTGCCCGTGGGCGTCGCCGGTGAGCTGTACGTCGGCGGCCTGGGCGTGGCGCGCGGGTACTGGAAGCGGCCGGAGCTGACCACGGAGCGCTTCGTCGCGAACCCGTTCGCCTCCGACAAGGGCGAGCGCCTGTACCGCACGGGCGACCGCGCGCGCTGGCTGCCGGACGGCGTGCTCACGTTCCTGTCCCGCGCGGATGATCAGGTGAAGATCCGCGGCTTCCGCATCGAGCTGGGTGAGGTGGAGGCCGCCGTGCGCCGCCACCCGGCCGTGAAGGACGCGTTCCTGATGGCGCGCGAGGACTCGCCCGGCGACAAGCGCCTGGTGGCCTACGTGGTGCTGGGCGAGCCCGCGCCCACGCACTCGGACCTGAACACCTTCCTCGCGGAAGGACTGCCGCCGTACATGCTGCCGTCCGCGTACGTGCCGCTGTCCGCGCTGCCCCTGTCGCCCAACGGCAAGGTGGACGCGAAGGCGCTGCCCGCGCCGGAAGGGGCGCGCCTCGCCTCCGGCGTCGCCTACGCCCAGCCGCAGAGCGCGGTGGAGCGCAGCGTGGCGGCCATCTGGGCGGCGGTGCTCAAGGTGGAGCGCGTGGGCCTCAACGACAACTTCTTCGAGCTGGGTGGCAACTCGCTGCTCATCGCGCAGGCCCACCGGCGCCTGAAGGAAGAGCTGGGCGCGGACCTCGCGCTGGTGGACATGTTCAAGTTCACCACGGTGAGCGCGCTGGCCCAGCACCTCGCGAACAAGGGCGAGGACTCGGGCGCGGCCTCCCAGAAGATCAAGGACGAGGCGGAGCGCCGCCGCGCCGCCCAGGCGAAGCGTCAGCAGGCGCGCGGCCGCAAGTAACGAACGACTTTCAGGCACACCCCCCAGATTTCGAAGGACGGCTCCATGAGCACTGACACCCCCGAAGTGGATGGCATCGCGGTCATCGGCCTGGGTGGCCGGCTTCCCGGCGCGAAGACCATCGCCGAGTTCTGGAAGAACCTCACCGGCGGCGTGGAGAGCATCACGTTCTTCACCGACGAGGAGCTCATCGCGGAGGGCGCCGACCCCGCGATGGTCCGCGCACCCAACTACGTGAAGGCCCGCGGCACGCTGGGCGACACGGATCAGTTCGACGCGGCCTTCTTCGGGATGAACCCCCGCGAGGCCGCGCTGATGGATCCGCAGCACCGCGTCTTCCTGGAGTGCGCGTGGGAGGCCATGGAGAGCGCCGGCTACAGCCCGGAGCGCCAGCCCGGCCGCGTGGGCGTGTTCGGCGGCATGAGCATGAACACGTACCTGCTCTCCAACCTGTACTCGCACCTGGCGCACGTCGCGTCGGTGGAGAGCCTCCAGGCGTCCATCGGCAACGACAAGGACAGCCTCACGACGGAAGTGGCGTACCGGATGGACCTGAAGGGCCCGGCCGTCACGGTCCAGTCCTCGTCCTCCACGTCGCTCACATGCATCCACTACGCCTGCCAGAGCCTGCTGTCGTTCGAGTGCGACATGGCGCTGGCCGGCGGCGTGTCCATCCACTTCCCGGAGAAGGCGGGCTACCTGTACCACGAGGGTGGCACCACGGCGCCGGACGGCCACTGCCACACCTTCGACGCGGAGGCCGCGGGCTTCGTCGCCGGCCACGGCGCGGCGGTGGTCGCGCTCAAGCGCCTGTCGGACGCGCTCAAGGACGGCGACACCGTCTACGCGGTGGTGCGCGGCTCGGCGGTGAACAACGACGGCTCGCAGAAGGTCAGCTACATGGCCCCGGCCGTCGCGGGCCAGGCGGAGGTCATCGCGCTGGCGCAGGCCGTCGCGGGCGTGGATCCGGACTCCATCGGCTACGTGGAGGCGCACGGCACGGCGACCAAGGTCGGCGACCCCATCGAGGTCGCGGCGCTCACGCAGGCCTTCCGCCAGGGCACGGACAAGAAGAACTTCTGCGCGCTGGGCTCGGTGAAGAGCAACATCGGCCACCTGGACTCGGCGGCGGGCGCGGTGGGCTTCATCAAGGCGGCCCTCACGCTGCACCACAAGGTCATTCCGCCCAGCCTCAACTTCAAGACGCCCAACCCGGCGTGCGACTTCCCCAACAGCCCGTTCTACGTGAACACGGAGCTGCGTGACTTCCCCCGCGGTGAGACGCCGCGCCGCGCGGGCGTCACGTCGCTGGGCATGGGCGGCACCAACGCGCACGCCATCCTGGAGGAGGCGCCGGAGCTGCCCGCCACCGACAAGGCCCGCCTGCCCGCGCAGGTGGTGCTGCTGTCGGCGCGCACGGAGAACTCGCTGGAGGTCGCCACGGACCGGCTGGCCGCGCACCTGCGCGAGAACCCGGACGTGGACCTGGCGGACGTGGCGTACACGCTCCAGCTGGGCCGCAAGCGCTTCGGCAAGCGCCGCGCGGTGGTGGCGCGCACCACGGCGGAGCTGGCCTCCGCGCTGGCGGAGCGCACGCCGGGCCGCGTCTTCTCCGGCAGCGCGGAGAACAGCGGCCGTCCGGTGATGTTCATGTTCTCCGGACAGGGCTCGCAGTACGTGGACATGGGCCGCGAGCTGTATGAGACGGAGAGCGCCTTCCGCGCCCAGGTGGACACCTGCGCGGAGAAGCTCAAGCCGCACCTGGGCCTGGACCTGCGCACGGTGCTCTACCCGGCCGCGGAGTCGCGCGAGCTGGCGTCGGAGCGCCTGAAGCAGACGGGCCTCACCCAGCCCGCGCTGTTCGTCATCGAGTACGCGCTGGCGAAGCTCTGGGAGTCGTGGGGCGTGACGCCGCACGCGATGGTGGGCCACAGCATCGGTGAGTACGTGGCCGCGTGCCTCGCGGGCGTGTTCAGCCTGGATGACGCGCTGGCCCTGGTGGCCGCGCGCGGCCGGCTGATGCAGTCCCTGCCCGCGGGCTCCATGCTCGCGGTGTCCCTGCCGGAAGAGCACGTCACGCCCATGCTCCCCGAGGGCCTGTCCGTGGCGGCGGTGAACAGCCCGGCCACGTGCGTCGTCGCCGGCCCCACGCCGCTCATCGACGCGTTCGTGGAGACGCTGAAGCTCCAGGGCCTGGCGTCCTCGCGACTGCACACGTCGCACGCGTTCCACTCGGCGATGATGGACCCCATCCTGGACGCCTTCCGCGAGGCGGTGCGCAAGGTGGCCCGGAAGGCGCCGGCGAAGCCCTACCTGTCCAACGTCACCGGCACCTGGGTGACCGCCGAGCAGGCCACGAGCCCTGACTACTGGGCCAAGCACCTGCGCGGCGCGGTGCGCTTCGCGGACGGCGTGGGCGAGCTGCTGAAGGAGTCCGACGCCATCCTGCTGGAGGTCGGCCCGGGCAACACGCTCGTGACGCTGGCGCGGCAGCACCCGGACAAGGGCGCGAAGCACGCGCTGATCAACTCGCTGCGCCACCCCAAGGAGCAGGTCGCGGACCTGGACCACGTGCTGGGCACGCTGGGCCGGCTGTGGCTGGAGGGCGTGGAGGCGGACTGGGACGCGTTCCGGGGTGGTGAGAAGCGCCGCCGCATCGCGCTGCCCACGTCCCCCTTCGAGCGTCAGAAGCACTGGGTGGACCCGCGCAAGGAGACCGCCGCCGACGGCGAGCGCTCCGAGTGGGCCTCCGCGGATCAGAAGCAGCCCGTGGCCCGCTGGTTCTACCTGCCGTCGTGGCAGCGCGCGCTGCCGTCGCCGCAGGGCACCTGGAGTGAGAAGAAGGCCACCTGGTGGCTGCTGCTCCCGGATGACTCCAACGAGGGCCTGGGCGCGCGGCTCGCGCTCAAGCTGGGCGAGGCCGGCCAGGACGTGGTGCGCATCACCCCGGCCGCCGTCACCGCGAAGCACGACGAGCACCACTGGTCGCTCGCGCTGGGTGGCGAGGCCACGGTGCTGGAGGCGCTGACCGCGCAGGGCCGCGCTCCGGACCACGTGCTGCACCTGGGCACGCTGGGCCTGGGCGACGTGCACGGCGAGGCGGACTTCGAGTCCGCGCTGGGCAAGGGCTTCCTGGGGCTGTTGTCCCTGGCGCAGGCCCTGGGCCGTCAGCCCGGCACGCGTCCCGTGTCGCTGGTCGCGGTGACGAACCGCATGCAGGCGCTGGGCGACGAGGCTCCGAACCCGGAGCTGTCCACCGTGCTGGGCCCGGTGCGCGTGATTCCGCAGGAGTACGGCCACCTGTCCGCGAAGGCCGTGGACGTGCGCCTGCCGCACTCCGGCAGCTGGCAGGAGACGGCGCTGGTGGAGGCCCTGCTGTCCGAGGCCGCCACGCCCTCCAAGCTGGAGAACGTCATCGCGTACCGCGGCGGCGCCCGGTGGGTGCAGCACTTCGAGCACGTGCCGGCGGACGCGCCTCGCAGCGCACAACTGCCGCTGCGCGATGGGGGCGTGTACCTGCTCATCGGCGGGTTCGGCACGCTGGGCTTCTCCCACGCGAAGTCGCTGGCGAAGCGCGCGAAGGCGAAGCTCGTGCTCGCGGGCCGCACGGCGCTGCCGGAGCGCTCGCAGTGGGACGCGCACCTGTCCGCGCATGGCGAGGACGACGCCGTCTCCCGCCGCATCCGTCAGGTGCGCGAGCTGGAGGCGCTGGGCGCCCAGGTGCACACCGTCGCCGTGGACGCGGGCAACAAGGTCCAGGTGAAGGAGGCGGTGGACGCGGCGCTGACGCACTTCGGCGCGCTGCACGGCGTGGTGTTCGCGGCGGGTGACGTGGGCCAGGCGCTCTTCCGCGCCATCCCGGACACTCGCCCCGAGGACGTGCGCGACACGTTCCATGGCCGCGTGCGCGGGCTGTACGCGCTGGAGGAGGCGGTGCGCGGACGCGCGCTGGACTTCTGCGTGCTGTCGTCGTCGCTGGCGGCGGTGCTGGGCGGACTGGGCCTGGCGTCGTACTCGGCGGCCACGTCCTTCATGGACGCGTTCGCCACCAAGCAGGCGCAGACGTCGCCGGTGCCGTGGATGAGCGTGGGCTGGGACGCGTGGCAGTACGAGTCCCGCGCGGGCGGCGCGCAGAGCCCGTTCGGCGCGCTGGCCATCACGGCCTCCGAGGGCGAGGACGCCTTCGAGCAGCTCTTCCAGCTGGGCGCCGTGTCCCACGTGGCCGTGTCCACGAGCAACCTGCGCGCCCGCGCTCGCAAGTGGGCGCAGCCGGCCGCGGCTCAGGAGCAGGAACAGGCGAAGAAGCAGGACGTGGGCTCGGCCCTGGGCACCACGCCCCGGCCCACGCTCCAGAACGCCTATGTGCCGCCGCGCGACGCGCTGGAGGAGCAGATCGCCCAGCTGTGGCAGACGACGCTGGGCATCGACCAGGTCGGCGTGCACGACAACTTCTTCGAGCTGGGTGGCAACTCGCTCGTCGGCGTGAAGCTGATTGCCCGCGTGCGCGAGCAGTTCGGCGTCGCGCTGCCGGCCGTCACCCTCTACGAAGGCCCCACCGTGGGGGCGCTGGCCAGGCTGCTCAAGGCCGCCAGCGGCAGCGAGGACACGGAAGCCGCGCCCGAGGAGACCGAGGCGCTCAGCCGCGGGGAGCGCCGCCGTGCGCGCCGCGCGAATCGCCGGGGCGAAGGCGCCACCGACGAGGAGTAGCCGTCCCCTCCCCCACCTTTCGAAGCCCGAGCACACCCCATGTCCGCTGAATCGAACATCGACGCGCAGGCCATCGCCATCGTCGGCATGGCCGGACGTTTCCCCGGCGCTCCCGACCTGGACTCCTTCTGGAAGAACCTGCGCGACGGCGTGGAGTCCATCCAGCCCGTACCCGACGCGGAGCTGGAGAAGCTGGGCGTGGACCCCGTCCTGCGCAAGGACCCGCGCCACGTGAAGGCCAGCGCCGCGCTGGCCGGCATGGAGCTGTTCGACGCGGGCTTCTTCGGCTTCACGCCCCGCGAGGCGGAGCTGATGGATCCGCAGCACCGCGTCTTCCTGGAGTGCGCGTGGGAGGCGCTGGAGAAGGCGGGCCACACGCCCGAGGGCTTCGACGGCTCCATCGGCGTGTTCGCGGGCGCGGCCACGAACACGTACCTGGTGTTCCACCTGGTCCCCAACTTCGACCAGCTGAGCGGCATGGACCAGGTGCAGGTGGACGTGAACAACGGCGGCGACTTCCTGGCCACCCGCGTCGCGTACAAGCTCAACCTGCGCGGCCCCAGCTACTCCATCACCAGCGCGTGCTCCACGTCGCTCGTGGCCACGCACGCGGCCTGCCAGAGCCTCTTGAATGAAGAGTGCGACCTGGCCCTTGCCGGCGGCGTGTCCGTGCACGTGAAGCACCCGGAGGGCTACCCCTTCGTGCCCGGCGGCATCGTGTCCCCGGACGGCCACTGCCGCGCGTTCGACGCGAAGGCGGAGGGCACGGTGTTCGGCAGCGGCGTGGGCGTGGTGGTGCTCAAGCGGCTGGCGGACGCCATTGAAGACGGCGACCACATCCACGCCATCATCAAGGGCAGCGCCATCAACAACGACGGCGCGCTGAAGGTGGGCTTCACCGCCCCCAGCGTGGAGGGCCAGGCCACCGTCATCACCGAGGCCCTGGGCGCCGCGGGCGTGGCCCCGGAGACCATCGGCTACCTGGAGGCGCACGGCACCGGCACGAAGATGGGCGACCCCATCGAGGTGCGCGCGCTCAACAAGGCGTTCAAGTTCCGCTCGGCGGCGGCGAAGGCGAACCCTCCGAAGATTCCGGTGGGCTCGCTCAAGAGCAACATCGGCCACCTGGCCAACGCGGCCGGCGTGTCCAGCCTCATCAAGGCGGTGATGACGCTGGAGAACCGCCAGATTCCGCCCAGCCTCCACGTCACGGAGGTCAACCCGGAGATTCCGTTCTCGGGCGGTCCGTTCTTCGTCAACTCGAAGCTCACGGACTGGCAGGCGAACCCCAAGCACCCGCGCCGCGCGGGCGTGAGTTCCTTCGGCGTGGGCGGCACCAACGCGCACGTCGTGCTGGAGGAGGCTCCGGCCCTTCCGCCCTCCGGCGCGTCCCGGCCCGCGCAGCTGCTGGTGCTGTCCGCGAAGAGCGACGCGGCGCTGGACGCGGCGACGAAGAACCTGGCCGCGCACCTGAAGGCACACCCCGCGCAGGCGCTGGCGGACGTGGCCTTCACGCTCCAGGCGGGCCGTCAGGCCATGGCGAAGCGGCGCGTGCTGGTGTGCCGCGACCGCGACGACGCGCTCGCGGCGCTGGACGTGGAGGGCAGCCCGCGCCAGTGGACGCACACGCCGGACGTGCACGAGCGGCCGGTGGCCTTCCTGTTCCCCGGCCAGGGCTCGCAGTACGTGGGCATGGCGCGCGACCTGTATGCGTCCGAGCCCACCTTCAAGCGGCACCTGGACGCGTGCGCGGACAAGCTGACGTCGCACCTGGGCCTGGACCTGCGCACGGTGCTGTTCCCGGAGGCCTCCAAGGCGGAGGCCGCGACGCAGGCGCTGACGCGCACGGAGCTGACGCAGCCCGCGCTCTTCGCCGTGGAGTACGCGCTGGCGAAGCTGTGGATGGCCTGGGGCGTGAAGCCCTCCGCGATGCTGGGGCACAGCATCGGTGAGTACGTGGCCGCGTGCCTCGCGGGCGTGTTCACCCTGGACGACGCGCTGGCGCTGGTGGCCGCGCGCGGCAAGCTGATGCAGGGGCTGCCGTCGGGTTCCATGCTGTCCGCGAAGCTGGAGGAGTCCGCGCTCAAGCCGCTGCTCCCCGCGAACCTCAGCGTGGCGGCGGTGAACGCGCCGGGCTTCACCGTCGTGGCGGGCCCCACCGACGCGGTGGACGCGCTCCAGGCGAAGCTGGAGGCGCAGGGCGTGGAGGTGTCGCGGCTGCACACGTCGCACGCGTTCCACTCCGCGATGATGGACCCCATCCTCGCGGCCTTCACCGCGCGCGTGCGCCAGGTGAAGCTCAGCGCGCCTGGCCTGCCCTTCCTGTCCAACGTGACGGGCACCTGGATTGAGGCCGCGCAGGCGACGGATCCGGACTACTGGGCCACGCACCTGCGCCAGGCCGTGCGCTTCTCCGCGGGCCTCCAGGAGCTGTCCCGCAAGTGGCCGCAGGCGGCGCTCCTGGAAGTGGGCCCCGGTACGGTGCTCACCACGCTGGCGAAGCAGCAGCCGGGCGCGGAAGCGCGCGTGCTCATCGCCTCCACGCGGCATCCTCGCGAGCAGGCTCCGGACCTCCAGGTGCTGCTGGGCGCGCTGGGCCGGCTGTGGCTCAACGGCGTGACGGTGGACTGGAAGGGCTTCGCGTCCAACGAGCAGCGCCGCCGCGTGCCGCTGCCCACCTACCCCTTCCAGCGCGAGCGCTACTGGATTGACGCGAAGCCGCTGGGCGGCGGTGCCCGCGCGGACGCGCCCGCGTCGCTGACGAAGCGCCCGGACGTGGCGGACTGGTTCTACGCGCCGTCGTGGAAGCTGTCCCCGCTGCCCAAGGCGAAGGACGCGGCGGGCGCGGGCTGGCTGGTGCTCGCGGATGACACCGGCGTGGCGGAGGCCCTGGCGCCGAAGCTGGGGGGGGACATCTTCCGCGTCGTCCCCGGCGCGCGCTTCGAGCAGCGCCCGGATGGCTCGTTCACGGTGGATCCGGCGCGCCGCGAGGACTACTGCGCGGTGCTGGAGGCGCTGAAGAAGCAGGGCCGCGCGTTCTCCAACGTCGTGCACCTGTGGAGCCTGTCGAAGGAGCCCGCGTCACTGGACGTCGGCTTCCACAGCCAGCTGTTCCTCGCCCGTGCCCTGAGCGAGACGGGCCACCTGGAGCCGCTCACCTGGTCCGTGGTGACCAGCCGCTCCGCCCGCGTGGAGCAGGCGGATGCGCAGCTGCCGGAGCAGGCCCTGCTGGTGGGCCCCTCGCGCGTGCTGCCGCAGGAGTACCCGAACCTCTCCTGCCGCTTCGTGGACGTGGTGCCCGGCGACGCGGGCGCGGTCGTGGACCGGCTGGCCACGGAGCTGGGTGCCGAACCGCGTGACGCGGTGGTGGCCCTGCGTGGCCGTCAGCGCTGGGTGCAGACCTTCGAGCCCGTGCGCCTGGAGGCGGCCGGCGCCGAGGTCCTGCGCGACGGTGGTGCGTACCTCATCACCGACGGCCTCACCGGCATCGGCCACGCGCTGGCGTCCGAGCTGGCCACGGTGCACCACGCGAAGCTGACCCTGGTGGAGACGCCGGACTTCCCCAGCCGCGGCCAGTGGACGGCGTGGGTGGAGAAGCACGGCGTCGAGGACGCGGTGTCCCGCCGCATCCAGCGCGCGCTGGCCCTGGAGCGCACGGGCGTGGAGATGCTGGTGCTGCCCGCGGCCCTCACCGACGTGGAGTCCATGCGCGGCGTGGTGGACGCGGCGGTGGCGCGCTTCGGCCGCATCGACGGCGTCATCCACGCGGCGGGCGGCATGCAGGGCGCCACGCTGGGCACCATCGCGGAGACAGGCCCGGACGAGTGCGCCTGGCACTTCCGCCCGCAGGTGCACGGCGTGCGCGTGCTGGAGCAGGTGCTGCCGAAGGAAGGCCCCGCGTTCTGCCTCCTCGTGTCGTCGCTGTCGTCCGTGCTGGGCGGCCTGGGCCAGGTGGCGCAGGCCTCCGCCAGCGCCTTCATGGACGCCTTCGCGGAAAGCCGCACGGAGGGCTTCGCCTACCCGTGGCTGAGCGTGGACTGGGACGCGTGGCAGTTCGCGGACGCGCAGGCCATGGCGGAGCTGTCCCCCACGCTGGCCCAGTTCGCCATCCAGCCCGCCGAAGGCCTGGAGGCGCTGCGCCGCGCGCTGTCGCACGGCGAGGGCGGCCGGCTGGCCGTCTCCACCGGTGACCTGGCCGCGCGCCGCCGTCAGGGGCCTCGGGCCACGAAGGCGGAGAAGGGCAAGAAGGACGCAGCGAAGGGCAACAAGCACGCCCGTCCCTCCATCCTCACGCCCTACGCCGCGCCTCGCACGGAGCTGGAGAAGACCGTCGCGGGCATCTGGGAGCAGGTGCTGGGCATCGACGGCATCGGCATCAACGACAACTTCTTCGAGCTGGGCGGCCACTCGCTGCTGGCCACGCAGCTGCGCAACCACATCCACGCGGTGCTGAAGGTGGACCTGTCACTGCGCGGCCTCTTCGAGACGCCCACCGTCGCGGGCGTCGCCGGGCGCGTGGAGCAGGAGCTGGGCAAGCGCGCGGCCTCCACGGAGAAGCCCATCGCGGAGCGCCTGCGCACCGCGTTCCCCACCGAGCGCCCCGCGCTGCTCACCGAGTACCTGCGCCACCACATCTCCGAGGGCCTGCGCATCCCGCAGGACAAGCTGCCCGCGGACGGCAGCCTCAAGGGGTACGACCTGCACGCGCTGGGCGCGGAGCTGGAGTACGACCTGCGGCAGGACTTCAAGTTCCAGCTCTACCCGCACGAGGTGCAGGCGCACCCGTCCATCCCGGAGCTGTCGAAGTACCTGCTGGTGGAGATGGACCGCCTGCAGGACCCGCAGCGCTTCGCGGAGAACAAGCCGCTGTCCGCGTACCCGCTGAAGCCCTACCGCGCCGAGGTGTCCGGCGTGCAGCGCACCAACACGGCGAAGAAGAACCCGCCCATGGTGTTCGTGCACTCCAGCCCTCGCGCCGGCTCCACGCTGTTCCGCGTGATGCTCGCGGGACACCCGCGGCTGTTCTGCCCGCCGGAAGTGAACCTGCTCTTCTTCGAGAGCATGCGCGAGTGGCGCCAGAACATCGGCTTCGGCTCTGAGATGGAGTGGACCACGGGCGGCCTGCAGTGGGCGCTCATGGAGCTGGAGAAGCTGGACTCGCCCGCCGGCGCCGCGCTGGTGGACCGGCTGGTCGCGGATGACGTGTCCGCGCAGGACGTCTACCGCCGCCTCCAGGAGAAGTCCGCGCCCCGGCTGCTCGTGGACAAGACGCCCACGTACGCCATGGACGTGGAGACGCTGGAGCGCGCGGAGCGGATGTTCGAGGGCAACAAGTACATCTACCTCTACCGCCACCCGCTCCCGGTGATGGAGTCCATCCTCCGGATGCGCTTCGACCGCCTCTTCGCCGCCGGCCTCTTCGGCGACGCGGACGTGGACCCCTACGTGGTGGCGGAGACGGTGTGGGCCCTGTCCAACCGGAACCTGCTCAACTTCTTCGACGGCATCGGCCGTGAGCGCTGCCACTGGGTGCGCTACGAGGACCTGGTCGCGGACCCCACGAAGGTGATGACCGGCGTGGCCCACTTCCTGGGGCTCGAGTTCGACGAGCGCATGGTCCAGCCGTACGACGGCAAGAAGGACCGCATGATGGGCGGCCTGGGCGACCCGAACATCCTCCAGCACCAGGGCATCGAGAAGAAGATGGGCGAGTCCTGGAAGCGCATCAAGTGGCCCCGCCCCTTCGATGCCTCCACCCACGCGGTGATTGAGCGCCTGGGCTACTCCGTGGAGGGCGCCACGCCCACGCAGCCCCTGGTGCCCGCGCAGCCGGTGGCCACGCCCGCCGCGAAGCAGAAGGTCACGGCGGCCGAGGCGGAGAAGCTGCTGGAGAACATGGACCAGCTGTCGGACGAACAGGTGGCGGAGCTGCTCGCGATTCTGGAAGACGCGGGCGGCGGTGACGGTGGTGACAGCAGCAGCAGCGAGGACGCGGCCTGACCATGACGCCCGAAGAGAAGCGAGCACGCCTGGCGCAGCTGCTGAAGGACAAGTCGCGACCTGCCTCGAAGCAGGCGCCCCTGTCCTTCGCGCAGGAGCGGATGTGGTTCCTGGACAAGTGGAGCCCCGGCAGCGCGGCGTTCCACATGCCCACCGCGGTGCGCCTGACGGGCACCGTGGACACGGACGCACTCCAGCGCGCCCTGGCCCTGCTG
This sequence comes from Corallococcus interemptor, assembly GCF_003668875.1. Classification (GTDB taxonomy): domain Bacteria; phylum Myxococcota; class Myxococcia; order Myxococcales; family Myxococcaceae; genus Corallococcus; species Corallococcus interemptor. Next base: position 45,193 of record NZ_RAWM01000023.1, on the reverse strand, counting down.
GTGGAGCGGCACGACACGCTGCGCACCACCTTCCAGGAGCGCGAGGGCGGCGCCGCGCAGATCATCGCCGCCACGGGCGAGGTGCCGCTGGAGGTGATGGACCTCCAGGGGCTGCCGGTGACGGAGCGTGAGGCGGAGGCCCAGCGGCGCGTGGTGACGCTGGCGCAGCAGCCCTTCAGCCTGGAGCAGGGGCCGCTGTTGCGCGCCGTGCTGATGCTCCTGGGCAACGGCGAGCAGGTGCTGCTGATGGATCAGCACCACATCGTCTCCGACGGCTGGTCCATGGGCGTGCTCGTGCACGAGCTGGCCGTGCTGTATCGCGCCTGTCTGGAGGGGCAGCCCTCGCCGCTCAAGCCCCTGCCCCTGCAGTATTCCGACTGGGCGGCGTGGCAGAAGGAATGGCTCCAGGGCGCGGAATTGGAGCGCCAGCTCACCTACTGGAAGAACCGCCTCAACCCGAACGCGCTCCTGGAGCTGCCGCAGGACAAGCCGCGTCCGGCGCTGATGAGCTCCAAGGGCGAGCGGCAGGTGATGCACCTGTCCCCCGCCCTCACCCAGGCGCTCAAGGCGCTGGGCCAGCGCGAGGGCCGCACGCTCTTCGTCACGCTGCTGTCCGCCTTCAACGTCCTGCTGTCCCGCTACACCGGGCAGGACGACATCGTGGTGGGCACGCCCATCGCGGGCCGTCCTCGCGCGGAGGTCGAAGGGCTCATCGGCCTGTTCGTGAACATGCTGGCCTTGCGCTCGGACCTGTCCGGCAAGCCCACGTTCAACGAGCTGCTGCGCCGGGTGCACGAGTCCACGCTGGACGCGTACGCGCACCAGGACATCCCGTTCGAGCGGCTGGTGGACGCGCTCAAGCCGGAGCGGCACCTCAGCCACTCGCCCATCTTCCAGGTGATGTTCGTCCTGCAGAACGCGCCCATGCCGGCCCTGGAGGCCCCGGGCGTGGTGATGGAGGCGAAGCCGGTGGACACCGGCACGACGAAGTACGACCTGTCGCTCTTGCTGGTGGACCTGCCGCAGGGCCTGCGCGTCACCGCCGAGTACAGCACCGACCTCTTCGAGCGCTCCACGGCGGAGCGGCTCTTGGGCCACTACCTGACGCTGCTCGAAGGCATTGTCGCGCAGCCGGACGTGCCCATCTCCCGCCTGCCGCTGTTGCCCGATGCCGAGCGCCAGCGCGTGATGCACGGCTGGAACGACACGGCCGTAGCGCACCCGAAGGGCGCGACGCTGACCTCGCTCCTCGATGCGCAGGTGGCGAGCACGCCGGACGCCGTCGCCCTGGAGTTCGAGGGCAGCCGCCTCACCTACCGCGAGCTGGATGCCCGCGCGAACCAGCTGGCGCACGCGCTGCGCAAGCACGGCGTGGGCCCGGAAGTGCGCGTGGGCCTGTGCGTGGAGCGCTCGCTGGAGATGGTGGTGGGCATCCTGGGCACGCTGAAGGCGGGCGGCGCGTACGTTCCGCTGGACCCGGGCTACCCTCAGGAGCGCCTGGGCTGGATGCTGGAGGACGCGCGTCCCCCGGTGCTCCTGGTGCAGGACCGGCTGCTGGCGCGGCTGCCCGCGTCGGACGCGAAGGTGGTGAAGCTGGACACGGGCTGGGAGGAGATTGCCCGCGAGCCCACCACCGCGCCCGCGCCCACCGCCACGGCGGACTCGCTGGCGTACATCATCTTCACGTCCGGCAGCACGGGCCGCCCCAAGGGCGCGATGAATGCCCATGGCCCGGTGGTGAACCGCCTGTTGTGGATGCAGTCCGCGTACGGGCTCACGTCCCAGGACGTGGTGCTCCAGAAGACGCCGTTCAGCTTCGACGTGTCCGTCTGGGAGTTCTTCTGGCCGCTGATGACCGGCGCGAAGCTGGTGGTCGCGAAGCCCGGCGGGCACCAGGACCCGGCCTACCTCAAGGCGCTGATTTCCTCCGCGTCCGTGACGACGCTGCACTTCGTGCCCTCCATGCTCCAGGCCTTCCTGGACGAGCCGGGCGTGGCGGAGTGCACGTCGCTGAAGCGCGTGGTGTGCAGCGGTGAAGCGCTGCCGCTGGAGCTGAAGGAGCTGTGCCTGCGCACGCTGCCCGGCGCGGGGCTGCACAACCTCTACGGCCCCACCGAGGCCGCGGTGGACGTGACGTTCCACGCGTGCAAGGCGAACGACGGCCGCCGCTCCGTGCCCATTGGCCGGCCGGTGGACAACACGCAGATCCGCATCCTGGACGCGGAGCTGCAACCGGTGCCCCAGGGCGCGGCGGGCGAGCTGTACATCGGCGGCGTGCAGGTGGGGCGCGGCTACCTGGCGCGGCCCTCTCTCACCGCCGAGCGCTTCATCCCGGATCCGTACGCGACGGTGCCGGGCGCGCGCATGTACCGCACGGGCGACGTGGCGCGGTGGCTGCCGGACGGCGAGATCGAGTACCTGGGCCGCGCGGACTTCCAGGTGAAGATCCGCGGCCTGCGCATCGAGCTGGGCGAGATTGAGTCCTCGCTGGAGAAGCACCCCACGGTGCGCCAGGCGGTGGTGCTCGCGCGCGAGGACCGGCCGGGCCAGAAGCGGCTGGTGGCCTACGTCACCGGCAAGGACGCGAAGCCGGAGGGCGCGGCGCTGCGCACGTACCTGCTGGAGCGCCTGCCCGAGTACATGGTCCCGTCCAACATCGTGGTGCTGGAGCGCATGCCGCTCAGCCCCAACGGCAAGGCGGACCGGAAGGCACTGCCCGCGCCGGAGGCCGGTGGCGTGGATCCGTCCCGGCCCTTCGTGGCGCCGGGGACGGCCATCGAGCAGCAGATCGCCCAGGCGTGGAAGGACCTGCTCCACGTGGAGCGGGTGGGCCTGGACGACCCCTTCTTCGAACTGGGTGGCAACTCGCTGCTCGCGCTCCAGTTGCACCGCCGGTTGACGGCGGAGCTCGGCGTGACGCTGGCGCTCACGGACCTCTTCCAGTACCCCACCGTGCGGGCACTGGCGGCGCGGCTGTCGCGCCGGGAGGAGACGCCCTCGGAGGACGCGGCGCAGGCGGGCCGCTCCCGTGCCGAGGCGCGACGCACGGTCAACCGCCGCGCGGTGGCCTCGCGCGGGCGGGTGGATACGGATGGAGACGCGGATGAGTGACGCAGTGGGTGGTGGCGAGGAGCGCATCGCGATTGTCGGCCTGTCGGGCCGCTTCCCGGGTGCGCAGACGCTGGAGGGCTTCTGGGAGATGCTCCGCCGTGGTGGCGACGCGCGCCGTGTGCCCACGGACGCGGAGCTGGATGACGCGGGCGTTCCCCAGGCCCTGCGCGCCCACCCGCAGTGGGTGCGCTCCAGCTACGTGCTGGAGGGCGCGACGGAGTTCGACGCGGGCCTCTTCGGTTACAGCCCGCGCGAGGCGGAGCTGATGGACCCCCAGCAGCGCATCTTCATGGAGTGCGCGTGGGAGTCGCTGGACAACGCCGGCTATGACCCGGGCCGCTTCAAGGGCGCGGTGGCCGTCTACGCGAGCGTGAGCCTGAGCTCGTACCTGCTGCGCGCGCTGATGCGGCAGCCGGACCTGATGGACGCGGCCGGTTCGTTCGGCGTGATGCTGGCCAACGACAAGGACTACGTGGCCACGCGCGTGTCCCACCGGCTGGGCCTGCGCGGCCCCGCGGCGACGGTGCAGACGGCGTGCTCCAGCTCGCTGGTGGCGCTCCACCTGGCGTGCCAGAGCCTGCTGTCCGGTGAGAGCGACATGGCGCTCGCGGGCGGCTCGTCCGTGTCCTTCCCGCAGACGGCGGGCTACCTCTACCAGGAGGGGATGATCTTCTCGCCGGACGGCTACTGCCGCGCGTTCGACGCGAAGGCCAACGGCACCGTGCGCGGCGCGGGCGCGGCGGTGGTGGTGCTCAAGCGTCTGTCCGACGCGCTGAAGGACGGCGACACCATCCACGGCGTGCTGCTGGGCACGGCGGTGAACAACGACGGCGCGGGCAAGGTGGGCTTCACCGCGCCCAGCGTGGAAGGCCAGGCCGCGGTCATCGCGGAGGCACTGGCCATCGCCGGCGTCACGCCGGACGACATCCAGTACGTGGAGGCCCACGCGACGGGCACCCCGCTGGGCGACCCGATTGAAGTGGCCGCGCTCAACCAGGCCTTCGGCGGCAAGGAGACGGGCCAGAAGCGCGTGGCGCTGGGCTCGCTCAAGGCGGCCATCGGCCACCTGGACGCGGCGGCCGGCATCGCGGGCGTGGTGAAGACGGTGCTCGCCATGGAGCACGGCGAGATTCCCGCGAGCCCCCACTTCGAGAAGCCCAACCCGGTCATCGACTTCGACGCGGGCCCCTTCTTCGTGCCCTCGCAGCCCCGGCCGTGGACGTCCGCGAACGGGCCGCGCCGCGCGGGCGTGAGCGCCTTCGGCATTGGCGGCACCAACACGCACGTCATCCTGGAGGAGGCCCCGAAGGCGGCCGCCCCCGCGCCGTCCAAGCGCCCGTGGCACGTGCTGCCCCTGTCCGCCCGCACGCCCGCGGCGCTCGATGCGGCGACGGAGCGGCTGGCCGCGCACCTGGATGCGAACCCGAACGCGTCCCTGGCGGACGTGGCCTACACGCTCCAGGTGGGTCGTCACGTCCATGAGCACCGCCGCGCGGTGGTGGTGAAGGACGTCGCGGACGCGAAGGCGGCGCTGCGGGACGCTCGGCGGCTGCTGGGCGGCTCGGGCACCAACACGCGCCGGCCGGTGGTGTTCCTCTTCTCCGGCCAGGGTTCGCAGTACGTGGACATGGGCCGCGGCCTCTACGAGCAGGAGCCCGTCTTCCGCGCGGAGGTGGACGCGTGCGCGGAGAAGCTGAAGACGCACCTGGGCCTGGACCTGCGCACGGTGCTGTACCCGGCCGCGGACGCGCGCGAGAAGGCCACCGAGCAACTCAAGCAGACGTCGCTCACGCAGCCCGCGCTATTCGTCATCGAGTACGCGCTGGCGAAGCTGTGGGCGTCGTGGGGCGTGACGCCGCAGGCGATGGTCGGCCACAGCATCGGTGAGTACGTGGCCGCGTGCCTGTCGGGCGTGTTCAGCCTGGACGACGCGCTGGCGCTGGTGGCCACGCGTGGCCGGCTGATGCAGTCGCTGCCTTCCGGCTCCATGCTGTCCGTGCGGCTGACGCCGGAGGCGCTGGCGCCGCTGATGGACGCGCGCATCTCCGTGGCCGCCGTGAACGCGCCGGGCTTCACCGTCGTGGCGGGCCCTGCCGACGCGGTGGACGCGCTCCAGGCGAAGCTGGAGGCGCAGAAGGTGGAGGTGTCGCGGCTGCACACGTCGCACGCGTTCCACTCGCAGATGATGGACCCCATCGTGGAGGAGTTCCGCCAGGCGGTGGCGAAGGTCGCGCGCAAGGAGCCCAAGGACCTCTACCTGTCCAACGTCACCGGCACCTGGGTGACGCGCGAGGACGCGGTGAGCCCGGCGTACTGGGCGCGCCACCTGCGTGACGCCGTGCGCTTCCAGGACTCGGCGACGCTGCTGCTCAACGACCCCGAGCACGTCTTCCTGGAGGTCGGTCCCGGCAACGCGCTGGCCACGCTGGTGCGCCGCAACGCGCAGGAGGGCACCTTCCCGGCCATCCTCACGACGCTGCCCGCGCCGCGCGATGCGCAGCAGGACGCGCTCACGCACGCCATGGACGCGTTCGCGAAGCTGTGGCTCGCGGGCGCGAAGACGACCGCCGGACGCGTCTACAAGGGCGAGTCCCGCCGCCGCATCCCCCTGCCCGCCTACCCCTTCCAGCGCGAGCGCTACGACCTGCTCAAGGGTCCGCCGCCCGCGATGCCTCGCGCCGCTGTCGCCGCGAAGGCCGCGACGACGCAGGGCGTGGAGCTGACCGTCCCCGCCTGGTCGCGCACGCGCGCCTCGCCGCAGGTGCCGCCGCTCTCCGGCCAGCGCTGGCTGGTGCTGGAGGCGGACTCGCCGGTGGCCGCGCGAGTGTCGGAGCGCCTACGCCAGGCGGGCGCGGACGTGGTGTCGCTCGTCGCGGGACAGGGCGCGTCGGATCCGGTGACGAAGCGCTTCGCCGTGGACCCCGCGTCTCCGGATGCCCTGGGGGACGCGCTGGGTGAGCACCTGGAGCGCCTGCGCGGTGAGGACTGGACGCCCGCGCACGTCGCGTACCTGTGGCCGCTGGTGAAGGAGCCGCGCGACCTGGAGTCGGGGCTCACGACGTCGTTCCACGGGCTGCTCGCGCTCGCGAAGGCGGTGGGCCCGGGCGCTGCGAAGACGCCCGTGACGCTGGACGTGGTGACCACCGGCGCCCAGGACGTCACGGGCGAGGAGCCGCTCTTGCCCTGGCAGGCGGCCGCTGTCGGTGCCAGCCGCGTGCTGCCGCAGGAGTACCCCGGCCTCACCGTGCGCTCGGTCGACGTCACCTGGCCCGCGCCGGATGAGTCCGCGTCCGGCCCGTGGCTGGAGCGGCTGGTGACGGAGCTGGCCACCGGCAAGGACCCGGTGGTCGCGCTGCGCGGCACGTACCGCCACGTCGAGGCGTTCGAGACCCTCGACGTCCCGGCCTCCACGGAGCACGGCGGCCTCAAGGACGGCGGCGTCTACGTCATCGTCGGTGGCCTGGGCCGCGTGGGCCAGGCGCTCGCGGAGCAGCTGACGCAGGCGGTGAAGCCGAAGCTCGTGCTGCTGTCCCGCCGCACGCTGCCCGCCCCTGGCGAATGGGACGCGTGGCGCGCGGGTCATGACGCCCAGGACGCGACGTCCAAGGCCATCGACCGCATGCGCGCGCTGGAGAAGGCGGGCGCACAGGTGCTGGCGCTGCGCGCGGACGCGGGCGTGCCCGGTCAGCTGGACAAGGCGTTCCAGCTGGCGGAGGCGAAGTTCGGCCGCATCGACGGCGTCTTCTACGCCGCGGGCGACGGCGGCATGGCGACCCGCATCTCCGTGGGAGAGGCCTCGCCCGAGGCCACCACCCCGCTGCTGGCCGGCCGCTTCGGGGGCCTCACGCAGCTGGCGGAGGCGCTGGCCTCGCGGCGTCCGGACTTCGTCGTCGTGCAGTCCTCCCTCACCGTGGTGCTGGGCGGCATGGCCGTCAGCGCGGTGGCGGCGGCGCACGCCGGCATGGACGCCCTGGCGGTGCGACAGGCCCGCCTGGGCGGCACCCGCTGGTACACCGTGGACTGGGACGTGTGGGGCGTGGGCGAGGGCTTCCGGCCCGACGCCGTCATCCCTCCCACCGAGGGCTTCCGCCTCCTGCGCGCGCTCCTCACCCAGCCCACCGGTGGACGCTACCTCGCGTCGCTGGGCTCACTGGAGGCGCGGCGTCAGGCGGCACGCGATGGCGCGGCTCCGGCCCGCGCGGGTGGAAGCGGCAGCGGCAAGCACCCGCGTCCCCCGCTGGCCAACGCCTTCGTCGCTCCTCGCGACGAGACCGAGGAGAAGGTCGCCGCGCTCTGGCAGGACCTCTTGGGCGTGGAGTCGGTGGGCATCACCGACAACTTCTTCGAGCTGGGCGGCCACTCGCTGTTGGGCGTGCAGCTCTTGTCGCGCATCCGCGAGGCCTTCCAGGTCGAGCTGTCCATGCGCGCCCTCTTCGAGTCCCCCACCGTGGAGGTCATGACGGTGGCCATCGTGGAGGCGAGCGCCAGCCAGCTCGACCCGGAAGCCCTGGAAGCCATGCTCGCGGAGCTGGAGCAGAGCTGAAATCCCCCCTGGCAACGCCGGGCCCGCGCGCACTCCCGTAGTACGGTGCGCGGGCCCCTGACCCTCCTGCCCCCCAGGAGAAAGAGACGTGGAATGAGCCTCGCGCAACGCCTGACCATCACCCAGCCCATGCGGGTCTTCTGGATCACCTGGTTCGGGCAGCTCATCTCGATCCTCGGTTCCGGCCTCACGTCCTTCGGCGTGGGCGCGAAGGTCTTCCTCGACACGCGCTCCACCACGCAGTTCGCGCTGCTGTCCTTCTTCGCGCTCGCGCCCATGGTGGTGCTGTCCCCCATCGCGGGGACGCTCATCGACCGCTGGGACCGCCGCCGCGCCATGCTGCTGGCGGACCTGGGCAACGGCTTCACCACGCTGCTCATCTTCGCCATGTTGATGGCCAGCGACCGGGGGCTGTTCAAGCTGGAGACCTGGCACTTCTACCTGCCCGTCTCCCTGGGCTCGTGCTTCGGCGCCTTCCGCTGGCCGGCCTTCTTCGCCACGGTGACGCTCATCGTGCCCAAGCAGCACCTGGGCCGCGCCAACGCCATGGCGGAGGTGGCCAGCGGCGCCAGCCAGATCCTCTCCCCCATCATCGCGGGAGCGCTCATCGACAGCGTGGGACTGGTGGGCGTGCTGACGGTGGACGTCTGCAGCTTCTTCATCGCCGTCACCACCCTGCTGATGGTCCGCTTCCCCCGGCCCGTCGCCTCCGAGGCGGGCCAGCAGGGCAAGGGGTCGCTGCTCACGGAGATGAAGCAGGGCTGGAGCTTCATCAGCGCGCGCAAGGGGCTCTTGTCGCTGATGGCCTTCACCGGCGTGGCCGTGCTGTGCATGGACCTGGTGGTGCTGCTGATCACCCCCCTGGTGCTCGCCTTCACGGACATCTCCACGCTGGGCCGCATCGCGTCCATCGCGGGCGTGGGCGCGCTCGTGGGCGGCATCGGCATGGGCGTGTGGGGCGGCCCCAAGAACCCGCTGTACGGCATCCTCGGCTTCCATGCGTTTTCGGGCGTGGTGCTCTTCATGGCCGCGCCGTCGCCCAGCGTGCCGCTGGTCGCCGCCGCCGCCGCGCTCTACCTGTTCACCATGCCGCCCGTGATGGCGGGCATCCAGTCCATCTGGCAGCGCAAGATTCCCGCGGACCTCCAGGGCCGCGCCGCCGCCGTGAAGCGGATGATCATCCTCTGCGTGTCGCCGCTCGCGGCCCTCATCGCGGGGCCGCTCGCGGATGGCCTCTTCGAGCCGGCCATGCGCGAGGGGGGCGCGCTCGCCAGCACCATGGGCCGCCTGCTGGGCGTGGGCCCGGGGCGCGGCATCGCCGTCATCTTCATCGTCCTGGGCCTCCTGACGCTCACGAACGTCGCGGCCGGGTGGCTCAACCCGCGCCTGCGCAACCTGGACAAGGAGCTGCCGGACGCGCTGCCGGACACGCCGCCCGCCGCCACTGACGACACCGCCGCCCCCAACGCCCCCACCGCCGGAGCCTCCGCGTCATGAGTGCCTTCTCGATGGTCCTGCGCATGATGCGCATGCTGCCGCCCGCCATGGCCGTGGCCACCCCGGGCGTGGGCCCGTGGCTCGCCCGCCGCCGCTGGCCGCGCGAGGAGGGCACGCTCACCCTGCCCGGCGTGCACGGCAAGGTGGAGGTGGTGCGCGACACGTGGGGCGTGCCGCACATCTTCGCCAACGACGAGCACGACCTCTTCTTCGCCCAGGGCTACGTGCACGGGCAGGACCGGCTGTGGCAGCTGGAGATGGGCCGCCGGCTGGTGGACGGCCGGCTCGCGAGCCTGCTGGGCGCCATGGGCCTGGGCGCGGACCGGTTCCTGCGCACCATGGGCCTGCGCCACATGGCGGAGAAGTCCTGGGAGCAGGTGGACCCGGAGGCGCGCGCCATCGTGGAGGCGTACAGCGCGGGCATCAACGCGCGCATCGCCGCGGAGCCGCTGTCGTACGAGTTCACCGTGATGGGCACGGAGCCCACGCCCTGGACGCCCGTGGACACGCTCGCGCGCGGCAACCTGCTGGCGATGATGCTGGGCGGCAACCACCGCCTGGAGCTCTTCCGCGCGCGGCTCGTCGCCGCGGTGGGTGAGGAGGTGGCGAATGCCCTCCTGCCGCAGAACGCGCCGGAGACGCCGCTCATCGTCCCCAAGGAGGCGCGCCTGCCGGGCCTCAAGGACGTGAAGGCCATGTCCGGCCTGGACAGCGTGGACGCGGTGATGGGCGACCCCAACATCGTCTCCGGCAGCAACAACTGGGTGGTGCACGGGCAGCGCACGAAGAGCGGCCAGCCGCTGCTCGCCAACGACGTGCACATCCCGCTGGGAATGCCGTCCACCTGGTACGAGAACGGCCTGCACGGCGGCCGCTTCCAGCACGTGGGCTTCTCCCTGCCCGGCGTGCCCATGCTGATTGTCGGCCACAACGGGAAGGTGGCCTGGGGCATGTCCAACCTGGGGCCGGACACCCAGGACTTCTACATCGAGAAGCTGGACGACCCGAAGGCGCCCAGGAAGTACCTGTACCAGGACGTCTGGCACGACCTGGAGGTGCGCCGCGAGGAGATCCCGGTGAAGGGCGGCGCGCCCGTGGTGCTGGAGGTGAAGAGCACCCGCCACGGCCCGCTGATGAACGCGGTGATGGCGGAGGAGCTGAAGGACAGCGAGCCCCTGTCCCTCAAGTGGGCGCACCGTGAATGCCAGCCGCTCATCAACTCCGTGCTCCAGCTCAACCTGGCCACGGACTGGACGTCCTTCCGCGCCGCCATGAAGCGCTGGGAGGGGCCGGGCCAGAACTTCGTGTACGCGGACACGGCCGGCAACGTGGGCTTCCAGTCCACGGGCAAGATTCCCATCCGTCAGGGCCACCAGGGCCTGCTGCCCATGCCGGGCTGGACGGGCGACAACGAGTGGACGGGCTTCATCCCCTTCGAGGAGCTGCCCGCGTCCCTCAACCCGCCCGCGGGCTACGCGGCCACGGCGAACAACAAGATCACGTCCGACGACTACCCGCACCTCATCGCGCACAACTGGTTCCCGGGCTACCGCGCGAAACGCATCACTGACTTGCTGGAGGCCGGCACGCAGCACACCGTGGACTCCATGCGGGACATCCAGGCGCAGACGTACTCGCTGCCCGCGGAGGCGCTGCGCCCCTACTTCCTGGCGGCGGCCCTTCCGGCGGACGACATGCAGCGCCAGGCGGTGGAGGCGCTGAAGGCGTGGGACCTGCGCTTCGAGCCGGAGGCCGTGGGAGCCACGGTGTTCCAGGCCTGGTACATCGAGGTGCTGCGCAAGCTGCTCCAGCACAAGCTGGAGCCGTCGCTGGTGAAGGAATACCTGATGGGCCAGTACGAACGGCATGGCAGCCTGCACATGCCCTTCGTCATCGGCCTGATGTCCCAGCCGGACAGCGCCTGGTGGGACGACCCGAAGACGCCGGAGAAGGAGACGCGCGACGACATCCTCCGCGCGGCGCTGGGCGTGGCCACCGCGTGGCTGGTGAAGACGTACGGCCCGAAGCCGGAGGCCTGGGCCTGGGGCCAGGTGCACCAGCTGACGTACGCGCACCAGACGCTGGGCGGGCCCGCCATCCCCGGCCCCATCCGCCGCGTCTTCAACAGCGCGCCGGTGCCGGCCCGGGGTGACAACTACTCCGTGGACGGCGCGTCGTTCCTCTGGAGCCACCCCTTCAAGGTGGTCCACGGCACCGCGCTGCGGATGATCGTGGACCTGGCGGACCTGTCCCGCTCCGTGTCCATCCACGCGCCGGGACAGTCGGAGCACCTGTTCCACAAGCACCGCGATGACCTGATGGAGCTCAACCGCAAGGTGGAGTTCCACCCCATGCTCCACACGCGCGAGGCGGTGGAGAAGCACCGCGAGTCCACGCTGACGCTCGCGCCCGCGGTGGCCCTGGCCAAATAAAACAACCCGGACTTGAAGGCCGTCACTCCCCCCGGAGCGACGGGCCTCCAGGCCCGGGTTCAGTTGCTTCTCAGGCTCCAGCGGGAGCCGGCACTCGTATTCGCGTCGAGTTCCCCCTCAGAAACTCGACGCTTCCCCCTTCTATGTGCCAGCCCCTGCGGTCCCCCCCATTTCCCGCGCACGCCGCGGTGGGCTAAGAAGTCCCCCGACTCCCTGACTCACCGTGTCGCTGCTGCGCGGGCCCCCCTGCTTCCCGTGCTGCGATGAAGGAACAGTACCGGGACCCCCTGTTTCGATCTGTGAAGCGGCCCACAGGCCCGGTGTGAAGACGTTCACACCCGCCGGACTTGTCCGCCCGACCTGGATGGGAGGCTTCCCTACCTGCATCCGGGGATTGCGGGCAGAATGGGGTTCCCCTCATGTCCTACGCGCAGCTGCTGGCCGAAATCCCCATGTTTGAAAGCCTCGGCCGGGAGGACCTGGAGAACATGTCGTCGCTCCTCCAGCCCCGGCGCTTCGCGCGGGGGGAGGTCATCTTCCATCGGGGGGACGTGGGCACCGCGCTGTTCATCATCCGGCGCGGCCAGGTGGCCATCCGGCTCTCCTCCAGCGAGGGGCGCGAAATCACCCTGGCGCTGTTGGACCGGGGAGACGCCTTCGGAGAGCTGTCGCTCCTGGACGGCGAGATGCGCTCCACGGACGCCATGGCGCGCGAGGAGGCGCACCTGCTCACGCTCCAGCGCGACGACTTCCGGCGCTACCTGGAGACGCGGCCGCAGGTGAGCCTGGCGCTGCTCGCGAACATGAGCCGGCTGGTGCGGCGCACGACGCAGCTCGTTTACGACTCGGCCTTCCTGGACGCGCGCAGCCGCCTGGTGCGGGTGCTGCTGGAGCTGGCGAAGACGCAGGGGAAGCAGGGCCCCGAAGGGCTGGTCATCACCCCGAAGCTCACGCAGTCGGAGCTGGCCAACCTGTGCGGCGTCACCCGCGAGAGCGTCAACAAGTGGCTGCGCTACTACGTGCGCGAGGGGATGCTCAGCTTCGAGGGCGGGCAGATCATCCTCCTCCAGCCGGAGCGGCTGGGGCAGGACGCGGAGTAGCCCTCAGCCGCGCACGCGGAAGAGGGACAGCGGCTCCTCACGGCCCTTCACCTTCACGGGCTCCAGCGGCTCCAGCACGAAGGCGTTCGGATCCAAGAGGGCGCGCGTGGCGTCCGTCATCAGCACCTCGCCCGGGCGCGCGACGCCGCACACGCGGGACGCGACGTTGGTGGCGTCTCCCACGGTGGCGTACTGGAGGTAGTGCTCCGAGCCGATGTTGCCCGCCGCCACCGGGCCGGAGTTGAGCCCGATGTGGACTTCAATCTCCGGCACGCCCTCCGCCCTCCAGCGGGCGTTGAGGTCCGCCAGGGCGCGCTGCATCTCCACGGCCGCGCGCACAGCCCGGTCCGCGTCGTCCGGCCGGGCGAAGGGGGCGCCCCACACGGCCATCAGCGCGTCGCCGATGTACTTCTCCAGCGTGCCCTCGTGGCGGAAGACGACGTCCGCCATGACAGGGAAGTACGCGTTGAGCATGTCCACCACCTGCCGGGGCTTGAGGCGCGAGGACAGGGCGGTGAAGCCGGTGATGTCGGAGAAGAGGATGGTGACGTTCGCCTCGCGCACCTCCAGCGGCACGCCCCTCAGCGCCTTCAGCTGGCGCACGACGTCCGGCGGGAAGAAGCGCTGGTAGGCGTTGCGCAGCACCGCCTCCTCCTCCAGCCGCCGCGCCAGGTGCGCGTGGTCCAGGGCGATGGCGGCCTGGTTGGCGAAGGCGGTGAGGAACTCCAGGTCCTCGTCCGTGAAGAGGCCGCCCTGCGTGAGGCTGTCCAGGTACAGCACGCCCAGCACCGCGTCGCGCGTGCGCAGGGGCACGCACAGCGAGGCGCGGATGGCCTGCCGGAAGACGGAGTCCGCGCCCACGAGCCGCGCGTCGTCCTTCGCGTCGGTGAAGAGGGCCGCCACGCCGCGCGAGTGCACGTAGTCCACGATGTGCTGGCTGTAGAAGCGCTCCGGCAGCGCCCCGCCCCGCGCGCCCCGGGACACGCGCGGCACCAGCGTCCCCGTGTCCCGGTCCACCAGCAGCACCGCCGCCCGGTCCACCGCCCAGATTTGAAAGACGAGCTGGACGACGCGCTCCAGCAGCCCGTCCACCGGGCCCGGGGAGGAGAGAATCTGGCCCACCTTGAGGAGCACCTGGAGCTTGTCGCGGGTGCGGTCCGGCGAGCGCGTGTCGAGCAGCGCCTCCATGGGGCCCGCGGAGAAGCGCGTCTCCAAAGGCTGCGTGCGCAGCGGGCCCCAGCCGTCCGGCAGCGGCGTGTCCAGGGACACCAGCCGGAACCACACCTCGCCGCAGCGGAAGGACTGGCCGTGGCCCAGCTCCTGGCGCGACACGCGGTGCGGCCCCACGAAGCTGCCGTTCTTGCTGTCCAGGTCCACCAGCACCACGCGCCCGCCCGCGCGCTCCAGCCGCGCGTGGCGCCGGGACAGGCTGGGGTGTGGCACGCGGATGCCGTTCTCCTCCGTGCGGCCGATGGTGGTGGTGCCCTCCGGCAGCATCACCACCCGCTCATCCACCTGGCCTGGATTGAGGATGACGCGCATGCGTCAGGCGGGCCCCTTGGCGGTGAAGGCCCCGGGCCGGGGCGGAGCGGCGGGCGCTTCCAGGACGGCGGGGGCCACCTGTTCGGAGGTGCGGTCCGTGGAGGACTCGGACGGGGTGCCCAGGCGGGCCACCACCTCGCGCACCGCGAGCGGCTGGCCTCCGGGCCCGGGCAGGTGGCGGTCTGCGGCGAGCCGGCACTCGAAGGCGCCCTGGAGCCGCGTGGCCAGGGCTTCACTCACCAGCACCTGGTCGCGCGCGGCCACGGTGGCCAGCCGGGCCGCGGTGTTCACCACGTCCCCCAGCACCGTGTGGTCCAGGCGCCCGCGCCCGGCCGCGCCCACGTTGCCGGAGACGACGGGCCCCGTGTCCACGCCCATGCAGACGCCGTGGGCGTACGGGGACGCGTCTCCGCCGCTCCACGCCAGCCCCTGCAGCCGCTGCTTCACCGCGAGGCACGCGTCCAGCGCGCGCGACACGTGGCCCTCGCCCTGGAAGACGGCCATCACGGCGTCGCCCAGGAACTTGTCCACCACGCCGCCGCGCGACTCCAGCTCCGGGAGGATGACCTCGAAGTTGGCGTTGAGCCGGCGCAGCGCGGACTCGGGCGGATGCTCGCGGGTGACGGCGGTGAAGTCCGCGACGTCCAGGAAGGCCACCGTCGCGTCCAGCTGCTCGCCCGCGAGCCCGCCGGGGCCGCGCACCAGCGGCAGCATCCGGTCCACGATGCCGCCGCTCACGAACATGCGCAGCAGCGCGTTCTCCTCCGTGGAGCGCACCGCGCGGCGCAGCTCGGCGACATGCCGCACCGTCTTGGCCAGCGTGGACTCCAGGTCGTCCAGGTCCACCGGCTTCACGAGGAAGTCGAACGCGCCCCGGTTCATCGCCGTGCGCAGGTTGGGCAGGTCTCCGTAGGCGGAGACCATGACGACCTTCACCAGCGGATCCACTTCCCCCACGCGCGACAGGAAGGTGAGCCCGTCCATGCGTGGCATGTTCAGGTCGCACAGGACGGCGTGCGTGTCCGGGTTCTGGCGCAGGGCCTCCAGCGCCTCTTCACCATCGCGCGCGAAGACGAAGCGGTAGACGCCGTCGCGCACGTGCCGGCGGAAGCGCTGGCGCATGAGCAGCTCCACGTCCGGCTCGTCGTCCACCACCAGCACCGTGGCGGCCTGCGTGGCGCGGCCCGCGTCCACCAGCGCGACGAAGGCGGCGGCCTGCTCGCGCGCGGACGTGAAGCGCTGCTCCGGCTTCGGGTGCAGCGCGCGCTGGAAGAAGGCGTCCCCGGCCGCGCCCAGCTCCGGCACCAGCTGCGAGACGGGCACGGCGGGCGGATGGAAGGTGCCACGCAGGAGCGCGCCCACGGACTCGGGGCCATAGGGGAACTGGCCGGTGAGGGCGCGGTAGAGCACCACCGCGAGCGACCAGAGGTCCGCCCTCGCGTCCAGGTCCGGATCCGCGCGCAGCTGCTCCGGGCTCATGTAGCGCAGCGTGCCGGCGAGCCCTTCGGCCTGGACGGGCGCGCGGGACGGGTCGAGCGAGCGCGCGAGCCCGAAGTCGAGCACCTTCACCACCTCTTCCCCGTCCACGTGGGCGAGGAAGAGGTTGGCGGGCTTCAGGTCCCGGTGGACGAGCCCCGCCGCGTGCGCCGCCGCCAGGGCCCGGGCCACCGGCGTGACGAGCGCGGCCACCCGGGCCGGGGACAGGCGCCCCTGCTGGGTGAGGCGCGTCTCCAGGTCCTCGCCCTCCAGCAGCTCCATGACGATGTACGGCACGCCGCCGTCCACGCCGGAGTCATGCACCTGCACCACGTGCGGGTGGCGCAGCCGGGCCACGGCCTGGGCTTCCTGTTCAAAGTGGCGGTGGGCCTCCGGCGTGCGCGCGACGACGTCGGAGGCGATGAGCTTGAGGGCCACGTGCCGCTGGAGCTGCAGGTCGACGGCCCGCCAGATGGCGCCCATGCCACCGCCGCCAATCCTGCGCTCCAGCGCGTACCTGCCGCCCAGGGGGCGTCCGGTGTCCATCGGCCCTGTGTCTCCGTCCCGGGCACGGCATGGCGCGCGTGCCTCGCGAAGCCGGGGATGATGGCACACCTGGCCCCTCCCCGGGCGTGCCCATTCGGTGCCGCGCGCGAAGCCCCGGCGCCCGGCTGCACGGCGGGTGTGGGAGGAGGAGCGTCAGGCGCGGGTCAGCGCCTGGGCGAGCCGGGGCAGGACGTCCCCTGCCCTCGCCTCCACGCGCACATCCGCGAGCCCGTCACCCCGGCTCTCCCCGATGTTGAGGATGCCGATGGGAATGTGCCGCTCCGCGGCGCGGGTGACGAAGCGGTAGCCGGAGTAGACCGTCAGCGACGAGCCCACCACCAGCAGCGCGTCCCCCTCCTCCACGAGTGCGAACGCGTCCTGCACCAGCGGCGCCGCGACGTTGTCACCGAAGAACACCACGTCCGGCTTGAGCGTCCCGCCGCAGCGCGTGCACGCGGGGACGTGGAAGCCCTCCAGGGCCTCCTGGGACAGCTCCGCGTCGCCGTCCGGACGCAGCTCCACGACGGTGTGCGCGAAGTCCGGGTTGAGGCCCAGCATCCGCGCCTGGAGTGACGCGCGTGGCTCCTGGGCGCTACACGCAAGACAGCGCACCCGGGACAGCGCGCCGTGCAGTTCCAGCACGCGCTCACTGCCGGCCGCGTGGTGCAGGCCGTCCACGTTCTGGGTGATGAGCCCGGGCACCACGCCCGCCTTCTCCAGCGTGGCCAGGGCGAAGTGCGCGTCGTTGGGCCGGGCGGAGGTGAAGCGCGGCCAGCCCAGCAGGCTTCGCGCCCAGTAGCGCTGGCGCACCTCCGGCTTGTGGAGGAACTCGCGGTGCTGGATGGGGTTGCGCACCTTGTGGCGCGTCTCCGGGCCGCGATAGTCGGGGATGCCGGACTCGGTGCTGATTCCGGCGCCGGTGAGCACCACGACGCGGCGTCCGCGCAGCAGCGAGGCCAGGGCGTCCACGCCCGCTTCGAGCGGGAGCGCGGCGACAGGGGAGTCCGTGGTGAGGAGCGTCATTCCACCCCCCGTATAACGCGGCCCGTGCGCGCCTGCCCCGTGGCCTTGGCTGGGGCGCCTATCGGACGAGCGCATCCCTCGCGGGGTCCGCGGGCTTGGGCGTGGCCATGGCGGCCTTGAGGTCCCTGCGCGCGCCGGGGGGCAGCCTGGCGATCCAGCGGTCCATCGCCTGGCGCAGCTCCGGCACGGAGGACTCCTCGTCCGGCAGCGCGGCGGCCTCCTGGCGGGCCTCGGCGACCAGCCGCACCGCTCGGGCCGGGTCCTGCTTCGCGTCCCACAGGGCACGGCCCAGCATGTAGCGCGCGGCGGGGCGCTCCGCTGGACGGGGCCGGGCGCGCTCCCACCCCGTGACGGCCTTCTCCAGCGGGACCAGCGCCTCGCGCGGACGGCCGAGCACCATGTAGGTGCGTCCCAGGTCCACCAGGGCTCCCGTCCAGCCGCCGTTCACGTCGTCGGGCAGGGACGTCTGGAGCGCGGCGGCGCGCTGGAAGTACGGCAGCGCCTGGTCCGGTTGGTTGCGGTAGCTGAGCGTCTGGCCCATGCCCCGCAGCACCAGCGCCAGCGTGGGGTGGTCCGGGCCCAGGCTCTTCTCCACCTGCGCCAGCGCCGTGGCGAAGCGCTGCGTGGCCTCTTCCAGCCGGCCCATGTGCACCAGCAGCGTGCCGATGTTGTTGACGATGATGGCCACCGTGGAGCTGTCGCGCCCCTCCGTCGTCTCCGCGATGCGCAGCGCGCGCTCGTACAGGGGCAGCGCCTCTTCGCGCTTGCCCTGGTACTGCAGCGCCAGCGCCAGGCTGTTGAGCGCGTCCGCCACCTGCGGATGGTCCTGCCCCAGCGAGCGCTCCAGCAGCGCCAGCGCGCCCCGGGCCAGCCGCTCCGACTGCACGAAGTCACCCTGCTGCCAGCGCACGCTGGCCTGCTCCAGCCGGATGCGCGCCACGTCCGGATGCTCGGGCCCCAGCGCTCCTCGCACGGTGCCCAGCGCGCGCTCATAGAGGCCCAGGGCCTCCTCCGCGCGCCCCTGGGAGCGGCGCACGGTGCCCAGCTCCACGCGCACGTCCGCGACCTCCAGGGCCTCCGGACCGAAGCGCTTCTCCAGGAAGGACAGCGCGCGGGTGAGCTGCTCGTGCGCCTCCGGGTAGCGGCCCTGACGCGACAACAGCCGGCCCAGGTTCATCGCGAGCGCCCCGGCCAGCTCCCTGCTGCCGCCCAGACGCTCCACCGCGGCGCTGGCTCGCTCCGCGGCCTGCTGCCCTTGCGCGTAGTGATCCAACCGTTCGCCCGTCACGCGCACCGCCAGCGTCCACGCGCGAGCGGCGGCGTCGTCGTTGCGGCCAGCCTCCGCGGTCCACGCGGCCTGGAGCACCGTGGCCTCCGCGCCCCGGTAGTCCCCTGCCCCGTCCTTCAGCTCCGCGAGCAGCAGCAGCGCATCCGCGGCGCCGGACCAGTCCCCCGCGGCGCGAGCGGCCTGGGCCACCGGCTCCACGCGCGCCACGCCCTGCGAATAGCGGCCGGCGGCGCGCAGCGCCCGCGCGTCCACCAGCGCCTGGAGCAGCGCGACCGTGCGGTCCCTGGCGGCGGGGTCGTCCGGCGCGGAGTGGCCTCGCGACGTCAGCGCCTCCACGTCCGAACAGCCCGCCAGCGTCGTCAGCCCCTCCACCGCGCGGGGCGCCCGCTCCACCAGGTCCGGATCCGCCTGCGTGAACAGCTGCGTGAGCGCGGCCACGTCCGCGAGCCGCGCGTCCAGACAGCGCATGCGCAGCGCCATCACCGCTTCGCTCTGCTCGTGGCGCACGCGGGTGGCCTCGCACGCCGCCGTGCGTGTCGTCACCCACGCGGCGGTGTACGCATCCAATCCCCGGCGCACGTGCCGGAAGGCGTCGTGCGCGAAGCGGCGCCCGGTGCCGACGAAGGCCGCCTCCACCGCCTGCTGCCGGGGCGCGTCCCACACGCCGTCCATGGCGCGCGCGGCGCCCTCGCAGCCCGTGACGTCGCGGCCGTGGAGCACGTGCGTGAGCCCCACCGCGGACAGGAGCAGGAGTGATGCGCCCGCGACGCGCAGCCGCCGGGTCCGGCGCGCCGCCGGGTCCGACTCCAGCGCGGCGATGAGCGCCTCCATGGAGGCGTGGCGGTCCTCGGGCTTCACCGACAGGCCCTTCACCACCACCTTGCGCAGCCACTGCGGCACGCCCGAGTGCCGGGGCACGCTCTTCACGCGCCCCGCGTGCACCGCCTGGGACAGCTCCTCCACCGTGCTGCCCGCGAAGGGGCGCTCGCCGTAGAGGCCTTCGTAGAGCGCGACGCAGAAGCCGAACTGGTCGCTTCGTGCGTCGGTGCGCTCCTCGGGCGGAAACTGCTCCGGGGCCATGTACGCGGGCGTGCCGCCCTCCATGGCGCGCGGATGGTCGGGGCCTCCGGGGGTGAGGGCCGGGACCACGGCGCCGAACATGATGCGCGACAGGCCGAAGTCGGTGACGCGCACGCGGCCGTCCTGCCCGACGAGGATGTTCTCCGGCTTCACGTCGCCGTGCACCACGCCCACCGCGTGCGCCGCGGCGAGCCCCCGGGCCACGGCGAGGAACACCTCCACCACCTGGCGCCACGGGTGCGGACCGTCGTGCTCCCACTTGCGCAGCGTGTGCGCGTCCACCAGCTCCATGGCCAGGAAGACCTGCCGGCCGAAGGTGCCCACGTCGAAGACGGAGACGACGTGCGGATGGGAGACGCGGGCCATGGCCTTCGCCTCACGCAGCACCTGCGTGCGGCCCGCCTCCGCGCCCAGCCCCAGCGCCTCCACCTGGAGGAGCTTGAGCGCGACGCGGCGGTCCAGCTCCGGGTCATAGGCGGCGTACACGACGCTCATCCCGCCCACGCCCAGCATCTCCAGGATGAGGTAGCGCCCCACCGCCGTGCCGCGCGCCAGGGGCGGCGTGGGCAGGCGCAGGCGCGGCTTCTTCCCGCGCCACGGGTCCACGGCCAGCGTCGCCAGCTGGCTGTCGAGGACCTCCTCCTCCGGAACGGGCCCCTCCTCCACGGGCGGCTGCACCTTCAGCGCCTCGGACACCATGCGCCGGCAGGAGGGACACGTGTCCAGGTGCTCGTCGACGAGCGCGGCCCTGTCGGGAGGCAGCGTCCCGAGCAGGAGGTCCATGAACGTGGTTTCGTCCAGGCAGGCGAGGGGCATGGGAGGCACGAGGAGGCCAGCAGCACAGCAGGTGTCACGGCGGGCGTCGAGTCACCCGGGGGACGTTTCAACCGTTGAAGGGTCGCCTGCTCGCCGGGTGGGACGTCGGTTCACGAACGCAGGGAGTGCATTGTGTTGAGGCAGGGGCCCCTTTCTGCTCAGTGTCCGAGCATGCGGCGGTTGCGACGTCTCGGATGGGCCCTGATATCGCTGGCGCTGCACGCCCTCCTCTTCGGGCTGTTGTGGGCGCTGGACCCTCATCCGTCATCCAACGGACGCACGGCGCAGGTGCGCGCGAAGGCGGTCGAGGTGGAGATCATCACCTCCCCTTCCGTCACTCCGGTCCAGGAGCCCGCCACGCCACCGTCCGGCATCGCGACGCGTGAGCCGCCACCCCCTTCGAAACCACGCGCACCGGTGAAGGCCGCGCAGCCGGAGGCACCGCCAGCGACCGCGAACCGCGAACCGCCGGAGCCGCCTCCGCCTCCCGTCGCGAAGAGCGAGCCCGCTCCCGCCGAAGACGCTCCGCGCGCACCGGCGGAGGACGTTCCGCGCCTGGACATCGCGACCCGGGCTCCCACCGCGGACGCACCCCGTGCGCAGCCTCCGGGCACGCTGTCTCCGAACCTGCTCCCCTCCCCCGGCTCGAACCCGGGCGGGGTCATCATCACGACGCCGGAGAACTCCCGGGGCGGAGGCCGCACGCTGCGCCCTGGCGACCCCAGCCTGTCCGCCGAGTCCCGCGCCGCCGAGGAGCGCGCGCTCGTGTCGGAGCGCGTGCAGGGCATCATCGACGAACGCCGCGCGAGGGACCGCGTGGAGACCGGCCGCGTGCACCCCTACTTCGGGCAGCTGCGCGCGCAGCTGGAGAAGCAGATGGAAGCCCCGCCCCTCTTCGACATGCCCAGCTTCCCCAAGCAGCTCCTGTACTCGTACGCGGAGAAGGCCCGGCAGTTCGGCGCCAGCGGCAGCCCCGGGAGCATGCCCGGACTTCGCAGCGCCCCCAAGCCGGGCGAGCTCGTCGCGAAGCGCGCCCGCGACGAGCCCGGCTACAACCGCCTGCGCGCCCAGTCCCAGGCGGGCGAGGAGCTCCAGGACTTCGCCCACGGCGTCAGCACGATGAAGCTCACCGTCACGCTGGAGCTGAACCAGGGCCCGGACGGCCTGCTGCGCGAGGTGAAGCTCATCAGCCGCAGCGGCAACCGCGCCTACGACGACTACGTGCTCCAGTCCGTCCCGCCCGCGCTGGGCAAGTCCGCCGCGCCGCCCCCGGACGCCATGGGCGTGCACACCGACGGCATCCGCAGCGTGTGGGCCGTGGAGGGCCGCGTCGTCTACACGCGAAAGGCCAGCGACATGAAGAAGGCCACGGACAACGTCTACCTCGCCGCGCTCGCCGCCGCGGGGCTCCTCGCCGGCAACTTCGATGAGACCACCGGCGAGGTCTACGTCATCGACGTGCGCAACCCGCACTTCGAATGCCGCTCGCGCCTGCTGCGCGTCTACTGACTCACGGCGTGAACGCCGAAGGCCACCGCACACCGCCGCCCAGCGGCAAGAGCGCTTCCGCCACGTCGAGCAGCGCCCCATCCATCCAACGCCGCCCCACCAGCTGGGCCCCCACCGGCAGGCCCGACGCCGTGCGCCCGATGGGGAGCACCACCACGGGGCTCCCCGTCGCGTTGAACAGACAGGTGAACCCGCCAAGTGCCTCCAGGTAGTCGCGAGGCACGCCGTCCACGTCCACGGGAGCCCCGAACTTCGTGTGCACCGGCGCGGCCGTCATCGCCACCGGCACGAGCCACGCGTCCCAGCCGGACAGGAAGTCCTCCAGCTGGCCGATGTGCCCATCCCGCCGGCTGAGCGCCGTGCCGTAGCCCGTCATGTCCACGCGCGAGCCCTGCAGGATGGCCTTCGCCAGCAGGTCGCGCTCGAGAGGACGGAACTGCTGCTGGTAGCCCTCGCGCAATGGCGGCGGCAGGGGCGCGCCCACCTCGCCTCCATTCAGCAGCCCCCACACCTCCACCAGGTCCGCGAAGTCCTGCCCCGAGGGCACCGCCTGCTCCACCACGGCGCCCTGCTCGCGCGCGGCGGCGGCGAAGCGCTGGAACACCTCGCGCGTCTCGCGGTCGGCCTGGAAGGGGCCCAGCGTGTCCGCCCACGCCAGCCGCAGGCCCTCGAGCGCCCGGGGCTTCGCGGGCCCCACCGGCGCGACGGGCGGCACCTCCGGAGCGCGCGGATCCGCGCCCTCGATGAGGGACAGGAGGAGCCGCAGGTCCGCCACCGACCGCGCCAGGGGCCCCGCGCACGCCATGTGGCGCACGTGGCGCGGCCCGCCCGGCATATCCGGGATGTGGCCGAAGGTGGAGACGCGGTGCTCCGTGGGCTTGATGCCCACGATGCCGCAGTAGTGCGCCGGCTGCCGGATGGAGCCACCAATGTCGCTGCCCATTTCGAACGGGGTGAGCCCCGCCGCCACCGCCGCCGCCGCGCCCCCGCTGGAGCCGCCCGGCGTGCGCCCCAGGTCGTGCGGGTTGTTCGTCCGGCCCCAGAGCGGCCCGTCCGTCTGCAGGTCCCCCGACAACGGCGGCAGGTTCGTCTTGCCGAAGAGGATGGCCCCCGCCGCCTTGAGCCGGGCCACCACGGTCGCGTCCTCCGCGGGCACATACTCCGCGAAGGCCGGGTGGGCGGACGTCGTGCGCAGGCCCCCGGTGCTGAACGCGTCCTTCACCGTGAAGGGCACGCCGTGCAGCGGGCCCCACAGCTCTCCCCGGGCCAGCGCCGCGTCCGCCGCTTCCGCCCGCTTCCGGGCCTGGGCCTCGTCCCACGTCACCACGGCATTGAGCGCGGGGTTGTGCTCGCGGGCACGGGTGAGGAAGGCGTCCAGCGCCTCCACCGCGCTGACGCGACGCTCCCGGAGGGCCGCGGCCAGCTCCGTCGTCGTGAGTGACACGAGCGCTCGCGCGCCCCCGGTGACTTCAGGCCCCTGATGCGGGATCGATGAACTCATGCGCGCGGCTTCCCCCGGACGGCGGCGCCGGAGACACGGGCCTGGCCGTCCCCCGCGTTCTACCAGCTCCTCAGCGCGCCCTGGCCTGGGGCGCGGGCGTCACCACGTAGGCGGAGCGGGCGGCGTCCACCTTCACCCGGGGTGGGCGCCGGGACTCCTCGAAAAAGCGGTATCCCGGCTCCAGGCCGCGCCAGAAGGCCTTCCGGGCCTCCGGGACGCCGGACAGGGCCTCCAGCGCCGCGAGCCCGGCCGCGTCCAGCCGCCTGGGGAAGAGGTGCACCGGCACGTCACGGCCCATGCGGGCGCGGGCCTCGGACACCATCACGTACAGCTCCTCGATGGGGCCGTCCTCGATGGCCAGGCAGCCGATGCTCACGCAGTCGCCGTGGATGTAGATGTCGCCCCCGGGCTGCGCGGCGCCCTGCTTCCGGTCGAGCGCGTTCGGGTAGCTCACCCGCATGGACAGGTGGTACGCGCTCTTCGGGTTGAAGAGGTCCACCGTGTAGAAGCCCTCCGGGACCTGCAGGTCGCCCTGGGCCCGCTTGGGGCCCACCTCGCCGGAGGCGGCGCAGACGGGGAAGGTCCGCACCTTCACCAGCGGCTGGCCCGGCCGGCCCGCCCAGACCTCCAGCTCCCGCTCCACCTTGAAGGCCCGGAGGTAGAGCTCCTCCGGGGGCCAGGCCAGCCCCGCCTTCTGGAAGGTCTGGACCAGGGCCTGGGTCTGGCGCTCGCGGGCCGCCGCGACCCGGTCCTCGGCGTGCGCCCCCAGCGAGGCCAGCAGGACACCCCACACGAGAAAGACCTTCATGGGCGGAATGCTCCTTGGGTGAAAACCGGTTGGACGCCTGCCGACGTCAATCCGGTCCCCGGGCAGGGGTGGCCGGCGAACAGGATACCGGCCCGGGGGCACCCCTGGCCCCCTGCTTCCCAAGCTGCTAGCAAGCGGTCTGTGGGCCTTCTGGATGACGTTCAGCGTAACGGCGATGGAAACCAGGGGCTGCCCGGTGTTCTCATCTCCAACGTGCACGATGGCGAGCAGGGGCCGCCGGTGCGCGCAGCGACTGAAGCTCCCCGCCCCGTGCCGTTCCGGCCTTTTGCCTAAGAATGAATGACTCCCTCGAGACCCTCCTCGCCGACGGCATCATCGACGCC
Source organism: Corallococcus interemptor (assembly GCF_003668875.1). GTDB lineage: Bacteria > Myxococcota > Myxococcia > Myxococcales > Myxococcaceae > Corallococcus > Corallococcus interemptor. The sequence continues at coordinate 20,577 of NZ_RAWM01000023.1, read as the reverse complement.
GTCATCGGCCAGCTGAAGACGGGGAAGGAGGCGGAGGTGTGGCTGGTCCAGCACGCCGGCCAGGTCGTCGCAGCGAAGCTGTACAAGGAGCGCCACGAGCGCAACTTCCGCAACAACGCCGGCTACAAGGAAGGCCGTGAGGTGCGCAACTCGCGCACGCGGCGCGCCATGGAGAAGGGCAGCCGCTTCGGGCAGGCCGCCGCGGAAGAGGCGTGGAAGAGCGCCGAGGCGGACTCGCTGTACAAGCTGCACGCGCAAGGCGTACGCGTGCCCACGCCGGTGATGTTCTACGAGGGCATCCTCCTGATGGAGCTGGTGCTGGACGCGGAAGGCCAGCCCGCGCCCCGGCTCGTGGAGGCCCCGCCCCAGACGCCCGAGGAGGCCGAGGCCCTCTACCTGGACCTGCGGGGACAGGTGATTCGGACCCTGTGCGCGGACCTCATCCACGGGGACCTGTCGCCCTACAACATCCTGATGAGCGGCAACGGGCCGACCATCATCGACTTTCCGCAGACGGTGGCGGCGGCGCGCAACAGCCAGGCGGAGTTCTACTTCCGCCGCGACCTGGACAACGTGCGCGAGTTCCTGACGGGTATTTCGACCCGGCTGGCGGGCCGCGCGGGTGACACGGGCGAAATCTGGAACGCGTACGTGCGGCGTGAGCTGACGCCGGAGTACGTGCCGTCGGGCGCGTTCCGCGAGGCGCCGAGGGGTCAGCGGGGCGCGGGCCGGCAGGCCTTCCGGCAGGAGCGGTTCCTCCAGCAGGAGGAGGCCCGGCTCACCGAGGCCCGTCCGGCTCCGGCGCCCGTGGCGGCGGTGGAGGAGGAAGGCATCAGCGCGGAGGAGGCGGAGCTGCGCGCGCTGGAGGCGCTGGTGCTGCGCCAGGGTGGCGGCGAGCGCGGGCGGCCCATCGTCACGCAGAGCTCGAGGGACGGGCGCCGGCGCGGTGGGTTCGGTGGCAAGCCGCCGCCGCGCACCGGCAACGCGCCCCGGCCCGGGAATGGTGCTCCGCAGCAGAACGCGGGAGCGCGTCCGGCCCAGGGCGGTGGCAACAACCGGCCCAACGGCAACAACGGGCGGCCGCAGCAGAACGGCCCGCGCACCGGCGCTCCGGCGCAGGGCGCGAGTGCCCCGGCGGCCCAGGGCGATGCGCGCATGAACGGCCGGCCGCAGCAGAACGGGCCGCGCAACGGCACCCCGCGCAACGAGCCGCGCCGCGATGGACGTCCGCCGCGCCAGCCCAACGGCGAGGCGCGCATGAACGGCCAGCCGCACGGCGACGCCCCGCAGCAGCAGAACGGGGCGCAGCGCATGAATGGCCAGCCGCACGGCGACGCCCCGCAGCGGCTCAACGGCCAGTCCCACGGCGACAGTGGCCAGCCCCCTCGGCAGAACGGGGCGCAGCGGTTCAACGGACAGCCCCACGGCGACAGTGGCGAGGCCTCGCAGCGGCAGAACAGGCCGCCGCGCATGAACGGCCAGGCCCAGGGTGAGAACGGCCAGCGTCCGCAGCGGCAGCCGCGCATGGACGGCCAGTCGCAAGGCGAGAACGGCCAGCGCCCACAGCGGCAGCCGCGCATGGACGGCCAGGCCCAGGGCGAGAACGGCCAGCGTCCGCAGCGGCAGCCACGCATGGACGGCCAGTCGCAAGGCGAGAACACCCAGCGCCCACAGCGGCAGCTACGCATGGACGGCCAGGCCCAGGGCGAGAACGGCCAGCGTCCGCAGCGGCAGCCACGCATGGACGGCCAGTCGCAAGGCGAGAACACCCAGCGCCCACAGCGGCAGCTACGCATGGACGGCCAGTCGCAAGGCGAGAACGGCCAGCGTCCGCAGCGGCAGAACGGGCCACGCATGAACGGCCAGTCCCGAGGCGGCGAGCCGGCCATGAACGGGCAGCCGCGCATGAACGGCCAGCCCCGTGGCGGCGACCCGGCCATGAACGGCCAGCCCCGTGGCGGCGACGCGGACGTGAGCGGCCAGGCGCCGCAGCAGAACAGCCGCATCCCGCGCAACGAGTGGCGCGCGAACGGCCGTCCGCAGCAGAACGGCGGCCCCCGCCAGGACGGACCGGGAGCCCCGGCGCGCATGAACGGCCGGCCTCCGCGCAACATCCAGGATGACGCTCCCCAGCAGAACGGAGAGCCGCGCCAGAATGGCCGGGGGCCGGGTCCTCGCGAGGCGCGTGGCAACCTGCCCAACAACGGTCCCCGGATGCCCCGTCAGGGCCCGGAGCGCGGCGCGGGACGTTCGTCCCGGGGTTCCGCGCCCCAGGTGAGCTACGTGGCCCGTCCGCCCCCGGCCTCGTCCTCGAATCCCGAGACGGGCTCCTCCTAGCCTTCAGTCAGGGGAGCGCCCTGGCAGGCCTCCCCGCCATCGGCGCACCGCGAAAACCTGTCCGACTGTCGGACAGGTTTGAGCCGCGCCAGGCAGGAGGCGCGGCGCCCTACTCCGCCTGCACCGGCGGTTCCTTCGCCAGCTCCTCGCGGAAGAAGCGGCTGCCCTTCGCGAGCGTCTCCATGTACGGCCGCACGTCCTCGCGGGCCTCCGGGCTCAGCGCCGCGAACGGCGTCACGTGCGCGTCCGGCACGTAGCGGAACGTCAGGTTGATGCGCCGCGTGCGGAAGTCCGGCAGCTCCGGCGGCATCACGTGGCCCGCGCGCGTGTCCACCCGTTGCACGCGGTGGAACGTCTGCTCCTTCCACTGCGCGCCACCGAAGAGCTGCAGCGCCCCGTCATCCAGCCACTGCTCCAGCACCACCGCGTCGCGCTCACCGGGCCGCGTGGACGTGACGAACTGGATGAGCGCGCGCTCGCCCAGGGACAGCGACGCCACCGGGCCCGGCTCGAAGTCCTTGTGCTCGCCCACGCGCGCGGTGTCCACCCAGCGCCCGTCCTCCAACCGGCTGCCGTAGAAGTTCACCAGGCAGGTGTTGAGGTGCCAGCCCTGCGGCATGTCCGGGCCCCGGAACATCCGCCGCGCCAGCGCCTCCACCTTCTCAATCTGCCGCTGCAGCACCGCCGGGAAGGGCTCCGCCTTCACGCAGCGGTTCTTCACGCCCTTCGGCGGCCGGTAGTAGTCCAGACACGCGAACTGCCAGTTGCCCAGCCAGTACACGGGCCGCAAGAGCCGCCGCTGCTGCTGTCCCTCCGGCGGCGGGAAGTGCTTCGAATAGCGCTCCTCCCACAACGGGTGCAGCGTGCCCAGCCACGCCAGGATTTCGGCGCGGTCCGCGTGGTTCAGGAAGCTCGCGTTGTAGTGGTGGCCCGGGGTGCGCTGCGCGGCCTTGCGCGCCAGCGGGGAACCCGGGCCCCTGCGGGGAGGCAAGGCCATGCGCTCAGGTCCTCACGCCTCTTGGGCGGCCACGTCGAACGCCAGTTCGATCATCTCGTCGAACGTCGTCTGACGGTCCTCCGGAGACAGGTGCTCGCCGGTGAGGATGTGGTCCGAAACGGTGAGCAGCGCCAGCGCCCGCGCGCCGAACTCCGCCGCCACGCCGTACAGGCCGGCGATCTCCATCTCCACCGCCAGGATGCCCATCTTCGCCAGCGTCGCGTTGAGCGCTTCCTGCGGGTGGTAGAAGAGGTCGGACGTGAAGACGTTGCCCACGCGCACCGGCTTGCCGCGCTTCTCCGCCGCCTCCACCGCGCGGCGGGCCAGCGTGAAGTCCGCCACCGCCGGGAAGTCATGGCCCATGGCGCGCATGCGGTTCACGTTGGAGTCCGTGCCCGCGCCCATCGCCACGATGACGTCGCGCAGCTTCACGTCCGTGCGCAGCGCGCCGCAGCTGCCCACGCGGATGAGCACCTTCGCGCCGTAGGTCTTCACCAGCTCCGTCGCGTAGATGGAGATGGAGGGCACGCCCATGCCGTGGCCCATCACGGACAGCCGCTTGCCCCGGAAGGTCCCGGTGAAGCCCAGCATGTTGCGCACCGCCGTGACGGGGCGCGCGTTCTCCAGGAAGCGCTCGGAGATGTAGCGCGCCCGGAGGGGGTCACCCGGCATGAGGACCACTTCGGCGAAGTCACCGGGAGACGCGGAGATGTGCGGAGTTGCCATGGAACGCGAAGCCTTTCAGCGCCCGGTCGACAGACCGGACGGAACACCCGTGGGAACGGCCACCGGCGTCGGTGCCGGCGCGGCGGGAGTGCACGGGTTGGGCAGCTTGCCCGAAGCCGCGGGCGCCGTGTTCACCAAAGCGGGGGCCTGCGTCGCGGGAGGCAGCCGGCGCGGCGGCAGCTGCACCGGCGGAGGAATCGGGCAGTGCGTGCACGGGCCCTTCAGCGGAATCACCAGCCGCCGGCCAATGCTCAGGAACGTGTTGCGCATCCGGTTGGCCTTCTTGATGGCCACCACGCTGGAGTTGTGACGCATCGCGATGCCGCCCAGCGTGTCGCCGTTGCGCACCTTGTACATCATCAGGTTCTGGTCCGGCTGGAGCGCCAGCAGCGGCGCCACCCGGCGGCCCAGCTCCTGCGCGCGGCCGTTGAAGAAGCGCACGTGGAAGTGGTCGCGGTGCCGGCGCGCGTGCTTGATGAGCGAGTTGAAGCCCGCGTTGAACAGCGAATCCAGCCACACCTTGTCCTCTCCAATGGACAGCGCGTAGTCGTACAGGACCTTCATCACGCGCTTGTCCACGAGGATCATCTGCACGTCGGTGTTCACCACCAGCGAGCGCACCAGGGCCCAGTTCATGGCCACGTCGATGTAGCGCTCCCGCTCGCGCTCACGCACCGGCTCCGCGGTCGGGTAGTAGAAGCCGAAGTCCACGTCGCGGCCGTTCTGGTGGCTCTTGTGAGGGCGCAGGTAGCCGCCGTCCTTGGTGGACAGGCGGTTGACGCGCAGCGGGGGCACGTTCGGGTACTGCGCGCGCACCGCGCGGATGGCGGCGGCCACGTAGTCGACGGTCTCCTTCGTGCCGTAGGCAATCTCCGGAGACACCACCAGCCAATCCTTGTCATCCGGCACGCGCACGCTGTTGAGCTGCCGGCCGCTCTCCACGAAGCCGATGGACATGGAGCCCAGCGTGGCCGGGTCCTTCTTCCACGCCTCGGTGAGCGCCTCGTCGGACAGGTCGGCGGTGTACAGCGGGCCGGACGGCGCGGCGGGCGCGAGCGGCGCCTGCATCTCGCCCTCCTCGCTCACGCCTTCGTCGTCGGTGGCCGCGGTGGCCTCGTCGTCCTCCTCCTCCGCGTCCACCGGGCAGGGGTTCTCACGCACGGCGGCGTCGGTGACGACGGCGGCCACCTCCGAGGGGGACGGCATCGCGGCGGGCGCACCGGACGGAGTCACCACGGGTGCGGCCGAGGCCTGCTCGGGCGCCGTCGCGGACGGGGCCTCGGCGGGAGTCTGCGCGGGCGGTGGCGGGGACGACGCCTGGACCGGGGCCGGAGCCGGCGCGGGCGCCGGGACGGGGGTGACGACACGCGCGGCACAGCCGGCGCAGAACAGGAGGATCAGAAGTGAGGAACGCACCGGGGGCGAGGATGACCCGAGACGCGGATGACTCCAAGCATCCATCCCGGATTTCACCGCCTGCGCGCCTGCCCCCCGAGCGCGCGTGAAGGCAGCTCTGGCCTTGATTGACAGAAATGAAGTCTTTCACGTCTATTGCCATCTCCACCGCTTTCATCACCGCAGTGCGCCCTCCCCATGATGCGAGTGTTTCGCCCGGCCGTTCCCACGGCGGCGCGCCCTCACGGCGCGTACGCGCCGCGTGACGGCTGGCATTCCACCGGGTCCATCCCCCGGCTCCACACCCTCCCCGCTCCAGCGCCCGCGCCGCTCGCACCGGCGGGGAGCATCGCGCTCCTGCTGACCGTGGCGGGCGACGCGCTGCACCTCCAACTGGCTGAAGCGCTCGCGCCCCCCTCCGCCTCCGCGAGGGACGTGCTCGACGCGCGCCGGAAGGCCGGCCGCGAAGGCTCCGCGTGGCCCGAGCACGTCGCGGAGCTCTGCTACGCGGGCGAACCGTGGATGACCGGGCTCGTGCTGGATGCGAGGGCGGACCTCACGTGGCGGGTGCAGGACTTTCCCGGCGCCGCGCTGGAGCCCGGGAAGCTCTCCCTGCGCACCCATTGCGCGCGCGCGGGCTTCTCGCTGGAGGCGAGCGTCGTGCTGACGCCGCCCGCGATGAACGACTTCGAGTCGCTCGCCCAGCAGGAGTTCCCACCGCTCGCGCCCTCCGCCCGGCAGCCGTGGCTGCGGTGGGAGCAGGGACGTTAAGACATGCTCATCCGTCTCATCCCACGGTTGCTGCTGGCCTGGTTCACGGTGTCGTTCGTCTGCCAGTTCCTCCCCATGCGCCTGCAGGGGCTCTTCCGCGCCCTCGACGTGTTCGGGCTCATCCCCCGGTGGATGTTCTTCTCGCCATCGTTCTCCGCGTCGGACTACCACCTGCTCTACCGCGAGGCGCTGTGTGACGGGACGCTGACGCAGTGGCGCGAGATTCCGCTGGCGGAGCGCCGCTCGCTGCTGGGCGCGGTCTGGAACCCGGAGCGGCGTCACCGCAAGGCGGTGGCCACCGCGGTGGCCAGGCTGGTGCAGCAGGCCGAGTCCAGGCGAGGTCCCTTGACGCAGGCCCATGGCTACGCGGCCATCCTCGCGCTCATCACGTCGCGCGGCGGCACCCCGCTCACGCGCGCGTTCCAGTTCGCCATCGCCGAGTCCTTTGGCTACGAGGCCCGGACGCCGTCGCGCATGGTGCTCGTCTCGGAGCTGCACGCGCGATGATTCCCTTCACGGAGACCCCCGACCTGGCGCTGTACGCCGTCCGCGTGCTGATGGCGCTGGGCATCCTCATCACCACGGGCGAGCTGCTGGCCAACTGGCGGGACCACGCCGACGGCGGCTTCTCCGGCTGGCCGCTGCTGCGCCAGCTGCTGGAGCAGTTCAAGGGCGGCCCCGTCCTGCGTTTCGCCGTGTCGCTGGTGTCCCACGCCCGCTTCCTGGGCTGGCTGGGGCTGAGAGCGCTCTGCGCGGCGGCGCTGCTCGTGCCCGCGCTGCCGGCGCCGCTGGTGCTCGCGGCCCTGGCGCTGCTCTTCGTGACGGACCTGCTCGTCTCCATGCGCCTGCAGTTCGGCAAGGACGGCTCGGACCGCATGGTGCGGCTGCTCAACGTGGCGCTGCTGCTGGTGGCGCTGGCGCCGGGGAACCCGCGCGTGCGGGACGCGGGGCTGGCCTTCATCGCGCTCCAGGGCTGCCTGGCCTACTTCACCACGGGCGTCTGGAAGGCCCTGGGGCCGCAGTGGCGCGACGGCCAGGCCGTGTTCCTCGTCTTCAACACCCGCGCCCACGGCACGCGCCCCGTGGCCGCGATGCTGGCGCGCCAGCCGTGGCTCACGCGCCTCTTGAGCTGGTCCGTCGTCGGCGTGGAGGCCCTGTTCCCGCTGGCCCTCGTGGGTGGCCCCACCGTGGCGCTCGTCTTCCTCGCATGGGGCGTGGTGTTCCACGCGACCAACTCGCTGGTGATGGGCCTCAACCCCTTCTTCTTCGCGTTCGTCGCGACCTACCCCGCCATCCTCTTCTGCGCCGCGCACGGCGTGCTGCTCCCCTGAGTCACGGATCCGCCGCCCCCGCCTCCAGGAGCGCGGCGGCCTTCCGGGGTGACAGGATTTCAAAGGGCAGGCGACGCCCGCCGCCCATCGACAGCACGCGCTGGTCCTTGCTCACCAGCCACGCCGCACCGGCGCGCGCCGTCAGCTCCAGGAACTTCTGATCATCCCGGTCGCGGCACGGCGGCAGCTCCACCGGTGAGCCCTCGCCGTCCGCGACGCGCACGAGCGCGCCGTACGCGTCACGCACCGCCTGCTGCGCGTCCGCCGCCAGCTTGAACGAGGGATAGGCGAGCACCAGCGCCAGCTCCTTCAACGTGTGCCGGTCCGCCCACGCCGTCAGCGCGCCCGAGCGCAGCGCCTGCTTCAATGGCCGGGTGAAGGCGTCATCAAAAACGAACACATCCAGCACCACGTTGGTGTCCAGCACCACGGAACGAGCGGCAGGCATAGCGGAAGGCGTCTTCACGTTGCAGGAACTTTCCGTCACCAACACCGCTGACACAACCCTGTCGTTTCACGCGTCAATCACAATGCACGGCGCGTCCCTGGCACAAACCAGGAATCATGGACAAAGATGCTTTCCGCTGAACCCCTCCCCCTGGCCGGCCCCCGCCGGCGAAAGGTCTGTCCATGAAGCCCTCGTCCCGTTCCCTGTGTCTGAGTTTGCTGAGCGCCGCTGCCCTGCTGGGTGGCTGTGGAGGCGAGGAGGCTCCCACGCAAGCGGGTGAAGGCGTCGTCGTTCCGCCGGTCCAGACGGACGTCGCCGGCAACGGGCTGAGCGCGAGCGCGGCGTACTGCGATGACGTGACGACGTGGGACCCGGCCTGGGTGGCGTTCGAGAACGAGGTGCTCACGCTCGTCAACCAGCGCCGCGCGGCGGGCGCCACCTGTGGCGGCGTGGTGAAGCCGGCGGTGGGCGCGCTCGTCAACAACGACCTGCTGCGCTGTGCGGCGCGCAAGCACTCCAAGGACATGGGCACGAACAACTTCTTCAGCCACACGGGCTCCAACGGCTCCACGCCGTGGCAGCGCATGGCGTCCGCGGGCTACAGCTACCGGACGGCGGCGGAGAACATCGCCGCGGGCTACAGCACGCCGACGGCGGTGGTGAACGGCTGGATGGCCAGCACCGGCCACTGCAACAACATCATGAACGGCGCGCTGAAGCAGACGGGCATCGGCTACTACAACGCGCCGTCCAGCTCGTACCGCGCGTACTGGACGCAGGACTTCGGCACGCCGTAGTCCGCGCACCCGGGCGGAGGGCTATGCTTCGCGCACCATGTCCTCCCCCTTCGCCGAGCACTTCCCCGCCCTGCGGTCCGGCTTCAGCTATCTGGACAACGCGGCGGGGGCGCAGGTGCCCACGCACTGCATCGACGCCATCCACCAGTTCCTCTCGGGTGGAAGCTGCAACGTGGGCCAGCCCTACCCCGCGTCCCGCGTGGCCACCGCGCTCAAGGCCCGGGCGCGTGAGGAGACGGCGGAGTTCCTCCACTGCCGGCCCGACGAGGTGATGCTCGGGCCCAGCGCCACCGCCCTCACCTTCCAGGTGGGCCGGGCCGTCTCACGCCTCTTCAAACCAGGCGACGAGGTGGTCATCTCCGAGCTGGAGCACGAATCCAACGCGGCCCCGTGGCGCGCGCTGGAGGCGCAGGGTGTGAAGGTGAGCACCTGGCGCGCGAGCTGGCCGGAGGGGCGGCTGGAGGCGTCCGAGCTGAAGAAGCTCGTCACGCCGCGCACGCGGCTGGTGGCGGTGTCCGCGGCGGCGAACTCCGTGGGAGCGACGCCGGACGTGGCCGCCGCGGCGGAGGTGGCGCACGGCGTGGGCGCGTGGCTGTTCGTGGACGCGGTGCACTCCAGTCCGCATCACCTTCCGGACGTGCGGGCATGGGGCGCGGACTTCGCGGTGTTCTCGCCGTACAAGGTCTTCGGTCCGCACCTGGGCTGTCTGTACGTGCGGAGAGAGCTGCTGGCGGGCCTGCCCGCGGACAAGCTGTGGTTCATGCCGGATGACGGTCCGCAGAAGTTCGAGCCGGGCACGGCGAACCACGAAGGCTGGGCGGGATGGCTGGGTTCCCTGCGCTACCTGCGCGACGTGCTGGGCGGTGGCCAGCCGGGGCGCGAGGGATTGACGCGGGCCTTCCAGCGCATCACGCAGCTGGAGCAGCCGCTCTTGGAGGCAGCGCTGGAGCAGCTGTCCCGGCACCCGCGCGTGCGACTGTACGGACCGAAGACGTCCGCCGGCCGCGTCGCCACGTTCTGCTTCAACGTCACCGGCGTAGCGCCCCGCGCGGTGGCGGAGCACCTGGCGGAACAGGGCGTGGGCGTCGCGGCGGGGCACTACTACGCGACGATGGCGGCGGAGGCGCTGGGGCTCATGCCCGACGGCGCGGTGCGCGCGTCCCTGCTGCACTACAACACGGCGGAGGACGTGGGACGGCTGCTCGCGGCGCTGGATTCGCTCCCCTGATGCCGGGAGGCATCGTCCATCGCGAGCTGACGCTGAGTATCGGCTTCGACGCGCAGGGCGTCACCTTGCGTCCGCTGCTCGCGAAGCCTGTCTTCATCGCGTGGCCGGAGATGGACTTCGTCTGTCTCACGCCCGCGATGGAGCGGCATCCTGAAGGCTGGCGCGAGAAGACCTGGTCCTTCCTGCCAAAGAACTTCCGCTCCACCCTCCAGACGTCGGGACATCTGTACGTCGAGCTGGTCGTGAAGGACCGGCGTCCCCTCCTGGCCCGGACCGAAGGCGCCTGGACCCGCTCATGGCTGGCGAGCCGACTGAGGCCCATGGCCGATGCCACGGACGCGCTAAAGGTGGATCAATCCCTGGTCGGCCTGGATGTCTACAAGCACCGGTTGAACGCGCCGCTGGATGAACTGCTGGACCTGCTGGCGAGACATTGCCGGTTCGACCTTGTGGTCCACGACTTTTGAGCGGCCCACCCAACCATCCGCGACGTCAAAATCCATACAACAAACACCCCCAAACAACCCCACCTCAAATCAAAACCAAATCCCCACACAAACCCAATCCACGCCAAACACCACAGCCATCCTACGGCTTGACTTTGCGACTCTCAAGAAAGACCTCAACAACATCTTCAGGCGCCTCCCTCATCCCAGCCTTCCACTGACAAACCAACTCATCCTGACTCAAACCGAGTGCCTCAAGGTCAATGTCGCCCTCGCGGAACGGAAGTGTCTTGAGCCTCTCCACCATCGCAGCAACCTGCCTCTCCCTGTACTGCGACATAAACAACTCAAACTCCGCCCGCGCACCTCGCCCCTCCCCACGCACCCATGTCGAAAATTTTTTCCAAGTGACATCAACCCCACTCCGCCCAATCCCAGCAACAGCATCAAAACAATCCGTAGCCGCTGCCTTCCTCAACTCAATCTGCGAGGCCAGGTGAAGAAAAGTTGCAGGCACACGCTCCACCTCAGGCCCCACAATCTCAAGTCGTCGACCAGCACCAACCTCCAACCACTCGCGAATGACTTGGTTGACATGCCCATCGCCAAACCCATAACCAACACAAACAAGACAATCAACACGACCAACATAATCCCTGAAGCGTTCAAGGAGGTGCACGGGAAGAACCTGACTCCCACGCCTGTCGAATTTAAATGCGCCCGCCAACAGGGAACGTCGCAAAAACTGCATTTCGCCCTGATCATCCGCGTACGCGATCTCGTTCACAACTTTCTGCGGAACACCTGGATATAGAGGATGAACATAAACCAACTCCTCATTCGCTGCCTGGAGCATCTTCATCACCCCAGAAACACCTGGACCAAGCGGCAGCAGCCTCAGCAAATCCTCCCCATCATTAAACGTAATAACGTCCAGCGCCCCATGTATCTTCAACAAATTAATACCTGAAACACCCGACTCAAAAAAAACCCATCTCGCCCTTCCTAAGTTGCTCGGCGGAAATAAACTCCGCTTTCAACTCCCCTATTTTCACACCGTTCACGTCACGCCTCGGCAAGACAACATGCCCCGACGTAAATCCACAACTCAACGGAACACCAAAAGCAGCAGCAAGACACTCGATAACGAGATCGTGGTTTAGCGAAAAAACCCACAGAGGCTCTGTTCCGCCAGCGAGCCGCGCGATCCCTTCAAGGTAGCCGAGATGCAACTCAACATACTTGGCGTTCCCCACATGTCTATTGTAAAGCATTCTATACACAACACCAACAAGCCATGAATACACGCCGTGGTAATCATCCCGCTCCGGCGAGTTTCTCCTGAACTGCGTCTCCAAATGTCCTAGAATGCTTTCGTAATGCTGATTAGGCAGAACCAAGACCCGGCACAAATCTTCGATAACGACATCTGAATATCCCGCCCCGTTGCTTCGCCAATGCGCATTGATTTCACGAAGCTTGTCGGGAGTGATCGACGCTCTAAGTTCCGACGTGAGCTCCGAGACGAGTGGCATGCCAACTTCGTAGGAAGCACCCGCACCCAAGAACAGCCCCATTCGCTTCGCGCGCATAGCAATCCCAAGAGCATGCCGCCTTGCCAGGATGACATGGCAGCTCCCGCAACTGTCCGATCTGGCGACCGCAAGTCAACTTAGTGTCTAACAAACACTAAGCCAAGAATCCCCCCCTCGATACGCGTACTCCTGCATACGGAGCAAAGGTCGCTTGCACGGCTGACGAGACCCGACTAACGCACCTGAGAGAGAGTGGGGCAGACAACAATGACTACTGCTACTGCCCATGGTCACTTCCTGTCGAACCGAGGCTGCCCCCCTGGTCAGCCGTCTTACAGTTCAGTCCGGCGGAGGCTCGTCGGGCGGGAATGGCGGAGGAAGCAGTGGCGGGCCGGGCGCCAACACCTGGTCCACCGCCACGACGCTCCCCCCGGAAGCTGGAGCCGCCGGATCCGCTGGTGGCAACGCCGGACTCGTCATCCTGAGGTACGACGGCGACTGCGTGCTCTAGCCCCGCGTCACTCTTGAGCGGTCTTGGGCGCTGCGCTCCGGGAACTGCCGGCGCGCAGCGCCATCACCGCCGCGATGACCTCGCCGGCGCCGAGCAGGAACAGGCCGACACCGCCGAGCGTCAGGCCCCAGTCAGCCAGGGTCCACTCCTCGGTGGTGAACGAGCTGGCCGTCCAGGAACCCAGCCGCATCGTCCCCAGGCCCACCAGCAGGCCCAGGACGATGGAGGCCGTGTTGTGACGCCGGGTGAGGTTGAAGAAGAGCGTCCCCGCTCCCACGACCAGGGCCAGTCCCCCCAGCACCACGAGGATGATGACCATGCCGAACAGCGCCCCCAGGGCGCTATCAACGCCATCCGCCCGGGCCTGGGACGCGAACAGGACGCCGGCCGTGCCGAGCATCCAGGGAAGGTGAACCTTCAACGCGGAGTGCAATCGCATCCGCGAAACCCTACCACCTCACGCCTCCACGGGCGGAGGGGGATGCTTCGCCGTCAGCGTTGCCCCTGCGGACGCCACGCTCACCAGCGCGACCGCCAGCCATTGCAGGGGCGTGAGCTGCTCGCGCAGGACCAGCCAGCCCACCAGCGTGGCCACCCCGGGCTCCAGGCTCATCAGGATGCCGAAGGTGCGGCTGGAGAGCTGGCCCAGCGCCATCATCTCCAGCGTGTACGGCAGCGCGCTGGACAACAGCGCCACGCCCAGGCCCGCCGCGAAGAGGCCCGGCGTCATGCGCTCCAGGTGCCCCTCGCGCAGCATGAAGGGCAGCACCGTCAACATCGCCACCACCATGCCCGCCGCCACGCCCTGCCCCTCCGGCACCCGGCGCGACAGCCTCCCGCCCATCAGGATGTAGAGGGCCCAGCAGCCACCCGCCGTCAGCGCCAGCATCACGCCCAGCGGATCCAGCGAGCCCGGCTTCGCCGTCCACGGGGTGATCAACACGATGCCCGTCGCCGCGAAGAGCACCCACCAAAAGTCCAAGGCCTTGCGTGAACCCACCACCGCGAGCACGAAGGGCCCTACGAACTCCAGCGTCACCGCGAGCCCCAGCGGGATGCGCGAGATGGACAGGTAGTACGTGAGGTTCATCACGCCCAGCGCCACGCCATACGGCACGATGGCCGCCCACTGCGCCCGCGTGTAGCGCAGGAGGGACGGGCGGAAGAACGCCAGCAACATCACCGACGCGAGCACCAGCCGCAGCCCCGCGGCCCCAACCGCGCCCAGCACGGGGAAGAGCCCCTTCGCGAGCGCGGCGCCCCCCTGCACGCTCACCACGGAGATGAGGACCGCGGGAATGGGAGGCAGGGGGGCACGGCGTCCGGCGACTTCGCTCATGGCGCCGCAATGTAGCCAGGGTGCCTCACGGATTCACGGGCTCACTCCACGCCCCTGTCCGCGGCAGCGCACGGCGGGCGAGGAAGCGGGAGACATTCCACTCCGAAAACGAGTCCCGCTGCTCCAGCCGCATGCGGTGCTGCTTCAGGACGGGCGCCACCCGCCACTGGTGCTCCTGCGGAAGGTGGGCGCCCGCCTGGACCAGCCCGGGCACGGCGTCCGCGGACATGTCGTAGAACATCTCGGTGTCCAAAGAACCGGTGCGCGCATACCGCTCCAGGTTGTGGCGGATGATGAACGCCTCCGGGTTGAGGAAGTTGAGCACCAGCACCGAGCCCAGCGCCGTGGCGAACGCACCCACCGCGAAGCGCTCCGGCTTCCACCACAGCGTCACCGCGCGCCAGGCCAGCACCGCGCCCAGCGCCCACATGAAGACGTGCGTGTGCACGCGCAGCAGCGTGTAGCCGAAGGCGTCCTCGTACAGCGACAGGCGCCGCATCGCGGACGCGAGGATGATCAACGTCAGCGCCACCATCAGCGACGTGCTCGCGCGGAAGACGGTCTGCGCCATGCGCGTCTCCCGCCGCGTCCAGTGCGCCAGGGCCATGACCAGCACCAGCGTCAGCGAGGCGACGACCACCAGTTCGAAGAAGCCGCGCCGCGCGTACTCCGCGAAGGTGTAGCCGGCCGCGGGCGACGACGCGTCACCGATGAACAGGTACGACACCTGGAAGGCCGCGAAGACGAAGAACAGCGCGTTCACGGCGAAGATGAGCGTGAGCGCCTCCACGAATCCCAGACGCGGCGAAGCGGACACCACCTCCGCGTCCCCCAGCTCCTTCGGGGCGCGGCGGCGCAGCGCATGACCCAGCACACCCGCGGCGACGCACGCGCTGAACGCCACGGCGAGGCCGCGCACCACCATCAACTCCATGTCCAGGTTGAACGACAACAGCCGGCCCACGGTGGAGGAGAAGATGCCGTCCGCGGACTCCAGCAGCACCCCGAACACGAACAGCACCGGCAGCGCCAGCAGCAGGCCTCGCGTCAGCGCCCCCAACAGGCGCGAGTGCGCCTTGAGGCCACGCACGTCCACGCTGTCCCGCACGAGCACCGGCGGGTAGAGCAGGCTCTGCGCGGCGGAGCCGAAGAAGACGAGGACATAGTCGATGAGGCCCAGGCGCTGCACGCGGCCCGCGGCCCAGAAGTGCGACAGCATCATCAGGAGCACGGCCGCGGTCACCACGTTGAGCATCAGCAGCCACGAACTGTCCCGCACCGCCACGAAGGCGCTGACCAGTCCCAGCGGCGCCAGCAGCCACGCATTGGGGCGCGCGCGCTGCCAGCCCTCCCGTCCGCCCAGCCACACGAGCGCGCCTACCAGGGCGGCCACCACCAGCGGAAAGCCCAGGCCCCATCGCGCCGTCTCGAGCAGGACCTCCGCGAGCACGCCCACGGCCAGCGACGCCGCCAGCATCCGGCGTGGGGCGCGCACCCACGGCAGGACCGACCCGCCCGGGACGGTGGCGGCAGGAGCGGGAGAAGGAGGAAGCGGGGACATGGGAACGGACGGGGTCATGGCGTCGGCACCTCTCGGGCGGGTCAGCACCCGGAACGCGCACAGGATGCACACGCCCGGAGGCACGGCTGGGGGCCTCGGGGGCGAGCGGTCGCGGGGGCACGCCGAACGGCGCCGGCCCTCGCGTGGCCGGTCGGCCCCACCCAGGGTCCGTGGAGTCAGCGCCCTGCGTGAAGGTGCGAGCCGCGCCGCGTCGCCGGACACTCCCAGGCGGTCCGGGCAGCCTCGAAACAAGGTCGATGTTAGGTTGCCGCCCCGATGTCACCCCTGACGCGGCTCCCCTTCCGCTTCCGTCCCCGTCCGGCCCTCGCCCTGTGGGGCCTGGTGCTCGCGCTCGCGGGATGTGACGGCACGTCCCCCCAAACCCCGCCGGCTCAAGACGCCGGAGGCTGCGTCCAGGGCAACTGCCCGCAGCCCGACAGCGGCACGGCGCCCCTGCCGTCCGGCGCGCACGTGCGCATCGCGGCGTACAACGTGCACCGCCTCTTCGACACCGTCTGCGACACGGGCTCCTGCGGCGGCTCCAACTACGAGGAGCTTCCCACCGAGGCGGAGTTCCAGGCGCAGGTGGCCCAGCTGGGCCCGGCCATCAACGCGCTCCAGGCGGACATCGTGATGCTGGAGGAGGTCGAGACGCAGCAGTCGCTGGACGGACTGCTGGCCCGGGTCCCCGCATACGGCTACTCGATGCTCGGAGAGACCTACTCCCCGGCCTCGGTGGACGTGGCGGTGCTGTCCGTGTTCCCCATCATCGAGACGCGCAGCCACCGCAACCAGTACATCATCAAGCCGGACGGTTCCTTCACGCGCTTCTCGCGCGACCTGCTCGAAGTGCACCTGGACGTGGACGGCCGGCGGGTCATCGTCTTCGCGGCGCACTTCCGCTCCAAGGTGAATGACGATCCGGACCGCCGCATGGCGGAGGCCAACGCCTCGCGGATCATCCTCGTCGAATCCGCGAAGGAGTTCCCGGACGCGCTGGTGGTGCTCGGCGGGGACCTCAACGACGTGCCCGGCTCGGACCCCATCAACGCCATGGATGAATCGCTGCTGCGCGTCGGCAGGGACCGGCCGGACAGCGCCACCTGGACGTACTTCTATTCGGGCAGGGGTCAGGCCATCGACCACCTCTACCTCGCGCCCAACGACGGCGGCGCGTACGTCCCGGGCTCCTTCCGCGTGGCCCGAGACCCCAACGGCGGCTACGGCGGCTCCGACCACGGGGCGGTGTACGCGGACTTCGTGCTCGCCGCGCCCTGAACCGCGTTTGCGACGGCGAGCTCCGCACACTGCCCCGCCCTGGCAGCGCGGTGCCTGTGGACCACCGCACGTGGAAGGGCTGGCATTGACTCGGCAATGACAGCCAGGGAGGGAGCTTCCTCGGCGGCCGGTTTCCAGCCCGGCCGCCCTCCCTACCTTCAGCGCCATGAAAGCAAGCTCATGGCGCATGCGTGCGGCACGCCCTTCCCGGGCGCTTCGGCATCCTGTCCCCGGGGGCAGGCCATGATTGAGGTGCGCACCTTCGAAGGCGACGCGTCCGAGGCCTCCTGGTTCCTCAACCGCGTCTGGCAATCCACCTATGGAAAGACGGCGCCGCTGCCCGTCTGGGACAAGCGCTTCTGCGACTGGAGGCTGTTCCGGGACGGCCAGGCGCCGCGCGACTACCTGCTGGCGGCGTACGAGGGAAGGCACCTGGTGGGCACCCTCTTCGCGGAGCCCGCGAGGCTGCGCCTGGGACGCGTGGAGGTGGACGGCAGCTATGGACTGCGGGCCACCGTCACGAACTCCCATCGGGGACAGGGCATTGGCGCGAAGCTCGCGAAGGAGCTGCTCCGGCGGCACCAGGACCGGGCCGCGCGGCTCACCCTGGGCTTCACGACGACGGAGCCCCGTCCCCCGGGCTTCTGGCGGCGCGCGTGGAACACCCGGCTGTTCGGCGGGCTGGGGCTGTGGATGTATGCCTTTGATGCGAAGGCGCTCGCCGGCTGGTCCTTCACGGACAACGAGCGGCGGCTCTTCACCCTGGCGCATCCCCTCCTGCGGCACCGCTTCCGGGAAGCGGACGGCCAGGGCATCCGTCCCTACCAGCCCGCGGACCTGGGCCGCTGCATGACGCTGGTCCGCGGCATGCTGCGCCCGGTGACGCTGGGCTACACGTACACGACCGAGCAGCTGGCGGCCCAGCTCCAGTACCGGGACGTGCCGCGCACCTTCGTGCTGGAGCAGGACGGCGAGGTGCGCGGGCTCGTCAGCTCACACAGCCTGTTGATGACGGGCGTGGGGGAGCTGACCGCGGAGGTCGTGGACCTGATGGCGTTCGACGCCGCGGTGTCCTCGGAGGACCGGCAGCGGCTGCTCCAGGTGGCCATGCAGGACATGGAGCGCCGGGGTGTGGCGTTCGCGGGCATGCTGCGAGGGCCCGGCACCTCGGCGTGTCTGTTGTTGCGCTCGGGCTGGGTGCCGCTGCCCCGGCGCGCGCAGGTGACGTGCCTGATGCCCACGTGCGACCTGGACCTGCCCGCGGACCCGTGCGTCTTCACGCACCTGCGCTGACGCGCGCGCCCTGGACCTTGCGGAAGAGCAGCACGGCCCCGCTGGCCACGGTCCGCACACCGCCGCCCGCGCAGACGCACAGCGCGGGCAGGACGAGCAGCAGGTACTGCGGCCACTTGGTGTTCCACAGCAGCAGGAACACCAGCCCCACGACGGCGGCCACCGCCCACACGGGCCGCTCGCGCCACGTCCGGGGCAGGCCCAGCACCGCCAGCGGCAGCAGCGCCCGGCCGTTGAAGTGCGTGAGGTAGATGCCGGGGTCGGAGTTGGACAGCCAGGTGTCCGTGAGGAACGCGAGCGGCTGATACCAGGGCAGCCCGGCGCGGCGCACGTGCTCGTTGTGGGAGTAGTTCCAGTGGAAGGTGATGGACTCCCACAGCGACGCGAACGGCGAAGCCCACAGCGCGGGGTTCACCAGGATGAACGCGGCCGCCGTGGACACGACGATGGCGGCCCACGGACGCCACTGCGTGCGCGCCCCCATCACCAGGAAGGGCAGGAACGTGAGCCCGCCCACCAGGCCATACGGATACTTCCCCGCCGCCGCAATCCCCAGCAGCACGCCGGACACCGCCGTCCATCCCGGCGCGAAGCCCCTGCGCCGGGCGCGCTCGAAGGCGAGCAGCGCGAGCACCGCGAGCAGCCCCGGCACCGCCTCCAGGTACGCCTGGGACGTGTACTTCGTGTGGTACGGGTCCCACGCGAGCAGCAGCGCCCCCAGCGGATCCACGAGGGCGACGAGCCCCACCTGGAGCACCCCGGCCACCGCCGACAGGCCTCGCGTCACGTTGAACGTGGGGCGCGCTGCGTCCGGGATGGGCCGGCCCATGGGGACGTCCGACCAGTCCGGCTCGGACGCGCCCGAGACGCGCACGGCCTCGGCGAAGAGCAGCTTCACCAGCGGCGGATGTTCGAAGTTCTCGCGGAGCCTGCCCACGTCGCCCCATCTGCCTTCGTCGAGCATGTGGGCGTAGGTGAAGGCGATGGGCAGGTAGGTCGCCTCATCGAAGTCCTGGCCCAGCCGCTCCACCGCGCGGGAGCGCTGCCAGGTGGCGACCACGATGGCGACGAATGCGACGAGGAGGGCCAGCAGGCGAGTGCGGGACACGCGCGCACGGATATCACAGACGTGCGGCCCGCCGGGCAGCCGGGGCATGGCCCTGGTGGCGCGCGCCCCGGCGCCCCAACTTCACGACATGAGAACCGCTCGCATCCTCACCGTCGCCGCCCTGCTCGCGGGCGGATCCGCTGTCGCGAAGAAGGCCGAGACCCTGGAGCTGCGGACCCACGACACGACCGTGCGTGCGAGCGTCACCGCGCAAGGTCTCCAGGGGCCGGAAATGAAGCTCCAGCTCTCCGACAATGCCTTGAAGGGCCAGGCCTTCCAGCGCCCCGTGGACCTGAAGCTGTCGGAGCGGCGCATCGAAGGCACCGTGGACAAGAAGCCCGTGGAGCTCACCGTGGACGAGCGCCCCGACGTCGTGGAGATGATGGGCACCTTCGCGGGCCAGCCCTCGTCGCTGACGCTGAGCCCGGACGCGCTGACGGGGTCGGTGGGGCCGTGCGGCTACAACCTCATCATCGAGCGCGACCGCAAGCACTACCGGGGGACGCGCGCCTGCGGCGACCAGCGGGAGAACGACGTCTTCGTCGCCATCCCGAAGTCGCTGGAGAAGGAGCCCGCGCCCGGGCGCATGGCGGCGCTGAGCGTGCTGCTCTCCCAGCCTTGAGGTGGGGCTCGGCGATGGCGCGCACGGCGCGGGTGTAGTGAAGTCCCAGGCGTGTCCACCCTTCCCTCCGGCGTCGCGCCCGAGCGCACCATCGGGCCCCTCCAACTGCTGGCCCTGGGCGTCAACGGCATCGTGGGCGTCGGCATCTTCTTCGCGCCCGCGGAGGTCGCGGCGCAGGCGCCCGGCCTGGGCGCGGTGTGGGCCTTCGCGCTGACGGGGCTGGCGCTGGTGCCGGTGGCGTTCGCGTTCGCGGTGCTCGGCCGGCGGTTCGACTCGGATGGCGGGCCCGTGGTGTTCGCGAGGGCGGCGTTCGGAGAACGGGTGTCGTTCCTCGTCGGCTGGGTGGCCTACGTCAGCGCCTTCCTGAGCACGTCCGCGGTGATGGCGGGCCTGGCGCGGGCGGTGGCGCCATCGGTGGGCCTGGGAGGCCCGGTGGGCGAGCGGCTGCTGGCCTCCGCGCTGGTGACGGGACTGGCGGCGCTGGTGGCGTCAGGCATCCGCGTGTCGGCGAGGACGTGGACGGCGCTCACGGTGCTCAAGCTCGTGCCGCTGGCGTTGCTGCTCGGGGCGTTCTTCCTCCTCCCGGACCAGGACGTGCCGCCGCCGCTGCCCGCCACGGGGGCGTCGTGGCTGAAGGCGGGGCTGACGGTGATGTTCGCCTACCAGGGCTTCGAGATCGTGCCGGTCATCGCGGGGCAGGTGCGCGCGTCGGAGCGCACGGTGCCCATGGCGACGGTGGGCTCGCTGGTGCTGGCGATGCTGTTCTACGTGGGGCTCGTGTGGGCGTGCGTCGCGGCGCTGCCGGACCTGGCGAGGGCGGCGGCGCCGCTGGCGCAGGCGGCGGGGGTGTGGGG
>NZ_RAWM01000239.1 GCF_003668875.1 Corallococcus interemptor | reverse complement strand
GGTGGGGGAGGCGGAGCGAGCAGCGCAGGCGGACGCGGAGCGCGCGGCGGCCGCGAACGCGGCACGAGGGGCCGCCATGGCCGCTCGGATGGCGGTGGAAGCCGCGGCGGCGGAGCGGCGTGGCGTGGGGGCTCCCGCGACGGCGGCGCGTGTGGCGGCGGAGCGTCTGGCCGCGGGCGCCCCGGCGCCGACACCCGCTCCGCTTCCGGCGGAGGCTCCACCAGAGAGCGAGACCTCGGCGCGGGCCCGTGCGGAGGCGAGCGCGCGGCCTGGACCTTCCGTGGCCCAGGCTGTCTCGGAGGCGGTGCGGGCCCGGCTGGGAACCGCCGATGCCGCACAGGCGCGGACCGGGGCGGAAGCGCCCGAGCGCGGCGGAGCCATGGTGGCCCCCACTGCCACCGCCGCCGAGCCAGCGGCGGAGTTCGTGCCCGAAGAGGCGCCCTCGACGGAGGAGGCGCGGTCAAGCGAAGCGGGTGGAAGGGCAACCCGGGGTCGAGAGCGCCGGGCCGCCGCGGGTGCGGCACCCACGGAAGGCGCGGCTCCGGACGAAGCACGAGCGGAGGCCGGGGAGGCTCCGCCGCAAGAAGCCCCACCGCTCCAGATGGCGCAGGTGGAGGACTCCGCGGCCCAGGCGGCGGAGCAGGGCACCGCGCAGACTCAGGCCGCGGGCCCCGCAGGCCTCACGGCGGCAGGGGGCGCGGGTGGAGCGGGAGGAGGCGCCGCGCCAGCGGTAGTGGCGGCTCCAGCGGGTGGAGGTGCCGCGCCAGCAGGTGAGGCAGCCTCGATGGGCGGTGCCGCGCCAGCAGGTGAGGCGGCCTCGATGGGAGGCGCTGCGCCAGCAGGTGAGGCGGCCACCATGGGCGGTGCCGAGCTATCGGGTGGGACGGCTGCCGCCGGTGGAGACGCCGTGTCCACCGCCGAGGGCGCCGCGCCCGCCGAGGCGGCACGGGACTCCGCCGGACCCATGGAGGACGAGGCCGCCGCCCCCGCCGGAGCCGAAGTGGCCGAGGCCGGAGCCGCCACCGCTCCGGAGGCAGCCGCGGCGGAGCCCATCGCTCCCGAGGAGGTCGCCGCGGCCGAAGAAGAGGGTGCGGTCGGCCAGGTCCTGCCCGAGCCCGCGCCGGAAGCCCTCCCGACGGGTTCACCCCCCGAGGTGCAACCCGGGCCCACGCCCGAGCAACTCGCCTCCGCGGGCACCTCCGCACCCGCTCCCGCGACGGAGATGGGCGGTGCGGACGGCGCGGAGTCCTCAGCCGAAGCAGGCCCGGCGCGGAGCGCGGCTCCCAGTGCCGCCGACATCCGAGCGGAGGAGGCCGCCGCGGCGGTCGAGGCCGGGCCCGAGGAGGTGGCGTCGAGCCCCATGGCCGGGCAGGCCGCGCCGGAACCGGCCGCCGCCGAGGAAGCACCCGCGCCCGCTGCCCTCGCGCCGGACGCTGGTGCCGCATCCCCTGCGCAGGGGGCCACACCATCCACCGCGGGGCTCGACCTGCCCTCCATGGGCATGGAGGCCGGCGGCGTGGCGGAGGCGGGTGGACTGGCCGAGGACCTGAGCGGTGGCGGAGAAATGGCCGCGCCGTCCGCGGGGGGCGGTGGCGGTGGCAGCGCGGTGCAGGAGCCACCGGCGCCCTCGGTGCCTGACGTATCCCAGGCGGATCCGGTGTCGGCGATGGGCGCCGTGGGCCATCTGCCGGCCGTGCAGCTCCAACAGGCCCTTGGAGGGGTGAGCGCGGCGGCGACCCGGAGCGTGCGGACGCAGCGGGACGAGCTGGCCGCGAGCCCGCCGGAGATGCAGCGTCCCACCGGAGCGCCCACTCCCGGGACCGGGTCCGAGGCCGCCGCGCCAGCGGCCCCGGCGCCCCAGGGCCGCGTGGAGCGTGCGCCGGAGGGAGCGGCGGTGCCCGTGCCCTCGCCCGCGCCGCTGCCACAGGCCCCCGTGTTGCCGACGGCGTCGGTCGCCACGCCCCAGGTGGCCGGCACGGCGGAGATCTCCGCGCAGGACGCCCAGCAGGTCGTCAGCGCCGTGCGGGGCCTGCCCACGCGAGACCCCGCGCTGGACGTCACGGTGGGGACGGCGCCGGCGCTGACCCTGGAGGGCAATGCCGATCCCGCCCGCATGCGCGAGCAGCGCGAGCGGCTGGATCAGGGAGCGGCGGAAGCCCAGGCCCAGGGCCAGCTCGACGTGGCCCGCCCCATGGGCGAGGACGCCGTGCTGCCCGACGTCCCCGAGGAGACGCTGCGGGCCCGCCCCGCTTCGGGCGGAGGTGGCGGCGCGGCGGGAGGTGGCGCCGGTGCGGCGGCCGCGGGTGGAGGCGGCGCGGCCGGAGGTGGCGGCGCGGACGACGTGGCGCTGTCCGTCATCGCCGAGCAGGAGCGCGGGGATGAGATTCGCGCGAGCGTGACGGAGGCGCGCTCGGCGCTCGGCGACCGGGTGCGGGAGCACGGCGAGCAGGTGTCGGAGGAGCGGGCGCGCTCGCAGGAGGAGATCGACGCGCTGGTGGCGGAGAACGCGGGGGCGCAGACCGACGAGCGCTCGCGCGTTCGCCGTGACGTGCAGGCCCGGCGCGACGAGTGGAGCCACGAGCAGGACGCGGCGGTGTCCCAGGCGCGCGAGGACGCGGGCGCGGTGGGAGCGCAGGGCGCGAGGGACCTGGAGCGCGAGCGGGCGGAGGCGGAGGGCGAGGCGGCGGGGCACGTGCGCCAGGGCAACACGGAGGTGTCCGAGGCGCGCCAGGATGCCGAGCGCAACGCCGCGCGGGAGCGGCGCCAGGCGGAGAACGAGTCGGGAGGCATCTTCGGGTGGCTCGGCTCGCGGGTGCGCGCGTTCTTCGATCGGGTCAAGCGCGCCATCCAGGACGGGTTCGAGCGGGCGAGGCGGCTGGTGCGCGCCGCCATCCAGCGGGCGCGCCAGCTGGCCCTGGACGCCATCGAGCGGGGCCGCCGGGCCATCGTGGGCGTCATCCGCTGGGCGGGAGACCGGCTGATCGCCATTGGCGACACGCTGCTGGCGGCGTTCCCGAGGCTGCGTGACCGCTACCGCCGCTTCATCGAGGAGCGGGTGGCGGCGGCGGAGGCCGCGGTCAACCGGCTGGCGGAGGCGCTGCGGGAGGGCGTGCAGCGCGCGCTGGACCTGCTGGGCGCGGCGCTGGAGGCGGCGCTGGGGCTGCTGGAGCGCGGGCTGCTGGCGGCGGTGGACGCGGTGAACCAGGCGGTGCAGGGGGCGCTGAACGCCGCGCGCGCGGTGGCGCAGGCGCTGGGGGCCTTCGCGCAGCTCATCCGAGACATCGCGGCCAACCCGGGGCAGTGGCTGCGCAACCTGGGTGCGTCGGTGGTGGACGGCATCCGCAACCACCTGGTGGGCGCGTTCCGTCAGGCCATCCGGCAGTGGTTCAACGAGACGGTGGAGGGGTTGCTGGGGCTGGGCTCGGCCATCCTGAATCTGTTGAGGAACGGCGGCATCACGTTCCAGCAGATCGCCCGGATGGCGTGGGAGGGGCTGAAGTCGGTCATCCCGATGCTGCTGGTGCAGCTGCTCATCGAGCGGTTGGTGTCGATGATCGTCCCGGCGGCGGCCGCGGTGCTGGCCATCATCCAGGGCCTGCAGGCGGCATGGGGGACGGTGAGCCGCATCATCCAGGCGTTCCAGCAGTTCTTCGCCTTCCTGCGGGCGGTGAAGGACGGCAACGCGGGGCCGCAGTTCGCGCAGGCGCTGGCGTCGGCGGCCATCGTGGTCATCCAGTTCGTGGCCTTCTTCCTGCTGAGGCGGCTGGTGAGGCCGGCGGCGCGAATCGGCCAGCGGCTGCGGGCGATGGCCCAGCGCATCGGCCGGATGCTGCAGCGGGCGGCGCGCACGGTGGCGAGGGGCGCGAGGGCGGCGGGCCGAGGCCTCATGCGCGGCGTACGCGCGGCGGGCCGGGCGGTGATGCGA
>NZ_RAWM01000238.1 GCF_003668875.1 Corallococcus interemptor | reverse complement strand
GATGGAGCCGTGACACGCGCGACTGGACGCCAGCGGGCCCCGTGCGCCTCAACCCCTCACCGGAAGCACAGGAGCCGAAGCGCATCGGCTGAACCCTTTCACGCGACATCTACCTTGACGCTCACCGAGACCGAACGGAGCGGGTTCCTGCTGCTTCCCCGCTCTGCCTGCGCCTGCCTGCCCTCCGGGCTGATCGAGAATCACGCCCCGTCGTTTAGCAAGCCGCGAACGAGGGCGCTCGCAACTTCCGAATTGGCTCCTTACATGCCCTGCCAGGGAGCGACATGGCCCTACACCTTGAGAGGGGGGGCGTTAGGGCGCATCGGAAGCCCCTCGCTGCTCTTCCAGACCTATTGGCCTACTATCGCACGGCGCTTTGCGGTAGGTCTAGAACGAATCGCTCTCGGTACCATCGGCCACTCAACCCTCTAATTGAGAGAGCGACTACAAATGGGAGGCTTACGACATGGCTGGATGCACAGCACCAGTAAATGGACATCGCACAGCGAGCGGAGCAGCGGCCTGCCCCGCATGTAGTAGCCGCTCTCGCGGGTACGGGTCGTATTCGTCTTCGTCTTCGTCCTACTCCCCGTCGGGGAGCGGCGGGAGTAGCTGGGGCGGCCGGAGCAGTGGCGGCGGGGCCGGCGGCAGCGTAAGGCCGCGCTGGTCGCGAGCAGGTTCATCCGTGGTGTATACGCCTGCCGAAGTGCGGACGCTCACGCCGGTGCGCGACAACTTCGAGAAGCGAGCGTCCGTGCCTGACCTCCGGGACGTTTTTCTTTGCCACGCGTGGGACGACCGGAAAGGGGCCGCCAAGGAGCTGCACGATCTGCTTGAGTCGAAAGGTGTCTCCGTTTGGTTCAGCGAGAAGGACGTCCTACTCGGCACTTCGTTGCTCCGCGAAATCGATAAGGGATTGGCGAAGTCGCGAGTCGGGATCGTGCTGGTGACCCCTGCGCTGCTGCAGCGCGTCGCAAAAGAGGGCATCGCTGACAAAGAGCTTTCGGCACTCTTGGCGCGTGATCTGCTCGTTCCCATCGTGCATGACACAACGTATGATGCTCTCCGCGAAGTCAGTCCCTTGCTCGGCTCGCGAAGTGGCCTGAGCACTGCAGAGGAGCCAATGGCAGACATCGCGGCCAAGCTGGCGGAGTTGGTCGCCCCTAATACTACTTGATCAGATGCGAGAGGGGCAGCGAGGCGGGGCGTGTGCGCCGACGTGGCGTAGGCAGAGCGGGCAGTGGCCGATGCGGCGTAGCAGCAGGTGCTGAAGTCGACGGCGCACCTGGGGCAGCGTCCACGGCGTCCTGCTCCGGGGGAAAAAGCGCTCGACGGAGCGCGAGGAAACCGTGGGCCACCATGCAAAGCGTGGCGTGGTGGTGGAAGCCTCTCCAGGTGCGGCCCTCGAAGTGGTCCAGCCCCACTTCCCCCTTCATCTCCTGGTAGTCGCGCTCCACGCGCCAGCGCAGCTTCGCCAGCGTCACCAGTCGCTTGAGCGGTGTGTCGGAGGGCAACGACGAAAGGTAATACTTCGTCGGTGCGGCTTCACCCGCTGGCCACTCGCACAGCAACCATTCCGGAGCCCCTGGCGCCTTACGCACGACGTGGCCTTCCGCGAGCTGGATTCGCACCGCGGCGAAGGTGGAGGACTGAAGGCCACGGCTGCCCTCGCGCCAGCTGACGCTGCGATACTCCTCGGGCCGTAGAACGCTCCCGGAGCGCAGTGACAGCCCCCGCCGGCACCGAGAACCAACTCGGAGCCGAGGAACATGCCCCTAAACCTCTTCAAACTTCGTTCCCGTGGCGCCCATGCGCTCAAGTGCGTCGCGGATTTCCTCTCGGACGATCAACGCGATGGGCCAGCCCCAGGCGCGGAACACCTTCGCATCATCTACCTGCGAAGCGTCAATCCGCATTCCCCAAACGTCTCGGTACTTTCCAACCTTCTCAGGGCGCCTGTCCTCCGGCGTCCACTTCTGAAATTCCTCGGTGGCCTTCTCGTCAATGCAGTGAATCAGCTTGGTGGCCACGAGAATGAAGAACTGTTCCAACTGGCCTTCAATCTCCACAGGCAGGGTTTGCACCTCCTCGGGCGCGAGTTCCGAGAGCACGGAAGCCACGCGGGCGTGGACCACGGGGGCCGCGAACGCCGCGAGTGAGAAATCAAGCGCCCTGCCGGTCACAGTCACGGGGAGCTTCAAGGCGCCCAAGTCCGGGAGTCGTTGGCCCCGATAGAACATCCACGGGTCGTCCACCTCCCGACCTTGAGCATCTATGGGAGTGCCGAGCAACCACCGGCCTGGAACAGTCATGTTGTCAGTCAACTTGAAGTACCGACTGGGCATGGGATTCATTGTGGCGCCGCATCTAGGTGCCCGTCACCAGCTTATTCAGCTTGGTGCCCGGAGTGGCAATCTGCTCCCCCAACCGGCCGAGTTCGGCTGTCAGCGCCTCACGGCATCGTTCCATGGTGCGGCATCCCTCGGTTGCGTCGGTCAGCCGCTCAAGAATTCGCTCGTGATAGGCTTGCGGGTGGGGCCCTTTGTGGCCCTTGACGTGGATGATGTTGGCCGGGTCGTCCAGCGACATGCCCGCCTTGTCGAAAATCTCCTGGAATCTGGGTGACCACGGACCTTCATTGTTCGTGGATTTCCACCACTTGTTCGTGGCGATGTGGTGGTCGTGGCCCTCCTCGTCCACCGGGGCGGCAGCCGTGCCCCCCATGGCCCGTGCCGTCATGGCCACCGCATTGGGGGCGAGTGCCACCGTGACGGCCTCGCCAGTCACCGCCACCGCTCCGACTTCGCCCACGGCAGCAAGGCGGATGCCCGCGCGGCCCCCAGCCACCGCCGCCGCCTGAGCTGAACCGGGCAGCGTTGGCACCTTCGAGGCGAAGCCTGCGGCCGTGTTGCCGATGGCCACCGTCGCCAGCAGCGCGAAGGCTCGCGCTGCATTCCGACCCATCACTTTGCCGTAGCCCTCACCCGCATCGCGTAGCTCGTCAAACGTGGTGGCCCGGTCCGTCTCTTCCACCAGCCGTTTGAAGCCCGCTATCAGCGTCCAGAAGGTATCCACCCCGAGGTAGACAATGGCTGTCGCCGTCATCACGGCAGCCAGGCCCTTGCTCACGGGTTCGGGCACCGACCAGAGGACCAGATAGAAGGTCATGGTCCACAGCGCCGCCGAGAGCGCCGCGTGCGGGTCGGCCATGCCTTTGAAGGCATCCAGCATTTCTTCCAGGACAACACCTTGAGCCATGGCCATGGCCAGCGCATAGCGCCCGTCTCCGGTGACGGTGGGACTCTCCGCCAGCAAGTGCAGACAGTCGCCCTTACGCCCGGTGCGCTCACACCAACGCAGATATGCCCGCGTCAGCTCCACATCCGCTGGCGGCATGTCGGAGGCCAGTGCAGCCCCCTCCATGGGCGTCATCTGCCGGGTGCGCGGATTGAAGAGGTACGTGCCGCCTCGGGCGTCCACTCCCATCAGGCGCCGCGCGGCCTGCTGGGGATTGGCCTGGAGCCTCACACCCCGCGCCAGCCTCGCTACGGCCGCTTTGAACTCGCGCCGCTCCACCTCCACCGACCCGGCTTCGCCGCTGTGAGGCGTGAAGACGACTGGCGGCCCCTGGCCCGTCTCCAAGCGCACCACGCGCCCTGAGGCACAGCCTGTCAACCAAACCAGCAGGAGTAGCGCGACAGCGCGATGTACCCTCATCAAGCCCCCCAGCGGGAAAGAGCTTCATCCTCCAGGGCGAGGCAGGGCCACGACCAGAACCCAGCGGATCGGGCCGCCCCGAGCGCCACCTCAGGGCGTGGCATCCGCGAGGTGCGCAGCGGCGGCCAGGGTCCATGCCGAGCACTACCTCGGAGCCGTGGAGCCTGCCGGTGCATGGTGGCCGCCAACGTCCGTGCCGAGCGCCACCTAGGGTCTGATGGGCGCTTACGGACGCGAATGCACCTGGAATGAATTCAGCCGTGCTCGGGTGTGGCTCTCATCCCCCCCAGTGTCAGCGTAGTTGTCGCCTCGGCTGAGCAGCCGAGGTGACCACCTTGAGCGGGGCGAGCAGGAAAACGACGGTGCCGTACACGGACGCATTCAAGAGTCAGATGGTGAAGCGGATGCTG
>NZ_RAWM01000237.1 GCF_003668875.1 Corallococcus interemptor | reverse complement strand
GTCGACGGGGGCGGGCGCGGTGGGGTTGGTGCGCGTGGCGCGCAGGGTGCGGCGCAGCTTGGACAGGTGCTGACGCAGGGCATCCGCGGAGTTGGGGCGCGTCTCCGGGTCCTTGGTGAGCATCTGCAGGATGAAGGCGTCCACGGCGGGCGGCAGGTCGGAGACGAACTCCGACGGCCGGGGCGGGCGCGCCTCCACGTGCTTCATGAGCAGGTCCACCGGGGAGCTGCCGATGAAGGGCAGCCGGCCGGTGACGATTTCGAAGGTGACGACGCCCATGGCGTACAGGTCCGTCATGGGGCCCACGGACTGGCCGCGGGCCTGCTCGGGCGCCATGTACTCCGGAGTGCCGACGACCATGTCGGTGCGCGTCTGCGCGGTGCGGCCGGTGGGGCCCTCGCCGCGCTTGGCGAGCCCGAAGTCCAGCAGCTTCACGTAGCGCGAGCCGTCCGGCTGCTTCACGAGGAAGATGTTGCTGGGCTTCAGGTCGCGGTGCACGACGCCGGCGCCGTGCGCGGCGCCCAGGGCGGCGAGCACTTCATCCAGGAGGGACAGGGCCTCCGGGACGGGGAGGCGGCCCTTCTCCGCGAGGATGGCGTCCAGCGGCTGGCCTTCCAGGTACTCCATGACGATGTACTGGCGACCGTCGGGGAGCTGGCCGAAGCCGAAGATGTCGATGATGCCGCGGTGGCGGATGGCGTTGACGGCGCGGGCCTCCGCGAGGAGGCGGGCCACCTGTTCGGACGAGTGCGCCAGCTCCGGGCGCAGCACCTTCACGGCGACGCGCTTGCCGATGAGGGGCTGGATGCCTTCGTAGACCAGGCCCATGCCGCCCACGCCGATGCGCGAGCGCAGCTCGTACTCGCCCAGCTTCAGGCCGATGAGGGGGTCGGTGATGGCGGTGGCTTCGGTACCGGGGTGCTCCACGATGACCTTCGGTTCCGGTGGAGTCGGCTGGAACGACGACAGCACGACGGTGCCATCGCGAGGGCATACCGCCGTCTCGGACGGAACGGTGAGGCCGCAGGTTTCGCAGATCAGCTCGGAAGACATCTCCACCACGGGGGAGCGTAACAGGTGAAAACCCGGGAAGCGAAGTGGCCGCCCGGGGACGCAGGGCAAGCAGACAGGCACCTGCCCCCGGGTCTCGCTTTCTCACCCGCTGTTGTCACACAGCGGGCAACGCAGTGGGTCAGGGCGTTCCGGCGTCGACGAAGGTGCAGCCGAGGTCACGCTGCGACACTCCAGGCGAGCCAGGAGTGCCACCCGGGCTCAGGCCTCCCGTTCCTCCCTCACCTGGGGTGAGGGGCGTGGACTCGGGCAGGAGGATGCCGGCATCCGAGCACCAGAAGATGACCGAGGGGCCTCCACCACCGCCTGCCCCCGCGCCGCCAAGGCCGCCCGTGCCTCCTTCGCCACCGCCACCACCCTGGCCGCTGATGGTGAAGTAGCTCTTTCCTCCGTTGACGCCCGACCCGGTGGTGAAGCCGCCTCCGCCACCTCCAGGCCCGCCAGCGCCGCCTTGTCCTCCGGCTCCACCGTTACCGCCCTTGCCGCCCCCCTGCGTCAGCAGCCGGGACGAGGGTTCGACGATGAGCTGCGAGTTGAACGCAATCACGGCGATGGAGGCGCCTCCGCCCGTTCCGCCTTGTCCTCCGGTTCCGCCGCATCCACCGCCACCGCCGCCGCCTCCGCCACCACCGCGCGGGCTCTGCACCCCGGTCCTCGCGGTCTCGCAGGCGCCACCACCGCCACCGCCGCCACCTCCGCCTCCACCGTTGCCGCCATTGCGGCCGCTGGCCCCTGTCTGCTGGTCCTGCCAGACCGCTTCAGGACGCATGAGGCCCGGTCCCGCGCCTCCATCCATCCCCGGTGTGCCCTCATGCCCATCGGGACCGCGGCTTCCGGTTCCACCGTCTCCTGCCTCGCAGTTGCAGCGGTTGTTGACGCATGCATCCACGGTGCCCACCGCGCCACGCGTTCCTCCCGTGCCGCCATCGACGTCCGGGGTCCCGGTCGCGCCGAGCCCCCCGCTGTTGAGGATGCCACCGCCACCACCGCGGCCGCCTTCGAAGGCGCCCTCGCAGCTCGCGATGCCTCCATCTCCGCCCTCGGGCGAGTTGGTGAGCGTTCCGTCGTCGCCCGGGAAGCCCTGGCCGCCGGCCACTCCCGCGTCACCCGCCGGGCCATCCGTGCCATTCGCGCCTCGGCCCGCCTCCACGATGGAGTCGCGCAGCCGCAGCTCCTGCACGTTCACAGCGCGAAGCGCGACGGACGGAGCTCCCGAGGTGCCAAGCGTGGTCGAGCGGATGTGGATCCGGTCGAAGAGCACGGGGCCCTTGATGACGTTTCGCACCGTGACCGCGTACGGCGCGCCCACGAGGACACTGCTGGCTTCACTCTTCGGACGCAGCCAGTTCGTCCCGCTGTGCTCATAGCCGCCATGCAGGGACACGGGCACCGTGACCTCCAGGGGCGTGGGCTCGGAGTACGTTCCCGTCGCGAGGTACACGAGGCTCTTGCCGCCGTCGGACTGGCCGACCAACTGGAGCGCTCGGGAGACGGTCTTCAGCGGTGCGTCCCGGGTACCCTGGGTCCCCACGTCGTCACTCCCCGACAGCGGATCCACGAAGAAGCCCAGCGCGGGGTCACCATCCACGCCATCGCAGTCCGTGTCCTTCCCCAATTCGTCGGGGAAGTCCGGCCCGCTGCTCGGGACGCAGTCATAGCCCGCGTCACCGGCATCGCCCGCGTCGCTACCTCCATCTCCACCACCACCGCCGTCCTTCACGTCACAGCGGCCCGCGTCCTGGCATTCCTCATAGGCCGCGTCGAAGTCCTGGCAGCCACCCATGCCGAGCACCGCACCGAACACCGCGCTCAGCGCGCCGACCTTCCAGAGGTTTCGCATGGTTCTCCCCGAGCTCACTGCCACGTCCCGGCCAGGCTCAAACCACCGCCTTGCGGCGTGAGCGTCACGGACGGCTGAACGTTCGTCTCTTTCACCGGCAGGAAGTACATCAGCGCGCCCGCCGCGATGGCCGCCGCGCCCACGCCAATCCCCACCACGCCAATCGTCTGCGCGCGCTTGCCGGAGTTCTTCACGTCCTGCCCGTCCGGCAGCGGCCCCGTGCCCTCGGTCAGCTCGTTGTACTTGCCGCGCGACTGCACGAAGAACACCGTCCCGACGCCCGCGAGCACCACGCCGCCCGCCGCCGGCACCCACGCCCACTTGCGCCGTCCCGGCGTCTCCACCGTCGGCGTGTCCGTCAGCCCCAGCTCCGTGGGCGGCTGCACGCCCGGCGTCAGGTCCGGCCCCGGCACCGGCTGCTTCACCCCCGGCGTCACGTTGGGCGTCTGCTGCGCCACGGGCGGCGTCACCGGCGGCGCCACCGGCTCCGGACGCAGGACGCGCAGCGTGCGCGGCACCACCACGTCCAGCGACTTGTTGAGCGCGTCCAGCACCTGGTCCTCGCTCACGCCGGGGACGGACTGCTCCACCAGCGGCGCGCCGTCCTGCGCCGTGTACACGCGCACGCCCGCCTTGTACGCGTTCAGGTACGGGCCAATCTCCGTCACCATCACCACGTCCGTCTTCGCCGCCACGCCCAGCGACGCGATGCAGGACGGCTGCGTGCGGTTGCAGCGCATCATCGCCGTGCGCTTCCTCTTCGGCAGCGTGCGCGTCACGTCCTCCACGCGGATCACCTCCAGGCCCCGGGCCTTGAGCTGCTCGGCCACGTGCTCCTGGGCGGTTCCAACGAGGTAGCGCGGCGTTCCCCGCGTCACGTCCGTGGGCGCCAGCAACACGGTGACGGGTTTCGCGGAGGAGGGAGGCGCGGGCGCCTGGGCGACCACCAGGGTGAGCGCGGCGAGGAAGGGGATCAACACGGGAGCACTTTCTCCCTGACCCGTCCTCCTCGCAAGGTCAGGATTCGCGGACCCGCGTGGTGGGACAGGGCCCCACCCACCCGAGTGCGACACCCCTGTTCGACGCCGGGCGCCTGGGCTAGCGGCGCGGACGCTCCGGCGCCGGACGGATCTGCGTCTTCTCCGACGTGTTCAGCTCCGTCTTCGGCCGGTCGTCGTCCTCGTCCTCATCCAGGTCGTCCGAAGGCGGTGGCGGAGGACGGCGCGTGGGCGTGGCACCCGCGCGCAGCGTGTTGGACGGGGGCGTGCCGGGACGCGCGGGCGCGGGAGGCGGACGGCGCGGCGGCGGCGTGATGCGCGCGGGCGGGGCCTCCGCGAGCAGGTCCTCGGACACCTGCACCAGGGGTTCGGAGGCCGGCGAGGCGCGGGTGTCCTCCTGCTCCGCGAACGGGTTGCGCGTGGGCGGCGGCGTCTTGTCGTCGTCCTGCGGCGGCGGCGGGCGCGGCGGCAGCGAGGGGCGCAGCGCGGGCG
>NZ_RAWM01000236.1 GCF_003668875.1 Corallococcus interemptor | reverse complement strand
CTCCCCCACTCGAGCGCTTCTCCCCGCCACGCCTCCCCAGCGCGGGCCGCTGTCCAGAAGCCGGCCGGAGCATGGAGCCGCTTTGCTCTATCCTCCCTGTCACTGAAAGGAGTTCTCGTGCCCGTCCCCATCCACAACGCCTTCTACATCAAGCTTGGCGAGCGCGGCCGCTGGGAGGCGGACTGCATGGCCAATGCCCGCATCCGGGTGGGCTATCCCCATCAGGATCTCGCCGACATCAATCGCGGGAACTGGAAGAGGCTCAAGAAGCAGCTCGACGCGTCGGAGACGAGCAAGGGTGTTGCCACGACCGACCTCAACAGGCTGCAAGACCTAGCAGGCTCGGGCCCTGGCGACGTGTGGACGGCGTTTCATGAGGGCCGGCTGTGGTGGACGCGCGTCCTGCCCGGCCCCTTCCAGCAGGACGCCCTCTCGAAGTACCGCCGCACGGAGCCCTGGCGCGACAAGGCCGAGAACGACAGGCTACTCGTCGCGAGCACCCTCCCGGGCAAGATCGCCAGCCTTCAGGCGTTTCGCGGCACCATCTGCA
The DNA here is from genome assembly GCF_003668875.1 of Corallococcus interemptor. Classification (GTDB taxonomy): domain Bacteria; phylum Myxococcota; class Myxococcia; order Myxococcales; family Myxococcaceae; genus Corallococcus; species Corallococcus interemptor. The sequence goes on along the minus strand of NZ_RAWM01000236.1, from coordinate 4,192 downwards.
GCGTCGGGGCGAAGGAGCTCTTGCAGCGGGTGCTGGAGGGCAGGCGGAGCGACCTTGCCGTCCGAATCGAACGACAGCGCACGGAACTTGAGGCCGCAGTGATGGCAGCCATCCGGGAACTGCACTGGAAGGACTTCGAGACACTCGTCGATCTCGTCTTCCGGCATGCGGGATGGGCGCGGACCAGCATCCTGGGGCAGCAGGTGAAGTCCTTCGACATGGAGCTGACCGAGCCGCTGACCGGCGACCGCTATGTCGTGCAGATCAAATCCAAGGCGGGACGAAAGGACCTGGACGAGACGATTCACCATTTCTCCGAGCAGGCCTACCGGCGGGTGTTCTTCGTCGTCCACTCTCCAAGCCCTGAGCTCGCGGCCGCCACTGACCTTCCGGATGACGTCGAAGTGGTGGACCCCGCAGTGCTCGCGCGGCTGGCGGTAAGCGCAGGGCTCAGCGGCTGGATTGAAGAGAAGGTCATCTGACCGTCCGCTCCACCGGCCGAGATGCCTGGGCTTGCGGCCCCTTCGTGGAGGGTGCCGATAGTCGCGGTCAAGAGGAATCCGGTGCGGGCCTGACGCGCCATCAGTTGCAACATGAGATTGAAGCAGGCGCGAACTGGACGCGGTGGTGGAGAGCACCCGCCGCCACGTCGCGCTGGGGGACACGCCGCTCGGCAACCTCGGTCTGGAGTTCAGCACATGCGGTGGGGGTCGCCGAGGAGGCTCGACGTAGAGGAGTCCAGGCGCGGGACTCAAGGCGGGGAAGGCTGACTGAGCGCCTCGTGCAGGCCTTCCGGCGCCTCCTCGGAGCCGCCCAGGGTGCTGGCCTGGAAGGCCTTGCTTGTCGGACGGAAGAAGACCTGGCTCAGCTTGTCGCTCAGCTGATCGAAGGCTCGCAGCGACATCACCCGGTACACGTCGTCATCGCTGGGCCCTCTGCCATTGAGACCCACCAACTCCAGCTGTCTGGACGTGAAGTGCACGGTGAAGAAATCGGGCGGGTTGACTCGCAGCCCGAAGTGCAGCGGCTTCTGGTCCGGCACGCGCATGTCCGCGCTGAACTCGAACTGGATGCCCACGAAGACACGCCGGGTCTCCACGGAGCTGTAGGTATTGCCGGACCAGCCAATCGTATAGACGATTTCCAGCACCGGTACGGTCGTGTCGGCCGCCGGCTGCCCGGCGGGCGCCGCCTGGAGTGTGAGCAGGTCCGTGGGGAAGATCTGCACGAAGGCGCTGCTCAGCGCTTCGGTGATGGCCTGCTCCAGGGGCTGGGTGTACTGGGGCTCGAAGTGGCGGGACACCATGGCCATTTCCCGCCCCTGCCTGCGCATGGCCTTGCCGAGCAGCTTGTCGGCCTTCTCGAGCGTGGGCGAGGACTGCTGGCGGAAGCGCAGGAGCACCTGCGGATTGTCCGTCGCCTCCAGATGGGCCATCAGCCCGCCCACGAAGGGGACGATTCCGGCATGGGTGGTGGAGGCCTGGTCCTTGAACTCGGCCAGGGACTTCACGAACAGCTCGTGGATGCGGGCCTTGGCCTCCCCGTCCACCACGGAGGCCGGGTAGCGCGTGCGGAAGCGGCGCAGCGCCGACACGGTATCGCCGGCCTCCGCGAGCGCCGCGCGCGGCAGGCGCTCCTCCCTGACCTCCTTGGAGCGGGGCGACCCATCCCAGCGTTTCAGGTACGTCAGCCAGCAGGCCTCGGCGCCCTGCTTCTCACAGCCGGTGAACTCCGCCTCCGCGCCGAGCCGCCTTGCCTCGTCGACATAGCGCCAGCCCGTGAGCACGTATTGGTGGAAGGCCGCCCCACTCCCGTCCTTCCTGGCTGCCTCGAAGGCCGTGTGGTCACTCGCCAGGTTCCTCAACAACAGCGCGGTGATGCCCAGCACCACCCCCACCGTCAGAGAGGTCAGCCACCGCCGGCCCAGCCGGCTCGGCACGCCCGATGCCCGCGGGCCCGTGTCGAGAGCGTCCTCGCTCTTGCCCTGGAAGGCCTGGAAGCCGCCCTTCATTCGTACGTCGAAGAAGACGTCGAGCTGTTGGAGGGCATTGGCGTCCTGCCGCTCCAGTGCTCCGGCGACTCCCTTGCGCACGCGCTGAAATACCTGGAGCCGTCGCTCGGCGTCATGCTTGTCGCTGACCTGGAACTCCTCGACGACGCCTCCCTGAAAGGTGAAAAAGAAGGAGGTATGGCTGTAGGTGCCATTGATGTGCTGGTGCACCCCCTTGAATTCGATGAGCCCGTTCAGGGAGCGGATGCGCATCTTTGGCTCGCGGAGGTCCACGAACTCCAGGGGGAACAGATAGCGCCCCGGCGCGAAGGGCAGACCCGCGCTGCGCCTGCGGTGGTACGCGATGCCGAGGACGGCCGCGACCATCAGGCTGATGTCCAACGCGTAGGCAATGAGGGAACCCACGTCCTCGACGCCGCGCGCGCCAGGCGTTCCGAACGCAGTGAGCGCGATGAAGCAGAAGTGGCCCAGCCCCAGCAAGCCCGCTACGAACCACCGCGCCAATCCCTTCTGGGTGGTGCGGTCCTTGTCGGAAAAGAGTGGAGCGTCCGCGGAGTGCGGGCTCGTACTGGCGATGAGCCGCTCGCGGGTGGAGTGAGGCAGCACATTGAAATGGACAATGACATCACGGGACATGGCGCGCTCTCCCCCTTGAGCGATGCGAATGTTCGTGGCCTTAGGTGATAGCAGTGCTCGCCCAAACCCGTCGAGGCGCCCCGCCGGAAAACCCTGACGTGTGTATGAAAGATTACCAAGGCAATGATTCGCCTGCGCTCACCGCTGAGCGCAGGCCTTGGAGAAGCCGGCTTGGCAAGCCTGCGCGAATAGCGCGGCGGCGCGATGCTCATCCTTGGGTACCCCGTCACCATCCGCGTATTGCCATGCGAGATGGAACAAACCATGGGCCGATTCCTGCGCCCGGGCTGTTTGGGATGCATTGGCAGGCGGGACCGCGTGGTTCCCCGCCGCACAGCCTCCCATCCCACCCAGCACCACGCACAGCACCGCAACGCTTCGTGCGCCTGACATGGTCATCCCCCTGACACTCAAGACCGCGGGTGAGCCCCAGAGCGGTGAGCATCCGCCTGGGTCATCCACTGAATGAACGAGCGAGGAGGAAAACGCTGTGGAGAATCCGTACCGCCCAGCCCCCCTTCCAGGCTCCCCTCTTGGAAATGCAATGATTTCCAATTGAGGCATTGGCATCGCCAAGGCGGCGCAAATCTTCCGCCAAGCCAACGGTGCTCCTGCTTGGCAAGACGATGGCCAGTTTGCGGACGCGAAGCTGGCCGCCGCGCAGCTCGGGTACAGCGCGGTTGGTGTCGTCCCTGCCCTGGACCATGCGGGAGAGGGCCTGACGGTGCTGGAACTCCTGGCCACGCTGAAGCTCTGGCGGCTCAGCTCTCCGCGGGCAGCCGGGCGATGGCCTCGGACGCGGGCGACACGCCGAAGAAGCGCGACAGCTCGGCCTGGGCTTCACGGGCCTGCGCCGCGCTGATGCGGCCTTCGCGCTCCAGCCGCGTCAGGATGACACCGGCGCGGGTGCGCAGCGTCTCCGGGCGCTGGGCGGGCAGCCAGCGGCGGGGAGCGGGCAGCATGGCCGCGAGCATCGCGCCCTGAGCCACGGTGAGCGCCCGCGCCGACGTGCCGAAGTGCTCACGGGCCGCCGCCTCGATGCCATACACCCCCGGCCCCCACTCCACGACGTTCAGGTACAGCGCGAGGATGCGCTGCTTGGACAGGTGCTCCTCCAGCCGGCGCGCGAGCACGAACTCCTTGGCCTTGCGCAGCAGGCTGCGGTCCGTGGAGAGGTAGAGGTTCTTCGCCAGCTGCTGCGTGAGGGTGGAGGCGCCGCGCCCCAGCCGGGCCTCGCGCACGGACTGGTCGATGGAGTTCTCCACCTCCTTCCAGTCCACGCCTTCGTGCCGGTAGAAGCGCGCGTCCTCGGAGATGAGCACGGCGTCCACCGCGTGCGGGGCCACCGCGCCCAGGGACACCCAGGCCTGTCGCACGCGGGGCTTCCTGCCCTCCGCATTCGCCTCCTCGGCCCGCTGCTCCATGAGCGCGGTGGTGCGCGGGTTCTCCGTGCGCAGCCCGCTCACGTCGGGCAGCCGCGCGTACCCCACGCTGAGCCAGAGCACGAACAGCAGCCACCCGCCCAGCACCCACCGGCCCCAGCCC
>NZ_RAWM01000235.1 GCF_003668875.1 Corallococcus interemptor | reverse complement strand
GAGTCGCCGTCGCGTGACGCGCTGCACGCCGCGATGAAGCAGCCCCTGGGCGCGCCCCGTCCGCTGGCCGCCGCCACGCCGCCTCCCGCCGCACCCCGCGCCCCCTTGGCCGCGCCGCCTCCGGCTCCCCGCGCCGCGTCGGCGCCGGCTCCAGCCATGCTCCTGGACGTGCCGAAGTCCACGCCCCGCTACAACGGCGCGCTGCCCGGCGTCGTGGAGGGCGAGCGCCCCACGCTGGATCAGATCCGCCGCGAGCTGGGCGACTGCCGCCGCTGCAAGCTGTGCACGAGCCGCAAGAACATCGTGTTCGGCTCCGGCAACCCTCGCGCGGACCTGGTGTTCGTGGGCGAGGGCCCCGGTGAGAACGAGGACCTCCAGGGCGTGCCCTTCGTGGGCCCCGCCGGGGACCTGCTCACCAAGATGATCGGCGCCATGGGCTTCAGCCGCAACGACGTCTACATCGCCAACGTCGTGAAGTGCCGCCCGCCCGGCAACCGCAACCCGGAGCCGGATGAGATCGCCGCGTGCGAACCCTTCCTGCGCTCGCAGTTGCTCGCCATCCAGCCGAAGGTCATCGTCGCGCTGGGCAAGTTCGCGGCGCAGACGCTGCTCCGGGACACCACCCCCATCACCCGCATGCGGGGGCAGTGGCGCGAATACGAGGGCATCCAGCTCATGCCCACCTTCCACCCCGCGTACCTCCTGCGCAACAGCGCGGAGAAGCGCAAGGCGTGGGAGGACCTGCAGCAGGTGATGAAGCTGTTCGGCAAGCACCCGGGCTCCAGCGCCTAGAGCGCGCGGCGCACCGCGACCAGGAGAGGGAACGATGAAGGGCGTGCTCGAGACGCGTGAAGTGCATTCCCCCGCGCTGGAGAACAACCCACTGGGAGATCCGGCCCGCCGCCGGCTCACCGTGTACCTGCCGCCGGGCTACGCGGCGGGCACGCAGCGCTACGCCGTCGTCTACTTCCTGCACGCCTTCGGCAACGGCGGCGGCTCGTGGACCAACGCGTCCGGCTTCTCGCCCACCGTTCCGGAGCGCCTGGACGCGCTCATCGAGCAGGGCGCCATCCCGCCCGTCATCGGCGTGTTCCCGGACGCGTGGACGAAGCTGGGCGGCAGCCAGTGGGTGAACAGCGACGCCATTGGCCGCTACCGCGACTACCTGATCAAGGACGTCGTCGGGTTCGTGGACAAGACCTTCCGCACGCTGCCCAAGGCCGCGTCCCGCGCGGTGGTGGGCCACAGCTCCGGCGGCTACGGCGCGCTGGTGATGGGCCGCTACCACCCGGAAGTGTTCTCCCTGGTGGGCGCGCACGCGCCGGATTCCTACTTCGAATATTCGTACCTGCCGGACCTGCCCAAGGCCGCCACCGCGCTGATGAAGGCCGGCGGCGTGGAGGCGTGGGTGACGGACCTGCGCCAGCGCGCGAGCGCCACCAAGGTGCGCGGCGACGACTTCCCGGTCATCAACATCCTGGCCATGGCGGCGGCCTACTCACCCAAGAAGGGCGAGCCGCTCAACCTGGAGCTGCCCTTCGAGCAGCACAACGCGAAGCTGCGCCTGGACGTGTGGAACCGGTGGCTGGTGCACGACCCCGTGCGCTTCGTGCCCAAGTTCATGGACTCGTTCCGCAAGCTCAAGACGGTCTACCTGGACGCCGGCACGCGCGACGAGTTCAACCTGCGCTGGGGCACGCGCATGGTGGCGGACGACCTGAAGGCCGGCGGCGTGGACGTGGCGCACGAGGAGTTCGAGGACGGGCACTCCGGCGTGTCGTACCGCTTCGAGCGGTCGCTGTCGGTGCTGGTGCCGCTGCTGGCGCGGGACTGATAAGGGGGACGCCATGGATACCTACGGACTGTCGCGCGTCGTCGGAGAGAAGGGCGTGCTGCCGCAGCGCGCTCGCAAGCTGGACCCCTCGCTGCCGTGCCGCGAGGCGGAGCTGCTCATCGACGTGGAGAGCCTCAACATCGACGCCGCGTCCTTCAAGCAGATCAAGGACGACGTGGGCGGAGACCCCGCGCGCATCGCGTCCCGCATCCAGGACATCGTCCGGGAGCGCGGCAAGATGCAGAACCCCGTCACCGGCTCCGGCGGCATGCTCATTGGCCGCGTGAAGGAGCTGGGCTTGAAGCACCCCGCCAACGGCGTGCTCAAGCCGGGGGACCGCATCGCCACGCTGGTGAGCCTGACGCTCACGCCGCTCGTCATCGAAGAGGTGAAGGCGGTGCACGCGGACATCGACCGCGTGGACATCCGCGGCCACGCGCTGCTCTTCGCCAGCGGCATCTACGCGAAGTTGCCTTCGGACATGCCGGACACGCTGGCCCTGGCGGCCCTGGACGTGTGCGGCGCGCCCGCGCTGGTGGCGCGCCACGTGCGCCCGGGCATGACGGTGGCGGTGCTGGGCGCGGGCAAGAGCGGCGCGCTGTGCCTGGCGCAGGCCCGCCGCAGCCTGGAGAGCCGCGGCAAGCTGCTGGCCCTGGACATCTCCCAGAAGGCGCTGGACGCGCTGTCCGCCATCGGCCTGTGTGACGAGGCCCTGAAGGTGGACGCCACCCAGGGCGTGGACGTGATGGAGGCGGTGCAGAAGGCGACGGGCGGTCAGCTCTGCGACCTGGTGGTCAACTGCGCCAGCGTGGGCAACACGGAGATGGCGTCGCTGTTGTCCGTGAAGGACGGCGGCACGGTCATCTTCTTCTCCATGGCCACCAGCTTCACCACGGCGGCCCTGGGCGCGGAGGGCGTGGGCAAGGACGTCACCATGCTCGTGGGCAATGGCTACGTCCCCAACCACGCCGCCCTCACGCTGGAGCTGCTGCGCACCGAACCGGCGCTGCGGCAGCTCTTCGAGGCCCGCTACATCTAGGGCTTCAGGAAGGCCGAGTGCGTGGCCTTCAGCAGCGGATCCCTCTCACCCATCGGGGCGTTGGGGAAGTGGCCCTGGTTGATGGTCCAGATGATGGCGCCACCCAGGCCCTTCTCCCGCGCCCAGCGGCCCTTCTCCGAGATGGAGGCGACGTTCTCGTAGGAGATGTAGTTGCACGCCTGCGGGCCGAAGGCATTGGGGTAGCTGAGGTAGGGCACCTTGGCTTCCTCGTCCCAGTGCAAGCCGTCGTAGTCCTTATCGATGTAGAGCGACATGATGTTGAAGTAGCTCATCGCGTTGTCGCTCTTCTCCTCAATCGGCTTGCACTCCTTGAAATCGTCCAGCGGCTGACGCGGCTGCGTGACGCACTTCCAGCAGGAGCCGAAGAAGCCAATCCCCACGCCCATTCGCTGCGGAGGGACGCCCGCGTTGATGAAGGCCTGCACCGAGCTGGAGACGGAGGTGGGGTGGCCTCCGCCCTCGCCAAACAACGCGCTGGAATGCCAGCTGTCCCACTGAGGCCAGTTGCCGCTCATCTTGTAGGCCATGATGTTCATCTGGTCGACGCGGGCCGCGAGCTGCCGGTGAAACTCCGCTTCCTCCGCGTTCAGCGGGAAGTTGGCGTTCACCCAGCCCACGGGCACCGTGATGAGGATCTTCTCGTCCGCGGCGCGCAGCTCGTCCAGCAACGCCAGCAGCGGCGGGCCGTCCCCCTTGTTTAGCTCGATGGGCTCCCAGTCCACGTCGATGCCGTCGAACTCCAGCTCGTGCATGACCTCGATGAGCCTCTTCACGAAGTTGCGGCGCTTCTCGAGTGTCTCCGTCGCGCCTTTGAAGCCTGCGTGCTCGCCCTCGCCGCCCAGCATCAGCAGCGCCTTCTTGCCGGCTTCGTGGGCCCGCCGCGCCAGGACCTTCGCAGCCTTGGGGCCTTCAATCTCGCTGTAGTCAAAGGCGATGGGTTTCAGCGTGCCGTCAATCTTCGGGATGATGCGGCCCACCACCACATGCGTCAGCAATGACATGTCCACCGACTCCGGGGGGTACAGGCCATGCGCGTAGCCCACCCAGTAGCCCATCACCCAGTTCGTCGGGGCCCCGCCAGGACGCGGCGTCACTGGCGTTGAGGTGCGCACAGAAGGCCCTTCACCCACCTCATTGGCTGCGACAAGGGTGAAGGTGTAGGCGGTGCCGTTGGTGAGTCCCTCGATGAGGATGCCCGACGCCGGGGCGGTCACCGTCTTCGTGATGCCCCCGGGCTCCGCCGTCACCTTGATGTACGACAGGGGCCGGCCGCCGAAGCTCGCGGGCGCCACCCAGCTGACGAACGCCTGAGCATTGCCCGCCGTGGGCACCACCGAGCGCAGTCTCCCTGGCACCGTGGGATTCGGGATGCGCAAGCCCGCCTGCGGCGTCATCAGCTCCGTCTCCACGGAGGCCGGACCTTCGCCCAGCGCGCTCACCGCCGAGACCCTGAAGGTGTACGTCAAGCCGTTGGTCAGGCCTCGCACCAGGGTCTGCGTGTCAGGTGCCTTCACCAACTGGCCGCCGCAATCCGGGACGCAGCTCACGACGTAGTACAGCACAGGGCTGCCGCCATCGTTCGCGGGCACGGTCCACGTCACCAGCGCGGAGGCATCCCCCGCCTGCGCGACCACCTGCTGGGGCGCGGAGGGGGGCGAAGGCGGAACGTCGGGCTTGTTCCCGAGACCGAAATCACAACCACCCAACACCACGGCGAGTGTCAAAACCACCCATTGCTGCAACGGCTTTGACCAATGGCTGTTCATTCCCGCACTCCTGTCTGGACGCGGGAGGTTATGCGATAGGACCCCCTGTATGAGTCAACGCCGGGCGGAAAACTCCGGCAATTTTGTATGGTCGAGGATTGGGCTATTAAGCTGACTAATCCCATCTCGATAGGTCATCACAGAACCTGCCTGGGTGGGAAACGCCGTCGACGGGGATGGCTGGTGAG
>NZ_RAWM01000234.1 GCF_003668875.1 Corallococcus interemptor | reverse complement strand
GGTGGCGGCGCTCATGCGGTGGGACCTCCAGGCGGTGTCCGCGGCTGAGATACCCACGGGGGACGCGCTGGCTCCACGCGGATGCCGTGGAACGGACCGGGCGCGGCGCGAAGCGGACGCAACAGGGCCCGCCAGACGCGAAAAGGGCCGCCCGGTTGCCCGGACGGCCCTCTTGCTTGAAGCGATGGAGCGCTTCAGGTGAAGCGGTGGACTACTCGGCCACCACGTCGACCTTGATCTTCGCCGTCACCTCGCGGTGCAGGCGCAGCTCCACGTCGTAGCTGCCCAGCGACTTGATGGGCTCGGCCAGGTGCAGCTGGCGGCGATCCACCTGCTGGCCCTGGGCCGCGAGCGCCTCGGCGATGTCCAGCACCGTGACGGAGCCGAACAGCTTGTCCTGCTCGCCCACCTTGCGCTTGATGGTGACCTTGACGGCGCCCAGCTTCTTGGCCTGCTCGTCGGCGGCGCCCTTCAGCTTGGCGTTGCGCGCCGTCTGCACGGACTTCTCGTGCTCCAGCTGACGCAGGTTCTGCTCGCTGGCCAGGACCGCCTTCTTGCGCGGCAGCAGGAAGTTGCGGCCGAAGCCGTCCTTCACCGTGACGAGCTCGCCGGACTTGCCGAGGTTGTCGATGTCCTCACGCAGAATGACCTTCATGTTTCTGTCTCCTGTGTTGCGGACCGGCGACTAGCCGACCACTGCGTTGTAGGGGAGGAGCGCGATGCCGCGGGCGCGCTTGATGGCCACCGCCACCTCACGCTGGTGCTTCGCGCAGTTGCCGGAGATGCGGCGGGGGATGATCTTGCCGCGCTCGGTGACGAAGTACTTCAGCGTCGCCTGGTCCTTGAAGTCCACCGACGCGTTCTTCTCCGCGCAGAACCGGCAGACCTTCTTGCGGCCGAAGCCGCGACCACCGCGCTTGTCGTCGTCGCCGCCCATGCCGCCGCGGTCGCCACGATCACCACCACGGTCGCGGTCACCGCCGCGATCACCGCCACGGTCGCCACCGCGCGAACCGCCGCCGTAGCCGCCACCGCCACCACCGGGGCCGCGGGAAGCGCCCGCGCCCTGCTTGCTATCCATGCCGTTGCTCATGAACGTTCTCGTTTCCTGGAAGGTTGGGGGAATGACCCGTCAGAAGAGGCTTACGCCTCCTCCGGGGAATCCTCTTCCGAATCGACAGCCGCGAACTCCGGGGCCTCGCTCCGGAAGCCGCCACCCTCGCGCTCGGCGGGAGCGCCCGGACGGGTCTCCTCGACGTCGCCGGCCAGCTTCAGGTCCTCGAGCACCGGACGCGACTCGGGGTCCACCTCGTCCGCGATCTTCACGGAGATGTAGCGGGTGACCTCGTCGATGTTGCGCAGGTTGCGCTCGATTTCCGCCACCAGCTTGCCGTCACCCAGGAAGCTGGTGTGGACGTAGATGGCGCGCGGCTGCTTGGCGACGGGGAACAGGGTCTTCTTCTTCCCCCACACCGTGAAGCGGAGGACCTTGCCGCCCTCACGCGAAACGATGCCGCGGACGCGCTCCTTCAGCTTGTCCACGTTGTCGTCGGTCAGGTCCGGCTTGACCAGGAAGATGGTCTCGTACTCACGAAGCCGCTTGGCGGCCTGCGTCTCTGCCATGTTTCTCTCCCCTTGGGGTCGAGTGCCCTCCGGACCATCCGGAGAGCGGGGAAACGGCCGGTAGCCCTCGAAGGCCACCACCGGGGACGGGAAATCCTCTCGCGCGCCCGTCACCGTCGCGCCTTGGCCCGTGCGTGAACACGGGAAGCTTTGAAAGAACATCCACCGGAGAATGCGTGGGACGCACTCCGGGGGAAGGGGCTTCTAAGAGGACCCCTCCTGGAAAGTCAAGCGAAGGGAGGAGGGCAAGCGGCCGGCCGGCGCTTCAGGCCCGGCGGTTGTGGCGGTTCATCGCCGTGGCGAGCCCGTCCCGCACCCAGCTCTCCGCCATGTCCGCCGCCTTGCCAATGAGCTCCTCCAGCTGGCGGCGCTCACCGTCGTCGAAGTTGGACAGGACGTAGCCCGCCACGCGCTCCTTGGCGTTGGGGCCCTCCGGCTTGCCAATGCCCACCCGCACGCGGATGAAGGCGTCCTCGCCCAGGCACTGCACCATGCTCTTGAGGCCGTTGTGCCCGCCCGCGCCGCCGCCCGCCTTGAGCTGCAGCCTCCCGAAGGGCAGGTCCAGCTCGTCGTGCACCACCAGCACGTCCTGCACGGCGACCTTGTAGAAGCGCGCGGCCTCCGCCACGGAGCGGCCGGACAGGTTCATGAACGTCTGCGGCTCCACGAAGAGGATGCGCTCGCCGCCCAGGCTGCCCTGGCCCACCCGCGCCTGGAACTTGTCCTGGGTGAGCTCCGCGCGGGCGCGCGCGAGCAGCGCGTCCACCACCATGAACCCGACGTTGTGGCGGTGGCGCTCGTACTCGCGCCCGGGGTTGCCCAGCCCGCAGATGAGCTTCATGGAAGGCTCCGAACCCAAGGCCCCACGAAGCGAGGCCGGAAAAGACAGCGGGGCAGGCCCTGGAAGAGGCCCGCCCCGCGAAAGGAGACACCGGACGGCGGAAGGGGACTACTTCTTCGCCGGGGCCTTCGCCGCGGCCGCGGGGGCCGCCTTCGCGTCGCCCGCCGGAGCCGCCTTGCCCGCCGCCGCAGGAGCAGCAGCCGCCGCGGCCGCCGCCGGAGCCGCCTCCGCCGCTTCCGGCGCGGAGAGCACCGCGATGGTGTAGTTGACGTGCGTCTTCACGGACACGCCCTCGGGGAGCTTCACGTCGTTGACGTGGATGGCTTCCGCGATCTTCAGGTTGGTGACGTCCACTTCAATCTGGAGCGGGATGGCGCCGGGGAGCGCCCAGACCTCCAGGTTGCGGCGGATCTGGGTGAGCAGACCGCCGTCCGCCACGCCCGCGGCCTTGCCGGTGAGCACCACGGGGAGGTTCACCTTGACCTGCTCCTTGTCGGTCACGGCGATGAAGTCCGCGTGCAGGATGTCGCGGGTCAGCGGATCCATCTGGTAGTCCTTCAGGAGGACCTGCTGATCATTGCCCGCCAGCTTCAGCTGGATGAGCGTGTTCAGCTTGTGCGGCGTGTTGATGGCCGCGCGCATGGCCTTGGGGTCCACGGAGATGTGGATCGGCGCCTTCAGGTGCTTGCCGTAGACGACGGCGGGAACCTGGCCGGACGCACGCAGGCGGCGGGCAACGCCCTTGCCGGAGTTGTCGCGGGCCTGCGCTTCGAGGGTGCTCTTGTCGGTGGCCATGGAAGAAAGCTCTTTTCAGTGGGGACTGCGGGGTTCACCGGCGTCCTGGGCGCCCTCGGCATCCCACCCCCATGGTGGGCCCCGAAGACGGCGCCCGGGCCGTGTGAAGGGCCCATGGAACCGGTGGAGGGGGCCGGACATGCCAGCCCCAAGGGTCCTTCGTCAAGCCGCCCGGCTTCCGGGCGGACTTGTGCCTAGACGAACAGCGAGCTCAGCGAGTCCGCGCGGTGGATGCGCGCGATGGCCTCCCCGAAGAGGGCGTCCGTCTGCAGGGCGCGGATCTTCGGGCACGCCTTGGCGTTGGCCGCCAGCGGCACCGTGTCCGTGAAGACGACCTCCTCCAGGACGGAGTCGGTGATGCGCTGGATGGCCGGGCCGGAGAGGATGGGGTGCACCGCGTACGCGAGCACCCGGCGCGCGCCCTTGTCCTTCAGCGCGAGCGCCGCCTGGGCGAGCGTGCCCGCGGTGTCCACCATGTCGTCCACCAGGATGGCGTCCTTGCCCTTCACGTCGCCAATGAGGTTCATGACCTCCGAGGCGTTGGGGCGCGGGCGGCGCTTGTCGATGATGGCCAGGCCCGTGTTCAGCCGCTTGGAGTAGGCGCGCGCGCGCTCCACGCCGCCGGCGTCCGGGCTGACGATGACCAGCTCGCTCGACTCCGGGAAGCGCTTGCGGATGTCCTCCAGGAACACCGGCGAGCCATAGAGATGGTCCGAGGGCATGTTGAAGAAGCCCTGGATCTGCCCGGCGTGCATGTCCATGGAGACGACGCGGTTGACCCCCGCGACCTCCAGCATGTCCGCCACCAGCTTCGCGGTGATGGGCGTGCGGGCGGCCACCTTCCGGTCCTGCCGCGCGTACCCGTAGTACGGCATCACCGCGGTGATGGAGCCGGCGCTCGCCCGCTTGAGGGCGTCGCACATGATGAGCAGTTCCATCAGGTGGTGGTTCGTCGGCGGGCACGTGGACTGGACGATGAAGACGTCCTGTCCACGCACGTTCTCGCCGATCTCGACGTGGATCTCCCCGTCGGAAAACGTGTCCACCGTCGCCTTGCCCAGGGGACGCTGGAGGTACTCGCAGATGCGCTGCGCCAACGCCGGGTTGGAGTTCCCGGCGAACACCTTGAAGTCACGCGACGGCTGCATGGGGGCGCTGACTAACCCGTGCGCGCCCCGAAGGGAAGTTCGTTAGTCGAGTTCCGCGGCCACGGGGCCAAGCGTCCCGTCCTGCGCCTGGTGAAGGTGTTTCTCGTACTCAATCAGGATGACGCGCTCCATCTGGCTTCGCGTGTCCGCGTTCAACGGATGGGCGATGTCCTTGTAGGTCCCGTCCTTCCGTTTTTTCGCGGGCATCGCGATGAAGAGCCCGGTGGAGCCGTGGATCACCTTTAAGTCGCGCACGACGAAGCAGTGATCCAGGGTGATGGTGACGTACGCCTTGAGCTTGTCCTCTTCGACCGGAAACACCCGGACGTCGGTGATGTTCATGGTCCCCCCCCGAACCTGGAAGGCCGGAGCTATGGGGAAGCCTGGGACAGACCGGAGGTGAAAAGCAAGCACCCCCTACCTGCCGCGCCGGGGACCGTTCACTGGGCCCTAAGCCGTCATGCCCCGAAGGGCCAGTGACTCACCAGGTGGGTGAGGAAGGCCAGGTGGTAGACGACGATGATGGCGTAGACGACGGCGCCCGCGCGGATGGCGAAGCGGCTGGCCTTGAGCCGGCGGTGCAGGCACAGCAGGCACAGCCCCGCGTTCACGATGAGCAGCTTGGAGAACATGAAGAGCAGCGGTGACTGCTCGTACGCCACGCGCATCACCGGGTTGAGTTCCTCCGCCACCCCCAGCTGCAGGAAGAGCAGCGTGAACAGCCCGTCCAGCAGGTTCAGCATGAGCAGCGCCACCGAAGCCGGTGACGTGTAGAAAGAAGCCTGCTGCGCCCAACTCCCCGCCTGCACCCCATCCGCCGTCGCCGCCACGCCCCACCCCCAAGGTTCCCGTCCTGCTACCCGGGGCTGGGGTTATTCAAATCCCTTGCCAGGGTTTCGCGGGGCTTTCCGGGAGCAGCCGGGCAGGCGGCCGGGGCGGGGGG
>NZ_RAWM01000233.1 GCF_003668875.1 Corallococcus interemptor | reverse complement strand
ACAAGCGGCTCGGTCTTTGAAAACCAAATAGCAAGCCCAAGCAGTAATGGATTGCGGAAACCGCAGTCAATTTTTTGAGGGCATCTTCACCTTCAAGAGCAGCGCTGAAAAGCGCAGCGAGAAGGGAAGTGCCGACGAATCAGCGAGCCGAGACTCCTTAGCCGGGTCTCGGGGAACGCCGGTTCAAGCAAACCAAGAATACAATTGGAGAGTTTGATCCTGGCTCAGAACGAACGCTGGCGGCGTGCCTAACACATGCAAGTCGAGCGCGAATAGGGGCAACCCTTAGTAGAGCGGCGCACGGGTGCGTAACACGTGGATAATCTGCCTGGATGCCTGGGATAACCAGTCGAAAGATTGGCTAATACCGGATAAGCCCACGGTCTCTTCGGAGACTGAGGGAAAAGGTGGCCTCTGTATACAAGCTATCACAACCAGATGAGTCCGCGGCCCATCAGCTAGTTGGCGGGGTAATGGCCCACCAAGGCGACGACGGGTAGCTGGTCTGAGAGGACGATCAGCCACACTGGAACTGAGACACGGTCCAGACTCCTACGGGAGGCAGCAGTGGGGAATTTTGCGCAATGGGCGAAAGCCTGACGCAGCAACGCCGCGTGTGTGATGAAGGTCTTTGGATTGTAAAGCACTTTCGACCGGGACGAAACCGTAAAGCCTAATACGCTTTGCCTTGACGGTACCGGGAGAAGAAGCACCGGCTAACTCTGTGCCAGCAGCCGCGGTAATACAGAGGGTGCAAGCGTTGTTCGGAATTATTGGGCGTAAAGCGCGTGTAGGCGGCTTTGCAAGTCGGGTGTGAAAGCCCTCAGCTCAACTGAGGAAGTGCGCCCGAAACTGCAGAGCTTGAGTGCCGGAGAGGGTGGCGGAATTCCCCAAGTAGAGGTGAAATTCGTAGATATGGGGAGGAACACCGGTGGCGAAGGCGGCCACCTGGACGGTAACTGACGCTGAGACGCGAAAGCGTGGGTAGCAAACAGGATTAGATACCCTGGTAGTCCACGCCGTAAACGATGAGAACTAGGTGTCGTGGGAGTTGACCCCCGCGGTGCCGTAGCTAACGCATTAAGTTCTCCGCCTGGGAAGTACGGTCGCAAGACTAAAACTCAAAGGAATTGACGGGGGCCCGCACAAGCGGTGGAGCATGTGGTTTAATTCGACGCAACGCGCAGAACCTTACCTGGTCTTGACATCCTCGGAATCCTTCAGAGATGAGGGAGTGCCCGCAAGGGAACCGAGAGACAGGTGCTGCATGGCTGTCGTCAGCTCGTGTCGTGAGATGTTGGGTTAAGTCCCGCAACGAGCGCAACCCTCGCCTTTAGTTGCCACGCAAGTGGATCTCTAGAGGGACTGCCGGTGTTAAACCGGAGGAAGGTGGGGATGACGTCAAGTCCTCATGGCCTTTATGACCAGGGCTACACACGTGCTACAATGGCCGGTACAGAGCGCTGCAAACCCGCGAGGGGGAGCTAATCGCAGAAAACCGGTCTCAGTTCAGATTGGAGTCTGCAACTCGACTCCATGAAGGCGGAATCGCTAGTAATCGCAGATCAGCACGCTGCGGTGAATACGTTCCCGGGCCTTGTACACACCGCCCGTCACACCATGGGAGTCGATTGCTCCAGAAGTCATCTCACCAAGAGATGCCCAAGGAGTGCTCGGTAACTGGGGTGAAGTCGTAACAAGGTAGCCGTAGGGGAACCTGCGGCTGGATCACCTCCTTTCTAAGGAGACCGGGTGTTGGACTCATCCTTCGGGAGAGTAGGCAACACCAGCAGCCTTCGGGCTGTCAGGTCTAACTAGGTCAATGTTTCCGGTAAACAATCCATTATGAACTTCGGGCTTGCTGTTTGGTTTTGAAGGACCGAGCGAAGGCAGCTCGGCTCTTTGAGAATGAAGGACGCTGTAGGGTTCGCCGATGCTTTAGCCCCCCTGGGCCTATAGCTCAGCTGGCTAGAGCGCGCGCCTGATAAGCGCGAGGTCGGTGGTTCAAGTCCACCTAGGCCCACCACTCTTCTTTCCTCACTGGAGGGAAGCGAAAGGGTGAATGGTGCTGACGCGAGAGTCGGGGCTGTAGCTCAGCTGGGAGAGCGCCAGCTTTGCAAGCTGGATGTCGTCGGTTCGAACCCGATCAGCTCCACAAGTTTCCTGGAAGTCGCAGGGACGTTCTTTGACAAGTGCATACGAAGGGTAAGTTGCAATTTCTGCTGAGTGAAGTTCTCGACAGAAGTGCCGACTTCGAAATCTGCTTTACCAGGCGCCGCGAGGCAGCCGGGTAGAGGGGAACGAAGTCTCCCACACATGAAGAAGCAGTTAGAGAAACAGCAATAAAGAATGTCTTCCGGGCCTGCTAGCGAAGAGCAGAGGTCTGGGCCTTGGTCTCCGAGTTTCGAAAATCCGCCGGGAGGCGGGCGTTAGACAAGAGATTAGGGCAAGTAAGCTACTAAGGGCGTGCGGTGGATGCCTAGGTGCCAAGAGGCGATGAAGGACGTGGGTGGCTGCGAAAAGCTTCGGGGAGTTGCCAACCAAACGTTGATCCGGAGATGTCCGAATGGGGAAACCCAGCGCGGCGAATAGCTGCGTTACTGCAAACTGAATTCATAGGTTTGCAGAGCAAACCAGGGGAAGTGAAACATCTCAGTACCCTGAGGAAGAGAAAACAATGAGTGATTCCCAAAGTAGTGGCGAGCGAAATGGGAAGAGGCCAAACCAGCGCCATGCAAATGGCGATGGGGTAGCGGGTCCGCGGTAGGACTCTGGAGGGCTAGTGGAAGCGTCCTGGAAAGACGCACCAAAGAGCGTGATAGTCGCGTACACGAAAGCCAACTGGAGCTGAGCGGGTTACCCAAGTAAGACGGGACACGTGCAATCCTGTCTGAATCTGCCGGGACCATCCGGTAAGCCTAAATACTCCTTGGCGACCGATAGTGAACAAGTACCGCGAGGGAAAGGTGAAAAGAACCCCGGTGAGGGGAGTCAAAAGAACCTGAAACCGCATGTCTACAAGCAGTTCGAGCACTACGGCGCAAGCCAGTGCGAGAGCGTACCTTTTGCATCATGATTCGGCGACTTAATATACGTAGCGAGGCTAAGCCGTTAGGTGGAGCCGGAGCGAAAGCGAGTCCGAATAGGGCGCTAAGTTGCGTGTATTATAACCCGAAGCGGGGTGATCTACACATGGCCAGGTTGAAGTGCGGGTAACACCGCATGGAGGACCGAACTCATGAAAGTTGAAAATTTCTGGGATGAGCTGTGTGTAGGGGTGAAAGGCCAATCAAACTCCGTGATAGCTGGTTCTCCCCGAAAGATATTTAGGTATCGGCTCGGGTAATTCAATGCCGGAGGTAGAGCACTGAAACGGCTAGGGGTCTCACCAGATTACCAAACCGTATCAAACTCCGAATGCCGGCAATTGTTATCCCGGGACGCAGTCAGTGGGTGATAACGTCCATTGGCAAGAGGGGAATAACCCAGACCGACAGCTAAGGCCCCCAAATCTAGTCTAAGTGAACACTAGAAAGGATGTGGCAGGTCATTGACAACCAGGAGGTTGGCTTAGAAGCAGCCATCCTTTAAAGAAAGCGTAATAGCTCACTGGTCAAGACAGGCCGCGCCGAAAATGTAACGGGGCTCAAGACTAGTGCCGAAGCTTCGGGTCATGCATGCCAGGCATGTATGGCGGTAGGGGAGCGTCCCAGTTGCAGCGAAGGTGGACCGAAAGGGCCGCTGGAGCGACTGGGAGTGCTGATGCCGAAATGAGTAGCGATAAAGGGGGTGAGAAACCCCCTCGCCGTAAACCCAAGGTTTCCTGGGTCAAGTTAATCTTCCCAGGGTTAGCCGGGTCCTAAGCCGAGGCCGAAAGGCGTAGGTGATGGCAAGCAGGTTAATATTCCTGCGCCATCTTGCAGACGTTGAACTGAGGGAGGACGGAGAAAGCTAGGCGAGCTGACCGGTGGTTGTGTCAGTCTAAAGGCGTAGGGGTGTCGCGTACGAATAAAGGCGCGGCAGCTATCCCCGAGACCCCATGGCGCCCCGCAAGGGGTAAGTCGCTGATGCTCGGCTTCCAAGAAAAGTCCCGCAGGGAGTCTGCAGGGTGTCCGTACCGCAAACCGACACAGGTGGGTGAGGAGAAAATCCTAAGGCGCTTGAGAGAACTCTCCTCCAAGGAACTAGGCAAATTTCCACCGTAACTTCGGAAGAAGGTGGGCCTCTGGTAGGTGTAGGCGTACAGCCGAAGCCGAGAGAGGTTGCAGAGAAATGGCGGTAGCGACTGTTTACCAAAAACACAGGACTCTGCGAAGGCGACAAGCCGACGTATAGGGTCTGACTCCTGCCCGGTGCTGGAAGGTTAAGGGGATTCGTCAGCCGCAAGGCGAAGCGATGATCCGAAGCCCCAGTAAACGGCGGCCGTAACTATAACGGTCCTAAGGTAGCGAAATTCCTTGTCGGGTAAGTTCCGACCTGCACGAATGGAGTAACGACTTCCGCACTGTCTCGGAGAGGGACTCAGCGAAATTGAAATAGCTGTGCCGATGCAGTTTACCCGCAGCAAGACGGAAAGACCCCGTGAACCTTTACTACAACTTGACAGTGACACTAGGGATTGACTGTGTAGGATAGGTGGGAGCCTTTGAAGCCGGGCCGCTAGGTTCGGTGGAGGCAACGGTGAAATACCACCCTGTTGATTTCTGGTGTCTAACCACGTCTCGTCAGCCGGGACTGGGACACTGTCTGGTGGGTAGTTTGACTGGGGCGGTCGCCTCCCAAAAAGTAACGGAGGCGCGCGATGGTTCCCTCAGCCCGATTGGAAACCGGGCGTCGAGTGCAATGGCATAAGGGAGCTTGACTGCGAGACCGACAGGTCGAGCAGGTGCGAAAGCAGGTCATAGTGATCCGGTGGTCCTGAATGGAAGGGCCATCGCTCAACGGATAAAAGGTACTCCGGGGATAACAGGCTTATCTCCCCCAAGAGTTCACATCGACGGGGAGGTTTGGCACCTCGATGTCGGCTCATCGCATCCTGGGGCTGGAGCAGGTCCCAAGGGTTTGGCTGTTCGCCAATTAAAGCGGTACGCGAGCTGGGTTCAAAACGTCGTGAGACAGTTTGGTCCCTATCTGCTGTGGGCGTAGGATACTTGAGAGGCTCTGACCTTAGTACGAGAGGACCGGGTTGGAGGCACCGCTGGTGTACCAGTTGTCTCGCCAGAGGCATCGCTGGGTAGCCATGTGCCGATTGGATAACCGCTGAAAGCATCTAAGCGGGAAACCGACCTCAAGACCAGGTATCCCGGGCGCAAGCCCCTGAAGACTCGTGGAAGACTACCACGTTGATAGGCTGGGTGTGTAAGCGCGGTAACGCGTTAAGCTAACCAGTACTAATAAGTCGAGCGGCTTACTTCCCCCATTCTCTTGCATGCCCCCTCGTGGGGAGTAAGGGACTCGGGGCCAAGGCCGAGGCCAGGACGCCACTATGTGCGTCCGCCCGGAAGGCAGCTGTTTCATACCTCTTCTTCAACTGAAGAGACTTCACTCAAGGCAGAAGCCTTGCAACTTACCCTTCGTATGCACCGTCAGTCGCTTTTCCGGTGGCAATGTCGGAGGGGTCACACCCGTTCCCATCCCGAACACGGAAGTTAAGCCCTCCAGAGCCGATGGTACTCCGCGGGAAACCGCGTGGGAGAGTAGGTCGCTGCCGGATTCTTTTTGAAAGCCCCTGGTGCCGCAAGGCGCCAGGGGCTTTGTCTTTGCGGGCTT
>NZ_RAWM01000232.1 GCF_003668875.1 Corallococcus interemptor | reverse complement strand
GCAACGTGCTCGACTCTCTCACGGCGTCCCTCGAAGCCCATCTCCACGGCACTCCCGCGCCCTCGCTCCTGCCCGGCTCATAATCTCAGCTCACGCTCGCGGCCTTCAGCCCCCCGTGAACGCTTACCCCTGGAGAACGCCCTGCACAAGGCCTTCGCCAACCGTCGCGTCAACCGTATCAACGAGCGCAAGGAGTTCTTCCGCGTCAGTCTGGATGAGGTCGCACAGGCAGTGCGGAAGCACCACGGTGAGTTTGAACTGACCCGGACCGCAGAGGCCGCGGAATACCGGAAGACGTTGGCGCTCCAAGAGGAAGAACAAGGCCGAACCGGTGAGCGAGCCGCCTGAATTTTGACCCGCTTGCACATCTGATAGCGTTCAACTCTCAATGAGTTCCTCCCAGTTCCTGCATCCCGGGGATGCTCTCCCCAGCGCTGTTATTGCCGCCTCCAAGAATCGGAAAATCGCGTTCCTGGTTGGCTCCCCCTTGTCGATGCAGGAAAGCGCTGACGCCCCTCAGGTCCCGGGCGTGAGTGGGATGGTGGCGCTGATTCGCGAGCACATTCCGGTCGAACTCCAAGCAAGATTTGATGCGGAACGGGAGCACAACAAGCCCAACGAATACCAATGGGCCATGCGTTTCCTGCAGGGCCGCGGAGACAAGACGGCCGCCGAGAAAGTTGTGAGAGAGGCGGTCCTCCGCGCGCGACTGGATCGAAAGAAGGACGGCGTCGCAACTGACGAACAGCTGGACCAGGATTATCTCGGCTGGGCGCTGCCGCCTGCGACGGAGCACCTTGGCAAGCTCCTGGTAGAGAGGGCGGATACGTTCGGTCCTGTCTTGACCACGAATTTCGATCCGCTCATCTCCGCCTCCATCAAGATGGCCGGCGGAGACTTTCATCGAACCATCGTCGTCGACGACAGCCCCTTCGGGCACACAACTGTCTCTCGAAACTCCACACACATCGTCCATCTCCACGGTTACTGGCGGCAATCGGCCACGCTACACACCAGCGTGCAGATTGCTCGCGAGCGCAAGCGCGTCGCCGCAGAGCTCATTCAGCTTCTTCAAGACCATACGTTCGTTGTCGTTGGATACGGCGGCTGGGACGACATCTTCACCCAGACGCTCGGGACGATTGACGGAGACCGGCACAAGGACGTTGACATCCTCTGGGCGTTCTTCAACAACGAAGAAGACGCCATACTCGAGGCCCGGTATCGGACCCTTTTTGAGAAGGTTTCCAACCTGAGGGGCAACACAGGTCTTCGCTGCTACAAGGGAATCAACTGCCATCAGTTCTTCCCCGAGCTGCGAAAGCAGCTTGGCGCGTCCAGTGCCTTCACACCCGCCGTCCAGAGTACAGTCAGGCCGTCTGCCGTGGACGTTGGCGCGACCAGCAAAGGTACTATCCCAACTGCCTCGACGCCGCCTCAGACTACGGTCACTCCCACGCCTGTCCCTTCCGCGCCGGAGATTTCCGCCGCTCCTCCCGCCGCCAAGGACAGCCATTCGAAGCCGACCTCCAGCAAAGCCCTGCCTTTCGCGGCAGCCGCACTGATTGTCGCTGGGATGGCGGCAGTCTGGCCATCCGCCAGCAAGGGTGTGAATAATGACGTCATCGTCATTCCACCCCCACGCAATCTGAGAACCGTCCAGCCGCAACCCTCGACGAATTCACCGCTCCCTGCTGGTGGAACACTCAAAACCGTTCGCCAGCAGCATCAGGTCGCGCCGGCTTCGGATGCGGAACGCGGGACTCGCGTTTCGCAACTTCCATGGGGCCGCTATGCATTCATCCCGATGAGTGCTGTTCCCACATACAATGCGGACACGTCGATTTACGGTCCCATCCGGGAGGGGATTGAGCTTCATCGCGCACGCACAGATGGGTCGCTGTACCTCGTGGGCTTCGCGGATGCGTCCACCATCGCGGCATTGGCCTATCCACGACCTGCCCCCATCGTCATTTCGCCCACGCCAAGCGGCGGAAGGACCCAAGTCGCAAGCATCCCGGTCTCCCGACTGGCGACTGCTGAAGTGCGCATGGACGCAGATACCCGCGTGTTGGTCCTTCACCTTAACTAATAATCAATGACACTCAGCAACCGAACTCTACTGCTTGGACTGGCGTCGCTTTTCTTGCTTCCTGCCTGCGGACCCGAGGATCTCAATCCCGGTTCACCCAACCCCATCACGGAAAATCCTCCTCCTCTTGAGGAAATCTGTACCGCAGCGAACTGTGCGGGTTGCTGTGATCCGGCTACGAACAAGTGCGTCCAGGTTCGTACCGAGGATGCGTGCGGCGCTACGGGCACCACCTGCGTGAAGTGCGCGCCTGGCACCATGTGCCACCCAGCACAGCAGCAGTGCTACACCCCAACCATCCGTACGAAGATCCAGCCCCTGAGCGCGACCTTTGCTCCCCACGATCCTGCGGACGACAGCGACTGGGACATTGACGGTTCACCGCCGGACGCCGTGGTTGAGCTGATCTGCCCGAATGCGCAGCCCGCTGTGTCCAGGTCGGAAGAGATTGAGAGCCTCACTCCAAGATGGACCCAAGGGTTCTGTGACGTTCTCAGCACGGATCTGCTTTCCATGCCGATCCAGTTCAACGTTCTCGATGTTGACGCCATCTTCGACGACAAGGTCGCATCGGCGCAGTACCAGGTCACCCAAGAAGACCTTGAGCGTGGCGTCTTGCAGTTCACGGGTTCCAGTGGATTGACCTCGATTTCCTTTCAGCTCACCACCTACTACGCCCAGTAGGTCGAGCGCCGGTTCGACGCGAGGCGGCGTTTCCGGGCGTGTGTCCCTCCCTCTCGAGAGGGAGGGGCGGACGGAGCAAAATCGGACAGGCTGGATCGAAGCGCCACACGCAAAATTGAGGGCAAAGGCTCTGCGGGAGTGAATCTTCCGCAGCCCGATCCGTCTGGGGAGGGTGCGAATCGTCAGCACCGCGAACCATTCCACGCGGACCGTTTCGGGGGGCGCATGTCCACGATGTTCTCCAAGGTCATTCCTGTCCCACCCCAGGCAAGGCGGGTCATCCTGGTCTCGATTGACTGGACTCGCGACAAGGATCCGCGCCTCCCATTGGGACATGCATCCATCGTCGCGGCTCTGCGAAACGCGGACTTCGACGTGCAGGCGTTCTCCTTTGCCATCAACCGCCCCGGCTTCAGTGAGGAGCGCATCCTTTCGAGCATTCTCGAATGCGCGCGGGGGCTTGAGTCCCGAGACGTGGACCTCGGCCTGGGTGTCTACATTTGGAATGACCGGGTGGTGAAGCGGCTTCTGGGAGCACTCCGCCGAAGTGGATTCGAGGGTCGCATCATCCTCGGAGGGCCACAGATCTCCTACGCGGGGGAAGGCCTCGAAAAGCTCTACCCCGAGGTGGATGGATTCATCCGGGGGTATGGCGAAGAGGCGATGGTGGCACTGGCAGCCACCTCCGAGCGCATCCCATTTCCAGGTGTTCACTGGGCTGGACAGGTGGACGCCGGTCTCCAGGCCCAGGCGAAGCTGGAGACGCTCGCCTCGCCCTTCCTCCGCGATGTGATCGAACTTTCCGCCGAGCAGCGGTTCATCCGATGGGAGACGCAGCGCGGGTGCCCTTTCCGCTGCTCGTTCTGCCAGCACCGGGAGGCGGGAAGCCGTTTGCGACGGCGCGACCTCCCCATGGCTCGCCTTGCGGAGGAGATGGAGTTGTTCGTGCGCTCGGGAGTGGATGACATCGCGGTGCTGGACCCGCTCTTCAACCTCGGAGACCACGCGCTGACGGTGCTGCGGACGTTTCGGAGGCTTGACTATCGCGGCCGCTTGTCTCTCCAGTGCCACTTCTCGACGCTGGATGACGAATTCCTCCATGCCTGCGAAGGGCTCGATGTCCGGCTGGAGTTCGGCCTCCAAACCATCCATGAGAAGGAAGCACGGGCCGTCGAGCGCGTGAATCATCTTGAGAAGGTCGAGGAAGGAATCCGCAAGCTCCACGCGCGCGGAATCCCCTTCGAGGTGTCCATCATCTTCGGCTTGCCCGAGCAGACGTTGGCCTCATTCCGGCAGACGCTCGATTTTTGTCTCCGGAGGCAAGTCCCCGTGCTCAAGGCATTCCCGCTCATGTTGTTGCGAGGGACCCAACTGGAGCGAGAGCGTGCACGCTGGGGACTGGAGGAGAACAACGCTCCCATCCCAAGCGTCGTCCGCAGCTACACGTTTGACGAGCAGGAGTGGAGTCGGATGGAAGCACTTGCTGAAGCCCTTCGTCGGACAGAAGGCAGCCACCCGGACTGTGTCGAAGCCCTGGAGGAGCGGGTGGCACCTGCTCCGGACACCTCAGACTGGTGGTCACCTGCAGCCTAGAATATGAACAGGTTTCACACACGGAGTGCGCTCAGTGAGCCCTTGGTTCATCTTCTATACTTTGATCGGTTGCCTTCTTTTATTGGCGGCAGTGGACCATTGGGTATTGCTACCGCGACGGCTAGAGCGCCGATCAGGTTACGTCGAGGGAGCAGGCAAGCGGCAGAGGATCGACGCGGGCTGTCGCCGTGTGATCAGGTCGCCACCTCACGGAGGTGGCTCGTGGAACGCTGGAAGCCGACTGTGGAGCAGAGCACCCGGGATCAGCGCCTGCTGAAGCTTGCGGGCAAGAGCAGGAAGCTCTTCGTCTTCCTGCGCGAGCACCGGCACGAGTTGTTCGACGAGGCCTTTCAGGACGAACTCGAGGCGATGTACCGACAAACGGGCCAGGGGCAAGAGCCGCAGCCGCCCGCGATGATGTGCATGGCGCTGCTGGTGCAGGCCTACACGCAGGCGTCGGACGCCGAAGCCGTGTGTCTCTCGGGCACTGACAGCCGGTGGCGAATGGTCTTGGACCGACTGGGTGCCGACGAGGACGAGCCAGCCTTCTCCCAGGGCGGGCTGCAGCAATTCCGGGAGCGACTCATCGCGACCGAGATGGACCGCCGACTGCTGGAGCGCACCGTCGAGGTGGCGAAGCGGACGAAGGGGTTCGATTCGAAGAAGACGCCGAAGACGCTGCGAGTGGGGGTGGACAGCCGCCCTTTAGAAGGAGCCGGGCGGGTTGAGGACACCCTCAACCTGCTCGGCCACGCAGGCCGCAAGGTGGCCGAGGGCATGGCGCTCGCGCTCGGCACCGACGTCGAGGAGGTGTGTCAGCAGGCCGATGCGCCGTTGCTGCTGGCCAGCAGCATCAAGGCCGGCCTCGATATCGACTGGAGCGCGCCCGATGCGAAGCTCGACGCACTCAATCGCCTGTGTCGGCAGCTCGACCGTCTCATGGCCTGGGTGGCGAAGCAGTCGAAGTCGTGCGTCGCGGCTCCGCTGACTCGCTACATCGAAGCGCTCGCGCAGGTGAAGGCGCAGGACCTCGAGCCGCGCCCCGAGGGCGGCGTGCAGATTCGACAGGGCGTGGCGGCTGACAGGCGCATCTCCATCGAGGACGCCGACATGCGCCACGGACGCAAGAGCAAGAGCAAGCGATTCAATGGCTACAAGCAGCACGTCGGCACCGACCTCGACACCGAACTCGTGGTCGCCTGCGTCGTGACGCCAGCCAACCGCCCCGAAGAGGAGGCGACCCTTGCACTGCAGGAAGACATGGCCCACCAGGAGCTCTTCCCCGATGTCCTCCTCATCGACAGGGCGTACCTCAACAGCACCATGGCCGAAGACGTGCTGGAGAGCGGCGGCGACGTCGTCTGTCGGCCGTGGCGAGGAGTCAGCGCGAAGCCTGGACTCTTCGGCAAGCGCGACTTCAAAGTGAACGTCCGCGACGGCACCCTCACGTGCCCTGCTGGCGAGGTGGAGCCCTTCGAGCCCGGTGCCGTCGTGCACTTCGACCCGGAAGTCTGCGGGCCGTGCAAGCTGCGCTCAAGCTGTACCCAGGCCGCGTCCGGCAAGGGGCGCAGCGTCACGATGGGGGACGACGAGCCCCCAGTGTCAGCGTAGTTGTCGCCTCGGCTGAGCAGCCGAGGTGACCACCTTGAGCGGGGCGAGCAGGAAAACGACGGTGCCGTACACGGACGCATTCAAGAGTCAGATGGTGAAGCGGATGCTG
>NZ_RAWM01000231.1 GCF_003668875.1 Corallococcus interemptor | reverse complement strand
CCGCAGCTCCTCCAGCCAATCCCCCAGCCGTGCCACGCCCTGCTCCACGCCCACCCGGGGCATCCAGCCCGTCGCCCGCGTGAAGGCGCGCGTGTCGGAGACGTAGTAGCGCTGATCCCCCGTGCGCCAGTCCTCGAAGCCGACGCGCGGCGCCCGGCCGGTGCGGCGCTGGATGAGCGCCAGGAGTTCCAGCAGGCTCACCGTCTGCCCCGGCCCACCGCCGATGTTGAAGGCCCGTCCCCGGATGCGGGGCATGGCCTGCTGGGCCAGCCGGAAGGCGCGCACCAGGTCCTCCACGAAGAGGATGTCGCGCACCTGCAGGCCGTCGCCGTAGAGCGTCAGCGGCTCACCTTCCAGCGCCCGGAGGAGGAAGTGCGCCACCCAGCCCTGGTCCTCCGTTCCGAACTGCCGGGGCCCGTAGATGCAGCTCATCCGGAACACCACCGTCGGCAGGCCGAAGCTGCGCGCGTAGTCGCGCACGTACTGGTCCGCGGCCCCCTTGGAACACCCGTAGGGGCTCTCGAAGTCGAGCGGGCACGCCTCGCTGATGCCGTTCGCCAGCGTGTGCGCGTCCACTGGCGCGTAGCGCTTCCCCCGGGCCTTGAGCTCCAGTCCCGGCAGCCCGCCGTAGACCTTGTTGGTGGAGGTGAACACCAGCGGCGCGGGCGTCTGCATCTCCCGCAGCGCCTCCAGCACGTGCAGGGTGCCGCGCGCGTTGACGTCGAAGTCGTGGAGCGGAGACTGGAGGCTGTGCGTCACCGCCACCTGCGCGGCGAAGTGGAACACCTCGCTCGCGCCAATCACGGCCCGACGCACCGCGAGCAGGTCGCGCGTGTCCGCCACGTCGATGCGCAGGCGCTCGCCATGGCGCTCGCGCAGCCAGCGCAGGTTCCGCTCCACGCCCGGGCGCGACACGTTGTCGAACACGCGCACCGTGCGCCCCTCCTGGAGACAGTGGTCCGCCAGGTTGGAGCCGATGAAGCCCGCGCCCCCGAAGATGACGACCGTCCCCGCTCCGCGTCCGGGCCTCATACCGTGAGCCCCCGAGCATCCAGCTCCGCGCGCGCCTGCGCGGCCCGGTCCTGGGCCACCTGCCCCACCAGCCACCGCGACAGCTCCAGCAGCCCCTCCTGGAAGCCGACGCGGGGCGAGTACCCCAGCACCTCGCGCGCGCGGGTGATGTCCGCGAAGCAGTGGCGGATGTCCCCCATGCGGTACTTCCCCGTCACCGCCGGCCTCATCCGGGACAGTCCCATCACCTCGCCCACCGCGCGCGCCACCTCGCGCACGGTGACGGCCCGGCCGCTGCCCACGTTGAGCACCTGCCCGGCCGCGCCCTCCACCTGGAGCGCCAGCCGGCAGGCCTGCGCCACGTCATGCACGTTGACGAAGTCGCGCTGCTGGAGTCCGTCCTCGAAGAGCAGCGGCGCGTTCCCGTTGAGCAGCCGCGACGCGAAGATGGCCAGCACGCCGGTGTATGGATTGGAGAGCGCCTGACGGGGGCCGTAGACGTTGAAGAAGCGCAGCGCCACGGTGGGGATGCGGTACGCGCGGCCCACCAGCAGACACAGCCGCTCCTGGTCGAACTTCGACAGCGCGTACACGGACGACAGCGCGGGCGCCTTGTCCTCCGGCGTGGGCACGGGCGTCAGCCGCGTGCCCCGCGCGTCGCGAAGCTCCCAGTCCCCCGCCTGCAACTGCGACAGGGAACGCTCCGGCCCCGGCACGGTGCGCCCGTCCGGCGTCAGGCACAGCCCCTCGCCATAGACGCTCATGCTGGAGGCCACCACCAGCCGCTCCACGGGGTGCTCGATGAGGGCCTGGAGCAGCACCGCGGTGCCCTGGTTGTTCACCGACGTGTAGTGGGCGACCTCGTACATGCTCTGGCCCACGCCCACTGCGGCGGCCAGGTGCACGACGGAGTCCACGCCCTCCAGGGCCTGGCGCACGGCCTGCGGGTCGCGCACGTCCCCGACGTGGAGCTCCACTTCGGGAGCCAGGTAGTCCGGGCGCTCGCGACCGGGGCCGTGCACCTGGGGCACCAGCGCATCCAGCGCCCGCACCCGGTGGCCATGCGCGAGCAGCTCGTCCGCCAGGTGCGAGCCGATGAAACCCGCGCCCCCGGTGATGAGGATGTGTTTGCGGCCCATGCGCCCTCCCGCCCCCGGGCCGCGTCCACACGCGCGACCCTCGGCCTGTCCGCATGAAACGGTAACCACCCCTCCGGCCGGATCACCCCTCCCTGATGGCTTGCCTGGGTGCGCGCGCGCCGGGACGCGGCGTCACCCTGCTGCCGTGGAGGCGGGCCCGCTCAGGCGGACAAGGGCGGCGCGGACGGCACGGGGCGGTCAGGCAGCAGCCCCCGCGTCTGGCGGCGCACGAGCGACGCGTAGTAGCCGTCGTGACGCATGAGCTCCGAGTGCCGGCCCTGTTCGACGATGCGGCCGTCCTGGAGCACCAGGATGCGGTCCGCGTCCACCACGGTGGACAGCCGGTGCGCGATGGCGAACGTGGTGCGGCCCTTCATCAGGCGGCCCAGCGCCTCCTGCACCAGCCACTCGCTCTCCGCGTCCAGCGCGCTGGTGGGTTCGTCCAGCACGAGGATGGGCGGGTCCTTGAGCAGCGACCGCGCGATGGCGATGCGCTGGCGCTCACCGGCGGACAGGCGGCTGCCCTTCTCTCCCACCACGGTGTCGTAGCCCTGGGGCAGGTGCTGGATGAACACGTCCGCGTGCGCGGCGCGGGCGGCGGCTTCAATCTCCGCCTGCGACGCCTCCGGCCGGCCGTAGGCGATGTTCGCGCGCACGCTCTCGTTGAAGAGCAGGCTGTCCTGGAGCACCACGCCAATGTGGCGCCGCAGCGACATCTGCTTGAGCGAGCGGACGTCCTGTCCGTCGATGCGCACCACGCCCTCGACGGGGTCGTAGAAGCGGCACAGCAGGCTCATCAGCGTCGTCTTGCCCGCGCCGCTGGGGCCCACGAGGGCAATCGTCTCCCCCGGATGCACCTTCAGGTCCACGCCGCGCAGGAGCGGCCGGCCCGGGCCCGCGCTGGAGGGATAGGCGAAGTGGATGCCGGAGAACTCCACCTCGCCCTTCAGCCCCGTCACCTCGCGCGCGTCGGGGGCGTCACCCAGGTGGTCCTGCGCGTCCAGGATGGAGAACACCTGGCGCATGGCCACGGACGCCGTGCGCAGCGTGCGGTACACGCCGCTCAGCCCCTGCACCGGACCGAACAGCCCGCCGATGTAGCCCAGGAACGCCACCAGCGTGCCGGTGGTGATGTCGCCCCGGAGCACCAGCAGGGCGCCCATGCCGATGGACGCCACGCGCGCCACCAGCACGGCGACGTTCTGGCCGCCGCTCACCACGGCGTCGTAGCCCACGCCGCGGACGACGACGGCGTTGGCCTCGCGCACGCCGTGCAGGAAGCGCTGCTTTTCGCGCTCCTCCATGGCGCAGCTCTTCACGGTGACGATGCCGGAGAGCACTTCATTGAAGCGGGCGTAGATGCTGGCCCAGCGGTCCATCAGCGTCTGCTCGCGCCGCGTCTGCACGGGCGCGGCCTTGCGCGCGATGAGCACGGGGATGGGCGCGAACGCGAGCGCCACCAGCGCCAGCCGCCAGTCCAGCCGCAGCATGATGATGACGGAGAGCAGCAGGTAGGCCGCGGCGGGCACGACGTTGAAGGCCAGCTCCGTGATGGCGCCCACGAAGCCCTGCATGCCCCGGTCCAGCCGGGTCATGATGGCGCCCACGCCCTCCTCGCGGTGGAAGCTCAGGGGCAGCGAGTGCAGGCGCGTGACGGTGGCCTCGTTGAGCGAATAGTGCACGCCGATGCGCGTGCGCCAGGTGAGCCAGTTCGCCGTGGAGGAGAGCGCCTCGCGCGTCAGCCCCATGAGCACCAGGCCTCCGACGCCCAGGAGCACCGCGCGGGCGGCCCCCTGCGCGCCCAGCTGGTCGAAGATGTGCTTGAGCACCAGCGGCTCCAGCGCGCTCAGCGCGGAGCCGGTGAGCACCAGCAGGAGGATGAGGGCGACCGCGCGCCGGTGCGGCTTGAGCCAGGTCATCGCGCGGGACAGCGATGCGGGAGGGGCAGGAGCGTTCTGCATGAGCGCGTGGAACGCGCCGCCTCCACAGCCCCTTCCCCGGAAGGCTCAGGCGTACAGGCGGTCCAGCGTGGTGGCCACGTCCACGAGCCGCGCCGCCTCCGCGTCGAAGCGCTCGCCCTCCGCCAGCCGGGTGGCCCACTCCACGGCGGCCCGGCCGCCCCAGGCGTCGGGGGGCGTGCTCAGCCGCTCGCGCTTCGTGCCGTGGAACAGGTCCGCGGTGAAGTCGTGGAAGGAGCCGTCCACGTTGCGGAACGCGGCGCCGCCCTGGGTGCCATAGAACGCCGCCTCGATGACCGCGTCACACCCGGCGGGCAGCTTCCAGGAGCAGGCGAGCTGCACGGCCGTGCCCGAGCCCAGCAGCAGCTGCGCGGCGGCGAAGTCCTCCACGCCCTCCTCGCGCGAGCCAAGCGGCCGGCCTTGCGCGAAGCGCCGGGAGGACACCGCCTCCACCGCCGGGAAGCCGAGCGTCCACAGCGCCAGGTCCACCAGGTGGATGCCCAGGTCCATCACGCAGCCGCCGCCCGCCTGCTTCGGGTCGTAGAACCAGGCCTTGTCCGGGCCGTACGCGTTGTGGAACAGGAGGTTCACCGCGTAGACGTGGCCCAGCGCGCCCGCCTGGATGCGCTCGCGCAGCTGCCGCATGCCGGAGGTGAAGCGGTAGCTCAGGTCCACGCCCAGGAGCCGGTCCTTCGCGCGGGCCGCGTCCACCACGCGGCGCACCTCCGAAGCCGAGCGGCCCAGCGGCTTCTGGCAGAACACGGACACGCCCCGCTCCAGCGCGCGCAGGGACTGCTCCGCGTGCACCGCGCTGGGCGTGGCGATGACCAGCCCGTCGAGCCCCAGTCCCAGCAACGCGTCCAGGGACTCGACGCACTTCGCGCCGGGGGCCAGGGCCTGGGCCTCGCGGGCCGCGTCGGCGGAGGGGTCGCTGAGGCCCACGACCTGGACCTGCTCCGAGCGCACCACGGCCTCCATGCGGTGGCGGCCAATCCAGCCCACGCCCAGGAAGCCGACGCGGGGTTTCGCTCCCAGGGAGGCGCTCACGGGGTGACAACCCCCTTGAGGAAGCCGTCCGGGCGCGTGCGCATGGCTTCGAAGGCGCGGTCCATCTCCGCCATGGGGAAGGAGGTGAAGAGCGGGAACGGGTCCAGGCGGCCGGAGGCGACGGCGTCCACGGCCAGGCGCATGCCTTCGACGTAGGCCTGGGGGTCGCGCTCGTGGGCGTTGATGACGTCCAGGCCGCGCCAGTTCCACAGCTGCAGGTTCACCTGCCGGGGCCCGTCCTGGTGGTAGCCCGCGATGACGAGCTTGCCGCGCACGCGGGTCAGCTCTCCCGCGAGGTCCAGGGGCCACTGCGTGCCCACGGCTTCGATGACGCGGTCGCAGAAGTCCCCGGAGGTCAGGGCCTTCACGCGCTCGATGATGCGGGAGTGGTCATCCATGGGGATGCACTCGGAGGCGCCCTGGCCGCGAGCCAGCTCCAGCGCCCAGGGCCTGCGGGCGATGGCGAGCACGCGAGCGCCCGCGTTGGCCACAAGCCGCGTCACCACCGCGCCCAGGAAGCCGATGCCGATGATGGCGACGGTCTGGCCCGGTTGGATGTCCGCGCGGCGGAAGACGTTCATCGCGCAGCCCAGGGGTTCACCGGGGAAGGGCCTGCCCGCGAGTGACGGAGGCAGCACCACCGTGGAGGCGGCGTCCGCGAGGTCGAACTCCGCGAAGGCGGCCGAGGAGAGCATGGCCACGCGGTCGCCGGGTTTCAGGCTGGAGACGCCCGGGCCCAGGGCATCCACCACGCCCCAGCCTTCATGTCCCGGAGCGCCGGGAGGCAGGGGGTAGCGGAACCACTCGCGTCCCTCCCACACGGGGAGGTTGGAGCCGCAGACGCCGCAGCCCTCCATCCGCACCCGGACCTGGCCGGGGCCCGGTTCAGGACGGGCCACGCGCTCCACGCGGATGCCCCGAGGCCCACCCACCAC
>NZ_RAWM01000230.1 GCF_003668875.1 Corallococcus interemptor | reverse complement strand
ATCCCGGTGTGGAACAGGTGCACCACCCCGACCTGGACTGGCTCCGGGTGCTGGCCATCGTGGTGCTGCACCTGTTCCACACCGGGATGATGTTCAACACCTGGGACTGGCACATCAAGAGCCCCCAGGCGCTGCCGGTGCTGGAGCCCGTCATGGGCGTGCTGCACCTGGTGCGCATGCCGCTCTTGATGGTCATCTCCGGCGCGGGCACGGCGTTCGCGCTGCGGCGGCGCTCCTTGAGGGCGTTCACGAAGGACCGGACGAAGCGGCTGCTCTTGCCGCTGGTGTTCGGCATGTTCGTGGTGGTGCCGCCGCAGATCTACGTGGAGCGGCTGTTCCGGGGGCAGTTCCACGGCAGCTACGCCGCGTTCTACCCGACGGTGTTCGAGTTCGTGTCCTATCCCGCGGGCAGCTTCAGCTGGCACCATCTGTGGTTCGTGGCCTACCTGTTCCACTACTGCCTGCTGGCCCTGCCCCTCTTCGCGCTGCTGCGCACGCAGGCCGGTGGGCGGTTCCTCGCGGGGGCGGACGCGTGGCTGTCGCGCGGGGTGAACGTGCTGTGGCTCGGGGTGCCGCTGGCGCTCAACCGGGTGCTCTTGCGCGACTTCCCGGAGACGCACGCGCTGTTCGATGATCCGCGCACCTTCCTCCACTACGGCCAGCTGTTCCTCTACGGGCACCTGTTGGCCCGCTGCCCGGGCGTGTGGGACCGGCTGGTGGCGCTGCGCCACGGGCTCCTGGCCCTGACGGTGGCGGCGCTCGTCGTGGAGGTGGTGTGGCCGTGGCCGGTGATGCCGGTGGTGCCCGCCATCGTGGGGGGCACGGTGCTCATCTGGAGCGGGGTGCTGACGGCGCTGGCCTGGGCGCGGCACCACGTGCGCACGTCCCCGGCGTGGCTTCCGCACGCGCAGGCGCTGTCGTATCCGTTCTACATCTTC
Organism: Corallococcus interemptor; assembly: GCF_003668875.1. Classification (GTDB taxonomy): domain Bacteria; phylum Myxococcota; class Myxococcia; order Myxococcales; family Myxococcaceae; genus Corallococcus; species Corallococcus interemptor. Next base: position 5,192 of record NZ_RAWM01000230.1, on the reverse strand, counting down.
CACCAGACGGTCATCGTCTGCGTGGGCTACCTGTGCCTGCGCCTGCCGGTGGGCCCGTGGGTCCTGCTCGGGGTGGTGCTCACCGTGTCCTTCGCCGTCACGCTGGCGCTGTGCGAGGGCGTGTCCCGCGTGTCCTGGCTGCGGCCGCTCTTCGGCATGAAGCCGCGCGCGGCGCGTCCGGCGGTCCTGGCTCCGGAGGCCGTGGGGTGAGCGCCTGGGAGGACGTTCCAGCCACGCGATGGCGCTGGCCCCGGCTGCGGCTGCGCCCGGCGCTGAAGGTGTTCGCGTTCGGGTTGGCCCTGGGCGTGTGGCAGGGCAGCGCGGTGCGGCTGATGCAGCTCATGCAGCCGCATCCGGGCCACTGGGCGCCGGCCTTCATCTGGGAGGTGACCAGCGCGCTGGTCGTGACGCTCATCCTGCCCATCCTGATGACGGCGGTGCTCAACGCGCCGTCGCCCCGCGTGGGCTGGGCGCGCTTCCTGGGCATCCACGCCGCGGCCTTCCTCCTCTTCACGTCGCTGCACATCCTGGGGATGGCGGGGCTGCGGCACGCCGTCTACGCGCTGCTGGAGCTGGGGGACTACGACCTGGGGCCTCCCGTCTACGCGCTCCCGATGGAGGCCCAGAAGGACCTCATCTCCTACGGCCTGGGCTGCGCGGTCATCTCGCTCCTGTATGAGTGGCGGGAGCGGCAGGCCCGCGCGCTGCGCTCGGCGGAGCTGGAGGGGGAGCTGCGGGCCGCGCAGCTCCAGTCGCTCACGGGCCAGCTGCACCCGCACTTCCTCTTCAACGCGCTGCACACCATCGGGTCGGTGATGTACGAGGACCTGCCGCGCACGGACCGGCTGCTGAGCGACCTGGGGCAGCTGCTGCGCGCGAGCCTGGAGCGCACCGAGCCCACCTGGACGCTGGCCGAGGAGCGCGGCCACACCGAGCGCTTCGTGGCGCTGCTGGCGGCGCGCTTCGGCGACCGGCTGGAGGTGCGCTGGGACGTGGCGCCGGGGCTGGAGACGCAGCGCGTGCCCTGCTTCGCGCTGCAGACGCTGGTGGAGAACGCGGTGAAGCACAACCAGGACCTGCGCGGAGCGCTGGAGGTGCGCATCCGCGCGCGTGCCGAAGCGGACCGCTGGGCGCTGGAGGTGGAGGACACCGGGCGAGGCTTCGGAGCCCCCTCCCCTGCCTCCGGGCCCGGCGTGGGACTGACGCAGCTTGCCCGCGTGCTCACGCTGCTGCACGGCGAACGGGCCCGGCTGGAGCAAGGCGCGGGGCCCGAAGGCGGCGCCCGCGTGACGGTGTGGCTGCCCCGGGTGGAGACTTCATGAGGGCAACGCGCGTGAGGTCGTTCCGGCCAGCGGCGCGGACGCATCCGGCGCGCCCAAAGGAGGCCTCGTGACGGTCTTCCGTGTGCTGGTCGTGGACGATGAGGCCCCGGCGCGAGCCAAGGTGAAGCGCCTGCTGGCAGACGACTCGCGCTTCACCTGCGTGGGCGAGGCCCAGGACGGGACGGAGGCACTGGCGCGCATCGAGGCGCTGCGGCCGGACCTGGTGGTGCTGGACGTGCAGATGCCCGGCCTCACCGGCTTCGAGGTCCTGGAGGCGCTGGGGCCGGACGCATGTCCCGCGGTCATCTTCTCCACCGCCTACGAGCGCTTCGCGCTCCAGGCCTTCGAGGCCCACGCGGCGGACTACCTCCTCAAGCCCTACGACGCCGGCCGCTTCTCCCGGGCGCTCGACAAGGCCCATGCGCTGCTCGGCGCCGGGACGCACGGCACCGCCGCCCTGGAGGCCCTGCTCACCACGGTGGCGAAGGCCCGCCCGGAGCGCCCCCTGGAGCGGCTGGTCGTGAAGGTCGGCGAGGGCTGGGTGCCCCTTCGCCTGGACACCGTGTGGCGCCTGTCCTCGGAGGACAAGTACGTGCGCCTCTTCACCGCCCAGGGGGAACACCTGGTCCGCCAGACGCTGCGTGCCCTGGAGGAGCGCCTGGACCCCACCCGCTTCGTGCGCGTGCACCGGAGCGACCTGGTGAACCTGGACGCCGTGGCCCGCCTGGAGCCGTGGACCCATGGGGACGGCATCCTCGTGCTCAAGGACGGCTCCACGGTGATCCTCAGTCGCACCCACCGGGAGGCCTTCCTCCAGCAGTGGGGCGCCGCCGGATAGCCCGACGCGCCGGGTCGGTTCACCGGGAGGCCGGGCCCGGGGATACGGACGGTCGCGGCATCCTTCCCGGACCCACCGGGTGCTACAGGTCTGTTGCCTGGAAACTGGACGTCCGCTGAAACGTGTCAGACGCTGCCTGTAGAGGTTCCAAGCAGCCATGCAGAACGTCCTGGACGGTAGGGAAGGACGGCGGGTCCACGAGGACCTTGCCGCGGAGCGTGCGGTGCTGGGCGCCGTGCTGGCGGACAACGGGCTCATCACGCCCGTGGCGGAGGTCGTCCACGCGGACGACTTCGCCAGCCCTTCGCACGCGCAGATCTTCGCCGCGATGATGCGGCTGGATCAGCAGAGCAAGCAGGTGGACCACCTGACGCTCGCGGAGGAGCTGAAGATCCTCGGCCAGCTCGTCGCGGTGGGCGGTCCCGCGTACCTGATGGGCCTGGACCAGGTCGTCCCGCTGGCGGCCAACGCCGTGCAGTACGCCCACATCGTCAAGGATCAGGCGCTGCGCCGGCGCCTGGCCAACGTGGGCCGGGAGATCCAGGACCTCGCCAGCCAGGAGACGGGCGAGCTGGAGGTCCTGCTCGACGAGGCCGAGCGCAAGGTCTTCCTCCTCGCGGAGAAGAAGCGCGAAGGCGACCTGCGTCCGGTCAGCGAGCTGATGGAGCAGACGCTCGACCTGCTGGACAAGATGAAGACCGCGAACACCGGCGTGACCGGTCTGTCCACGGGCTACATCGACCTGGACAATCAGCTGACCGGCCTGCACGCCGGTGAGCTCATCATCCTCGCGGCGCGTCCCGGCGTGGGCAAGACGTCCTTCGCCATGAACATCGCGGTGCACGCGGCGCTGAAGGAGAACAAGGCGGTCGGCATCTTCAGCCTGGAAATGCCCGCGGATCAGCTGCTCATGCGTCTGCTCGCGTCCACCGCGCGCGTGGACATGAAGAAGCTGCGCGGCGGCCGGCTGTCGCCCCACGACGAGGAGAAGTTCCAGGAGATGGCCGGCGCGCTCTACAACGCGCCCATCTACATCGACGACTCCGGCGGCCTGTCCCCCTTCGACCTGCGCGCGAAGGCGCGGCGCGTGAAGCAGAAGGACCCGCGCCTGTCGCTCATCGTCATCGACTACCTCCAGCTGATGCACCAGAAGGGCAAGGTGGAGAGCCGCCAGCTGGAAGTCGCGGAAATCTCCCGCGCGCTCAAGCAGCTGGCCAAGGAGCTGGAGGTGCCCATCATCGCGCTCAGCCAGCTCAGCCGTAAGGTCGAAGAGCGCAAGGGCGGCAAGCCCATGCTGTCCGACCTGCGTGAGTCCGGCTCCATCGAGCAGGACGCCGACGTGGTGATGTTCATCCACCGTGAGACGGAGGAGGACGGCGAGGGAGGCGGTGGTGGTGGAGGAGGCGGTGGTGGTGGTGGAGGCGGCGGCGGCAACACGGTCATCCCCGTGGAGCTCATCGTCGCCAAGCAGCGTAACGGCCCCATCGGCTCCATCGAACTGGTGTTCCTCGCGGAGTACACGCGCTTCGAAAGCCGCGCTCGCAGCGAGTAGGCCTTCGCGTCAGTCCCGGCCGGTGCGCAGGTAGCCCGTGACGTGCTCACGGGCCGCGCGCACCGCCGCTTCCGGCCCCGTGCCCCGGCCCAGCTCCGCCGCCAGCGCGGACGCGAGCCGGCAGCCCGTGCCCCGGCGCTCCGGAGGCCGCTTCAGCCTGCGCCCCCGCATCACCACCGTGCGTCCGGCGTAGGCCAGCACGTCCGCCAGCCCCTGCCCTTCCGGCAGGTGCCCGCCCTTCACCAGCACCGCGCCGAAGCCGCGCTGGCACAGCGCCTCCGCGGCCTCCTGGGCGTCCTCCACCGTCCCCAGCGCGGGCCGGCCCAGCAGCCACGCGGCCTCCTCCAGGTTCGGCGTCACCAGCACGCGCGGGCCCGCGAGCGCCAGGTAGTGCCGGGCCGTCAGCCGGGACAGCGCCTGTCCCCGCGACGAGCGCACCACCGGATCCACCACCCACCACGCGTCCGCGTCCTTGAGCGCCGCCCGCGCCGTGGCCAGCTGCGACGGCCCGGGCACCACGCCCCACTTCACCGCGTGCAGGGGACCCCACTCGCGCGCGGCCGTCACCTGCGCGGCCAGCATGCGCGGGGAGGCCGGCACCACCGCGAAGGTATGCGAGCCCTGCGCCGTCTGGGCCGTGGGCACCGCCACCGCGTCGCCGCCGCGCGCGCGCACCGCGGCCACGTCCGCGAGCAGCCCCGCCCGGCCCGTGGGCTCCAGTCCCGCCAGAAGCAGGACGCGCGGCCTCACCGGCGGTGCTCGCGCGCCTTCTGCACCAGCGACTTGTAGACGCCCAGGTGCACCGGGATGGTCCCCAGCATCAGCTCCGGGTGCCACTGCACGCCCAGCGCGAACGCGTGCGCGGTGGACTCGATGGCCTCCACCACGCCGTCCGGCGACACCGCGCTCACCGCCACGTCCGTGCCCGGCTTGTTCACCGCCTGGTGGTGCGTGGAGTTCACCATCAGCTGCCCGTGCCCCACGGCCTCCGCCAGCAGCGTGCCGTTCTTCACCTCCACCGGGTGCTGCGGCTGGGTGCGGTCGTGCTTCTGCTCGTGGTCGCGCGCGCCCGGCACCTCGCGCAGGATGTCCTGGAACAGCGTGCCGCCCAGCACCACGGCCAAGAGCTGCATGCCGCCGCACACGCCCAGCACCGGCAGGTTGCGCTTGAGCGCACCCCGGATCAGCTGCGCCTCGAAGGCCGTGCGGCCCTCCTTCAGCGGGCCCATGCCCTCGCGGGCCTCCTCGCCGTACGCGGACGGGGGGATGTCGAACGCGCCGCCCGTCACCACCAGCCCGGACACCCGCTCCAGGTAGGCGTCCACGCAGGACGGGTCGTCGGTGTACGGCAGCACGAAGGGCAGGCCCCCCGCGCGAAAGACAGCCTCCGCGTAGGGCACCTTCAATTCGTAGCGGGGAAAGGCGGAGTCGGCCGGCTGGGCCCAGTCCGGGCTGAGGCCGATGTTGGGACGGCGCGGCG
>NZ_RAWM01000022.1 GCF_003668875.1 Corallococcus interemptor | reverse complement strand
GGACCGGGGTCTCCCCGGCGGGCCCGGCCGGGGGCGCGGGCTTGCCGGGTTCGCTCCAGGACTCGTCAGGGGTCGCGCTCCGGGGAGGCGGCGTCTGGGCCCCGGCGGGGACGGCGGGCGCCAGGGCCAGGAGCGACAGGCTGAGGAGACCGGGGAGGCGCATGGAGGAAGGCAGCCAGCCTAGCCCACGCCCTGGCGCTGAACGAGGCAAAGCCTGCCCACTCCCCCGCCATCCGGTCGCGTCCGGAAAGCGGCAGCCGCGCCACAATGCTGATGACGGGGGCCGGGCACGGTCTACCATCCGCGCCCGCGCGCATGGCGTCGGTGAGGAGAGCCAACGGGATGAGGTTCGGACGGGGTGCACTGCTGATGGCGCTCGCCCTGGGCGCGTGCAGCAGGCCCGGTGCGGGCACGGAGGCGTCGGACGCGGGGGCCACCGGACTGCCGGGGCGGCAGTCTCCGCTGGCGCTGCCCTCGTGCGAGGAGCTGCTGCCGGCGGACCTGCGCGACCTCACGCTGAACGGCTTCACGATGAAGGAGGACCGCGCGTGTCCCACGTGCGGGCCGGTGTGCTCGCTGCGTCCGGCGGCGCAGGCGGACGTGTCCGTGTCGGTGGCGTATGACTGCCAGCCGAGCTACGCGAACGCGGATGTCCGCGCGCTGCTCGCACCCACGTTGAACGCGGGCGGCGAGGAGGTCCCGGCGCTGGGCAAGGCCGCCGCGCGCCGCAATCCCGTGCAGGGCATGACGCAGGTGGTGACGTGGGATGACGACACGCCGTGCGTCGTCATCGTGACCTGGCTGGGGGATGACCCGGACCGCGCGCTGGACGTGGCCCGTCTCGCGGTGACGTCGCATCACGGCGTGGTGGAAGCGGACGCGGGCACGGAGCCTCCGGCCGACGCGGGGGACAGCCTGCTGCTGGATGCGCCGCTGGAGCCGCTGGACAGCCTCACCACGCCGCGAGCGGGGACGACGGCCACGCTCTCCGCGCCGTCGGGAACGCGCGCCGTGACGCCGCCACCGGTGGTCCCCTCCCCTCGTCCCGTCGTGCCGGCTCCGCAGAGGCCCGTGCAGAAGCCCGCGCCGACCGCACCCGCACCGGTGACGCAGAAGCCGCCGGCAGCCACACCGCCTGCGACGGTGCCTGCCGCGACACCGCCCGCGCCCGAGACGCCGAAGCCGTCGACTCCGGCGCCGCCACCCGCGACACCCTCGCAGTCCGAGCCGGCGGCACCGGCCTCGGGATCCGACGGTCAGTGACCCGCGAGGCCGGCCTCTTCTGGATCCGGCCACCAGCTCCCCGTGCACCCAGGCCCCCCGCCAGTCACGGGCTACAGCGTCTCCAGGTACGCGACCAGGTCGTCCATGTCCGCGTCGGACAGCTGCGCGGTCATGCCGTGCTGGTTCGACTCACGGCCGTTCATCAAGCGGGCCTTGAGCGTGGGCGCGCTGCCGTCATGCAGGTACGGCGCGGTGCGGCCCACGCCCAGCAGCGACGGCGTGTTGAGCCCCGCCTTGATGACCGCCACCGCGTCCTGCAATTCGCCCGTGCGCACGAACGTGCCCACGTCCACGTTGCGGTTGTCCGTGAGCGCAGCGCCCGTGTGACACGTGTCGCACTTCGCCTGCGTGAAGAGGGCCGCGCCTCGCGCCTGCGACTCCGTCAGCGGCTCGCCCCGGAACGCGTTGTCCGGCGCGGGGATGGCGTCGATGAACGCGCCCAGCTTCGCCACCGTGTCCTCGTTCAGCTCCTGGCCGCCCATGCGGTCCTTCACCGTGGCGCTCATGAAGTCCCCCAGCGCGGAGAACTCGCCACTCCAGTGGAAGGGCGCCGTCGCCGTCGTCATGCGCCCGGCCAGGCTGGGCGTCTGGCGCGGGCCGTCCGGGAAGCCCCACACGTGGCCGTCCTCGCGGCCCTCCAGGTGGCACGACGCACAGGACACCGCCACCGCCGGGCTGGTCATCCGCCGGTCCACCGCGCTGAAGAACAGCCGCCGGCCCTCCGCCGCCATGGGCGACAGCGTGTCGCCCGCGATGACCAGGCGCTCGCCCTCCTCGCGGATGTCGCCCCACTCGTTGCCGCTGGACCCCAGCGTGGTGACCGTGTGGTCGAACGCGTTGTAGACGTACGCCTTGCGCCCATCGCGCGTCATCGCGATGCCGTTGGGGCCCGCCCCCACGGCAATCAGCTGCCGCACCGGGCTCGCCTCGTTCAGCAGGTCCGAACCGGAGCGGCGCCACGAGGGCAGGATGGCCACGTTGTTCGAGTCCTGGTTCACCAGGAACAGCCACGCGCCCGTGGGGTCCACCACCGCCGCCGAAGGCCCCTGCAGGGGCGCGTCGAACGCGGGGCTCGCGATGAGCGACGTGGGGTAGTCCGGCTTCTCCTCCGGCGGCGGCCTGCACTCGTCCAGGTCGTCCACCACCGGCCGGGGCGCTTCATCCTCCGCGTCGAAGGTGACGAGCCCCGCGGCCACCACGCCGCCACCCGCCGCCGCGCCGCACGGCGTCCCGCCGCCGTACATGGAGTCCCCCGTGTCGGGGCCGCGGCCATCCACGGGCCCGCCCAGCGGATCCTCGCGCGACCACAGCACCGGCGCGAAGAGGCGCCGGCCGTCCGGCGTGCTCAAGAGGTCCACCATGCCGCGCGACCGGAAGGTGCGCGGGCCCGTGTCCACGGACGGCGGCTCATCGAACGACGAGGAGCCCCCGCCGGACGTGAAGGACGACGGCCGGTTCGCCTTCGCGAGCAGGTCCGTGCCGCCGCGCATCACCCGGGGCTTGTTCCCGTCCGACAGGTCCACCGTCACCACGTCGCCCTGCCGGAACAGGGACACCGCCGCCTTGCGGCCGTCCTCCAGGAGCGCGATGCCGCGCGGCTCCTCGCCCAGCGGCAGCTCCCAGCGCGCCGTGAGCGTGTCCGTGTCGATGGCGGTGAGGCTGCCCCGCGCGGCGGACTCCCGCGTGGCGCTGTTCACCACGTACAGCGTGCGCCCATCCGGCGACACCGCGAGCCCCGTGGGCTCCACGCCCACCGGGATGCGCGCGGCCTCCACCGCGTCGCCCTTGCGGATGACGGACACGCTCCTGCCGCCCCGGTTCGTCACGTACACGGTGTCGTCCGGGCCCACCGTCACGCGCTCCGGACGCGGGCCCACCCGCACCTCGGACACCTTCTCCCGGCGCGCGGTGTCCACCACGGCGAGGATGCCGTTGTCCGCGTCCACCACGTAGAGCAGCGAGTCATCCCGGCTGAGCGCCACGGACCCGGAGGCGTTGCTCCAGGTGCCCGCCACCTCGCGCTCCTTGCAACCCGACAGCACCAGCGTCGTCACCGCGCACAGCGCGGCCCATCCCTGCCGTCGCATCGGAAATGCCATCCCCTCCCGCGGGAGACTCGCGCGCGTTCCTCCAGCCCCACCCCGCGCGCATGCCCCACGGCCTGTCCGGAAGCGTGCCGGCCCTGCTCACACGCCTTCCCGGGAGCCGCATGCTCGCCCAGCCGGCCACCGGAAGTCGACGCCTTCTCCACCCGCCGTGTGGCTCCGGACAATGTCGGGAAGAGTCCCCCCTCCCCCAAAAGCCGCGAGCACCCGGCCCCGGTCGCGTGTAGACACTCAGGAGCCGTGTCCCGACCCGCGCCCGTCATCCTCAGCTTCCGGCGTACGTTCGCGCTGCTCATCCTGCTGGTCGTGCTGCCCTCGGCCGGCCTGTCCGGCTTCGGCGTCGTGGCCATCATCAACGAGCGCGCCGCCGTGGAGAAGCGCCTGGAGGCCGCGTGGCGGGGGACGCTGGCGGACCTGTCCGCGGAGGTGCCGCGCGCGCTCAGCAGCGGACGGCTGGAGCAGTGGGGGGACCGGCTGGCGTTCGTCCTGCCGGACGAGCAGGAGCTGTCCGACCCCGAAGGCACCTTCCACGTGGAGAACGGCCTGGTCCGCACGAAGGACCCGCAGCTGGCGGAGGCCCTGGCGGCGCTGGTGCCGGAGGCCGCCTCGCTGCCCACGGTGCCCACCGTCTTCTCGCTCGCCACCAACGGCCGCACCGTGATGGTGGCCGCGGAGCGCCAGGGCGCCACGGTGCGGGGCGTGCGGCTGTCGAACATCGCGCTGGACGCGCTCCTGTCGGACAAGGCGCAGGGCCGGGCCACGTCGGAGCCGGTGCGCTTCACGCTGTTGCCCGTGCCTCGCGACGCGTCCAGCGAGGGCGGCATCGTCAACCGGCTGATGTCGGAGGTGGCGCAGGCGCGGCAGAACGCGCTGGGGCCGCCGGTGCTCGCGGAGCGGGTGCTGTCCGCGCCCCTGCAGGACTTCCGCCTGGTGGTGCTGCCCCTGGGCGAGGACCCGGTGGCGAGCGCGTCCACGCGCAACCGCGTCGTGTACGGCGTGCTCCTGGGCCTGTTCTACCTGACGCTCACCTTCGGCGTGGGCTACACGGCGCGCGTGCTCTACCGCGAGGCGCGCCTGTCACGCATGAAGACGGACTTCGTGTCGCTGGTGAGCCATGAACTGCGCACGCCGCTCACCTCCATCCGGATGTTCATCGAGACGCTGGCCCTGGGCCGGCTCAAGGACCCGGCGCAGCAGCAGGAGGTGCTGGACCTGCTCACGAAGGAGACCGAGCGCCTGTCGGACCTCATCGAGCGGGTGCTGGACTGGGCGCGCATCGAGAGCGGCCGCAAGGTGTACCAGCGCGAGTCCCTGCCGGTGACGAACGTGGTGGACGTGGCGGTGGCGGCCTTCCGCACGCAGCGTCACGGCGACGGCATGGAGTTCACCGTGAAGGTGGACGACAACCTGCCGCACGTGGAGGTGGACCGGGTCGCGGTGGCGGGCGCGCTGCTCAACCTGTTGCAGAATGCCTACAAGTACAGTGGGCCCACGAACCGCAGAATCGCCCTCCGGGCACAGAGAGACGGCGGATACGTGAACCTGTCGGTGGAGGACAACGGGGTGGGAATCGCCAGGAAGGACCGCAAGCGCATCTTCGAGCGCTTCTACCGGGTGGACAACCTGCTCACGCGCAAGACGGAGGGCAGCGGCCTGGGGCTCGCCATCAGCAAGCGCATCGTGGACGCGCACGGCGGCCGCATCACCGTGAAGAGCGAGCCCGGCCAGGGCAGCTGCTTCACCCTCCAGCTTCCGGTGACCCGCGAATGAGCACGTCCGTTCCTTCAGACGAAAAGCCCCAGCGCATCCTGGTGGTGGAGGACGACCTGTCCATCCTCACCGGCGTGTCCATGAACCTGCGCTTCGAGGGCTACGAAGTGCTCCAGGCCCAGGACGGCCGCACCGGCCTGGCCAAGGCGCTGGACGAGGCGCCGGACCTGCTGGTGCTGGACCTGATGCTGCCGGAGCTGAACGGCTACGAGGTCATCCGCGAGCTGCGCCAGCGCGGCCGGGACACGCCCGTGGTGGTGCTGTCCGCGCGGGGCCAGGAGTCGGACAAGATCCTGGGCCTCAACCTGGGCGCGGATGACTACGTGGTGAAGCCCTTCGGGTTGCAGGAGCTGCTCGCGCGCATCAAGGCGGTGCTGCGCCGCCGGTTCGGGGCCACGGGCACCACGCCGCCGCCGGTGACGTTCGGGGACGTGAAGGTGGACCTGTCCCAGCGCACGGTGGCGCGCGACGGGCAGCCGGTGGAGCTGACGGCGCAGGAGTTCAAGCTGCTGGCGCACTTCCTGGCCCACCCGGGCCGCACCTTCACCCGCGAGGAGCTGCTGTCCGGCGCGTGGGGCTACCACTACGAGGGCAGCGCGCGCACGGTGGACAACTTCATGCGCCAGCTGCGGCTGAAGTTCGAGGCCGACCCGGAAGCGCCCCGGCACTTCCTCACGGTGCGCGGCCTGGGCTACCGCTTCGAGCGGTAGCGGCGCTCACGCTCCGGCGACGCCAATCTGGCGCAGGTCCTCCAGGTCGAAGGGCTTGCCGTCGAAGCGGCCGTAGCGCTCGCGCAGGGTGAGGCCGCTGGCGATGAGGGCGTTCTCCAGCTCCTCCGGCAGGAAGTGCTTCAGCTTGAGGCGGCGGATGGGGCTCTGGCCGCCCGCGGGGCGCCGCTCGCGCAGGTGCAGGGCGAAGAGGGGGCGGCGGGGCTCCACGGCGGCGCCGGGCTCGTCGTCGTCGCGCGGCAGCACGGGTTCGCGCGGGGCGTTGAGCACGTCGTAGATGAAGGTGCCGCCGGGGGCCAGGTGGTGGCGCACGGTGGCGAGGAACGCCTCCAGGTCATCAGGGCCGGACATGAGGCCCAGCGCGTGCTGTGGGGCGAGCACCAGGGGGAACTGCTCCTCCAGCCGCAGCGCGCGGGGGTCCGTGGCGATGAGGCGCGTGCGCGCGGAGACGTCCGGGGATTCGGAGGCGCGGCGCTCCTCGGCGGAGCGGATCATCGCCTCCGAGGGGTCCACACCCACGGTGGAGAAGCCATGGCCCGCGAGCGCCCAGGGCACCCGGCCATTGGCGGCGCCCAGCACGAGCACGGGTCCGCCGTGCTCGGCCGCCTGCCGTGTGTAGAAGACGAGGTCCGGCTCCTGTCCCACGAGGGACAGCGGGGTGCGGCCGCGTGCGTCGTTCCCTGCCATTGCCCAGGCCCTAGCACGGTTGGGGGCCGCTTCGGGACTCCCGCGTTCACACCGTGGGTAAAGGGTTGCCCACCCGGTATCGCTCGGCCGGCGCGCACTGCCCGTGTTCCGACGGTTGGCGGCCTTAAGGGGCTGGCACCCTCCTTGCCTTGATGGGCGCGAACAATGGCTTCGCGCCGGGGGACCTTCCCCGGACCAGTGTGAGGTGGACGTCAATATGAAGCACGGGTGGCGGTGGACGGGGGCGCTCCTCCTGGCGGGAGCGCTGGGGTGGACGGGCTGCGGAGGGGACGACAAGGACACGACCCGGGTGGAGGTGCCAGTCACCCCCGTGGACGAGGACCCGCGGCTGCCGGACGCCGGCACGGGTGAGGTGGACGCGGGCACGCAGGTCCCCGACGCGGGCACGGGCACCACGGACGCGGGCACGGGGACGGTCGATGCGGGCACCGGCACCACGGACGCGGGCACTGGGACGGATGCGGGGACGGACGCGGGCACCACGGATCCCGGAGAGACGACGTACACGCCGCCGTCCATCCCGGGATGGACCTTCTACGGCCGCGAGCAGGGCGGTCCTCGCTTCGTCTACGGCGTGACCGCGGATGAAGGCGGCAACGTCTGGGTCGCGGGCGGCGAAGAGGGCCTGTTCCTCCTGAAGAAGGGAGAGAGCACCTTCCGGAAGTTCACGATGGCGGATGGCCTGCGCCCCTACGGCTACATGCCGGACGGCAGCGCGCCGCCGGGCACGCCCTACCTGAAGGTCATCTCCGTGGCAGGCGCCTGGGATGGCGCGGTCTTCGTCGGCTACGCGGGCAAGCCGCCACCGCCGGGAATCGCGGACTGCGAAAGCGAATGGGACACCGCCCGTCATGCCGGCCGGCCCGCGGACGCCAGCGTCTACAAGAGCGGCGATGCGGACCGTGTCGAACTGCGCGCGGATGGGACGCTGAAAGTCGTCCACTACGACATCTCTTCGGGTCCCAAAGTCGTCAAGGATGAGCCACCCGGTCGCGAGAAACTCTGCACCGTCTGGCGCATTGCTTATGATCCGCAACCCACCAGAGAGGATCCCCACAACGGACATGTCTGGTTCGGCGCAAACCACGGCTTCGCGCGCGGTGACGCAAGCTTCCAGGGGAATCCCACGTGCAACGGGCAGCTCGCGTGCTCGGGGGTCCAGGAGCACAGTCACCCGGCCTTCAACGCCTCCATCTACGTGAACCCCACTCGTGACAGGGCGCAGTACGGCACCGACTACAGCAAGTACGAGGTGCGTGGCGCGCTGCTCACCGATGCCTATTGGGGCCTTGCGCCGCTTCCGAACCACGACGTCTGGGTGGGAGGCGCGAACCGCTCCACCAAGTACTACTACGGCTCCAACGGCAACGACTTCTGGACGGCCCAGGAGATGACGGAGCGGTCGGAGTACACGTGGAACCGCCGCGACATCTGGCCCGACAAGGTGGGTGAACAGGATTGGCCATACTCCCGTCCCGAGGAGCGTACGGACGACCTCGTCTCCGGAATGGCGCTTGTCCCCGACGGAACCAACCGCGTGTGGGTGAGTTCCTTCGCCAATGGGCTCGTCCAGCTCGACAGTGATGGGAACGTGGTTCGCAGCCTCAAGAACGACCTCATCGCCCCTCACGTGTCCAGCGTCGCGGTGGATCCCCTGGACAACAGCGCCTGGGCGGGAGCCGCCTGGGGCGGCGGCATCAGCCGCGTGGGCGGGGGCGTCACGAAGTACAGCTACTCGCTCTTCGGCCAGCAGCTCTCCGGCATGCGCATCCCGGACATCCAGGTGGACAACTCCGGTGCCCGCCGCCGCATGCTCGTGGCCTTCACGCCCATTGAACCGGTGAAGGGCCCTGTCACTCCGGGTGCCATCGGCATCTACGACGGCGACTGAGCAATAGCAGACACGCCTGATCACGACCGAGCGGCTGCCCTGACCCCAGGGTGGCCGCTCTTCTTTTCACCAGTCAGCAGTCCACCATCTCTACTGAAAGACAGACGACAATCCACCAGACCCTGGTCGCCTTGTCACCGCCAGGAAATTCCCGTGGCTCCGTCATCGACTCAATCGCGGTCAGGAATGAGTTCGCATGAAGCGTTCCCAAGTGCCTGATCGCGGTCGCACCGCATGCCACGAATCCACCCCCCACTCGCGCCTCTCACCCACTCGCCACTCGCCGTCCTGGCCCTTTGCAGCGTCCTTTGGACCGCGGCTTGCGGTGGCCCATCGGACGGTGCTCCGTCCCCAGAGCGCCTGATGTCTTCCAAGGCCGCGCTGCTGGACTTCCAGGTCGAACTGCCTGACAAGGATTTCCTCTCAGCGCCCGCCTTGGGCTCGCACCACGTCTCGCATGAGGGCGCGGACACCACGGATTGCGGCCCCGTTTCAACCCATCCTTGCAAGACGCTCCGTTACGCGATGGGCAAGCTGCCCGCAGGCTACATTCTGTATGTCCACGGCAGCCCGACGCCCTACGAGGGTACCTTCAACTACGTCGACCTGACCGGTACGGCCACCACTCCCCGTCGCGTCATCGGCGTCGATTCGTACCAGCACAAGGCAAGAATCATCCCTTACGGAGGCAAGCGCCCCTTCAGCTTTGGCAATGCCAGCTATTGGATCCTCAAGAACCTGATCGTGGACTGCCAGGATCAAGACTACGCCGGCATCTACATCTCCTACTCGGACCACATCGCGGTTCAGGACTCCATCATCGAGCGATGCCAGAAGGCCGGCGTCTCCGTGCTCCAGGGGTCCCACGTCACGATTGAAGGCAACACCCTGTCCAAGAACCTGGGCACGGACACGGTGACCCGTTCTGACGGCAGGGTGGAAGTCGTGCGTGCGGACGGCAACGGCGTCACCATCAGCCGCGCGTCCCATCACATCCACGTCCTGAAGAACTACAGCTTCGACAACTCGGGCGACAGCGTCCAGTGCCAGGGATCCGAGCAGGAGGACCCGCTCCCCGGCGGAGGCCCGAACGTCGCTCTGAACCCCCGGCACATCACCATTGAGGGCAATGACTTCCACGACAACATGGAGAACGCCGTGGACATCAAGTCCTGCAATGACGTGCTCATCACGGGAGCCAACCGCTTCTACAATCTCTATGCAGCCGAGGAGTGGCACGACAACACGCCCATTTGCGGAGGCGCCGCCGTCATCGTGCATTATGGCGCGACGCGGGTGCGCATCGAGGATGCGACCATCTTCGACAGCGGCATTGGCATTGAACTCGGCCGTTTTGACCTGCCGGGCGCGTCAGACATCGTCATCCGCCGCAATCAGATCCACAACATGAACCAGAACCAGGTGGTGACCTGGCCCAGGCAGCAGAAGAAGTTCAACTGCGGCGATGGAATCACTGTCTACCGCGCTGCGAACGTGGAGATTTATCACAACACCCTCCACAAGCTTCCGCACAGTGGCATCCAGGTCCATCCCTCCTCCAACGGAGCAGGGTGGGAAGATGCACGCGACATCCGCATCTGGAACAACATTGTCTCGGAGGTCGACGGACTGGCCTACTTCGACCCGGCGGACACAGAGGCGCCCTTTACCCGGACCACACGAACGGGCGGCACGCTCTTCTTCCAGCCTGCATTCGTCGCGGGTGTGTTCCAGAGCGAGAACAACCTCTTCTATCATTCCACCGGTGCGAAGTTCCGGCTGGATGGCACGGCGGGACTGACGTTCGCCCAGTGGAAGGCGCAGACAAGCTTCGATCACGCGGGGACCGGGCCCACGGCCAGCGCCGAAGGGAATCCCTCCTTCCGCAATGGCCTCGCGGGAGACCTGCGGCTCAAGCCCGGTTCCGCGGGCATCGACACCGCCCTTCCGGATACGACCAACGTCTCACGCCGGTGTGGCAGCCTGAGCCAGCCTGACCGGGGTGCGGTGGAGAGCGACTGTGCAACGAGCGCGACGCCCTCCCCCCTCTGGGGCATACAGCGTGGCACGCCCGTTACGGATCGCCTCTTCGCGGTGACGACCAACAGCGTGGGCGACATCTTTTATGCCGGCGAAAGCGATGGCGACTTCGGCTTCACCAACTCCGGGGGATGGGACGCGGTGGTCGGCCGCTATTCAGTCACGGGGGGCCAGGGATGGACGCGGCAGATGGGGACCAGTTCCTCGGAGTCCGCGAATGGCATCACCGTTGATGCGCTCGACAACGTGTTCATCGCGGGCTCCGCTGGCGGCAATATTGGCGCGCCTCCGGCGGGTGGCGGTGATGCCTACGTCGTCAAGTACGACAAGAACGGGAATCGGATCTGGAAGTCCCAGCTTGGAACGACGGCGAGCGAGTCCTTCGCCAGCATCACCTCGGACGGCACCGACCTCTACGCGGCAGGAAGCACCCGGGTGACGCAGCCAACCTACGGCCCTCCTGACTACTACCTGGCCCGGCTCCATGCGGATGGCACTGTCGCCTGGACCCGCCAGACTGGCGGCAGCGGATGGGACGAGCTCACGGGCATCGCCTACAGCGCCGTGCACCAATCCATCTTCGTGGTGGGCCACGGCAACGGAGGCTCGTCGGGAGGGGGCATCAGTGAAATCTACCTGGCACGCTACGCCCTGGATGGAACGTTGGTCTGGGAAGCACGCTGGAACAAGCCCAGTCCCACCTACTTGAACGTCGCCGCCAAGAGCGTGGCGGTCGATGGTGCCGGCAACGTGTACGTCGGCGGCTGGACGACCCCCTTTTCGGAGTCCTACCGCCCCTTGCTGCTCAAGTTCGACGGCGCGAGCGGAACCCTGCAGTGGACTCGCGAATGGCATGAGCAGGGGTTCACCAACGCAACCATCTGGTCCGTCGCGGTCGCGCCAGATGGCCATATCTATGCGTCCGGAAGCGCGGGAAACTGGATGTCACTCTGGAAGTTCGATTCCGCCGGAATCCGTGTCTGGCAGCCCCACGTGGGCGAACCAGGAGGGCCCTACACCACCGGCATGGGAGTCGCCGTCGACGTGCATGGTGACCCTGTGATGGTCGGCTCGACGTTCGGCGACATCTTCATGCCCAGCCAGGGCGGCCCGGACGATGCGTGGATCGTGAAGTACCCGGGGGATTAGCGCCCTCACTTCACGGCCGTTCTTCTCAGCCTCCGAGGAGAACGGCCGTGCTGTTTCTCCGGGCTCAAAACAAAGCCGCCATCACGGGAATGACGCGCCGTGCCCGGCTGCCCACCGGCCGGGCACGGGTTGTACCGACAGACAGCCCGCGCGGGCCCGAAGCCGTCTAGAATCCCCGGCCGCTCATGCCTCCCGTTCCTCCCGCCCCCATCCCCACGCACACCGTCGTCGCCGCGCGGGCGCAGGGAGAACGGCTGTCCGCGCAGCGCTTCCACCTGGTGCTGCTGGACACCGAACGCGCGGGCACCGTGTACCCGCTCGCCACGGAGGACCTGCGCGTCGGCAAGTCCACCGACAACGACGTCGTCATCGACCACCCCACCGTCAGCCGCAACCACCTCGTCGTGCGCCGCCAGGGGGACCGCTTCCTCGTCCAGGACCTGGGCTCCACCAACGGCACCTTCCTCGACGGCGCCCAGGTGCGCGAGGCCTACCTGCGCCCCGGTGCCCTCCTGGAAGTCGGCGACGTGCGCCTGCGCTTCAGCCCGCAGATGGCCCCCGTGCAGGTGGAGCCCACCGCCGAGGACCGGCTGGGTGACCTCGTGGGCCGCAGCCTGCCCATGCGGCAGATCTTCGCGCTGCTCCAGCGCATCGCCCCCACGGACTCCACCGTGCTGCTCGTGGGCGAGACGGGCTCCGGCAAGGGCGCGGGCGCCAAGGCCATCCACAAGTTGAGCCCCCGCTCGGCCGGGCCGCTCGTCGTCTTCGACTGCGCCAGCGTGTCCGACTCGCTCATCGAGTCCGAACTCTTCGGCCACGAGAAGGGCGCCTTCACCGGCGCGGTGGGCCAGCGCATCGGGTGCCTGGAGCGCGCCCACGGCGGCACCCTCTTCCTGGACGAAATCGACGACCTCGCCCTGGACCTGCAGCCCAAGCTGCTGCGCGCCATCGAGGACCGCGAGTTCCGCCGCCTGGGCTCGTCCTCGCCCATCACCTTCGACGCGCGCATCGTCGTGGCCAGCAAGAAGGACCTGTGGTCGGAGACGCAGGCGGGCCGCTTCCGCGAGGACCTCTACTTCCGCCTGTCTGTCTTCACCGTCAGCCTGCCGCCCCTGCGCGACCGCAAGGAGGACATCCCGCTGCTCGTG
Organism: Corallococcus interemptor; assembly: GCF_003668875.1. GTDB lineage: Bacteria > Myxococcota > Myxococcia > Myxococcales > Myxococcaceae > Corallococcus > Corallococcus interemptor. Next base: position 78,754 of record NZ_RAWM01000022.1, on the reverse strand, counting down.
GAGGCCTTCGCCGGTGAGGGCCTGTGGCCCCGGCTGCCGGAGAAGATTCAAGAGCAGTTCCTGGGGCACACCTGGCCGGGCAACGTGCGCGAGCTGCGCAACGCCCTGGAGCGCGCCCGGCACATGGTGGACATCCCGGGACTCGCCGGAGAGAACCTCCTGCGCGAGTTCACCCGCGACGTGCCCGCCCCCGCCGGGGACTTCCTGCCGGTGGAGTTCACCGGGCCCTTCAAGGTCTGCAAGGACGAGCTCGTCCGCGCCTTCGAGCGCGAGTACCTCACGCGCCTGTTGGGCCGCGCCCGGGGCAACATCGCCCGCGCCGCCCGCGAGGCGGAGCTGGACCGCAAGCACCTCTATTCGCTCTTGCACAAGTACGGGCTCGTTCAGAGCGAGCCGGACTGAGCCCTTGTGGCATGGTGGCGGCCGCTTTCGCGCGGTCCCCCATCCCCCAGGAGGGCTTCATGAAGTTGCGTCCGTCCCGCTGGCTCGGTGTGTTGTGCGCGGGTGTCCTGATGATGCATGCGACGGGCTGCTTCGGCTCGTTCAAGCTCACGACGAAGATCTGGCAGTTCAACAAGGGCATCTCCGGCAACAAGTTCGTCCAGTGGCTGGTGTTCCTCGTGTTCGTCGTCGTGCCTGTCTATGAAATCGGCACGCTGGTGGACGCGCTCGTCGTCAACAGCATCGAGTTCTGGACCGGCAGCAACCCGGTGAGCAGCGTGGAGGGCGAAGACCCCAACACGCGCATCGTGAAGCTCAGCCCCACCGACACCCTGAAGATGTCCCGCGACGTGGAGTCCGGCGTCATGCGCCTGGAGCTCCAGCGCGAAGGCCAGGCGCCGGTGGTGCGCTACTTCGAACCGCTGGAGGACGGCATGGTCGCGCGCGACGAAGCGGGCGCCCTGCTCATCCGCGCGCAGGGTCAGTCGGACGGCGCGGTGAAGGTGACGGACGCCAGCGGCTCCACCGTGACGGTGCACGCACGGGACGCCGTGGACACCGCGCGCCAGCTCTTCCTCGACGGCGGCGCTCCGGCGCTCGCTGGGTTCGCCACGCACCAGGGACAGCTCACCCAGGGCCTGGCCACGCTCGACGCCTGCACTCCGTAAAGGCAAGAACCTGGGGCTTCCGGCGCGTGTGTCACCGGAAGCCCCGGGGTGATTCAGGGCGAGGGCTCGTCGCCCACCACGTCGCCCAGGTCCGGACCGAAGCCCGCGTCGAGCGCCAGGGAGTTGAACGTCCCCTCGATGTTGCGCCCCGCGCCGTAGCCGTCGCCCTTCTTGAACGACAGGGAGAAGTCTCCGCGCGTGACTTCACCCGGGTTGCCGCCCTCGTCGAGCACCAGGTCGCCGCGCTCCACCTGGGTGAAGACGCGCGCGGGCTCTCCCGCGGCCACGTGCACCACCGACGCGCGGTCGCGGCCCGAAGGCGTGGTGCCGCCGAGCTGCACCTTCGTGCCCGGCTTCAGGTCCACGCCTTCCGTGTCCACGGTGAGCCGCGCGACCAGGTCCACGTCCAGGCCGTTGTTGCGGAAGTAGCTCACCTGGAGCGCCTCCGGGTTGCGGCGGATCTCCACGCGCGACACGTCGCTCACCGTGAACAGCTCCGACACGCTGCCGGACAGCTCGTTGTCTCCCCGGCACGCGATGGCGCCCGCGCCAGAGAGCAGGCCCGCGAGCCCCAGCGCCGCCAGGGCGCGTCCCGCGAGGCTCACCGCTCCACCGCCAGCGTCAGGGCCTGCGTGCCGCTCGCGCGGTAGAGCACCACCCGCTTGCCGGACGACAGGAACGCCAGCTTCGGCGACCAGCCGCCCGCCGTGTCCACCGTCACCTCGCGCCACTGGTCCTCCACGCGCGTGGCGATGACGAGCGCGTCATCCGACGGCGAGCAGCTGCCTTCGTTGCGCCCGGACTCCAGCGAGCAGATGTGGAACGCGATGGACGGATCATGCGTCGTCGGGTCGAACGCCAGCGACGGATACCAGCCGCCAGAGCCCGTCTGGTACACGGGGTCCGGCGTCGTCCAGTCCCCCGCCGCCGCGCACTTCGTCCCCGTCTTGCCGTCGCAGGTGATGAACGTGAGCTGGCTGGTGAAGCGGTCCACCACCGCGATGCCGAAGCCCACCTGCGTGTCATACGCCAGGGATGCGCCCAGCATCGTGCCGCCCACCGACTGGACCTTCACCGGCGGCGTCCACGTGGTGCCATCCGCGTTGCGGCGCTGGAAGAACACGTTCTGCCCCGGCGCGTCCGCGGCCCCGAAGGCCTGGTCGAACACCAGCGCCGGCTGGGCGCCCGCCATCACCATCTGGAGGCGGCCGCCATAAGCGGGCTTTTCGTCCGCGCCATTGCCGCCCACCGCCACCACCCGGTGCTGCCAGGTGGCGGGCCCGCCGCTCGCGAGCTCCACGTCGCTGCCCGCCCAGTCCTGCTGCGGGGACTGCCCGTTGTGCACGTCGCGGTACACGACGAGCGCGTCGTTGCCACTGAAGACCAGCGCGGGGTTGATGCCCACGAGGTAGCCCTCGTCGCTCACATCGTTGCCCGCGACGGCCTCGTCACCCCGGCGCACCGCGATGTGCTCCGTCCAGGTGCCGTTCGCGTTGCGGTAGGCCACCGCCAGGTCACTCTGCAGCCAGTAGACGGAGTTGTCGCTTCCGCCGCCCAGGTAGCTCACCACGGGCTGGCCCGCGGGACTGAACGCCAGCGACACGCCGTACATGCGCTGCACGGTGGCGATCTTCTCCGCCGTCGCCTGCACCCGGCCGTCCTGCACCTCGCGGTAGCGCAGCTCGAAGTCCTTGTCGTTCACCTTCACGTAGTACGCGATGCCGATGCGGTCCTCCGGGCCCACCGCCATCGCGATGTTGGAGATGGCCGTCTGCTCGGTCGGCCCCGTGTCCACCGTCAGCCGCACGAAGGGCGTGTCCGTCGTTCCGCCATCGTCCTGCGGCTTCGGGCCCGCGTCCGGGTTGGCCGGCTTGCCGCCGCCACATCCCAGCGCGAGCGCCGCTCCCAGTATCCACGCGTGCCGTTTCATGCGGTTCTTCTCCTTGGTCCAATCGGCCCAGTTGAGTGCGCCATCCTAGGGCACCTGGGCTAGGCTCGCATGTCATGGCTCGCGCGCGTTCGCTCCCCCCGAAGCTGTCCCGGCGCACCTTCATCCAGCGGCTCACCTTCTTCGGCGGCGGTGTGGTGCTGCTGGGCGGCGCTGCGTGTAAACGTTCGAAGGAAGCGGAAGCGCCCAAGCCCGCGGAGCCCACCGGCACCACCGCCGCCGGACAGACGCTGCGCACCTTCTCCGCCTTCGAGTACGCCGTCGTCGCCGCGGCCACCGAGCGGCTCCTCCCCCGCGACGAGGACCCCGGTGCCCAGGACGCGGACGTGGCGCTCTACATCGACCACATCCTGGAGACGCAGGGGCTGGAGTCCATGCACCGCGACTTCCTCCAGGGCCTGTCCGCGCTGGAGCGCCGCGCGCAGCGCATGTTCCAGAAGGGCTTCGCGCAGGCCACGCCCGCCCAGCAGGACGAACTGCTCGCCATCTTCAAGGACAGCCCGGCCGGCAGCGGCGAGGCCCACTTCTTCGAGCTCTTGATGACGCTCAGCCTGGAGGGCTTCCTGGGCGACCCGTCCTACGGCGGCAACAAGGGCCGCGTGGGCTGGCGCCTGATGGGCTTCGACACCGTGGGCACGCTCGCCATGGCGCCGCCCGAGGGCTACGACGGTCCCAGGTGCCTGCGCGAGTGCGGAGGCCACCACCCGTGAGCCTTCCTTCCGTGGACGTGTGCATCGTGGGCAGCGGCGCGGGCGGTGCGCCGCTGGCGCTGGAGCTGGGCCGCGCGGGCTTCAAGGTCGTGGTGCTGGAGAAGGGCCGCCACTACCAGCCCAAGGACTTCGTCCACGACGAGATCCTCAACAGCCGCCGCAACTTCTTCATGCCGCTGCCGTGGGAGGAGCCGCACCTGGTGCGCCAGGGCGCCAAGGGCCGCTACGAGCGCAGCAACGCCGCGTGGACCGCCAACTGCGTGGGCGGCGGCACCGTGCACATGAGCGGCTTCTTCTACCGCCTCAAGCCGGTGGACTTCCGCCTGCGCTCCACGCTGGGCGCCGTGCCCGGCAGCACCGTGGCGGACTGGCCCATCTCCTACGAGGAGCTGGCCCCCTTCTACGACAAGGCGGAAGCGGAGCTGGGCGTGTCCGGCCAGGCCGTCCCCCACCCCTTCGCGGAGCCCCGCAGCGGCCCCTACCCGCTGCCGCCGCTGGACGTGCACCCGGTGGCGTCCGAAATCGACAAGGCGTGCGCGGGCATGGGCTGGCACGCGCTGCCCACCGCGCGCGGCATCATCAGCAAGGCCTACAAGGGCCGCTCGCCGTGCGCCTACTGCGCGCTGTGCGGCAGCTACGGCTGTGAGACGGGCGCCAAGAGCAGCACGCTCGCGAGCCTCATCCCCAACGCCATCGCCACCGGCAACGTGGAGGTGCGCCCGGGCTGCATGGCGCGCTCCATCGAAGTGGACCGGCAGGGCCGCGCGAAGAGCGTGGTGTACCTGGACAAGGACGGCGTCGCGCAGGAGCAGCCCGCGAAGGTCATCATCGCCTCCGCCACCGCGGTGGAGAGCGCGCGCCTCCTGCTCAACTCCACCTCCAGCCGCTTCCCCAACGGGCTCGCCAACGGCAACGGGCTCGTCGGCAAGAACCTCCTCTTCAGCTCCTTCGGCGGCTCGCGGGCGCACTTCCGGGTGTCGAAGCAGAAGGCCGCGCGGCCGTGGCTCACGGACCCCGCGCCCTTCGTCAACCGCAGCCTCCAGGACTTCTACGTGATGCCGGACGCGCGCCACGGCTTCCGCAAGGGCGGCACGCTGGGCTTCATGTGGGCGCACCCCAACCCCATCTACGCGGCGGTGGGCCTCGCGGGCAGCGGCAAGTCCGGCGTCTTCGGCAAGGAATTGAAGGACCGCATGCGCGCGTACCGCGACTCGCGCATCCTCGAGTTCGAGGTCTACGCGGAGTTCCTCCCCACGCCCGGCACCTCCGTCACGGTGGAGTCCGGCGTGAAGGACAAGTACGGCATCCCCGTGGCCGCCATCACCCTGGACCGGCACCCGGCGGACTTCGCCGCCACGCGCTTCCTCGTCGAGCGCGGCGAGGAGGTGCTGCTGCGCCTGGATCCGGACAGCGTCGAGCGCGTGGGCACGCAGGGCGAAACCACCATCCTCCAGCACGGCACCTGCCGCTTCGGTGACGACCCGGCGGCCTCCGTGCTGGACAAGCACTGCCGCGCGCACGAGGTGCCCAACCTCTACGTGGTGGACGGCAGCTTCATGCCCACGGGCGGCAGCGTGCCGTCCACGCTCACCATCGCGGCCAACAGCTTCCGCGTGGCGGCCCACCTGGTGCGCACGCTCAAGGGCTGAGGCGGTACGCCGCTCGCGCGTTTCTACGGGATGCGCAGCGGCTTCACGTCCACCTTCACCACGTAGCGCGCCTGCATGTCGGAGTCGAACTCCACCAGGTGGTCACCCACGCCGGTGACGTCCGCCTGCTGGGTGAAGACGCCGAACTTCTCCATCTGGTCCAACGCCGCGCGGCCCGAGGACGCCTTGCGCTGCCGTGCGCGACAGCCCTCCTCGTGCACGGTGATGGCGGTCTCCTCGCCCGCCGCCGTCACCTCCTCCAGATAGAAGCTCACCTGGATGGTGGAGGCCTCCGGCACGCGCACCAGCACCTGCCCGCGTCCGGGGAAGCGCCCTTCCGAGTAGCTCTCCGGTCCGAGGATGCAGCCCGCGTATTCACTGCACACGGGCCAGGACGACTTGCAGACATCCAGCACGCGCGCGCCGATGAAGTCCTCGCGCGAGCCGCCGCAGGCGGCGAGCATCAATCCCATCACAGCACCCGCCAGCCGCGAGACATTCCGTGTTACAACTCCAGACATTCTGCTGAACCTCACCGAGGAGTGGATGTCCATGCGCATGCGCAACCTGTGGCTGCCTCTCACCATCATCGCCCTGGCGGGCTGCGGAGACGAGAGCGAGGAACTGCCGAACACGCCGCAGCTGCTCATCGACCGCACGGAGCTGAGCTTCGACACGGAGTTCTCCGCGGGGACCTACGTGGGGGCGACGACCTTCAACACGCTCTACATCGAGAACCGCGGGCTCCAGACGCTGGAGCTCAACGAGGCCTCCATCTCCGGCCCCAGCGTCTTCACCCTGAAGAAGCCGGAGGACTGGCCGGAGAACGGCCCGCTGAAGCTGGAGACCTACAAGCGCACCTTCATCGAAGTGGCCTTCAAGCCCACCGCCGCGCAGGAGTACACCGGCAAGCTCACCCTCAAGTCCAACGCCGCCAACGGCGAGACGCAAGAGCTGACGCTCAAGGGCAAGGGCATCGCGAAGCCCGCGCCGTAGTCCCGCTCCCGGAGGCGGCGGAGGCGTGAAGCCCCGCCGCCCGCCCGGCGCTGCTACCGGGTGAACTGGCAACCGCCCACCCACGTGCCACCGTCCTGCGACGGCGCGGGGCACGACGTGGGCGAGCCACCATCCGCCGCCGTGTAGCTGCGCGGATAGTCGCCGTACGCGGTGCGCAGCGTGTAGCCCACGGGGGTGTAGTCCGTGCGCTCGGTGGCGCTCACCGCCACCTTGAGCGTGCCGCCCTTGATGAAGCGCCGCTCCAGACACGAGCACGCGTAGGGCGCCACCGTGACGCGCGTCGTGGTGGGCGTCTTCTCCAGCTGGTACAGCGCCTGGTAGCTGCTGAGCGGGGCGCTCGCGGAGGTGTGCCACGCGCGCATCACCGAGGAGCTGTACGCCAGCGTCAGCGCGCCGCCCGTGCTGGTGGTCGTCACCGGCGTGCACGTCTGGGTGCCGCCATCCGTGGTGTTGCCGTCGCAGAAGGTCAAATCCAGCGCCAGCCCGTGCGGCGTGCCGCCATCCGGCAGGTTCTCCACGTCCCACTGCACCAGCCACGCCGCGTCCTCCGGCGCGCTCAGCGTGGGCAGCTGGTACTGGAAGGTGTCCGTGTCGGAGGGGACCGCGTCGTAGTCCGTGGGGCCGCGCACGCCCAGGCCCGTGGCGCGGTCGTTGCCGCGCAGCCGGCCGTGGCCGTAGGACAGCTGGCCCTTCGCCTCGAAGGTGGCGCTGCCCGGCACCGGCAGGTTGCCCGCGCCCACGCCATTCAGCGTCTTCGCGCGCTCCTGCTCCACGCCCCCGCTGTAGGCGGCGACCTCCTCCGCGTCGTCGTCCGCCCAGGACACCTCCAGCCGGTAGTCGCGGTCATCCGCCCACCCGTTACCGCCCTGCACCACGAAGTGGTACGCCGCCGTCCCGGTGTGCGTGGGCACGGGCAGCGCGCCCTGGAAGTTGCTCAGGCCGGGGAAGCGCGCCGGGTCGGCCTCCTCGCGCAGCGACTGGAGGCACAGCACGGCGTCCTTGTTGTTGCAGTACGTCTGCACCAGCGAGGGCGCGTCGGGGAACTCGCGCACGTCGCGCGGGCACACGGCCGCGTCGTTGGTGCAGGTGGCGCGGTTCTCGGCGGTGATGGACGTGCTCACCGTGGTGAAGACCCGCACCTGCCGGTCCGCCAGCCTGCCCAGCTCCACGGGCAGCGGGTCGAAGCGGGGCGTGGTGGCCACCTCCACCAGGCGGTAGCGCAGCACGCTGGGCTTCGCGTACGCGGGCAGGCGCAGCGCGTACCAGTCCTGGTCGCCCACGTAGCCCAGCCGTCCCGTGAAGGACGTGGACGTGCCCGGCGAGCCCACCAGGTCCCGGGCGAAGGCCTGGGCGTAGGCGTCGTTGCCGCTGGACTGGTCGTTCGCGTCCGCCTCGTCCACCACGCGCACCTCCACCGTGTAGGGCTGGCGCAGGTCGCCCGCGGGCACCGGATCATTCGTCCCCCGGTAGCCCTTCACCACCAGCGTCCACGTGCCGGCGAGCGTCGCCTGCACCTTGCGCGCGGTGGCAATCACGCCCGGGTGCACCTTGGGCCGCACGTTGCCCTCGGACTCCTTGTCCGTGCCGTTGGGGCGCAAGAGCTCATAGGACAGGCGGTAGTTGGGCGCGAAGCCCTGGTCCGGCGCGGTGAGGCGCACGTAGACGATCTTCCCCGCCGTCAGCGGGAAGCTGAAGCGGTCCACGTCGTTGTCCGTGGCCAGGTAGCCCTGGGCGTTACCCACCTGCACGGCTCCCTGCGCCGACAGCGCGATGGGCGTGGGCGTGACGTCGTTGGGCTCGTTGGTGTCCGGGTTCTCCAGCAGCTCCACCGTGAGGCGGTAGCGGTTGCGCGCGTCGTAGTTGGGGCGCGCGGGGTTCGTGGGCGCGTCGCGCACCACGACGATGAGCTGCGTGTCCGGCGTGCCGTACGGCAGGATGATGTCCACCGGCTGCGGGGCGCCCGCGCCGTGCTGGTCCGACTTCGCCACCAGCGAGGTGCTCTTGTCCTTCTCCAGCACGGACACGGACAGGTTCACCGGCGTGCTGGACGCCAGGTACGTGCCGGTGACGTGCACCAGCGTGCGCGCGTTGGCGTTGGCGGGGATGCGGATGCTGTACCAGTCCTCGTCACCGGCCTTCACGTCGCCCGTGAGCGCCAGGAAGCGCTCCACCGGCGTGCCGGGCTTCAGCTCACAGTCCGCGTTGGACAGCGCCTCCTCGCGGCTGTTGCAGAGGTCCTCCACCACGCCCGTGCCGGCGTCCGGCGTGTCGTCCCCTTCCGAGGAACAGGCGGCCAGCAAGAGGAGCGCGAGCGGGAGCAGTCGGGTGCGAAGGCGCATGGGGGAATCCAGGAGGCGAAGAAGTCAGGGGACGGGCGAGAGGGTCGGGGCGACGCCGGGGCAGCCGTCCACGAAGTCCTCGGGGTTCACGCGGATGACGCCATCCGGCGGCGACTTGATGCCGCCCACCGGGTAGCGCACGGAGTCCACGCGGAAGGTGCGCACCAGCGTGCGCGCGGTGGGGTCGTCCGCGGGCAGCATGGACACGGAGAGGTAGATGTCGTTGTAGCCCGCGCCGCGCTGCACGGTGCCGGCGTCCACGCCCCCGTCCACGCCGCCGTCGGCGATCATCGCGACGGTGGGCGCCAGGAGCACGTTGTCCACTCGGAAGCGGTAGCACTGGCGGCCCTGGTCATCCACCGGGCCGTCCGCCTCCATGCTGTAGCGGTACGCGTCCGAGGCCAGGTTCGCGGTGTCCACCTGCAAAGGCCGCATGTGCATCCGCGCCTCGCTGCGGTTGGTGAGGCCGTCCGTGTCCGGGTCCTCGTCCATGTCCTGGCTGGAGCCCTGCGTGCCGCCCCGCCACTCCATGCCGTCCGGCACGCCGTCGCCGTCGCTGTCCTGGAGCGTGGCGTTGGTGCCGATGAACTGCTCGTCGCAGTCCAGCAGGCCGTCGCAGTCCGTGTCCACGCCGCGCAGCGCGGGCGGGCAGCCCTTGTCCAGGCCGCCGCCGTCCGGCTGCACTTCCTGGGTGGGGTCGAACTGCACGCCGCGGTCGCGGAAGTACACCTCCACGCCGTCGCTGAAGCCGTCGCCGTCCGTGTCGCGCAGGTTGGGGTTGGTCCCCAGCTCGTACTCGCGCGCGTCGGTGAGGCCGTCCCCGTCGGTGTCCGCCTCGTCCAGCGGGCTGCCCGGGGGCGCGGAGAAGTTGGAGGCCACGAAGTCCTTCACGATGAAGGCGCGGCGCACCTGGCCGAACTGGAAGTTGAGGAAGTTGATGGGCTCGTTGTTGCGGAAGTCCCGGAAGTTGCCGCCGCCCAGCGTGGCCATCTTCTCCAGGCGGTCCGCGTTCTGGTTGATGATGAGCAGCGGGCAGCCGCCGTCGCCAAAGCCGCCGTCCTCCGCCACCAGGTCGCACACGGACGGCACGGGCTGGATGGGGTTGAAGACGTGCACGGTGTTGAAGCGCACGTCCTCCACCAGGTCGCGCAGCTGGCGGATGCGCACCACCGCGTCACCGCGGATGAGCTCGTCGTCCTGGTTGTTGGTGGGCTTGCCGTCCGACAGGAAGATGACGGAGTAGCGCGCCTGCGCCAGCGCTTCGTTGCCGCTGGGCTGCTGCCGCGCCCGCGCGATGTCCGTGTTGATGAGCGAGTAGATGTCCGACAGCGGCTTGACGAAGTCCGTCGAGTCGCGGTTCGGCGACGTGTCCGTGTTGCGGAATGTGAGCAGCTTCTCCGTGAGGATGGCCCTCGCCGTGGCGTCCAGCCGCGACACCTGGATGAAGCCGTCCTCCGGCGGCGGCCCGGGGTTCTGCGTGAGGAACGCCGTGGTGCTGCCCGCGAAGAGCATCACCGCGATGGAGACCTCGTCGTCCTGCGGCAGGTTCTCGATGAGGTCCACCAGCGCCGTGGCGCGCACGCCGTCCGGGTCGCTCACGCGCATGGACTGGCTGGCGTCCATGGCGACGATGATCTTGATGGGCCGCACGACCTCGTTCGCGCCCAGCGTGCAGAAGCGCCCGTCCAGCGCCACGGCCCGGTCCGCGGGCACCTCCGTGTCGCGGCGAGGGTCGTAGAGGTACGAATCGGTGCAGGCCACCACCACGGCGAACCCCACCAGGGCCAGGGCCCACCCACGTCCCGCGCGGCTCACGGCGACGCGCCTCCCTGCGACGGCGACACGCCGACGCAATTGCCCTGGGTCCTCCAGGGGTCCACCAGTTGATCCGGCCGGCGGAAGTCACCGTCGTCCATGGCCAGGTCCGGCCCCAGCGGCACGCGCACGCTGGGCGGCGCGTACTGCGCCCACGCGCACGCGGTGCGCCAGACGCCGTAGTCCGTGGCCACGCCGCTCTCCGGCGCCTCCGCGAACCACACCTTGAACAGGTTGTAGCCCTGCTTCACGCCCGAGCGGTCCGGCGGCGTCACCAGCTGCAGGTTGGACACGGTGAAGTCGTAGCAGACGCCGTTCGTGTCGTTGCCGCCCTCCACCTTCTTCACCTCGTACTGGATGCCGTACCGGTCGTGGAAGGTCCGGTCGCGCCGGGTGGGGTCGCTGCCAGCCCGCAGCTCCTCGTCGTCCGGCACGCCGTCGCCGTCGGTGTCCAGGCCGGACACGCTCGACTGGAGCGGGTTGAGGCCGTACTTCGCCTCCAGCCCGTCCGGCGAGCCGTCGCCGTCGCTGTCCACGATGCCCTGGCGCGTCTTGAGGTAGTCCTCGGCGAACTGCGACAGCCCGTCACCGTCCGTGTCGCGGCAGACGCAGCCGGGCGTCAGCGGGGACTTCGGGTCGCAGCCGCGCGCGTCCAGGTCGTTGCCCGGCTTGAAGCCCTGGTCCTGGCGCCGGTACTCGAAGCCGTCGCTCAGGCAGTCGCCGTCACTGTCGAGGGTGAACGGGTTCGTCTTGAGCGTGAAGCTGTTGTCCAGCGTGTCCGGGATGCCGTCGCCGTCGCTGTCCACCACGCGGCCGTCATCCCCTGGCGCGGAGCTCAGCGGCTCCACCATCAGCGTCTTCATCACGTTGGGCGACGCGAACGACGAATAGTCCAGTGCGCCCAGGCCCAGCTCGCTGATCTCCGCCGTGTCGCTGAACTCCTGGTAGACGCCGTTGCCCATCTCCGCGAAGCGCTTGAGCAGGAAGGAGGCGATCTTCTTCGCCGCGGCCGGGTACTGCGCCTCCGGGACGCCCGGGTAGGTGCCGTAGATGTCCTGGCAGATGGGGCCGCAGGCGCGCACGGCCTCTTCGTTGAAGAGCAGCACCGTGTGCATGCGCACGTCGCCCACGTTGTACTGCGTCTTGAGCTCCATCAGCCGGCGCACGTAGCTGAAGAGCTGGTAGTTCTGGTTGCGGTCCGTGCCCACCTCGAAGCCGGTGATGACGTCCGTGGTGCTGGTGGCGTTGCAGAAGCTGGAGATGGAGTCGCGCCAGGTGAGGTCCGGCGTGTCCGGCCCCGCGTAGACGGACAGGTCGTCGTTGGCGGAGCAGCGCGGGTACGGCGTGCCGTCCGTGAGGAACACGACGACGTAGCGCGTGCGCGGCAAGAGTTCCGGCGTGGACTGGGACACCGCCTCGATGTCGCTGGCGATGAGGCTGTACGCGTAGCTGAGCGCGCCCTGGTAGTCCGTGCCCTTGCCCAGCTGCGACTGGAGGCCTTCGATGTAGCCGTTGATGTTGCCCGGCGGCGCGAAGCGGTCTCCCGTGGAGGCCGGCGGCCAGGTGTTCTTCACGTTCGTTTCGAACGGGGCAATGGCGATGCTGATGTTGCCCTGGCGCGCGTCGTTGATGCGCTTGAAGCCGTTCACCAGGTTCTTCAGCGCCCGCACGCGCGCGGGCTCCGTGACGCCCGGCGGGATGATGGCCTGCACCTCCGTGCGCTCGCAGAAGCCGCTGCCCTCCTGCGAGCCCGGCGGATCCGACACGCACATGCTGCCGGACTCGTCCACGACGAGCACCACCTTCACCGGGAAGCCGGTGGGGTTCGCCGGGCGCGTGCACACCCGGCCGGTGAGCGTCAGCCGGTCATCCAGCTGGGACTGCTCCTGGGCGCGCGGCTCCAGGAGCGAGTCGGAACAGGACAGCACACCCAGGACCAGGAGGCCGGTCGCAAGAAGCGGGACGACGAACTGACGGCGCATGCGATGCGGACCTCCTGGCATGGGGGACATCTCTTTCTTACGCCTTCTTGCGGCGGCGCAGCAGCAGGCCGAGCACGCCGGCGCCCAGGGCCGCGGCGCTACCACCGGCGGGCAGCGAGGTGCAGCCGCCGCCGTCGGCGTCCTGCTTGCCCACCTTCACGAACAGGCTGGACACGGAGGTGCGCTGGTCGGGGAACACGCGGTCCGCGAAGGCCAGGCGCGTGGACACCTGCAGCTCGTACTCGCCTTCCTTGTCCGGGTTGAAGTTGGGCACGCTGCCGTCCACGTACTGGTATTCCCAGTGGCGGCTGTAGGTGACGGCGCCCTTGGGGTTCTCCACCACCGCGTTGGAGCCGGAGGGACGCTTCACCACCGTCCACGTGTACTCGATGGCCGCGCCGTTGCGGTTGGCGAACAGGGGCGGGCGCACCGCCATGCCCGTCTTCTCCACGCTCAGCACGCCGCCGGTGCCCACGCTGAAGGGCGACTTCGGGTCCAGGCAATCGTTGGGGTTGTCCTTGTTGAGGACGACGCAGTAGCGCGTGTCGCACGCGTCACCCAGGCCGTCGCCGTCGTCATCCGCCTGGTCGCGGTTGGCCACCAGCGGGCAGTTGTCCTGGGCGTTGAGCACGGAGTCGTTGTCCGTGTCCGGGTCGCACGCGTTGCCAATGCCGTCCGCGTCCGCGTCCTTCTGGTCCGGGTTGGACAGGCCGGGGCAGTTGTCCAGGTTGTCGGAGATGTTGTCGCCGTCCGCGTCCACGCGGCACAGGCTCACGTCCGCCGGCAGCTGCTGGTTCTCATTGGCGATGAGCGGGCAGTTGTCCTCGCCGTCCTTCTTGCCGTCGTTGTCGTCGTCGTCGTCACAGACGTCGCCAATGCCATCCTTGTCGTTGTCCGCCTGGTTGGCGTTGGGGATGGTGGGGCAGTTGTCCTCGCCGTCCAGCTTGCCGTCGTTGTCGTCGTCCGGGTCGCACGCGTCGCCAATGCCGTCACCGTCACCGTCCAGCTGCGTGGCGTTGGACACGCCCGGGCAGTTGTCACAGGCGGAGCCGACGCCGTCGCCGTCCGGCGAGTCGTCCTGGTCGCGGTTGGACGTGAACGGGCAGTTGTCCTTGTCGTCCGCCTTGCCGTCGCCGTCCGCGTCGTCCGTGTACGACAGCGTCTTGCCGTCGTCCGTGTACGCCACCCAGATGGAACAGCCACAGCCACAACCGCAGCCGCCGCCCTCCTCCTTGGGACGACCGCACTCATCTCCGAGGCACTCCGGGTTGTCCGGGTTCTGCTCCTGGGCCTGCACGGTGCGGGGACTCAGCACCAGGAAGGCTCCCAGCGCCAACAGGGGGGCAATGCGACCGATAGTCATGGTGACTCCTTTCACAACCCCCGCTCTAGCAAGAGGCGATCCCGCGTCTGTAGGAGTTTCAGGGTCAGGAACTTCAAGGGGTTATGCGTCTGGAAGGGACTGCTACAGGATGGGTGTGGGGGGGACACCCCATTGAGACTGTGGGGGACACCCCACGCCGGCGGGCCGGCTCAGGTGCCCACGATGAAGTCGTCGGAGACCAGGGGGACCATGCCCGCGGGGGTGCGGCCCGTGTCGGGGTCGTATTGGATTTCCTGGATGAAGAGCGAGCCCACGCCGGCGCCGCGCGGATCATTGTCCCGGCCCACCTGGAGGTAGAGGTAGACCTCGTTGGTGCCGGCGCGGATGACCTCGCCGGGAATCAGCGGGTGGGGGCGCTCCAGGGTGGGGACCAGGGAGACGTTCTCCACGCGGGTGCGGTAGCAGGCGCGGTCGCTGATGTCGGTGGGGGGCAGCGGGACGATGGAGTAGCCGTAGCCGCGCTCGCGGTGGAAATCCAGGTCGGCGCTGAGCGGGTCGCCGTGGGCCTCGACCTCCGCCACGTTGGAGAGGCCGTCGCGGTCGGTGTCGAGCAGGTCCTCGGCGACGAGCGGGTTGGTGTGTGACAGGGCCTCCACCAGGTCCGGCAGGCCGTCGCCGTCGGTGTCGCCGATGCAGGGGTCGGTGCCCAGCACGCGCTCCTCGCAGTCGTTGAGCCGGTCGCCGTCAGTGTCCTGCACCACGCTGCAGCCGTTGATGACGTCCACGGCGAGCGGGTCCAGGCCCATGCGCAGCTCCACGCCGTCCATCAGGCCGTCCTGGTCGGTGTCGGGGACGGCGGGGTCCAGGCCCAGGGCGCGCTCGTCGTCGTCCGGCACGCCGTCGCCGTCGCTGTCCGTGAGCATCTGGCCGTTGCGCACCTGCACGTTGCGGTTGAAGGCGAGGAAGCGCTTCAGCTTGAGCGCGTTGTCGAGCGCGCCGTAATCCAGCCGCGCCAGCGCGTTGGGCAGGCCCGCGAAGTCCGTCTCCACGGGCGCGCTGCCGCCCGCGTTGGCGATGGCGGCCACCTGGAGGCGGGTGACGGGGTCCGGCACGTCGCCGCGGACGTAGATGGGCTGGACGCTGACGTCGCCCGCGCCCAGCTGCTCCACCAGCCCCTTGAGCTCGCCCACCACGGCGGTCAGCTCGCACTGGCTGCACGCGGCGTTGCACTGGGCCTGGGACGCCGGGGTCGCGTTGCAGCCCGCGGCCTGGGACAGCGCGGAGCAGCGGCTGTCGATGCCGATGTTGTACGCCGGGTTGTCACAGCTCACGTCGGAGCTGCGGATGACGGGCGCCACCACGTAGCGCGAGCGCGCGACCTCGCCCCTGCAGGCGGCCTGCATGTCGCCGGACAGGAGGCTCTTGGACAGCCGCAGCGCGGAGCGGATGCTGATGGGGCCCTGCTGCTGGTAGCTGGCGTAGCGCGGCAGGATGGACTGGAAGGCCGCGGCGTCCGTGAAGCTGCCTTGCAGGCCGGTGGCCACCGAGTGGAACGCCACCAGCCCGAACTTCACCTGCGGGCCGGTGTAGCGCGAGGTCAGCGTGGTGAGCCCGTCCACCGCGTAGCCCACGACCTCCGGCTCCACGCCGGTGCCGCCCTGGAGCGCGAAGACGACCTTCACGGGGAACGCGTCGCCGGTGGCCTCGGGGACGCAGAGGTCACCCTCGAAGTTGGCGCGGTCCCGCGAGCCGCCCGCGCGGTCGTTGATCGAATAGAGCCCCGCGTCGGTGCACGACAGCCACAGCGAGGAAAGCAGGAGCCAGGCGACCCGGGGGGAGGAACGCATTCGTTGGATTGTAGACCTCAGCCCCCCCTTCCGACGCAAGCGACGCGCGGGGGGGATCCGCGTGAAGGGCCCGACACGGGGCTGCCCTTTCGCGCCGGAAGGGAAAAGGACGCCGCCACCCAGGCTGGAATGTCCACATCCCGCCTGGAATCAGCTCCGGACAAAATCCTGGCCCTATCTGGATGGCTCCGATTCCTGGGACGAGAAAGACATTGGCCATGCAGTCCAATCCCCAAGGAGCAAGCCCCTGAAGAAGACGCACATGAAGCTGGGCGGGACCGCGGCGATGTTCGTGCTGGCGCTGGGTGCGACGGGCGCGATGGCTCACAACCGCGAGGTGAAGAGCCACGATCCGCGCATGGCGGTGTCCATGGAGGAGGTCGTGCTGGTGTCGAAGACGGGCCCGCTGGTGGTGGAGGTGGGCTACGCGTTCTGCGTCTGGCCCCTTTTGCGCGAGGCGCTGGCCACGTGGGCCCGGGCCGCGGTGATGATGCCCTTCACCGCGCTAGACGTCACAGCGTGAGCAGGTAGGCGAGCAGGTCGTCGCGCTCCTGGGGAGTGAGGTCCTGCGTGGCACCGTGCTCCGGCCCCGAGCGCTCCACCAGCATGCGCAGCGGGAAGCGCGCGGCCGCCACCAGCCGGTCGCCCTGCACCGCATAGCCCATCGTGGCGCTCGTCAGCAGGGGCCACACGTCCCAGGTGCCCACCAGCGAGGGCGCCGCCGCGCCCTTCACCAGCTGCTGCTGCTCCGGCCGCAGCTCCAGCGCGATGGGCGTGCCCACGTCCAGGTACTGGCCCCGCGTCGCGGGGTCCTGGTCCAGGGTGAAGAGCGGCGCGGGGTGGCAGGCCGTGCACCGGGCCTTGCCTTCGAACAGCGCCAGCCCCTTCAAGGGACGGCCCTTCGTCCCGTCCGGCATCGTCACCGTCTCCAGCGGCGCGCCGTCCGCGTCCCGGTAGGGGTTGGGCGGCGTGGACAGCAGCGACGTGTAGAGCGCCAGGGCCTCCACCTCCGACGGCAGCGGATCCGGGTTGTGGTAGCGGTTGCGCCCGCCCACCGTCTCCGCCGTCTCCGCCAGGCTGCGCGTGCTCGCGGGCGTGAAGTAGGGCGGCGTGTCCCGGCTGCCCAGCGCCGTGGTGGAGCGGTAGATGCGCATGGGGCGCGTCTTTTCGAAGAAGACGCCGCCGGTGTGCCCTTCGATGTGGCACGCGTCGCAGCTCATGCCGGTGCGCCCCACGTCCGTGAAGTAGAGCACCTGGCCCAGCCGGCGCTGCTCGCGCGAGCGCACGTCCACCACCGGCCACTGGCGCACCAGGCTCGCCTTCCCCGTCCGCGCCTCGCGCACGTCCACCACCGCCACCGTGCCCGTGAAGCGGTTGAGCACGTAGAGCGTGCGCCCGTCCGGGGCCAGCGCCAGGGAGCGGGGCCCGGAGTGCAGCTCCAGCCCCGCCCTCCCCTTCGTCCCCAGGTCCTCCGCCGGGCGGATGAACGGCGTGCCCTCCGGCGCCGGGATGGGCAGCGCCTGGAGCACCGCCCCGCGCGCCGCCGCGTCGCTCTTCACCAGCGCGTTCGCGTCCAGCACCCGCACCTGCCCCAGGCCCACGTCCGCCGCGTAGAGCAGCCCGGCGCGGTCATCCAGCGCCAGCCCCTCCGTCACGCCCGCGCCGAAGCCCCGGTGCCGCACCACCTGCTCATGGTCCAGGTCCAGCACCGCGACGCCGCTGTTCGCGCTCACCTCCATGCGCTGGGCGTTGGGCCCCACGTTCGGCCCCAGGCTGGACATGAAGACGCGGTTGAGCCGGCCGCTCGCGACCAGCGCCCGGGCCGCCTTGCCGCCCATCACCTGCGCGGAGAAGGCCTCCGTGGGCCCTCCGATGATGGGGACGCCCGGCATGGGCACCGTGGGCGCGAAATCCCGGCCGCTGATGGAGTCGATCAGCCCCACCTCCCCCGTCTGGAGGCTGCCCACCACGAGAAACTTCCCGGTCAGCGCCAGGGCGCGCGGGTTCGGATCCACGGCCCGGACCCACTTCTCGCGGCCATCCTCCAGCGCGAGCGCGTGCACCGCGTCGTTCACGTGCTCGGCGATGAAGGCCATGCCCTTCGCGCCATCCACCTCCAGGCCCCAGGCGCCCACCGGCGCGGGGACGACGCGGGCCTTCCGCTCCGGCGCGTCCAGCGCGTACAGCCAGAGCCCCCCGCCCCACTGGTGGGCCACGCCCAGCCACGGGCGCCCGCCGGCGTCCGTCCACGTCGCGAGCGCGGACGGCCCGTCCCCCACCGCCATCGGATCCACGCGGCCCGCCTCCACGTCCAGCGCGAACACCGTGTCCGTGGGCGGCGACGCGACGAAGAGCGTGCGCCCGTCCGGAGACAGCGCCATCGCCATCAGGTCCGGGAAGGCCGCGTCGTTGACCAGCGTGAGCCGCGCGGTGCCCGTGGGCGTGGGGCCGGTGCTCGCGGCCAGCGACAGCTGCACGTCCGTCTGGAACGTGCCCTGAGGGAGCGTGAGGTCCGCGGGAAGCCTCGCGTAGGCGTGGCGCGCGTCCACCACCTTGAGCGGCACCTCGCGCGACAGGGGCGCGCCCAGCACCAGCCGCAGGCCCGGCACCAGGTTCTCACCGTAGAGGGAGAGCGGCTGCGAGGTCTGGTTGCTGGTCAGCTTCGGACCCACGGCCTGGAGGACGGGGCGCGGCTCGGGCGGAGCGGGAGGCCCTGGCGCTTCCTGCGGCATCATCACGACGGCCAGGACGCCCAGGACGGCCACGACCGCGAGGCCTGTCGCGATCCACTCCAGCCTGCGAATGTCACCCTTCACGCGTGTGCATGCCTCCCGCGCGCGAGCATCCTCCATTCGCCCACCGTGTCACGATGACTTCGCGCCACGTCTGCTCGCATGCTCGGGAGGCGCTGTGCGGAGGGAACCCCACGCGACGTTTCCAGCATCCCGGAACGAATCCGCGCGAGTCGTGGAGTGCCCGCCCCAGGTGAGGTGGACTGCCCCCCACACCTGATCGCACGGGCCCTGTCATGGGACTGGAGTGTGCGTTGACAGGTCGGGGCTCGCATCGCTTAACCTGTTGATGATGCGACGTTTCCTCCTCTTCTGTGCCGTCGCCAGCGTGCTCGGCTTCGGTCCCCTCTCCCCCGCGAACGATGCCTGGGCCCAGGGGCGTGCACGCGCCTCCAAGACGAAGGCCGCGAAGGCACCCAAGGCCAAGAAGGGCTCGAGCAAGACTCCGCCGCGCATCGAGACGAAGTCGAACTCGGCCGTGACGGATCCGGTGACGGGGGATGCCTCGGCCGCCGCGTCGTCCGCGCCTCCGCAGCGCGGGCCGTCGCGCATCGACTTCGACGACCGCCTCATCCAGGGCCAGACGAACAAGTCCGGCGCCGTGTATCTGTATGACCGCAAGGAATTGAAGACGCGGTCGATGCTTCGCGAGCGGGACAGCTTCCGCTCGGAGACGCTCGCCACCGTCTACGATCAGTAGGGCCGTACCGCCCATCACCCCCTTGAAGGGAGCGTCACCGTTGAGCGGCCAGCCCAGCGTCCTGCAAGTCGTCATCCTCCGCGACGGACTCCTCGTGGGCACGGAGGTCTTCGTCCCCGGCACCTATGCGCTCGGATCCGACGCGTCGTCGGACCTGCGGCTGGACGACGCGTCCGTGTCGCCGCGCCATGCGCTGCTGTACTTCCAGAACGGCCGCGCCGCGATCCAGGACGCGGGCGGCGGGACCAGCGGCGTCTTCGTCAACGGGCACCAGGTCACCGCCTGTGAGATCCGCTCCGTGGACGAGGTGCTGTGCGGTCCGTTCGTCCTGAAGACGCGGATCCTCAACCAGCGTCCCGTGGAGACCAAGCCGCAGCCTCCGCCGGAGGTGGCCGCGCTGCTCGGAGGTGCTGGGGCTCCGCCCGCCGCGCCTCCTCCCCACGCGTTCGGCGCTCCCGCGAATGGCTTCGCGCCCCAGCAGCAGGCGCAGCAGGCCGCGTACGCCGCACAGCAGGCCGCGCTCGCGCAGCAGGCCGCGTACGCACAGCAGCAGGCCCAGCAGGCCGCTCTGGCGCAACAGCAGGCTCAGCAGGCCGCGTATGCGCAGCAGCAAGCGCAGCAGGCCGCATACGCACAGCAGCAGGCCCAGCAGGCCGCGCACGCCCAGCAGCAGGCTCAGCGCGCGGCTCAAGCTCAGCAGGCCGCGCAGGCGCAGCAGCAGGCCGCGCACGCACATCAGGGCGCACTGGCACAACAGCAGGCTCAGCGTGCCGCGCAGGCGCCGCAGGCCGCGGTGGCCCAGCAGCACGCGCAGCAGGCCGCATACGCGCAGCAACAGGCACAGCAAGCCGCGCTGGCGCAGCAACAGGCGCAGCAGGCCGCATACGCACAGCAGCAGGCCCAGCAGGCCGCGCAGGCCCAGCAGGCCGCGCGCGCGCAGCCCTCGGCCCCGAAGGCCGCTCCGGCTCCCGCCGTGCCCGTGGGCACCGTCCCCTCCGCGCGGCGCCGTCCTCCTTCGGAGGCCATGCCCAGCCTGCTCGTCGCGGACGACCTGCTCGCGGACGTGGACACGGATGTCCCCGCGCCCACCGCCGGTCCCATCGTCCTCGACGCGGCCCCGGCCACCCGCCCCACGCACGCGCCGAGGATCGGCCCGGGCAAGGGCGCGGCCCAGCTCTACCTGGAGCTGTACTGGGGCGCCGTGCGCCGCGACGCGCGCCGCTTCGCCCCGGACGCGAAGAAGCCCGTGAAGGCCGCCGTGGACGAGCTGGCCCCCATGCCGCTGTGGGGCTTCTCCCTCCCCGAAGGCGCTGACGACTTCACCCTCGCCGAGTCCGTCAACGGCAACTACCGCCTCTTCGTGCCCCCCGGCACCGACGTGGAGAAGGCCAACACAGACGGCCGCTTCGCCCCCGTCACCACCGCCGCGCTCGAGTCCGACGGCAGCCGCCGCTTCGTCACCCTGCGCGACGGCGCCGCCGCCCGCCTCACCCAGGGCAAGATGTCGCTCGTCGCCTACGCGGCCCCCGCCCCCGAGCGCGTTTTCGTCAACCCGCTCAAGGGCCTGCCCTGGCTGACCCTCTTCTTCCTCGCCATCTTCGGCGGCGGCCTGGGCTGGTTCATCGCCACCCGGCCCCAAGGCCCCGCGACCGCGGACTTCACCCAGAAGAACCTGCCGCCCGTCGCGCTGCGCCTCATCGCCCCCGAGCCCAAGAAGAAGGAAGAGGCCAAGAAGAAGCTCGAGTCCCTCAAGAAGAAGGAGCCCGCGAAGGAGAAGCCCGTCGTCGCGGAGAAGGCGCCTCCCAAGCCGGTGAAGGAGGTCCAGGTCCCCAAGGCCGTGGCCGCCGCGCCGGAGAGCAAGGCCCTCAAGGCGCTCGCGAAGCTGTCCGCCGCGGGCCCCGCCGCCAACGACCTGCTGGCCGCCGTGGACAAGCTGGGCAGCGGCCCGGGCAGCAAGAACGCCAAGCAGACCAACTACAAGCTCGCGGGTCTCATCGGGAAGGCGCCCATCGCCAACGCGGGCCTGGGCACGTTCGGCCTGGGCGGCGGCGGCAAGGGCGGCGGCGCCACCCTGGGCGCGGAGCTGTTGCGCGGCAAGGGCGGCGGCGGCATTGGCGCGCTGGGCGCGGGCGGCGTGGGCAAGGGCGCGGTGGGCGGCACCGTCACGCGCGCCACCGCGCGCAGCATCTCCTCCACCCAGGGCACCGTGGACCGTGAAGCCGTGGCCAAGGTCATCAACAGCCACCTCAACGAAGTGCACGGCTGCTACGAGCGCGCGCTGCTCAAGGACCCCGGGCTCGCCGGCAAGGTGGTGCTGGAGTGGGCCATCGGGCTCAACGGCCGCGTCGCCTCCGCCAAGACGAAGTCCTCCACCCTCCGCAACGCCTCCGTCGAGGCGTGCATCCTCAGCAGCCTGAAGGGCTGGCAGTTCCCAGCCCCCAAGGGCGGCCAAGTCATCATCACGTACCCGTTCCTCTTCAACTCGGTCGGCTACTGACGCGGGGACGCTCCCCCCACCCCACGTCGTTCCCCGCCTCCTGACAGGAAAAAGTCCCCGTGCGATTCCTCCTGCTCTCCCTCCTGTGCCTGGTGCCCGGCCTCGCGCGCGCCCAGGCCGAGGAACTCGAGAACCCCGGCACCGTCTCCGCGGTGCAGGACCGGCTCTTCCGGATGCAACATGAGCTCTCCCTGGGCGTGGGCGTGCTGCCCGCGGACGCCTACTACAAGGGGCTCATCGGCACCGTCGGCTACGCGTACCACTTCAGCGACACCCTGGCGTGGCAGGTGGCCCGGGGCACGTACAGCTACAACGTGCAGACCAGCCTGCGCCGCCAGCTGGAGCGCGACTTCGACGCGTCCCCCGTGTCCGCCGCGTTCCAGAACCAGGTGCAGTGGATGGTGGGCAGCGACCTGATGTGGAGCCCGCTGTACGGCAAGACGTCCCTGCTCAACACGAACGTCATCCACTTCGAGGTCTTCCTGCTGGCCGGCGGCACCGTGGTGAAGGTGGACCGCAGCGACGGCTTCCGCCCCGCCGTCAACCTGGGCCTGGGCGTGCGCGTGTTCTCCAGCAAGAACGTGTCCTTCCGGCTGGACGTCACCAACAACACCGTCTTCATGGGCGCGTCGGACATCACCAACGTGCCCACGCTGCAGATCGGGACGGCCTTCAACTTCGGCGCCACGGAATGACGTCACGCCCCCTCATCGTCGCCGCGCTCGCCAGCGCCGCGCTCCTCGTGTCCCCGACGGCCGCCCTCGCGGCGCCGGACGCGGGCACGCTGCCCATGCCACCCCCACCGGCCACCGCCGCGAAGGCCACTGGCGCGTCCACGGACGCGGGCACCGCCGGCCCCACCGACGCAGGCACCGCCGCCGGTGCGCCCGCGCCCGCCAAGGCCGCCGTCGCGGAGGCGCCTCCGGCGCCGCCGCAGAAGGTGCCGCCGGAGACCTTCGACAGGGCGCTCAAGGCGTACTTCGCCGGCAATCCGCGCAAGGCCGCGGGCCCGCTGTACGCGTGGCTCCAGGCCACGCCCCGCACGGACGACAACTACGCCTGGGGCCAGTACTTCCTCGCCCGCAGCCTCATCGACCTGGGCCTCACGCACGCGGGCGCGACGTACCTGGCCCGCATCGCGCGCGAGCGCTCCAACCCCAACGTGCTGCCGCGCGCTCTGGACGCACTGAAGGGCCTGACGGACCGGCCGCACGACGAGGTGATGATCGACGAGCAGGTCTTCGGCGCGCTCGACCTGGGCTTCCTCCCGGACGAGACGGGCGCCTACGCGCACTACCAGCAGGGCATGGTGGACCTGCGCGTGGGCAACGAGCGCTGGGCCAACACGCACTTCTCCAAGCTGCCGGAGACCAGCGCTGAAGCGAGCCGCGCGAAGTTCGCGCTGCTCGTCACGCGGCTCAAGCAGGTGAAGGACCCGCCGGAGGAGATGGTGAAGGACTTCCTCGGCCTGTCCGAGGACGAGAAGCTCACCCGCGAGGCGCGCAACGAGGCGGCGCTCGCGGTGGCCCGCCTGCGCTACGAGAAGAAGGACTTCCCCGGCGCGCTGGAGGCGTACGGCAAGGTGAAGCTGCCGGACCTGGACCCCGGCCGCGCCAGCCTCTACCTGGAAGAGGCGTGGACCCGCTACAAGCTGGGCGAGCTGCGCACGGCGCTGGGCATCCTCACCACGCTGGACGCGCCGTCCTTCCGCGATGAGTTCATGCCGGACAAGTACCTCTTGCGCGCGCTCATCTTCCGCGACCTGTGCCACTACCTGCCCGCCAAGCGCGCGGCGAAGGAGCTGACGCGCCGGTACGCGGACTCGCTGGAGTCCGTGCGCAACCGCGAGGACCTGAGCCAGGACGCGCGCCTGCGCCGCGCCGCCAACGCGCACGGTGGCACCCAGCGCGCCGCGAAGTTCGTGGCCGTCCTGGACCTGGAGGGCGAGCGCCTGGGCCGCTACGCCGGCAGCTTCGGCGAGCGGCTCTTCGGGCACCTGACGCGCCTGTATGACCTGTCCCACGCGGAGGCCGTGCGCGTGTACGACGCGCGGCTGCAGGACGCCGTGCGCGAGGAGGCGGACACGCTCCTGCGCGCCGCGGAGCAGGTGCGCCTCATGGAGTACGAGGTGGGCCTCAAGCTGTACGAGCGCGTGAAGAAGGGCGCGCAGGTGGTGGCCGCGCAAGAGGAGGAGTTGCTGTCTCCCGCGCAGGTCGCCTTCAAGTTCGACAACGAATACTGGAACGACGAGCTCAAGTCCTACCGGGTCCGCATCGAGAGCCGTTGCATCGAGGAAACCCCATGACCGGCCCGTTCACCGGCCTCATCACCGCAGCGCTGCTCGCCGCCGCGGCCCCCGGCCCCAGCGGCCGCGTGGGGCCCAACACCAACCCCATCGTGTCCAAGGCGAAGGAGCGCGAGGAGCTCATCGCCAAGCTGAAGCGCGACATCTTCAAGGTGGACCGCGCCATCGGCGAGACGGAGAAGCTCATCTCCAAGAGCCGCAACGCCCCGTACCTGCCGGACCTGCAGTTCCGGCTGGCGGAGCTCTACGTGGAGAAGAGCCGCTACGTGTACTACCTCCAGGCGGAGTCCCGGCCGGAGGGCGCCTCGGGCGCCATCGTCTCCCCGGAGACGCGCCTGATGAAGCAGAAGGCGGTGCAGATGTACTACCGCCTGCTGCGCGAGTACCCGGACTTCAAGGACGGGGACCAGGTGACGTTCTATCTGGCGCACGAGCAGCGCGAACTGGGCCAGTTCGACGAGATGCTCAAGACGCTGGGGGACCTGACGCGCAAGTACCCCAACAGCCCGCTGCGCCTGGAGGCCGAACAGATTCTCGGCGACCACTTCTTCGACAAGGCGGACCTGGTCGAAGCGGAGAAGCACTACCAGGCCATCCTGGAGCTGCCGCCGTCGCCGGTGCACGACCTGGCCCGCTACAAGATGGGTTGGATCCGCGTGAACCAGGCCAAGCACGCGGAGGCCGTGACGTTCTTCGAGGCGGCGGCCGCCAGCGCGCCCCTGCCCGGCGTGGACGTGAAGAAGGCGCTCAACGTCAAGCGCGAGGCGCTGCTGGACCTGGTCTACAGCTACACGGAGGCCAAGCCCCCCAAGGGCGCGCTCAACTACTTCGAGAAGCTCAGCGACAGCCGCGCCACGTACGCGCTCGCGCTGGACAAGCTGGGCAACCGCTACTTCATCAAGCAGCAGTACGAGTGGGCCATCCCCGCGCTGCGCAAGCTGATGGAAGTGCAGCCGGACCCGGAGATGGACCTGGAGCGCGGGCAGAAGCTGTACGACTCGCTCAAGGCCGCCAAGGGCAAGGTGATGCCGGAGCCGGAGGACATCCGCTTCCTCGTGCGCGCCGCGGTGCAGAGCAAGACGGACCCGGAGATGACGGAGTCCGACCGCAAGAAGCAGCTCGCGGAGACGGAGGAGATGGCGCGCGACCTGTCCACGCAGGTGCACCTGGCCGCGCAGAAAGCGGACTCGCGCGAGCTGTACCTCAAGGCCGCGGCCGCCTACCGCGAATACCTGGGCCTGTTCCGGCCGGAGCAGTACGTGCGGCCCATCATGAAGAACCGCGCGGACGCGCTCTTCGCCGCCAAGGAGTTCCCGGAGGCCGCGCGCCAGTTCGAGGAGCTGGCCCGCTACGAGGACAAGGCCAAGGACAACAAGGCCGTGGACACCGCCATGTACGGCGCGCTGCTGGCCCACTTCTCCACGCTCAAGCCGGAGGAGGCCCAGAAGCGCAACGCGTTCGAAGTGGCGGACGCGCGTCAGGCGCTGAAGCTGCTGGGCGCGACCTACGTGTCCCGCTACCCGCAGAGCCCGCACGTGCTGGACGTGAAGTTCAACATCGCGCGCGCCTACTACGAGGACGGCGAGTACCCGAAGGCGGCGGAGCTGTTCACCGCGTTCGCGCTGGCGCACCCGCAGTACAAGGACGCGCCGGTGGCCGGCAACCTGGCCCTGGACAGCCTGCGGCAGGTGAACGACTTCAAGAAGCTGGACGAGACGGGCCGCAAGTTCCTCGCGTCCGCGCTGCCGTCCAACTTCCGCGGGGAGGTGCAGAAGATCCTCACGCAGAGCAAGGCCGAGGCCCTGGACGAGCTGGCCCTGCAGAGCGCGCAGGAGACGGGCGACGTCATCGAAGGCCTGATGAAGGTCGCGGACGAGAACAAGAACAGCGACATCGGCGAGAAGGCGCTCTACGGCGCGTTCACCGCCGCGCGTGAGAAGCGCGACCTGCCGCGCGAGCGCGAGCTGGGCGCGAAGCTGGTGCAGTCCTATCCCAAGAGCCAGTACCTGTCGGACGTGCTCCTGACGCTGGGCCGTCACGCGGCGGAGGCCGCTGCCTTCAACGAGGCGGCCGGCTGGTTCGAGCAGGTGGGCCAGAAGCTCACGGGTGACCTGGCGTCGGTGGACGGCTGGATGGCCGGCGCCCGCCTGCGCATCGCGCTGGGTGAGTACAGGGAAGCATCCCGCAACCTGGAGACGGCGTCGGAGGCCGCGGGCGCTCGCAAGGGCGAGGTGCTGTCGCTGCTCGCGGAGACGCGCCTGAAGCAGAAGGACTACTCACGCGCGAAGACGGCGGCGGAGACCGCGCTCAAGCTGGACAAGAACAACGTGGCCGCCGCGGCGGTGCTCGCGGAGGTGCAGGCCACCACCGCGCCCACCGCTCCGCCGGACGCGCTCATCTCCACCCTCACCGCCGCGGTGCAGGGCCCCAACGGCCAGACGGAGGAGGCCGCGAAGGGCCTCTGGTACCTGGGGGAGATCCTCTACCGCGGCTACAAGGACCTGCCCGCGGACAAGGTGGAGGAGAAGGTCGCCGCGCTCCAGGCCATGGAGGGCGTGTACACGCAGGCCGCGTCGCTCGGGTATCCGGAGTGGGCGGTGGCGTCGCTGTGGAAGATCGCCCTGGCATACGGCCACATCGCGGACGTGGTGGACCAGACGCCGGTGCCCGGCGGGCTGTCCGCCGCGGAGACGAAGCAGTTCCAGGACGCGGTGAAGCAGCAGGTGGGCCCGCTCAAGGCCCGCTCCGACGAGGCCTTCAAGGCCTGTCTGTCCCGCGCGGAGTCGCTGGAGGTCTTCAACGCGGCCGTGGTGGGCTGCCGCAACCGCACGGACGTGGCCGCGCTGCCGGTGCCGCAGCCGGCCGCGCCCACGCAGCCCGCGGCGCTGGAGGACCTGCGCAAGAAGGCGGAGAAGGTGCTCACCGCCGAGGCGCTGGAGGCCCTGGGCATGGGCTACCTGGACGCGCACCAGTACGGCATGGCGCAGCTGACCTTCGGGCGCGTGACGGAGCTGCAGGACACGCGCGCCTCCGCGCACGCGGCGCTGGGCTGGGCCATGCTGAACCTGGGCGATGCCATGGGCGCGCGCGCGGCGTACGCCAAGGCGCTGGAGGCGGACCCCACCTACGACAAGGCCCGCCTCAACCTGGCCGCGCTGCGCTGCCGCTTCGGCGACACGGACGGCGCGCGCCGCGAGCTGGCCGTGCTCAAGGACATGGGCACGCTCAACGGTCCGGACGTGGACGCGGGGTGGAAGGCATGCAAGTGACCAGCCCCTTGCGCCGCATCGCCCCGGTGCTGTTCGCGCTCGCCGCCACCGCGTGTGGTGACGAGGGCGGCAGGCTGGAGGGCAGCGTGACGGAGCTCATCGACCTGCGCTACCAGCGCACGGAGGCGGCCCTGGCGGAGGGCACGCTGGCGGTGAGCTTCGTCAACACGCAGGGCAGCGGGCAGGACGTGGTGTTGAAGGTGAGCGCGCGCGTGGCGGACATGCTGCCGGACGCTGAATACGCGGGCTCGCTGGACATCGACCTGGCGGAGGCACTGGAGGACGGCTCGCAGCGGGGCAGCGTGGACCGCAGCGTGCTGGATGAGCCGGTGCGTCCGTTCCCGCCGCTCGTGCGCGGCAACCTCTTCGTGAAGTCCCTTCCGAAAAACCCCGGGGACCGGGTGTCGGGCGAGTTCAACGTCACGTTCACCAACGGCACCGACGTCTACTCCGGCCGGACCATCTTCAGCCGTTTCGAGGCCACTGCTCCATGAAGCGCCACCTGCTCCTCAGCCTGTCCCTCCTGACCGCCGCCTGCGGCCCGAGCTACGGCATGCGCGTGCCGGACGCGCTGGTGAAGAAGCTGCCGTACGAGACCCGCATCGAGCTGCTGGAGGCGGAGAACGACCTGGCGCTGGCCATCGACCGGGTGGACGAGGCGGACAACGAAATCAACCGCGCGCGCGACAACATCCGCCGCGCGAAGTCCCGCCAGGAGGCCGCCGAGGACGAGGAGGACCGCGCCCAGGACGCGTCCTCGCGCGAGGTGGCGCAGCTGGCCATCGCGGAGTCCGAGGCCCGCGTGGAGTACCTGCGCGCGCACCAGCGCCTCAACGTGGGGCTGCGCGAGGTGGAGCAGCTGTCGCTGCGGTGTGCCTTCGCCCGCTTTGAATTGGCGCGGCTGACGGCGGCGCGCAAGGCGAAGGTGCAGGGCAGTGAGCGTCTGGAGCCGAAGGACTTCGAGCAGCAGGTGTCCGAGTGCGAGGCCGCCGTGAAGGAAGAGCGCGCGAACCTCGGGGGGGACACGAAGGAAGCGCAGGCGGCGAAGGAGGCGTGGGAGGCGAAGAAGGCCGCCCTGGCCAAGAAGACCTTCGACGCGCGCGCCAGCCCGTACGTGGAGAACCTGTGATGACGAAAGCCGGAGTCCTTCTCCTCCAGTTGTTGACGGCCCAGGCTCCCGCTCCGGAGGCAGCTCCACCGGAGAAGCCCGCCGCCGCGCGCGCGGACAAGCTGCCGGACGACCCGGACGCGCTCTACAAGCTGGGCACCGCCTTCCTGTCCCAGAACCAGCCGCGCCGCGCGGTGGCGCCGCTGACGAAGCTCGTCGGCCTTACGCCGGACGGCGTGCCGGCGAAGGTGGCGCTCGCGCGCGCGCTGCGGCTGTCGGGTGACGTGCCCAAGGCCAAGGCGGTGCTGGACGCGGCGCTGGCGGCCTTCCCGGAGGAGGCCACGCTGCGCTCGGAGCGCGGCATGCTGGCGCGCATCCAGGACGACACGGACGAGGCGATTACCCAGTACTCCGTGGCCACGGAGCTGTCGCCCAAGGACGCGGAGCTGCGCTTCAACCTGGGCGAGGTGCTCCAGCGCGCGAACCGCACGGATGACGCCATCGAGGCGTACCGAGAAGCGCTGAAGCTGGACGGCGCGCTCCAGGTGGCGCGGGTGAACCTGGGCAAGGCGCTGGCGGAGAAGGGCCTGGCCGCCGAGGCGAAGGAGACGCTGCGCGAGGCCATCCGGCAGAAGGACTCGGACGCGGAGGCGCACTACAACCTGGGCGTCGTGCTGATGCGGGAGAACGACGTCACCGGCGCGTTCGCGGAGTACCAGGCGGCGCTGAAGGCGGATCCGAAGCACGCGCGCGCGCAGAACAACCTGGGCGTGGTGCTGGACGGCCAGGGCAACGCGCGCAAGGCGGCG
Organism: Corallococcus interemptor; assembly: GCF_003668875.1. Lineage (GTDB taxonomy): Bacteria > Myxococcota > Myxococcia > Myxococcales > Myxococcaceae > Corallococcus > Corallococcus interemptor. Next base: position 49,534 of record NZ_RAWM01000022.1, on the reverse strand, counting down.
GAGGCGTTCCAGAAGGCCATCTCGCTGGATCCGAAGTACGCGGAGGCGCACTTCAACCTGGGGCTCGCGTGCTTCCAGCTGGGGGAGAACGCCCGGGCGACGAAGGCCTTCGAGAAGGCGCTGCTGCTGGAGCCCCGCCGCGCGAGCGGTCCGTACACGCAGCTGGGCCAGCTGTACCTGGCGCAGGGCAAGAAGACGCAGGCGGTGTCCGCGTTCCAGAAGGCCATCGAGAAGAGCGCGGACGACGGCAAGAAGACGACGGAGGCCTACCAGGGCCTGGCGCGCGCCTATCTGGAGTTGGGCAAGGTGGACGACGCGGTGGCCACGCTGAAGACGGCGGTGGAGACCTTCCCGGACGAGCCCGGCGTGCGCGCGGGCTACGGCGACGCGCTCAAGGCCAAGGGCGACCTGGACGGCGCCATCGCGCAGTACCAGGCCTGCGTGAAGCTGCAGCCCACGGTGGACAACCGGCTGATGCTGGCGGAGGCGTACGCGAAGAAGCACGTGGGCGCCCAGGCGCGGCCGCTCTACGAGGCCGTGCTCCAGGAGGACCCGAAGCACCGCGCGGCGAAGCTGGGCCTGGCGGACCTGCTGCTTTCCATGGGCGACTACGCGGCGGCGGAGAAGCTGCTGACGCCCGCGGATGGCGAGGAGGCGGACACGGCGGCCCTGGCGCGGCTGGGCATCCTGCACTCGCGGCGCGGCCGGCCGGAGCTGGCGGTGCCGGAGCTGGAGTCGGTGGTGGCGAAGGACCCCGCGCAGCTGGAGGCCCGCGCGGAGCTGGGCTTCCTGTACCTGCGCGGCGGTGACGAGGCCAAGGCGCTCCAGGTGCTGAGCGACGTGCTGGCGGTGGAGCCTCGCAACTCGCTGGGCCTCTTGTACCTGGGGCACACGCTGTACCGGCAGGGCAAGCTGCCGGAGGCGGAGAAGGCGTTCCGGGGTTCGGCGCAGGTGGACGCGGGCGCGGGCGAGCCGCACTTCGCGCTCGCGCAGCTCCTGGAAGCCACCAACCGCAAGGCCGAGGCCAAGAAGGAATACGAGGCCACGGTGAAGCTGCAGCCGGACCACGCTGACGCGAAGTCCGCCCTCCAGAAGCTGGCCGTGGACGTGCCGTGAGGAACATCATGCGAAACCAACCGATGCGTGTGGGACTGTCTGCCCTGTTGCTGCTGGGGCCGGTGACGGCCGGAGCGGTGAGCCAGAAGCTGCGTTACAAGTTCGAGTCGGTGTCCGACCCTGTGACCACCGTGGTGGACGACAGCGGCAAGGGCCACACGGGCACCGTGCAGGCGGCCAACGGCGGCACCGTGACGGTGGAGGCGGCGGGCTACGAGGGCCAGGGCGTGCGCTTCCCCGCCGTCTGTGCCGGGACGACGTGCGCGAAGGCGTTCATCAGCGCGGCGGACTCGGCGGCGCTCAACCCGGGCACGGCGCTGTTCTCCTTCGGGGCGCGCGTGAAGGTGACGCTCGCGGAGCTGAGCGCGGACCACGGCTCCAACCTGGTGCAGAAGGGGCTCTCCTCCACGCCCCAGTGGAAGCTGCAGCTGGACGACGCGGTGACGGGCAAGCCCAGCTGCGTGGTGCGCACCACCGGCGGCGCGGACGCCGTCATCGTCAAGGCGTCCGTGGGCATCGCGGATGGCGTCTGGCACAAGGTGACGTGTCAGCGCACCAGCACCACGTTGACCATCCTCATCGACAACGTGGCCCGTGGCAGCGCGCTGCTCGCCAGCACCTACGACATCAACCCCACGGGCCAGTCCGTCGGCATCGGGGCCAAGAGCGCGGGGAACAACAACGACCAGTTCCACGGCGCCATCGACGAGGTGTACTTCAACCTGGATTGAGCCCGGGGCTATTCGCGGGAGCGCATGAGCGCATCCGGCAGCGGAGGCCCCGCCGGCGTGGGCAGGGGGGACTCCGCGAGCGTCCGGCCGAAGTGGTAGCGCGCCTCCGCGTGGACGCCGAAGGATTCACCTCCGGCGCTTGCCAGCAGCACGAGGTCGTCGTCGGGGCTGGAGCCCGCGGGCAGGCCCAGGGTCCAGGGCACTTCCTTCGTGTCTCCGTCCACGACGATGGGCGACGTGGGGCCTTCGCGGAGGACCGTGCGCGGCGGCACGCGCAGCGAGACCTGCACGGGCGCGGTGAAGCCCGGGCCGCGGTCCAACCGCGCGACGAGCCGCACCGTGTCCGCGCTCGCATCCACCACCCGCCAGGAGACGTGCAGCGGCGCGGGGATGCGCGCCGTGGCGGGGAGCACCGTAGGCTGAGGCGCCGTACTGTCGGCCTCCTGACCTCGCGTGAGAACCGTGGAGGAAGAGGCGGTCACCGTCACCGTGACCTGCGACTTCACCGGGACATGCCGCGAGTCATGAGGCTCACGCGCCGGCAGCTCCCACGTGCCCATTCCGTGGGCGGGGAGCGCCACCGAGCGCGCGGAGGCCAGGAGCGTCGGCGACGACGTGTGGACGGGCTTCTCCCGATGCGCTTGAGGCGGTGGCTCGGAAGGCCTTGGCGGCTTCTTGCGCCGCACGCGGTCCACGCCGGAGGCCATGCTGGCCGAGAGCGCTCCGACGAGTGCCAGCGCCAGCACGGCCCCCGCCACGCGCTTGCGCATCAGGGGGCGCAGAAGGAATCGTCGGCTTCGCGGAAGCTTCATGGGCACAGGGGCTCGTGGCTGGGATACGGGAACGCCGTCGCGGGCTCGGTGGCCGCGTCCACCAGGGTGCTCGGGAAGCCCTTGCACATCAGCGCGTCCAGGAAGTCCGCGAGACACGGTGACGGCCTGCCCGTGTCCACCACGTCCAGGAGCGCGCCCTTCTCATCCCGCGTCCAGGTGTGCCGCGTGTAGCCGCGTGCCCAGGGGGACCGGTTCATCGTGGGCGCTGCGAGCGCGTCGTAGAGGGGCTGGCTCGACGGGGTGCCGTTGGCCGCGCGGTAGAGGATGGCCGCCACCTCGTTCTCGTCCACGGGCTGGAGCAGACCTCCCTCCGCTCGGGGCCGCGTCCAGGGGCTCACCGAGGAGGCCCGCGCGGACAGGTCCACCCAGAACATCGTCCCGCCCTGCCGGTCGAAGTAGCGGGGACTGCGGCGCGCGTCCGCGCTGAACCACGTGGCCCAGCCTTCGCTCCACGCCTGTCCCGGGAAGGTGGGCACGCCCACGTAGTGCGGACCGCCCTCCTCCGGACTCGTCCCCCGGCTGGCCATCACCCAGTGCCCCAGCTCGTGCATCACCATCGCGTCCGACCACCACGCCGCATCCGTGTCCCCCGGCAGCCACACCTGCGACTCCCAGCTCCGCCCCACCGCCGTCACCGGCCACGGCGCGAAGCACGCACCGCAGGACCAGGTCGTCGCGAAGCCCAACCACGCCACCACCGAAAGGCCATCGCGTCCGTCGTAGCGCTCGCGCATCCGGCGCCACGCCGTGCCCAGCACGTCGAACACCGCGGCCGCGCCGGAGCCCTCGGACTCGGCGAGCGTGAACACGGGCTGCTCGGACAGCTCGCGCGTCGTGCGCGACCAGCTCCAGATGCGGGCCGAGTCCCCGGGCACCGTCTTCACGGTCTGCTCACCGGTCAAGCCGGGGTCCGCCACCGCGTAGGCCACCGCGCCATCGCGTCCCCGACCGGCCGCGTACACGACGACGCGGTCATCCTCACCGGGAGACGGCGACACCTTCAGCGTGAAGCGGCCCGCGTCATCCGTCACCTGCGAGTCCAGGACCTTCGAGCCCTGGAACGACACGATGAGGAACCCGCGCGCGGGCACCGGCTCCACGTCCGGCGTCCAGGCGCGGAACTCCGCGTCCGGGAAGCGGCGCGCGTAGCGCACCGTGCCGCTCAGCGTGGGTCCTGGTCTGCCACAGAAGCCACGGCCCGGCGCGGCTTCACAGGCCACGTCACAGGCCCGCACGACCCACCGGCCATTCGTGCACAGCTGCAACGCGCCGGACTCCGTGCACCGCGAGACGCCGTCGACACAGGCCGTCCCCGAGACACAGGCGACCTCGGGCGATTCGACGCAGGTCGTGTCCTCCGCGCAGTCCTCCCGGTGCACGGCGCCGCCTTCACAGCGCTCCAGCACCCGAGGCCCCAGGCACCGTGACGGCGCGGGGAGCTGATCACACGCGAGCGCGGGCCGGATGCTCTCCTCGGGCAGGGACGTGACGCAGGCCGCGCAGGCCGCGCCTTCGCAGTCCACGGCACAGGGCGACAGCTCCGCCCCCGGGTCGCACCCCGCGAGCGCAAGCAGCGCCACGCACCACACCCAGACACCGCGTCCCACCAGGAGGAAACCTCGTTCGAATCAACGCGAGCGAGAAGACACCACGCACACTCCAAACGCAGGCAGAGCCAGGAGGGCGACGGCCCCCCTGCCCGCCCGCCCTACCCGCCTCGCTCCGCGCAAACCTGTCCGACTGCCGGACAGGTCCGGCCGGCGAGTCCGCGATTCATACAGAGGCCATGTCCATGAACGACGCATCCAGCCGTCGCCGCTTCCTGTCCACGGTCGTCCTGCTGGGCGTGGGAGATGCCGTCGCCGCCGCGCCCAGGAACAAGCCCGCGGAGGTGAACGCCACCGAGGACCTGATGCGCGAGCACGGCATCATCCGCCGCACGCTCCTCGTGTACGAGGAGATCGCCCGTCGCCTCGGCATGCCTGAAGAGAAGGCCCCCGTGGAGGTGCTCGCCCAGGCCACCCGGCTCATGCGCCGCTTTGGCGAGGGCTACCACGAGAAGACGGAGGAGACAGAGGTGTTCCCCCGGATGGTGAAGGCAGGCCAGCAGAAGGAGCTCGTGCAGGTGCTGCTCCAGCAACACGCCGCCGGGCGCAAGCTCACCGAGTCCATCCTCGCCGCGACCTCAGGCCGCGACGCACTCACCCAACCCCAGCCCAGGGCCGCGACCGCGCGACAGCTCACGCAGTTCACCCGCATGTACCGGCCGCACGCCGCGCGCGAGGACACGGTGCTGTTCCCCGCGTTCCGCGAGCTCTTCAATGAGAAGCAATTCGGCGAGCTCGGCGAGCGCTTCGAGGAGCAGGAACACAAGGTGCTGGGGAAGGACGGTTTCGAGAACGCGCTCAAGGAGGTGGATCAATTGGAGCGCGCGCTCGACATCCACGACCTCTCCCGGTTCACGCCCCCGGAGAAGTAGGGGCCGTGCGCTCCAGGAACGCGGCCAGCAGGGCCCTCCGCTCGTCCTCGCTCAGCACTCCATCCAGCGCGGGGAACAGGTACGTCTCCTCGCGCAGGGAGTGGTGGTGCTCCAGGTGCTTGAACGTGCTCTCCATGTCGAACACGCGCAGCACCGCGCGGCGGTAGTCCGGTGCGCTCGCGTCCAGCGCGTCCACCGCGTCCTGACACTTCGCCAGCAGCTCCCGCATGCGCTGGTGCTCGCCGGTGAAGAGCTCCGGCGCGGCGCCTCGTATCCTCCCGGCGCGCGGCAGCTCCGGGAGCAGCAGCGCCTCCTCCGCCTCCAGGTGCCGCGTCAATTCCTCGCGATACCGGGTCAGCCGTTCGCGCGCGACGGGCAGGTCCATGCCCATCAGCGCTTCCTGGTGCTGGAGGAACAGCTCCTCCAGATCGCGGTGGAGCGCTCCCAGGCTGACGAAGTCGGTGGGGCCGGACATCGAAAGCCCCTTCAGTGCACCTTGTCGTCGCGCACCTGGGCCTCTCGGGCCACGCGTGGACGCGGCGTCACCATGCGGGCCACTCCGGAGTAGAGCTGTTCCTCCGTGTAGACCTTGCGCACGCGGCGGTGCGACGCGCGCGGGTGGTAGGCCGGGCCCGGACGCTCCAGCCACTGGAGCACCCGCACCTCGCCCGTGTAGGCCAGGTCCGTGAGCAGCGCCTCCGGGCACAGCTTCAGGTAGCGGCGCACCAGCGGCCGCAGGCGGCGCCCGAACTCCGCGCCCAGCTTCGCGTGGCGGCGGCCCGCGTGCAGCGTGCCGTCGAAGCGCAGCGAGATGTGGAAGAGCTCATGCATCAGCGTCTCCAGCCGCGACTTCGCGGTGGAGCCCCGGAAGAAGAGCGGGCGCAGCGTGATGCAGTACAGGATGCGGCGGCCCCGGATGCGCACCACCGGCTTGCGGCGCCCCGCCTTGTCGATGCTCTTGCCCCCCTTGAAGCACAGGGGCTTCACCGTGCCTCGAGACGCCCGGCGGGCCTCTCCGGCGACGACGAGGATGCGGCCCACCTTCACGTGGCTGAACTCGGGCATGCGCGCGGCGATGTCCCGGATGAGGGAGCGCAGGGTCCGGTTGAAGTTGGGACGTCGGGGAGCCACGGTTGGTGGACAGTCTAGCGGAAATCCCCTTGGGCCGAGCCCCTGGCCTCTCCAGAATGTCCTTTGTGAATCGCTCGACCTGCCTGATGGCCCTGGTGTCCGCGCTGTTCGCCCTCAACTCCGGGTGTGCCTCCGCCCCGGTCCGCTCCGGCGGGCCCCCCGCCCTGACGGCCCAGGAGACCACCGTCGTCTCCCAGGGGCTCACCGACGCCGCCGTGCGCTACACCGGACAAATCACCGGCACCGCCACCGGCGTCGTGGAGCGCGCCGACTACGAGCTCGTCGCCGACGGGCAGGTGGTGAAGAAGGGCTCCGCGCAGCTGGGCGTGCCCATCGCCCCCGGCACGCCCGCGGACTTCTCCATCGAGGAGAAGTCCGCCTACGTGAAGAGCCCGGAGGACCTGGCCCGCCTGAGCGCCCAGGGCGGCACGGTGCTCATCGCGCTGCGAGGCACCCTGGTGGTGCGCTCCGGCGAGAGCGAGGACGTCCTCCCCTTCGCCGCCAGCCGCGCCGTGCGCGTACCCCGGCTGCCGGAGGTCATCGTGGAGAGCCTGGACGCCGCCCGCTATTCGCCGGAGGAGGTGCAGATCAACCTGCGGCTGGGTGTGCGAAACCCCAACCCGTTCCCGCTGCGGCTGGACTCGCTGAGCTACCAGGTCTCCATCGCGGACAAGCCGCTGGAGGAGGGCACCACGGCGCAGGCGGACTCGGTGGATGCGTCCGCCACGGGCGTGTACCCGGTGGAGGTCGCGGTGACGGCCCAGTCCTTTGGCCCGGGCGTCAAGGCGCTCATCGGCAAGGGCGTGCTGCCCTACAGCGTGAAGGGCGAGCTGAAGGGCCCCCTGTTGCAGGTCCCCTACTTCCTCAAGGGTGACGTGAAGCTCAACGTGAGCCGCTAGAATGGGGCGCACGCGTGCCCATCTACCTGCTGAGTGACGACGAGCCGGAGCTGTTCCCCCCGCCCTCCAAGGCGGACAAGAGCGGCCTGCTCGCGGTGGGCGGCGACCTGCGGCCGGAGCGGCTGGTGGCCGCGTACTCGCAGGGCATCTTCCCCTGGTACAGCGAGGGGCAGCCCATCCTGTGGCACTCGCCCGACCCGCGCTTCGTGCTGGAACCGGACAAGATTCACGTCGGGCGTTCGCTGCGCAAGGTGATGAACCGGGGCACGTACACGGTGCGCTACGACACCGTGTTCGCGAAGGTCATCGACGCGTGCTCGCGCGTGCACCGGCCCGGGCAGGACGGGACGTGGATCACGGATGCGATGAAACAGGCATACATCCGGCTGCACGAGCTGGGGCTGGCGCATTCCGTGGAGGCGTGGGACGGCGAGGTGCTGGTGGGTGGGTTGTATGGCGTGTCGCTGGGCGCGGCGTACTTCGGGGAGAGCATGTTCGCGCTGGCGCCGGACGCGTCGAAGGTGGCGTTCGCCACGGCGGTGGAGCGCTTCAAGGGCTGGGGGTTCCAGCTCATCGACTGCCAGGTGGAGACGGAGCACCTGGAGCGCTTCGGCGCGGAGTCCTGGCCGCGCAAGCGGTTCCTGGCGGCGCTGGATGAGGCGTTGAAGGAACCCACGAGGCGGGGGCGGTGGACGGAGTAGTCTTCAACGGATGGACGTCCACTACACCTGGATTGGCCCTCCTCCGGCGGACCGCAACCGAGACATCAACGGGGCCAAGGCCCTGGCGACCCGCTGTGCGGGCCAGAGCGTCAAAATCTATTTCTGGTGCCTGGACGCGCAGGTCGCCACGTACGAGCGGGACTTCGCCGCGCACAAGAACGTCACCGTGCGAGGCATGCAGGCGTTCCTGAAGACGGCGGGGACGAAGTCGTATCGCTGGTACTACTGGTACCAGGAGTCGGACGACTGGGCTGTCGCGGCGATGAAGGACATCCTGGACTGGGGCCTGGCGAATGGGACGCCCACGTCGTACCGGGCCTTCGTGAAGGACGCGTGGTCGTTGTTCCTCATGTACACGTGGGGAGGCTACGTGCTGGACGCGGGCGTGGGGCCGCACGGTGGCGGCACGTTCGCCCTGCCGGAGCCCACGGCCTTCATGGCACCGTCGCTGACGCGGGATGACGCGCTGTCCATCCGCCGCTTCCAGTTCTCCCGGCTCGCGGGGTGGCAGGCGCAGGGCGACGTGACGCTCAACGACAGCCGCGCGGACGAGGTCTGCGAGGCGATGCACTACGGCGCGGCGGACGACGGTGAAGCGGAGATGTGTCCCCAGCTGGAGGTGTGGATGCTGGGGAGCCCGCGCTACGCCAAGGGCGCCTGGGCGGCGCTGAAGCAGTACTGCGTGGTGTGGAAGGAGATGCAGCAGAACAACGAACTGGTGAGCGCGACGGCGCCGCAGGTGTTCCGCTACCTCATCGCGGGCTCGGTCTACAACGGCCTGACGCGCACGCAGAAGGGCGCGGTCCAGGCCCCGCACGGTTCATTCTGGTACTGCACGGACAACAAGGACGGCACGGTGGACGTGCCGACCCTGAAGCTGCGCAAGACGTACCACGGCTCCAGCGCGCACTAACCGGACTGCAGCTGAAGCTCGTATCGAGCCTGGACCCCTGACTTCTCGAGGATGAGGTCCAACAACCTGTGTCTCACCAGCGGTGAGACTTTTCGGTTCGACCGGTACGCCCCGTAGAGCGAAAAGCCCCTGGAGGCTGACAGCAGCGTCCAGGGGCCTTGGCTTCACAGCCTGAGCGCGGCTACTTCTTGCACGGCGACAGCGTGCGCTTCGCGTGGATGAGGTCCTCTTCCGTGGGACTTCCGTAGCGGACGGCCTTCGGCGCGGCCTTCAGCTTCTGGTAGTCGTAGGCGTAGAGCACGCCCATTTCCCGGCTCAGGATGAAGCGCGGACCACTGAAGTCCCAGAGCCCTCCGAAGAGCTGGCCTCCTGGCTTGAGCGGCGTCAGCGCCGTGCTCTCCCGCCCCCGCACGAACAACATGGACAGGTCGTCCGTCGCCCAGTTGCACGGGTTGCTGCCGTTCCTGTGCAGATAGGACACCGTCAGGTCGAACGCGCCTTCGCCCTCGTCGCCCGTCACGCCGAAGTACTCCCACAGCCGCGCGCACCCCGGCGACGCGCAGTCCTGCGGCGGGATGTGCTCCGCGTAGTCCGGGGGAATGCCGTCCGTCTCCTTGCCCGTCAGGTTCCGGTTGGGCCGGCGCAGCACGCACCCCGTGGGCTCGTCCTTCTGCCTCAGCGCGATGGGCGTGCCCGCGAGCCTCCCGGGCGGCAGCACTTCACACTCCGTGGCCAGCTCCGCCATCAGGTACGTCTGGCGGTCCTCGTCCGTCCCCATCCGCACCGCCCAGTACGCGATGGGCGTCCCCTTGCACGCCTTCGACTTCTCCTTGCCGAACACCCAGATGGGCGCCTTCGCCGTGTCCAGCGCGCCCAGCTTCTTCGCCTGGTCCATGGGCACCGGCTTCACCCCGGAGCGGCTGCGCGCCCCCGCCTGGAAGAACTTGTCCTTCGAGGACGGGATGATGGCCTGGTGCACCAGCCAGCCCAGCCGGTCGATGCCCACCTGCCCCATGGGCGTCATCGGCAGGAACTCCGGCTTCACCGGGCAGCCCCGGTCCATCTCCGGCAGGTCCACCACCACCGCCGAACCGTCATCATCCGCCTGCGCCCACGCGGCCCCCGGCCCCACCGTCAGCGCCAGCACCAGCGCGAGCCCCGCGCGCTTCACTCCGTTCGTCATTCCGTCGGACCTCCACCCACGGTCATACCGCAAGCAGACGCCCTCCGGCGCGCTCAGCGCGGCTTCTTCGCCCCCGCCTTGCGCTTCACCGGCGCCCCGGCATCCGGAACCCCGGCGTCCGGCACGACGTCCGACACCGTCGCATCCAGTGCCTCCTGCGCCGCGGGGTCCACCTGCTTCGGCGGCGCCTCCACCTCCGTGCGGTCCTCCAGCGGCACGCGGCCCACGGAGCGGTTGAACAGCTCCCACAGCGCCTTGCGGTGCCCCTCGGGGTCCGTCTTCCCGGACAGCACCAGCCCCGCGCCGCTGTAGCGCACCGTCAGCCCGGGCGGCATTCCGGCCGTGAAGTCCTCCAGCTGGGCCTGGAGCTGCGGCACCGCGAACGTCACCTCCAGCTCCTTCGCCAGGTACGCGTGCGTCTTGAAGTACGTGCGCAGCGCCAGCCGGCACGCGGTGTCGTTCACCGTCACCGAGAGGCTGCGCTCCGCGCCCTCCGTGGCCTTCAGGTCCGGGCACGCCTTCTTCGCCGCCGCGAGCTGTGCCCCGGAATCCTGCGATTCGATGGGCCCCACCATCACCCGCCATACGGCAAAGCGCCCTTCGGCATACAAGAGCACCCGCGCGATGCCGGTGGCGTGGGGCGTCAGCAGCAGCTCGCCGCTCTGGGACAGCGCCTCCGCCGTCACCACGCCGGGCGCGTCCGACTCCGCCCAGTCCACCGCCGCGAGCTTCTGGAAGGTCTCCTTGCCGGGCTCCAACGTCAGGGCCTGGTCCACCGGCCAGGCCAGGGCCGCCGGGGGCGCCGCCAGCGCGCCCAGCAGTCCGCCAATGACGTACATCCGACGTCCCCGCATGGTGCCTCCCGCCAGGGTGGTATGCCCCTCTAGCACGGGATAAGAACCTCCCCCTATGCCTACCTGGACCCTCTGGGTCGCCTGCTTGGCCCTCTGCTTCATGAGGGCCCTGGTCGCCGCCGCGGAGTCCGCGCTGTACGGGACGTCCGACCTGCGCGCCCAGGAGCTCGCGGAGGAGAGCAAGAGTGTCGCCGCCCGCCGGGTGCTCCGTCACAAGACGGACCGCGAACCCGCCGCCACCGCCCTGCGCCTGGGCATGGTGCTGTCCGGTTTCCTCGCCGCCGCCATTGGCGCCTTCGTTCCGCCGCGCCTCCTGGACTTCAGCCAGTACGCCGAGGCCGCCTGGGTGCCCATCGCCACGGTGTGCGCGGGCGCCCTCTTCGTGGGCGTGCTCGCCAGCCTCATGGAGGTGACGCTGCGCGGCCTGGCCAACGGCAACCCGGAGCGCTGGGCCCTGCGCCTGTCGGGCCTGGTGTCCCTGCTGGTGGTGGTGCTCTACCCGCCCATGCGCATCATGCTGGGCCTGCTCAACCTGGGCGCCCGCACCATGGGCCGCACCCTGCGCTTCGAGCCGCCGCCGCCGCCCCTGGAGGAGCTGGAGAAGCTGCTGGCCGCGCAGGCCGCGCGCAACGAGGTGGACAAGAGCGCCCCGCAGCTCATCCGCTCCATCTTCGAGCTGTCCGACAAGCGCTGCCGCGACGTGATGGTCAACCGCACGGACGTCATCTCCGTGGACATCACCACCCCGCCGGACGAGGTGCTGCGCATCCTGGCGGAGGAGAACCACTCGCGCATCCCGGTCTACAAGGACGACGTGGACCACATCGTCGGCGTGCTGCACGCGCGCGACCTCATCCCGCTGCTCCAGCACCCGGAGCTCATCGTCCTGCAGGACGTCATCCGCCCCGCCCACTTCGTGCCGTGGATGAAGCCCGTGGGCGACCTCTTGCGCGACATGCAGAAGCGGAAGATCCACATGGCCATGGTCGTCGACGAGTACGGCGGCTTCATGGGCGTCGTCACGCTGGAGGACATCCTCCGCGAAATCGTGGGCGACATCGGCGACGAGTTCGAGGTGGAGGAGAAGCTCGTCGAGAAGATGGCCGACGGCACCTCGCTGGTGGACGCCGCCATGGAGGTGGATCAGTTCACCAAGCTCTTCGGCTTCCCGCTGCCGGAGGGCGACTTCGACACGCTGGGCGGCTACCTGTCGTCGCTGGCGGGCCACCTGCCGGACGTGGGCGAGCGCTTCACCTACAACGGCTGGCAGTTCGTCGTGGCCACCAAGGAGGGCGCCCGCATCGACCGCGTGCGGATGTCCCGCCTCAAGAGCAGCGCGCCGGGCACCGGCGACGGCGCGGGCCCCAGGGACGGCGTCCCCGCGTCGAAGGACGACGGCCAGGGCCCGCCGCGGCAGGCCGCGGACTCCGGGTCGGCCCCGGACGTGAAGGGCTGACGAACGTCTCCGAGCCCAGGGAGCCCAGGGAGCTCAGGGCGCCGGGCTGGACTCGCCGCCCGGCATCCAGGCGATCTCCAGCGTGCGCGCGTCGCGGAAGGGCGCGCGCCGCTCGGAGCCTCCGAAGCGCAGCACCACGCCGCCCTCCAGCCGCACCGCGTGCGAGCCGCCTTCCAGCCGGCCGCCGCCGCGCGCCACCGCCAGTGGGAAATAGACCTCCAGGGGGACCTGGGCCCTGCCGTCCAGGGGCACGCCCACCACCTGTTCTCCGGTGGCCACGCGCCGCCCGTCCACGCGCAGGTCGAAGTCCACGCGGGTGAGCGTGGCGGCGTCCGGGGACGGGTTCTGGACCTGGAGCTTCAGCGTGAGCGCCCCGCTGCCATCGCGCGTGAAGGCCATGTCCAGCGCCTCCACCCGCACCGCCTCGTCGTAGGCGCCCGGGCGGAAGGGCACCACGCCCAGGCAGCCGGACAGGCAACAGGCCCAGGCCAGCCCGAGCACCACCGCCCGGCGCGAGCGCATCAGCCGCCCAAGAGAGGCTGCAGCGCCTCCACCGTCAGGGGCCAGCCCGCGCGGCGCGCCAGCACCTCCAGCGCCTTGATGAACTCCGCCGCGGTCTGGAAGCGGCGGGCCCGGTCCGCGAACAGCGCCTTGCGCGCCACCCGCGCCGCGTAGTCCGGCAGGTCCGGCGCCAGCGAGGAGAGCAGCGGCACGCGCGCGTCGCGCACCTGGTGCATGAGCTGCGCTTCGTTGTCGCCGGTGAAGAGGCGCCGTCCGCCCCACAGCTCCCAGAGGATGACGCCCACCGCGTACAGGTCCGTGCGCGCGTCCACCGCCTGCCCCAGCACCTGCTCCGGGCTCATGTACGGCAGCGTGCCGCGCAGCGCGCCGGAGTCGCCGCGGATCATCCCCTCCACCTCCGCCACGCCGAAGTCGGTAAGCTTCACGTCGCCCTGGACGCCGAGCAGCACGTTGGCGGGGTTCACGTCGCGGTGGACGATGGTGGCGCCGTTCTCCCCCACCTTGGCGCGGTGGATGTAGTCCAGCGCCTTGAGGATGCACCACGCGATGTAGCAGGCGGACTCCGGCGGCATGGCGGCGCCGGCCTTGATGAGCAGCTCCTGCATGTAGCCCAGCGTCCGGCCACTCACGAGCTCCTGCACCATGAGGTAGTCCGGCCCGGCGCGGAACAGCCGGAACGTCCGCACGATGTGCGCGTTGCGCAGGCGCACCGTCAGCTTCGCCTCGTCGACGAAGGCCTTCACATACGCGGGGTCGTTGCGGAAGGACGGGTGCAGCCGCTTGATGACCACTTCGTCGGGCTCGCCCGGGGAGCGCTGCGTCGTCTCACGGGGACGCGCCTGATACACCTCGGCCATGCCGCCGACCGCCAGCCGGCCGACCACTTCGTAGCCACCCAGGTCCGGAGCTTCCGCCACGGGGCAAGTTTAGCGCGGATCCAGAAGCCGCCCCACTATTCCTCCACCAGGGTGTGGAAGAGGGCGTCGTACTTCCGGGCGGACGCGGTCCAGGAGAAGTCCTTGCCCATGCCCCGCACCTGGAAGTCCCCCAGCCGTGTGGGGTCCGCGTACAGGGAGAGCGCCCGGCGGATGGCGGCCAGCAGCGCCGCGCGGTGGAAGGACTCGAAGAGGATGCCGTTGCCGTCCAGCCCCCCCTCCACCGTGTCCACCAGCCCGCCCGTGGCCCGCACGATGGGCACCGTGCCGTATCTCAGCGAATACATCTGGTTCAGGCCGCACGGCTCGTAGCGGCTGGGCATGAGGAAGAAGTCCGACCCGGCCTCCACCAGGTGTGACAACTCCGGGTCGAACCCGACGTGCACGCCCACCTGCTTCGGGTAGCGCTCCCGCAGGGCCTTCAGCCCCTCCTCCAGGGTCGGGTCGCCGTTGCCTACCGCCACGAACTTCAGGTCCGCCTGGAGCGCCGCGGGCAGCGTCTCCAGGAGCAGGTCCACGCCCTTCTGCCACGCCAGCCGGCTGACGATGCCGAACACCGGCGCGTTGCCCCCGGTGGACAGGCCGAAGCGCTCCAGGAGGGCGCGCTTGCACATGGCCTTGCCCGTCATGTCGTCCGGGCCGTAGCGCGCCGGCAGGAAGGCGTCCGTCTGGGGGTTCCACTCGTGCGCGTCGATGCCGTTGATGATGCCGGTGAGCGCGTGCGAGCGGCGGCGCAAGAGGCCATCCAGCCCGTAGCCCTGCTCCGGCGTCTGGATTTCACGCGCGTAGGTGGGCGACACGGTGGTGAGCGCCTCGGAGTAGACGAGCCCCGCCTTGAGGAAGTTGACGTGGTCGTAGAACTCCACGCCCTCCGGGGTGAAGAGGTCCCACGGCAGCCCCAGGTCCTCCATGGTCCGCTTGGGGAACTGCCCCTGGTAGGCCAGGTTGTGGATGGTGAAGACGCACTTCGCGCGGGCCAGCGGCGTGCCCTGGAAGCCCCGGCGCAGCGCCACCGGGACGAGTCCCGTCTGCCAGTCGTGCAGGTGGATGATGTCCGGGAAGAAGCGCAGGCGCTGCGCGGCCTGGAGCGCGCCCACGCACAGGTAGGCGAAGCGGCGGGGGTTGTCCGGGAACTCGCCGCCCGCGTCGCCATAGAGCCCCTTGCGGCCGCCGTAGAAGGCCTCGTTCTCCAGGAAGAGGACCTCCAGGCGTTCAGAGAGGCGCGCGGACAGGATGGGGCCGCCCGTCTCACCGAAGGGGAAGCGCAGCACCAGGGACTGCCCGGTGGGCAGCAAGTGTCCGGTGTTGCGCACGTCCTGGTAGCGGGGCGTGACGATCTTCACGTCGTGCCCCAGCCCGGCGAGCGCCGTGGGCAGGGCCCCGGCCACGTCGCCCAGTCCCCCCGTCTTCGAGAAGGGGGTGACCTCCGAGGCGATGAAGAGGATCTTCATGAGTCCCGCCATTGCGTGCGAGTCCCGACAGGGAGTCAACCGCGAACGTGCGCGGCGGGGCGCGGTTTCCTATGGTGCGCCGCGTGACGACGATCCCACCCGACCCCATCCAGCGCTTCGCGGACCTCTTCGCCCAGGCGAAGGCCGCCATCCCCGTGGACCCCAACGCCATGGTCGTGGCGTCCGTGGACGACCAGGGGCGCCCCAGCTCGCGCGTGGTCCTGCTCAAGGACTTCGATGCGCGCGGCTTCGTCTTCTTCACCAACTTCCACAGCAGGAAAGGCCAGCAGCTGCGGGCGCACCCGTACGCGGCGCTGTGCTTCCACTGGCAGCCCCTGGAGCAGCAGGTGCGCATCGAGGGCCGCGTGGAGCAGGTGAGCGACGCGGAAGCCGACGCGTACTTCCAGAGCCGCGCGCGCGGCAGCCAGATTGGCGCGTGGGCCAGCCTCCAGAGTGAGGAGCTGCCCTCGCGCGAGCTGCTGGAGCAGCGCGTGGCGGAGGTGGAGGCGCGCTTCCAGGGCCGGGCGGTGGAGCGTCCGCCGCACTGGAGCGGCTTCCGCGTGGTGCCGGACCGCATCGAGTTCTGGCACGCCCGCCCCAGCCGGCTGCACGAGCGCAACGTGTACCTGCGCGACGGCGCGGGCTGGAAGACGCAGCTGCTGTATCCCTGAGCTTCAGGGCACGCGGTGCTCGCGGAAGGTGACGCGCAGCGTGTACGTGCCCGCCGGGGCCTCCACCCGCACGAAGTCCCGCGCGTGCGGCGTGGCCAGCGTCAGCGTGCCGCCCGTGGCCTGCTTCTCCCAGGCCACCAGCGCCAGGTCGTCCACCGCCGTCACGCCCTGGCCGGACTTCGGGGGCGCGGTGTTGAGCGTGAGGTCCAGGGCCCAGGGCGCGTTCCACAGGTCCGGCTTCGGCGGGTCGGCGGGGAAATGCAGGTCCTCCGCCACCAGCGTCCAGTCGTAGGTGCCGCCCTCGTGGCGCAGCAGCGTCTGCTCGCCGAAGAGCGTGTAGGACTCCACGGGCAGGTACTGCACCTTCGCAAAGAACGCTCCGCCGCCCTGCCCCTTCAGCCACGCCACCGCCGTGAGGTCGCGGTTGGGCGGCCCCTCCGCGAAGCCCGGCGGACGGAAGCGGTTGACCAGCTTCACCGCCGCGCTCCTGGAATCGCCGGCCGCGCGCCGCTGGCAGAGCGCCGCCGCGCCCCGGTGCGGCCCGTCCTGGCACACGTAGCCGGCGTTGGGCCCCACGCTCCAGCGCGCCAACTCATTGGCGTCGTCGTCCACGTCGTGGTCCTCGAAGTCGCCGTGCAAGAGCACGTCGCGGCCGGCCTTGAGCTTCACGCTGCCCGCGTCCGCGCCCGTGAGCGTCGCCACCGCCACGGACTCGCCCTGATGGCGCAGGGGCCGCAGGTCCACCGTGGCGCGGCCGTTGGCCTCCACCGTCACCGGCACGTCCACGGTGCGCTCGCTCACCTTCGCGTGCGTGTCCTCCGCAAGCAGCTCGCCCCAGGAGGGCTGGGGCACCAGCTCCACCCCGCCCTCGCGGGACAGCTCCGCCAGGTTGCGCAGGAAGCTGTCCGCCAGGTCGCCCGCGACGGGCCGGGGGCGGTAGTCCTCGATGTAGACGGGCACCGCGCGGGCCCGGTCCACGCGCGCGCCCGTGGCCTCCACCTCCGCCATCAGGCCCACCATCGTCTCCATGCGGTCCTGGTCGAAGGCGAAGTTGCCCAGCGACTGCGCCATCAACACGCCTTCGTGGCGCGCGAAGCCCTGCGGGATGTGCGGGTGGTGCGCGATGACCAGCCCCGCGCCCGCGTCCACCAGGTCGCGCATGCGCTGCGCCGTGGGCGTGGAGGGCCGGACGCTGTACTCGACGCCGGTGTGCAGCACCGCCACCGGCACGCGCCCCTGCGCCTTCTCCGAGGCCAGCAGCGCGGAGGCCCGCGTCAGGTTGCGCGCGTCCGCCGCGCCGCCTTGATTCGGGCCCGCGACGTACTGCTGCTCATGCGCGCTGCCGGTGATGGAGCACATGGAGACCAGGCTGTAGCCCCCGCCCGGAAGCGACACGCGCGCCGGCACGAAGGCCTGGTCCTCGTTCTGCCCCGCGCCGCTGTAGGCCATGCCCGTCGCGGCCACGTGCGTGAGCGTGTCCGCCAGCCCCGGCGCCAGGTAGTCGTAGACGTGGTTGTTGCCCAGGCTCACGTAGTCCACGCCCAGCCACGGCAGCGCGGGCAGTGAGCCCGGCAGCGTGAAGAAGGCGTAGGCCTTCTCGTCGTGGGGCGATACCGGGTGGTCCGTCACCGGCGTCTCCAGGTTCACGGCGCGGAAGTCCGCCGCCTGGAAGTAGGGCCGCACGTGGGTGAAGACGGCCTTCGTGCCCGGCAGCGGATCCGACACGCGGATGAGCGCCGCCGGGTCATCCTTGGGCATCTGGTTGCGCGGCGTGGTGTCGTCCGGATCCAGGAAGCGCCGGCCCAGGGACACGTCGCCCGCGAAGAGCATCCGCACGCCGTCCTTCGGAGACAGGCGCACCGGCGGCAGCGTCACGCGCGTCTCGGTCAGGCTCCGGCGCAGCTCCACCGCCACCACCGCCGGGCGGAAGGCCTCCGCCTCCACGGTGAGCATCCGGTTGTGTCGCGGCAGCACGGGGAACCTGAAGTGTCCGGCCGCGTCCGTGCGCGCCTGCGCGTCACCGGCCTTCACCACCGCGTCCGCCACCGGCGTGCCCGCCGTGGAGACCAGCGAGCCCTCCAGCGCGATGCCGGTGCAGGCGTAGTCATGGCGCGCGGTGCGCTCGGCTTCAGGCAGCGAGGCGTCCGTCGGGGGCTCCGGCGCGCACTCCGTCAGCACCGGGGATTCCTCGTCCGGCGGGGGCGGCTCCTCCGCCGTCTCGTCGGGAGGTGGCTCCTCGCCCGGTGGAGGCTTGGGTGGGGGCTGCTCCTCGTCGGCCGGGTCGTCCGGAGGCGTCACCGGCGTCGTGGGCTCGTCGCCCGGCGTCACCGCGTCCTGCCCCTGCTTCGGCGGGGACGCGCTCGGACCGCACGCCACGAGACACGCCGCCACCCACGCCACGGACCACCGCCGCCACGCCATCCCACCCTCCCCCGCGGACTGCCTCGCGAGGAGATGGGGACGACGGCAGGCAGGCGCCAGCGACGGGCTCGCCCCCCGGGGCTGCCTGCCTGCCCCTGGGGGCCGGGCCGTGTTCAGCGAAGAACAGCGGCCCTGTCCCCGCCGGCCACTACCAGGGCACTTCCGCGCCCTCGTAGTCGAAGAACCGGCCGGAGTGCTCCAGCGAGATGCTGTCGATGACCCGCAGCATCCCGCGCACGGACTCCTCCGGCGGCAGCGGCGCGTCCTGGCCGCCCATGTCCGTCTGCACCCAACCCGGATGCAGCAGCACGCACGCCAGGCCCTCGCGGCGCAGGTCGTTGGACATGGAGCGCACGCCCATGTTCAGCGCGGCCTTGGACATGCGGTAGGCGTACGCGCCGCCCTCCGTGTTGCTGGAGAGCGACCCCATGCGCGACGTGACGTGCGCCACCTTGCGCCCCGTGCCGTGGCGCAGCGCGGGCAACAGCGCGGAGGTGATGCGCAGCGGCCCGAGCGCGTTCACTTCAATCGTGCGCGCCAGGTCCTCGTAGTCCAGCTCATGCAGCCCCGACCACTGGCCGGCCACGCCCGCGTTGTTGATGAGCACGTCCACCGGCTCGCGGCAGATGCGCTCCGCGAAGGCCTGGACGCTCTCCGGGCGGGTGACGTCCAGTGGGTGGATCCTCAGGCGGCTGCCCGCCTCCAACAGCAGCGGCTCCAGCCGGCGCGCCAGCTCTGGAGCACGCACCCCCGCATCCACCGTTTCTCCGCGCCGCAGCAGCTGCTGGACGAATTCGAAACCGATGCCACGGCTTGCTCCCGTGATGACATAGCGCATGCCTTTATTAACGCGCCGGTCGGCGTCCCTTGGCAAAGCTCTTGCCTTCGCACTAAGGCGCCCGGGGTTGCTCAGCTCAGGACAAGCTCGGGAGTAGGACGTCATGACGGTCGCGGTCATTGGGGGAGGAATCACCGGCCTGGCCCTGGCCTACCAATTGCGGGCTCGCGGTACGGCTGCCGTGGTGCTGGAGTCAACGTCACGCGTGGGTGGAAACGTGCAGACCCATGCGCGTCAGGGGTACCTGTTGGAGACCGGGCCCAACAGTTTCCTGGACCGGGAGGCGACAACCCGTGAACTGGCGGATGCGCTGGGAGTGTCAGCCCGGATTCGTCCGGCGGACGCGGCGGCAAAAAAACGTTACGTCTTCACGCGCGGTGCACTGCGGGCCCTGCCCACATCGCCTCCGGCGTTTCTGAAATCCGACATCCTGCCCCTCGCGTCCCGCCTGCGGGTGGTGGGCGAGCTGTTCAGCGGACGCAACCCCACGGGTTCGGACGAGTCCCTGGCCCAGCTGGGGCGGCGCCACCTGGGACGTGAGGCGACGGCGGTGCTACTCGACGCGATGCAGACGGGCACCTACGCGGGTGACCCGGAGCAGCTGAGCGCGGAGGCCACGTTCCCGCAGCTGGTGAAGTTCGAGCGCGAGCACCGCAGCCTCATCCTGGGCGCCATCCGGGCGCAGCGCGCGGCGCGTCAGGCGAAGGCCCCGGGCGCGGTGGAGCCCGGCCCCCGGCTCAGCGGACAGATGAGCACGTTCGACGGCGGCCTGGGCGTGCTGGTGGACGCGCTGGCGAAGGCACTGGGCGACGCGGTGCGCACGGACGCGAAGGTGGAGGGGCTGGAGCGCGCGGCGGACGGCTGGAAGGTGCGGTTCACGCATGGAGGCCAGCCCCAGGAGCTGAGCGCGTCGCACGTGGTGCTGGCGGTGCCCGCGCACGTGGCGGCGGCGCTCGTGCGCCCGCTGGACGCGCAGCTGGCGGACGTGGCGGACCGCATCCCGTACGCGCCCATTGCCGTCGTGCACCTGGGCTTCGCGCCGGGGAGCGTGCCGAAGCCGGACGGGTTCGGGTTCCTGGTGCCGGCGGTGGAGCGCACGGCGATGCTGGGCACCATCCACGTGTCCACCACGTTCCCCTTCCGCGTGGAGGGCGGGCGCGTGCTGCTCACGTGCCTGATGGGCGGCGCGCGCAGGCCGGAGGTCGTCGACCGGGACGAGGACGCGCTGGCGGCGCTCGCTCGCGAGGAGCTGAAGACGATGACGGGGCTCACCGCGGCGCCGGAGCTGACGCAGGTGTATCGCTGGCCGCGCGGGATTCCGCAGTACACCGTGGGCCATCTGGAGCGCGTGGCGGCGATGGAGGAGCGGCTGAAGCGCTGGCCCGGCCTGCACCTCACCGGCAACGCGTACCGGGGCGTGGGCGTCAACGACTGCATCCGGGAGGCGTCGCGGCTGGCCCAGGCGCTGGGAGGGCCGGCGGCACCTGCCACCCGGAGCGCCTGAGCGACCGCTCACCCAGTGACTCCGACGGCCGGGGGCAACCCTCCCCGAAGGGGCCCTGGGTCACGGGCAGAGTGCGTGGTCATGTTTCACGGACACTGGAGAAAGCCCCCATGTTCTCACTGCGCTCGCCGCTCCTGTTCGTGCTCGCCGTCCTCTTCTTCCCAGCGGTGCTCGCCGGGACACTCGTCCTGGACCTCGTCCCCGCGCCCGTCCCCCAGCGCTAGGACGCGGGACGGTGTAGCGTCCCGCTTCCGCATGCCGGAGACGCCGTCGGAAGGCTCCATCGTTCGCGCCACGCTGCGCGCGCTCGTCGCGCCGTGGCGGCTGGTCCCCATCGTCCTGGTGTCCATTCCGCTGCTCGCGGCGCAGGTGCGCTGGAGCCTGGATCCGCGCGCGTTCTGGATTGGCCTCCTGTTGTGCCTCTTGTGCGTCGCGGTGGCGCCCGTGTCGTACCGGGTGCTGTTCCCGGAGGGGCTGGACCTGAGCCATGGCGGCATCCGCCTGCTGCTCTACGCGGCGGTGGGCAGCGGCGTGGTGCTGTCCGTGGGCTACGCCCTGCCGCGCGTCATGCTGATGCAGCCCACGTTCCTGTCGGAGCCGTACAACCTGGCCATCTGCGGCGGCCTGTTCCTCGTGGCGGGCTGGGGGCTGGGGCGGGACATCGGCTTTGAGGAGACGCTGGCCCGCGAGCGCGCCCGCGCCACCCGCTTCGCCTGGGAGGCCGAGCAGGCGCAGCTCCTGGCGCTGCGCAGCCACCTGGATCCGCACTTCCTCTTCAACACGCTCAACGCCATCGCGGAGTGGTGCCGCGAGGACGGCGTCGTCGCCGAGGCCGCCGTGCTGCGGTTGTCCACGATGCTGCGCTCGGTGCTCGCGGGCGTGCGCAGCGTCAGCTGGCCGCTGTCGCAGGAGCTGGAGCTGATGCGCACGCTCTTCGACCTGCACCTCCTGCGAGACCCGGACCTGTTCCAGCTGCGCGTGGACGTGGCGGACGGGCTGGGGGACGTGCCCGTGCCGCCGCTGGTGCTCCTGCCCCTGGCGGAGAACGCGGTGAAGCACGGCCCGGCGGCCGGCCACCGGGGACCGCTGAGCCTGGAGGTGGCGGCGCGCGGGGAGGCGGTGGTGGTGTCCATCGACAACCCGGGCGCGTCCAGGGGGCCGCGCGAGGGCAGCGTGGGCCTGCCCACCGTGGAGCGGCGGCTGGCGCTGGCCTACGGCGGCCACGCCCTGCTGTCCCTGGAGAGCGCCGGCGGGCGCACCCGTGTCACCGTCACCCTGCCCCGCCAGGGCCCCCAACCCGGAGTCCTCACGTGAGAGAGCCCCTGCGCGTCCTCATCGCCGACGATGAACTGCTGGCCCGCAAGCGCCTGTCACGCCTGCTGGCCGCGCTGCCGGACGTGAGCGTGTGCGGTGAAGCGGTGGATGGGGACTCGGTGCTCGCGGCGGTGCGCGCGGGCGGCGTGGACGTGGTGCTGCTGGACATCCACATGCCGGGCCTGAGCGGCCTGGACGCCATGGGGCTGCTGCCGGAGGGCGGGCCGCACGTCATCTTCTGCACCGCCCACGCGGAGCACGCGGTGAACGCCTTCGAGCACGGCGCGGTGGACTACGTGCTGAAGCCCGTGGAGGCGGCGCGGCTGCAGAAGGCGCTGGAGCGCGCGCGGGCGCGGCTGCCGGCGCGGGTGAAGGCGCCCACCGCGGCGGCGCCGGCGGCGGAGAAGCAGCCACTGGCGCGGCTGCCCATCCCGACGCGGCAGGGGCTGGTGCTGGTGTCGCCGGACGCCATCTCGCACGCGTCGCTGGAGGACGAGCTGGTGACGGTGTTCACCGCGCAGGGCGACTTCCTCACCGACTTCACGCTCAACGAGCTGGCGGACAAGCTGCCCCCGGAGCACTTCCACCGGGTGCACCGCCGCGCGCTGCTCAACCTGTCCCACGTGACGCGGCTGGAGCCGCTGGAGACGGGCGGCTACCTGGCGCGCACGGCGCGGGGCCACGCGGTGGAGGTGAGCCGCCAGTCCGCGCGCGAGCTGCGCCGCATGCTGGGCCTGCGCAAGGGCGCGGAGGACGAGGGCTGAGGACGCCCCCCGCGCTTGAAGCGGGCCTTCAGTTCCAGACGAACAGGCGGTGCACCTGCGCCGCGTCGTCGCCCAGCGTGTCCAGCAGGGCCTGCTTCGCGGGGCCGGGCAGCTCCGCGCCACCGCGCGCGCAGCGAGCCGCGTCCTCCACGCCGAAGGAGGGCGCGCCGCAGTACGCCTCCTGCCAGCGCGTCAGGAGCGACGCGAAGAAGTCATGCTCGTAGCCGCGCAGCTGCGCGTCCAGCCAGTTCTCCCTGTCGGGCCGCTCGAACTTCTGGGGCCGCACGCCGCCAGGCTCGAAGGTGATGTTGTGCTCGTAGCCGGAGGCCTCGATGGAGTTCTCCGCCTTCACCGCCAGCGGCGCGTGGCGCTCCTGGAGGACGCCCTGGGCCACCACCGCGAAGTGGTACTCCACGCCCCGGCGCTGCGCGTGGTAGTCGAAGGAGCGCGACACGTCGCGGTACTTCGTCACCTCCACCGTCGTCTTGTACTCGACCGTCTTCTTCTGGTGGACGAGGCGCTTCTTCATCACGCCCTTCTCCTCGTAGGACTCCTCCACCGTGTACGGCACCTCCGCCGTCGCGGTGCGGTCCTCGTGGTCCGTGTACGGCACGCGCTCCGTCCACGGCGCCGTCAGCTTCACCGGCTCGCTGATGCGCCGCTCGCTCATGCTCCCGGCGATGGTCAGCGGCGCGTGGCGCTGGGACTCCTCCGAGTACCAGGGCGAGGCCTCGAACGCGCCCGCCAGCCGCGTCGTCAGGTACTGCACGACGTCATTGCTGATGCCATCCACGGACACCTGCCACGTGGGCACGCCCAGCGCCTCCGGGAACAGCCCGGCGCGGGGCGCGGACTGCTGGTAGTGCACGCAGTAGCGAGACACCAGCTCCGTCCAGTGCTGCGCGCCGCCGGACAGCGACTGCTTCAGCTTCGCGCACGTCGCCGCGCCGCTCTGCGCCACGGCCTCCTCCATGTCGCGGCGGATGGGCGCCATCTCGGAATGGGCCAGCAGCGTGCGCTTGCGGTCCAGGTGCGACTCCGCCGTCAGCGCGTGGCCCCGCTTCGCCTGTTCGACGATGAGCTGGCGCAGGTGCTGGTGCGTGCCCGCCATCTCCTCCAGCAGCGAGCTCTCCATGCCGCCATCCAGCTTGGAGTTCCACTTCACCCGGTAGGAGAGGAACTGCTCCAGGTTGCCCTCGGCGTCCTCGTCCCGCCCCTCCACGCGTGCCTGGCGGGCCTGGGTGAGCAGCTGCGACAGGCCGCGCCAGCGCAGGTCCTCCAGCGACGCGCGGTACTCCGGGTTGTTGGGCTCGTCCTGGACGAGCTTCAGGTAGACCTCGGCCGCCTCGACGAAGCGGCCCTTCTCCGCCAGGTCATTGGCCTTGCCCCGGGTGGTCGAGCACGCGGTCAGTACACCCGCGCACAGGAGCGCGGGCACGAGGAAGGACCTCCGGCGGGCGCCGGAGCGGAACGAAGCGAAGAGGGAGGCAATCACGGGAACGGCACCCTTCAGCACGAGGCCCAAGGCCCCGCAGGCTGACCTTCAGGATGGCCGGATTATTCACCGCGACCGCCCCGTCCCGACAAGACCCCCATCCTGTCAGCGGTCCACCGGCCAGGTGTGCACCGGCAGCCCCTCCTCGGACAGCTCCAGGTAGCGCTCCAGCATCGCCGCCAGCGCGTCCTGCCGGGGCATGTGCGCCTCCAGCCGCTCCAGCACCGCCCGCTGCCAGCGGGCCCCGGTCTGCTTCAACGCCACGCGCTGGGCGATGACGTCCAGCAGCCCGTCCGCCTCCGCGGCCTCCACCCCGGCCGCCACCAGTCCTCGCCGCGCCACGGGCAAGAGCTGCTTCACCAGCTCCACCGCCGGCAGCACCCGGGGGCTGGGCGCGGCCTCCGCCGGCCACAGCAGCGTCGCGTTCAGGCCGTACCGCGCCGCCTGCTTGAAGTTGCGCCGCGCCTGCCAGAAGGGCAGCGCCGGGAGCAGCGCGTCCACCCGCTCCGCCAGCCCCAGCGTCAGCCCCAGCATGAACGCGCCGTTGGCCACCATGTCCACGGACGTGGGGCCCGACGGCAGCGCGCGGAATTCGATGCGCACGTGGCCTTCGCCCTGCGGATCATAGACGGCCCGGTTCCACGCCCAGACCGTCCCCTGGTGCAGCCGCAGCTCCTCCAGCTTCGGCAGGCCCCCGGCGGCCACCACCTCCAGCGGGGACTCGTGGCCCATCACCGGCAGCAGCGCCGGATGGAGCGCCACGGCCTCCGCGAACAATTCATGCGGGCCCTCGCGCACCCAGCCGTGCCCGAACGTCACGCGCGGGTGCAGGTGCGCGGCCTCGTCGCTGTCGCTGCGGTCGTCGGTGGCCTGCTGGAAGAGCGCCACGCGCGTCTCCTCCCACAGCCGCTTGCCCAGGAACACCGGCGAGTTTCCGCACGCGGCCAGCACCGGCCCCGTGGCCAGCTGCGCGGCGTTGTACACGCGCGCGAAGTCCTGGGGAGACACGCGCAGGTGGAACTGGAGCGACGTGTTCGCCCCCTCCAGCGTCACGTCCTCCCAGGTGAGGTTGAGCGTGTCGTCGCCCGCGATGGCCACCTGGAAGGGCCCGTCGCGGCGCTTGCGGATGGCCGTGGCCAGCGCCCGGTAGCGCGGCTGCGGCGTGAGCGCGTTCTTGCCCAGGTCCGCCTGCCGCAGCGTGGGGAGGATGCCCACCGCCGCCACGCGCGCGCCCTCCGTGGCCGCCGCGCGCTTCAGCTCCGCCAGCACGTCGTCCAGCTGGGCCTGGAGCCCGGTGAACGGCCGCCCCGCGAGCCGCGAGGGGCGCAGGTTCATCTCCATGTTGAAGCGGTTGAGCTCCAGCGTCAGCCGGTCATCCTCCGACTTCGCCAGCACCTGCTGGTTCACCGGCAGCGGCGAGCCCGCGCTGTCCACCAGCGCCACCTCCAGCTCCGCGCCCATCGTCACGGGCCCCACGCCGAAGCCGGGGCGCTTGAGCACCTGGCGCAGCGCCTCCAGGCTCTCCGCGAGCCTCGCCACGAAGCGCGTGTGCTCCTCCGGGGTGAACTCCTCCTGCTGGATGGCCAGTCCCATAGGCCCTCCACGATTGGCACGGCGCGGCGTGCTCGCACGCGAGGTGTCACCCGCTGGACGCCCCCACGTCCCCGGGCAGCCCCCAGCGCGCGCTCCCCTGGCCGCCCCCCAGGCCGGCGGACCCGGGTGCGCCGGGGCCGGGTGTGTTATCCCAGGTCCCGTCATGCCGGACGCCACCGTCAACCTCTACGACCTGCCCCGCCCCGCGCTGGATGCGCGGCTCGCCGGCTGGGGCTTCAGCCCCCAGTACCGCGAGCGCGTGTGGACGGGCCTGTACCGCGACGGCGTCAGCGCGCCAGGCGACGTGACGGGGCTGCGCCCGGACCTCCAGGCCGTGCTCCAGGAGCGCGCGCACCTGGGCCACCTCGCCACGCACCACGAGAGCTTCAGCAGCGACGGGCTCACCCACAAGCTGCTGCTGCGCCTGCACGACGCGCAGACCATCGAGACGGTCCTGATGCGCTTCAAGGGCCGCGCCACCGTGTGCGTGAGCACGCAGGCCGGGTGCGCCATGGGCTGCGTCTTCTGCGCCACCGGGCAGATGGGCCTGTCGCGCCACCTGACGCCGGGCGAAATCGTGGGCCAGGTGCTCCACGTCACGCGCATCCTGCGCGCGCAGGGGGAAGCGCTGCGCAACATCGTGCTCATGGGCATGGGCGAGCCCCTGCACAACTACGAGCACACCATGTCCGCGGTGGACATCCTCGTGGACCCCAAGGGCCTGGCGCTGGCGCCGCGCTTCATCACCCTGTCCACCGTGGGCGTGGTGCCCGGCATCCTCCGGCTCGCGGACGAAGCCCGCCCGGTGCAGCTGGCGGTGAGCCTCCACGGCGCCACGGACGCGGAGCGCGCCGCGCTGGTGCCCGCCGGCCGCCGCTGGCCGCTGAACGAGCTGATGGACGCGTGCCGCTACTACGTGGCCAAGCGCAAGCGCCGCATCTTCTTCGAGTGGACGCTCATCTCCGGCCGCAACGACACCGCGGAGCACGCGCACCACCTGGGGCAGTTGCTCCAGGGGATGGACGCGCACGTGAACGTCATCCCGCTCAACCCCACGGTGGGCTACGACGGCGGCCCCAGCGTCCCCGACGCGGTGCGCGCGTTCCAGGACGTGCTCACGACGTACGGCGTGCCCAGCACGGTGCGCCAGAGGCGCGGCATCGACATCGACGCGGGCTGTGGCCAGCTCAAGGCCGCCGTGGAGCGCAAGCCCCGCCGCTCCCTCCCCGTCGCCTCCTGAGCAGCCCCCACGCGCGGGGTCGCGCGGCACACCACCCGACCCGCCGTGTCACCCCGCGGCGCTAGTGTCCGCCACGCCGATGCGCGCACATCACGAGGTGTGCGCTGCACGCGGATGTCCGGGGGCCCTTGCGTGGCATGGGCTCGTGGGCACATTCTTCAAGACGGCTTCCACGCAACCCCAACGGCTTCTCTGGCGGAGGTGGGCAATGCTTTCCATCCAGGAGCACGGCACGGTGGAAGAGGCGAGCAGCAACCTGCTCGACTTCATCCTGATCCCCGACAACTGGCTCGAGCAGGCGCCTCCGCAGCCGGAGGGCTCCGCCAGCTGGCCAGCGCAGGACACGCAGTACCAGCGGCGCGTGGGCCCGCTGCGCATCTGCGCGTCGGTGGACGTGGCGCCGTCCCTGGACGTGACGCTCCACATCGCCTTCCGCGCGCCGGGGCTCACGCCCATCAAGGCGGCGGACCACCTGGAGAGCTTCCTCAAGCAGCGCCTGCCGCTGACGCCCAACAGCGAGTGGCAGGTGGAGGTGGACGAGCGCCGGTGGATCCACTTCTCCCGCCGCTACGCGGGCACGCACCTGCTGGCCTGACGGCTATGGACGACGCTTACGGCATCAGCC
Source organism: Corallococcus interemptor (assembly GCF_003668875.1). Lineage (GTDB taxonomy): Bacteria > Myxococcota > Myxococcia > Myxococcales > Myxococcaceae > Corallococcus > Corallococcus interemptor. The sequence goes on along the minus strand of NZ_RAWM01000022.1, from coordinate 21,844 downwards.
GGTAGTGCTTGAGCGGCTGGGCCACGTTCTTCACCGGCGTTTCCGTGAGGGGGCCAAACTGGAGCTTGCGCACGAAGGGCTCCTGGGACTGCTTCAGCGCTTCGTGCACGCTCTCCATCACCAGCGTCTCGCGGAAGCCCGCCAGTGACTGCAGGCGCGCGGCCTGGTTCATGCCACTGGAGAAGGCCGTGTAGTTGCGGTTGGGCCCGAAGAGGCCGCAGTTCGCGGAGGCCAGGTTCACGCCCACCGCCACGCCCAGCCCCGGCAGCTTCACCCGCCGGCACAGCGCGGCCACCTCTTCACGTCCGCTCAGCTCCGCGGTGAAGGCCTGGATGTCCTGCGCGGCGCGCACGGCGGCCTCCGCGCGGCGCACGCGGTCCGTCTGGAAGAAGGGCGGACCGAAGAGGCCGATGACGCAGTCACCGACCATCTTGTCGAAGACGCCGCCGTGCGCCCAGATGCGGTCCACGGCGCGCGCGCTCCACTCGTCCACGAAGCGGCCGATGTTGCGCGGGTTGTCGAAGCCCTGCTCGCAGATGCGGGTGAAGCCGTTGATGTCCGCGAACAGGATGCCCACCTCCTGCTCCTGCGCGCGCAGGTGCCGCGCGTAGTCGGGGTCCTCCAGCAGCGCGTCGATGGCGCCCGTGGGGAAGAACTGCGACAGGTGGATGCGCTCGCGGTTGTAGTCCAGCAGGCGCTGGCTCAGCGTGGAGGCCAGCACGCGGATGAGGTCCATCGCGTACGCGGAGAAGCCCTCGTTGCTCCAGACGACAATCTTGCCCAGGGGCTCGCTGCGCGTGGCCGCGGAGATGAGCACCGCCTCCGTGGTGCGCCCGTCGAACAGGCGCTTGAGCACGCCCGCGTCTCCATGCAGCAGCCGCGTGCCGTGCTGGTGCAGCAGCGACTCCAGCGGGGCGCCAGGCTGCTCTCCGCTCTCGTACTCCAGCTGCCCGTGGCGGTACGTGCGGTAGTGCAGCACGTGCGGCTGCACGGCGTCGCGGTACAGCAGCAGGAAGCCCGGCAGCCGCACCCGCTGCGCCAGCGTGCGCACCGCGTGGTCCATGCCCGCCTCGAAGACGGGGTTGGCCAGGTGCTCGTTGCACTGGAGGATGAGCTGGTGCTTCTCCGACGCGGTGTGGACCAGCATCAGCACCGTGTCCAGCTCCTCCGCCACCACGTCCAGCGCGCGCAGGCGCTTCGCGGTGGTGCCCACGTCGCCGGGAGGCCCCGCGTAGAGCACGCCCAGCGTGCCCACCGGTGAGCCCGCCACGTCCAGCGTCTGGGTGAGCAGCGTGCCCGTGTCGTGGACGCTCTGGCCCATGGGCCCCGCCAGCAGGCCACCGGCGAAGACGCCGCCCCAGTCGCCCTCGCTCCAGGTCTGCTCCACCAGCTCCTCGTCGCGCGTGGTGACGGCGATGCCGCGCGCGCCCAGGTGCTGCAGCAGCGTGGGGAAGCAGCGCCGGAAGCACTGGGTGAGCGTCTCGCGCTCCCGGAGGCTCTCCTCCAGCAGGTCGTCCGTGACACGTCCCAGCTGGCGCAGGAAGCGGTACTCCTCCAGGGACAACTCAACAGGTGGGGACGAGGGCGCCGGGGTCATGTGCGCCCCTTGTACCGCCGCCCGGGGGAACTGTCACAGCGCGGGCACGTGCTTCGTCCCGCCCACGACGACGCCGTCCTGGACCTCGATGAGCCAGTAGCCCTCCTTCCCCGCCTGGGTGGAGGAGCCCGCGCCGAACAGGTGGGGCCGGTCCGCCGTGGCCGGGTGGTGGTAGCGCTGGTGGATGTGGCCATGGAGCACCGCGAAGCGCGGGCCCGGCAACAGCTTCAGGAGCGCGTCCGCGTCATGCAGGCCGTGGTGCCAGCCGTCCGCGTGGTTCGCCAAGCTGCGCGGCGCGTGGTGCACCACCACCAGGATGGCGCGGCCGTCCAGCCGGGCGTCCTTCAGCAGGGCCGCCAGGCCTTCGAGCTGCGCGGGCCCCACGGTGCCGTAGGACAGGCCCGGCGTGGGCAGCGGGCGCGCGGAGCACAGCCCCACCACGGCGGCGCCCTCCCCCACCAGCCGCACGAAGGGGAACGCGCCCTCGCGGCGGTACTCGGGCAGGTCGCTTTCGAGCAGGTCCCCGAAGTGCCGGGCGAAGCGTCCGTCCCGCGCGGCGCCCGGGGTGAAGACGTCGTGGTTGCCGGGGATGACGGTGCAGCGTTTGGGCGTGGGGGACAGCGGTGACAGCGCGGCGCGGGCGGCGCGGAACTCGCCCTCCAGGGCGTAGGCGGTGAGGTCACCGGAGAGGATGAAGTGGTCCACGCCGTGCGCTCCCGCTTCCTTCGCGATGGTGGACAGCGTGCTCTGCGCGTTGCGGTAGGCCTTCGCCCGGCCTCCCGCCGTCAGCTCCACGAGCGCCACCCAGCGGCGCCAGCCCAGCTTGTGCAGCGGCAGGGCGAAGTAGTCCTCGGTGATGTGGACGTCGGAGCAGTGCAAGAAGCGCATGGAGGCAGTCACACCCCAAGCAACGGAGGGAAGCAACGGGGCATTCTCTCCCTGCCTCCCGGGCGGGGACGTTATGGTTCCCGCCACGATGCGAGGACGCTTCGCCCCCAGCCCCACCGGCCGCATGCACCTGGGCAACGTGAGAAGCGCGCTCCTGGGCTGGCTCCAGGCCCGGGCCGCGGGCGGCGCGTTCCTCCTGCGCATCGAGGACCTGGACCGCGCGAGGTGCCGCCCCCAGTACCTCCAGGACCTCTACGAGGACCTGCGCTGGCTGGGCCTGGACTGGGACGAAACGCCGCTCATCCAGAGCGAGCGCGACGGCGTCTACCGCGAGGCCCAGGACAAACTCGAGCGCGAGGGGCTCATCTATCCGTGCTTCTGCACGCGCGCGGAGATCGCCCGCGCCGCGAGCGCCCCCCATGGCCTGTCCGACGAGGGCCCGCGCTATCCCGGCACCTGCGCGCACCTCACCGCCGCGCAGGTTGCGGAGCGCGCCCGCACGCGCGCCCCCGCGTACCGCTTCCGCGCGAGCGAAGGCGAGGTGCGCTTCGTGGACGAGCTGATGGGCCCCTACGCCCAGGACGTGCAGGCGCTGGTGGGGGACTTCGTGGTGCGCCGCAACGACGGCGTGGCCAGCTACCAGCTGGCGGTGGTGGTGGACGACGCAGCCAGCCGCATCACCCACGTGCTGCGCGGAGATGACCTGCTGCCCTCCACGCCCCGGCAGCTCCAGCTCTACGAGGCGCTGGGCCTCTCCGCGCCCGCGTTCCTCCACGTGCCGCTGGTGATGGGCGAGGACGGCAAGCGCCTGGCGAAGCGCGACGGGGCGTTCGCGCTCGCGGAGCTGCGGGCGCGCGGCCGGCCTCCCGAGCACGTCCTGGGCCTGCTCGCCGCCTGGAGCGGGCTGGGCGACGGCAGCCCGGTGACCCTGCCCGCGCTCGTCGCGCGCTACCGCACGGACGCGCTCCCTCGCGAGCCGGTGGTGGCGCGCGAGGCACTGCTCCTCGACGCGCTCGGCCTGCGCTGAGGCCACCCGGCCTTCCGCCCCGCCCTTCAGGACGGGGCGGCCGTGGGGCGGTGGAACGACGCGGCGTGCCCGGTGCACACCTTCACCCAGACACGTCCGTCCGGTGCCGCGCGGTCAAGAGCGCGGCCCGGGCGACTCACGGGAAGCGAGGGTGAAGTCCAATGGCAGCCATTGTCGAGAGCGAACGCGCCGGCATCATCCCAGCGGTGCCGGGCAGTGCGTACAAGCTGAGCTGGGGTGCCATCTTCGGTGGCACCTTCGTGGCGCTGGGCGTCTGGATATTGCTCTACACGCTGGGGCTGGCGCTGGGCCTGTCGTCGGTGAATCCCTCCGACGTGGGGAGCGCGAAGTCCGCGGGCATCTTCACGGGCATCTGGAGCGTCATCGTCCCGCTCGTCGCGCTCTTCGTGGGCGGCATGGTGGCCGCTCGCAGCGCGGGCATCGTGGACAAGGGAGGAGGCGCGCTGCACGGCGCGGTGCTCTGGGGGCTGACGACGCTCCTGGGGGTCTTCCTGGTGGGCATGCTGGTGTCCAACGTGCTGGGCGCGGTGTTCAACGTGGGCAAGGCGGCGGTGGGCGCGGGCGGCAGCGCCGTGTCGAGCGCCGTCTCGGGAGGCGGCGGCGCGGCGAAGGCGTTCGGCCTGGACGCCAACGACGCGCTCGGGCCGGTGAACCAGAAGCTCCGGCAGGAGGGCAAGCCCACCATCACCGCGAACCAGCTGGAGGCCGCGACCAAGGACATCGTCACCGAGGGCGTGCGCCAGGGCCGCATGGACCGCGAGCTGCTGGTGAGCAACATCGCGCAGAACACCAACCTGTCCCGCCAGGACGCGGAAGGCGTGGCCGACCGCGTGCAGCAGCAGGTGGACCAGGCCAAGGCCAAGGCCGGCGAGGTGGGCCAGCAGGCCCAGCAGGGCGCGCTGAAGGTGGCGGACACCTCCGGCCGCGTCTTCTGGGGCATCTTCGCGGGGCTGCTGCTGGGGCTCATTGCCTCGGTGGTGGGCGCCACGCTGGGCGTCAGCCGCAAGCAGCGCATCCGGGCCGAGGGCGCGGTGGTGCCCCCGACGACGCCCACGACGACGACCACGTCCCGGCGCGAGGTGTATCCGTAGCCTCGGGCGCTCGCGTGCATCCCCGCTTCACGGTCCCCCGTGAGGCGGGTATGACACGCGGGCACCTTTGGCCCATGGCGTCCCCGAACCGCACCCTCGTCCGCTGGCTCCTCATCCCCGGTCTGAGCCTGGGCCTGTTCCTGCTGTTCACGCTGGGGGCCGCCTGGGTGACGCGCTTCATGGAAGCGCCCCCGGCGCCGGAGCCCCCCGCGCCGCCGCCGGTCCTCCCAAGGCGGGAGGCCGCGCCCATCGCGCCGGAGCTCCCCCGGGCCACCGCCCCCGCGCCGCGGCCCACGGCTCCGGTGCGTGAGCCGCCCCGGGCACCGCCCCCGCGCGAGGACTTCGACGCCCCCGACCCGCGCCGCGTGCCGGTGGTGGAGCCGGTGGTGGAGCGCACCTCCGGCCGCATCGACCCGGAGGACCTGCGCCTGGCCGTCCAGGCGGTGACTCCGCTCGTGCAGCAATGTTTCCAGGACGCCGCACAACGCAACCGGGGCGCACAGGAAGTGAAGCTGCGCTTCACGGTGGAGGGCGAGGGCTCCGAGGGGAAGATGAACCGGGGCGTGCTCGTCTCCAGCACCATCCCGGACCCCATGGTGCAGGCGTGCGTGCTGGACTCGCTCCTGGACGCGCGCTTCCCGGCGCCCCGCCTGGGCGGTTCCGCGACGGTGCTCTACCCATTCCGTTTCACCGTGCCTGGGGACGCTGGCCCGTGAGGTCGGGTTGCGCGTAAGGTTCAGGCCCCCTTCCTCCCCCGCGCGCATGCCCGTCACCGTCGAACAGCTCGCGCCTTCCCACTCGGACGCCCTGCGCGCGCTGCTGGCGAAGGACCCCGTCCACAACCTCTACCTCCTGGGGTTGCTGGAGGAGTTCGGCATCGCGGCGCCGGAGCGCCAGGCGGCCTTCGCCTTCCACGGCCGCTTCGACAGCGGCGTCCTCACCGCGGCCGTCTTCGTGGGCGGCGAGGGCGGGCTGGTGGTGCCCAGCGCCAGCGACGCCAGCGCCACCGGCGTCATCGCGGACGCGCTCGCCCCCAGCCTCAAGCTGCGCGCCACCGTGGGGGACAAGGCCTCCGTGGACGCGCTGGTGCGAAGCCTCTGCGAGGGCAAGCCGCGCCTGTCGCGCACGCAGAAGCTGTTCAGCGTCTCCGCGGACGACCTGGGCCCCTTCACCAACCCCACCCTGCGCCTGGCCCGGGAAGAGGACGTGCCCCGGCTCTTGCCCCTGGCCCAGGGCTACGTGCGCGAAATCCTGGAGCGCGACCCGCTGGCGGAGGACCCCGCGCACTACGAGGCCCGCGTCCTCCAGCGCGTGCGCCAGCGCCGCACCTACGTGCTGGAGGAGGGCGGCGAGCTGGTGTTCAAGGTGGACATCGGCTGCCGCTCGCAGTTCGGCGCGGAGCTGGAGGGCATGTACACGCCCCCGTCCCGCCGCCGCCAGGGCCACGCCACGCTGTGCCTGGGGCAGATTTCGCGGCACCTGTTGTCCTCGCTGCCCCGGCTGGCCATGCGCGTGGACGAGCGCGACGAGAGCACCGCCCGCATCGCTCGCAAGGTGGGCTACCACGCGGGCCGCACGCAGCGGCTCGTGCTGGTGGAGTAGCCGCCAGCGGATGCCCTACAGTCCGCCGCCGCAATGAGCAGCCGCCCCACGCCCTCCCGCCGTCCCCTCTCCGGAGCGGGCCCCGTCATCCTCCACGCGCCCACCGACCCCGGCTGGCTGCCGCTGGCGCTCGCGAACTTCGACGCGGTGCTGGTGGACCACGCCCACTGCGAGAAGAAGGCCGCCGCCAACGCGCTGTCCATGCTCCAGGCCTACCCGGACCTGCCCGGCCTGCCGTCGCAGATGGCCCGCCTGGCCCGCGAGGAGAGCGCGCACCTGGCCCGCGTGCTGGACCTGATGGCCGCGCGCGGCCTCACCCTCACCAAGGACGCCGGGGACCCGTACGCGCAGGGCCTGCAGAAGCACGTGCGCACGCCCGCCCCGGAGCGGCGCGTGGACCGCCTGCTCGTGGCCGCCATCATCGAAGCGCGCTCGTGCGAGCGCCTCTCCCTGCTCGCGGAGGGGCTCACCGACCCGGCGCTCGCCCGCTTCTACGGAGAGCTGGCCCAGTCGGAGGACGGCCACCAGTCCCTCTTCCACCGCCTGGCCGTGACGGCCTCCAACGGGGACGAGGCCGCCGTGGACGCGCGCCTGCAGTACCTGCTGGAGCAGGAGTCGCGGGTGCTCGCGGACGTGGGGCTGCGCGCCGCCATCCACTAGAACGGCCACACCACGGGCACGGCGAAGACGAGGAACACCACCAGCACCGCGGTCAGCGGCGTGCCCAGCCGGAAGAAGTCGGTGAAGCGGTAGTGCCCGGGCCCGTAGACGAGCACGCAGCTGGGCTCCAGCGGCGTGATGAACGAACAGCTGGCCGCCAGCGTGACGCCCATGGCGAAGGGGCGCGCGTCCACGCCCAGCTGCGTCGCCGCGTTGAGCGCCACCGGCAGCACCACCAGCGCCGCGGCCTGGTTGCTCATGGGCGCGGACAGCACGATGGTCAGCACCATCAACAGCGCCAGCACCGCGCGGGGCCCGCCGAACGCGCCCAGCCGGGCCACGTGGTCGCCAATGAACTTCCCCGCGCCGCTCACCTCCATGGCCAGCCCCAGCGCCATCATGGAGCCGATGAGCAGCACCACCCGCCAGTCCACGCGGAACGCGGTGCGCGCGTCCACGCACCCGGTGGCGATCATCAGCAGCATCCCGGTGAGCCCCGCCAGCGACAGCGGCACCCAGCCCAGCGAGCCCGCCGCCAGCGAGCCCAGGAAGAGGACCACCGCGAGCAGCGCCTTCGCGTAGCGCGGCGGCTCGTACTCGTGGCCCTCCAGCACCATCAGCGTGTGGCCCGGGGCCAGCTCCGCCACCTTCTGCCGGGGGCCTCGCAGCAGCAGCACGTCCCCCACGGACAGGGGCAGCGTGGACAGCGAGTGCTCCTCCCGGTCGCGCCCCAACAGCTGCATCTTCGTGAGCCGCTGGATGCCGGGCCGGCGGTGCAGCCCCAGCGCCACCAGGCCGAAGCGCTCCACGAACAGCGTCTCCCGCAGGCTGCGCCCCACCAGCGCGCTGCCGGGCGGCACGCCCACCTCCGCGAGCATCGACTCCGGCCCCTCCAATTCCGCGTCCGACAGCCGCACGTCCGGCCTCAGCGCCAGGCCCTGCAGGTCCTTCACGCGCAGGATGTCCTCGCGCCGCCCCTCCACCAGCAGCCGCTCCTGGCCCGTCAGCACGTAGGACGGCTTCGCGTTGAGCGTCTCGCCGTCCTGCACCACCCCAATCACGCGCAGGCCCAGCCCTTCCGTGAGCTCCGCCAGGGGCTTGCCCACGTAGCGCGAGTCCGCCGGCAGCACCGCCTCCGTGAGGTAGTCGCGCAGCGTGAAGCCCTCCGTGCCCGGCTTGCCCTCGCGCGAGGGCAGCAGCCGCCGCCCCAACAGCACCACCACGGTGATGCCAATCAGCACCGCCGGCAGCCCCACCGGCGCCAGCTCCGCCACGCCAATGGGCGCCATCCCCTGCCGCTTCAGCGCCGCGGACACCACCAGGTTCGTGGACGTGCCGAACAGGAGCACCGTGCCGCCCAGCATGGACGCGTACGCCAGCGGCAGCAGCACCTTGCTGCGCGGCACCTTCGCCCGCGCCGCGGCGCCAATGGCCACCGGCAGGAAGGCCGCCGTCGTCACCGTGTTGGAGATGAACGAGGAGAACACCGCCACCACGCCCATCATCGCCAGCACGAACACCTGAGGACCGAAGCGCGCGAAGAACGCCATCCGCTGCCCCACCATCTGCACCACGCCCGTGGAGGCGAGCCCCTCCGTCATCGCCAGCAGGGTGAAGATGAAGATGACGGTGTCGTTGCTGAAGCCCTCGAACGCCTGCGCGGGCGTCAGCACCCCGGACAGCGCCAGCAGGCACACCACCACCAGCGAGGTGAACTCGATGGGGATGGAATCCATGGAAAACAGGACCAGGGCGACGACGATGATGGCCAGGACGAGGGCGATGGTCATGGAGAGGGCCGTTTGCCCCCTCAACCTGGGCACGCCGCGCTGCGCCGCCAGCGTGTGCCGCACCGCGCCGTTTTCTGATGGGCGCCCGGGGGCTGATAAGTGGAATTAGGCCAAAGCGGTCGAAAGTCCGGTTGACTGCCGGACGTCAGTTGATTTTGGGCCCCCGGTCCAGAAGGTTTCGTGTTCCTTCCGCGAGATACCCCGAGGAGACCTCCATGGCTTCGACGCAAGCGGCCGCCGCCACCGAGCAGGCGCCCACGAAGAACCCCACGCTCTTGGCGTGGGTGGCCAAGATGGCCGCGATGACCCAGCCGGACCGCATCGTCTGGTGCGACGGCTCGGAGGCGGAGAAGCAGCGCCTCACCGAGCAGGCGGTGAAGGACGGCACGCTCATCCCGCTCAACCCGCAGAAGCGCCCCGGCTGCTACCTGCACCGCTCCAACCCCAACGACGTGGCGCGCGTCGAGCACCTCACGTTCATCTGCACGCCCAACAAGACGGACGCGGGCCCCACCAACAACTGGATGGAGCCGGAGGCCGCCTACACGAAGCTCTCCCAGCTGTTCGAAGGCTGCATGAAGGGCCGCACGATGTACGTGGTGCCCTACGCCATGGGTCCGCTGGGCGGCGCCTCCACGAAGATTGGCGTGGAGCTGACGGACAGCGACTACGTGGTCCTCAACATGCGGATCATGACCCGCATGGGGAAGGCCGCGCTGGACATGCTGGGCGACAGCGACGACTTCAACCGCGGCCTGCACTCCACGGGCGACGTGAACCCGGACCGCCGCTACATCTGCCACTTCCCCCAGGACAACACCATCTGGAGCTTCGGCTCCGGCTATGGCGGCAACGTGCTGCTCGGGAAGAAGTGTCTGGCGCTGCGCATCGGCAGCTACCTGGGCCGCGAGGAGGGCTGGCTCGCCGAGCACATGCTCATCCTGGGCGTCACCTCCCCCAAGGGTGAGACGACCTACATCGCGGCGGCCTTCCCGTCCGCGTGCGGCAAGACGAACTTCGCCATGATGATCCCGCCCAAGGAGTACGCGGGCTGGAAGATTGAAACCGTCGGCGACGACATCGCCTGGATGCGCCCGGGTCCGGATGGCCGCCTGTACGCCATCAACCCGGAGGCCGGCTACTTCGGCGTGGTGCCGGGCACCAACTACAAGACCAACCCCAACGCCATGGAGACCATCTCCAAGGACACGCTCTTCACGAACGTGGCGCTCACGCCCGACGGCGACGTCTGGTGGGAGGGCAAGGACGGCGAGGTCCCCGAGGAGCTCATCGACTGGCAGGGCAAGCCCTGGAAGAAGGGCAGCACGGAGAAGGCGGCGCACCCGAACAGCCGCTTCACCGCGCCCATGAGCAACAACCCGGTGCTGTCCGGCAAGGCGAACGACCCCCAGGGCGTTCCCATCAGCGCCATCATCTTCGGCGGCCGCCGCTCCAACACCGTCCCGCTGGTGCTCCAGGCCTTCAACTGGACCCACGGCGTGTTCCTGGGCGCCACCATGGGCTCGGAGACGACGGCCGCGGCCACCGGCAAGGTGGGCGTCGTGCGCCGCGACCCCATGGCCATGCTGCCCTTCTGCGGCTACCACATGGGTGACTACCTCCAGCACTGGCTGGACATGCAGAAGTCCATCCCGCAGCTGCCGAAGATCTTCCAGGTCAACTGGTTCCGCCAGGACAAGAACGGCAAGTTCATCTGGCCGGGCTTCGGCGAGAACATGCGCGTCCTGGAGTGGATCGTGAACCGCGTGCAGGGCCGCGTCCCCACGCAGGAGACGCTGCTGGGCTGGGTGCCGCGCCAGGACCAGGGCCTCAACCTCAACGGCCTGGACCTGCCCGCGGAGGCCATCCAGGAGGCCACCTCCATCAAGGAGGACGAGTGGAAGACCGAGCTCAAGAGCCAGGAGGTCTTCTTCGAGCAGCTGGGCACCAAGGCCCCCGAGGCCCTGATGCTCCAGCGCAAGCTGCTCATCGCGCGCCTGGACGGCTAGCCGCCGTCTGACGGCTGAGAAGTCCCGCTCCGGGGCTGCTTCCTCCCCTGTCGCGACAGGGGTGGGGGTGGCCCCGGCGCTTTTTTGTGGGGGCCAGTGCTTCGACGGCCGGAATGTTCGGCGCTAGGCTCACCGCCCCATGAGACTGGTTTTCGTGTTGTCGCTGGCGCTGGCGCTGGCCCCGGGGTCCGCCCTGGCGCAGCGGGGTGGCTCCAAGGTCAACGTGCAGGCGCTGTTGAAGGAGGGCAAACGCCTCTACGACGCCGGCAAGTACCGCGAGGCGGCGGAGGCGCTGAAGCAGGCCAATGAGGCCCAGCCGCACCCGCGGCTCGTCTACAACATCGCCGTGGCGCTGGAGTACGCGGGCGAGCCCCGCGAGGCGATGAGCTTCTACCGGCAGTACGTCACGTCCTCCAGCGAGGACACCGACCCCGCGCTCCTGAAGAACAGCAACCGCGCCATCGACCGGCTGCGCGTGCAGCTGGACCGCGAGGACCAGGCGCAGGCCGCGGCGGACGCGGACAGGAAGCGCCTGGAGGCGGAGGCGGACGCCGCGCGCCAGCAGGCGGAGGCGGAGCAGGCCGCGGCCCGGCGCGCGCAGGATGAGAGCGAGCGCCAGCGGCAGGCGGAGCTGGACCGGACCCTCAAGTCCTACCGCAACCAGCGCATCGCGGCGTTCGCCACGGGCGGCGTGGCGGTGCTGGGCGTGGGCGCGGGCGTGCTCTTCGGGCTGCAGGCGCGCGACCAGCGCGAGCAGTTCGACAACGCCACCACGCTCGCGGAGAAGCAGCGGCTGTCGGACAGCACCAAGAGCAAGGCGCTGCTCGCGGACATCGGTTTCGGCGTGGGGCTCGCGGGGGCCATCACCGCCATCATCCTGTATCCCAAGGAAGGCCCCCCCGCGACGGGCGAGGTCCGCGTGACGCTCGCACCGCGCGGCGCCGGGGTCGGCATGGAGGGTCGTTTCTGATGCGCGCGCTGGGAATGATGACGTTCGGCATGGCGCTGCTTGCGTCCGGGTGCAGCTTCACCACGGCGGGCGGCCTGTCCGAATGCACGACGAGCAGTGACTGCGGCACCAACAGCGTCTGCACCTCCGGCTTCTGCCTGCCGCAGCCCGCCGGGTGCGACCAGGTGGTGGGCGCCACGTCCGCGGCGAACCCCATCGTGCTGGGCGCGGCGCTGCCGCTCACCAACGCGAGCGGCAACGCGGAGATTGAACAGCAGCGCTTCAACGGCCTGAAGCTGGCGCTGGACGAGGTGAACCAGGCGCAGGGCGTGGGCGGCCGCCAGTTCGTCATGTACGTCTGCGACACCGGGGCGGACTCGGACCGCGCGGTGACGCAGGCCAGCTGGATGGTGAACGACAAGGGCGTGGTGGCGATGTTCAGCGCGGGCAGCGCGCAGACGCTCGCCATCAGTGAAGTGACGACGCCCAAGAACGTGCTGCTCATGAGCCACACGGCCACGAGCTCCGCGTTCACCACGCTGTCGGACAAGAACGGCGGCAGCGTGGGGCTGGTCTGGCGCACCACGCCCTCGGACGTGCTCCAGGGCCGCGTCATCGCGAACGTCATCCAGGGCGTCACGCCCATCAACGACCCGGGCGTGACGTTCACCCCGCCGGCGAAGGTGGGCGTGGCGTACGTCTCCGACTCGTACGGCACGGGCCTGTTCGACGCCATCCAGAACCGCATCCCCAACAAGGACAACGTCGCGGGCGCGCAGTACAGCCGCAACGAGGCCGTGAGCGGCGCGGTGACCCGGCTGGTGTCCTTCGACCCGGACATGACGGTGCTGGCGGGCTTCCCCGAGGACAACTCGCGCCTCTTGCTGGAGGCCATGGACAAGGGCGTGGGCACGGCGCACGGCAACCGGTGGTTCCTCACCGACGCCAGCAAGGACCGCACGCTGCTCACCTCCCGCAAGGAGGTCGAGACGGAGCTTTCAGGCACGTACGGCACGGCGCCGGCTTCCGCGCGTCCCAACGACGCCACGTACAAGCTCTTCGCGGACCGCTTCATCACGGCCTACAGCACGGACCCCGGGCAGTACTCCTTCACCGCGCACGCGTACGACGCCATGTACCTGGTGGCGCTGGGCTCGGCGTACGCGGTGGGCAACGACGCGGGCAACCCGCAGCCGGTGACGGGCCCGCGCATCGCGGAGGGCCTCACGAAGCTGACGCCCGCGGCCGGCCAGACGGCGCCGAGCTACCCGCTGGGCTCCACGCAGTTCACCGCGGCGCGCGAGGCGCTGCGCGCGGGCAACGTCATCGACGTGAAGGGCGCCAGCGGCGAGCTGAACTTCAACAACGAGACCGGCGAGGCGCCCTCCCCCTACGAGCTGTTCAAGGTCACGGGCACCACCTTCCGGACGGTGCAGCTCATCGACCCGCCGACGGACTGAGCACGCGCACCAGCGGAGCCAGGGCGGCGGTGAAGACCTCGGGCGTCGGCAGCAGCGACAGCACGAGGTACGCACCGCCGCCGAAGTCGTAGAAGTACCCCGGCTGCACGCGCACCCCCTCCTCCAGGAGCCGCAGGCAGGTGGCCTCCTCGCCGGGGTGATGGGGGATGCGCAAGAGCGCGCTCCAGCCGCCGTGCGCGGGCACCACGTCCCACGCGGCGTCCGCCGGACGCGCCTGGAGCAGCCGCTCCCGGTTGCCCCTCACCCGCTCCATCAAGGCCTGCTGGAAGCGCGGCGCGTGCTCGAGCAGCGCCGGCAGCGCGAGCTGCACGGGCGTGCCCACCGACAGCGCCGCGTCCGCCACGTCCTCCAGCCGGGCCAGGGCCTCGTCGCGCGCGTGCGCGGGGCCGCCCACGTGCAGCCACGCCAGCTTCAGGCCGGGCAGGCCCGCGACCTTGGACAGGCCGGACAGCGAGAACGTCAGGCACGGCAGCCTCCGCCCCGCCACGGACGTCACGCGCCCTGCTTCCTCGTCCCACGCGAAGCCGGAGAACACCTCGTCGCAGAGGAGCGCCAGCCCGTGGCGCGCGCACACGTCCGCGAGCGCGTGGAGCTCGTCCTCGTGGAGGAAGTGGCCGGTGGGGTTGCCGGGGTTCACCACCACCACCGCGCGCGTGCGGGCGTCCACGGCGGCCTCCACGAGGCCCGCGTCCAGGCCGAAGCCGTGCACGGCGGGCAGGCGGTAGGAACGCGTCTGGACGGCCTCCAGGCGCGCCAGGACGTCCACCAGCGGGTAACCCGGCGCGGGGACGAGGACGTTGTCCCCCGGGTCGCACAGGAGCTTCAGCAGCCACCCGTAGGCCTCGCTGGTGCTGGCGGAGAGGACGACGTGCGCGGCGTCCACGCGCGTGCCTTGCCGGGACAGGTGCGCGGCCACGGACGCGCGCGCCGCGGGCAGGCCGAAGGGCTCCGGCGCGTAGTGGAACGGCCCGGGGAGGGCCCCGAGGTCCACGTCCGGTGGGGGCAGCCCCACGCGGGTGGGGTTGGTCTCCGCCAGGTCCCAGAGGGGCAGCCCGCGCGCGTGGCGCCCGGCGGCGGCCTGGGAGAGCGGGTTGGGGGTGCGCGGGAAGGCGGTGCGGAGCGAGAAGCGGCTCACAGCCCCGTCTGGAGCATGGCGCTGGCCACGCGGCGGATCAGCTCGCGGCGCAGCTCCAGGCGGCAGTGCTCGATGGCCTTCTCGTGCGGCCTGGGCAGCTCGGGGTTCCGGGTGCGGATCGCGGTGCGCAGGACCAGCTCGACCTTCGTCGGCTCAATCTGGAACAGCCGCGGACCGTCCTTCTGGAGGAAGTAGGACAGCCCGCGCTGTTCGATGAGCTTCTGGAAGAAGCGCCGGACGTCCGCGAGGAGCGTGATGTCGATGATGTCCGCCATTCGTGCCGGCTTTCTCGCGCGGAAAAAACAGCACGTCCAGATCACGGCCACCACCACGCGAAAACTTGCGCGGCCTGTAGCACGCGCCTTTCCGCCGAACGCGCCGGAGGCCGATTTATCGGGCCCGCGCGCGTTCGGGCACCAGCGGCGCCAGCGCGCGCCGGAACGCGATCCGGCGCTTTCTTGCATCCTCCACATACGGCACGGGCCCCAGCACCTCCACCCCGTGGCGGGCCTCCAGGTAGCGCCGGTTGTCCCGCTCCGCCAGGTCACGTCCGGGCACGCCGCGCGACAGCACCACCGCGCGCACGGACACGCTGCGCGCCGCCAGCGCCTCCAGCGACAGCGCCACATGATTGAGCGTGCCCAGCCCCGCGCGCGCCACCAGCACCACCGGCAGGCGGAACGCCTGGATGAGGTCCACCACGTCGCGCTTCGAATCCACCGGGACGAACAGCCCCCCTGCCCCCTCCACCACCACCGAACCGCCCTTCAGCCGCTTCCACGCCTCCAGCGTCACGCGGAAGTCCGGCTCCCTCCCCAGCCGCGACGCCGCGATGCCCGGGGCCAGCGGCGCCTTGAAGCGGTGGGGACACACGGCGTCCACCGGCAGCGAGCTGCCCGCGGCCTCGCGCATGGCCAGCGCGTCCGCCGGGGCCTTCAGGGAGGCACAGCCGCTCTCGTAGGGCTTGAAGCCCTGGGGCGCGTGTCCCGCGTCCTCCAGGAGCGACAACAGCGCGCACGACACCTGCGTCTTGCCCACGCCGGTGTCCGTGCCGGTGACGAAGAAGCGCAACGGCTCAGGGGCCACGGGAGACTCCCACCCGGCGCAGGGCCTCCAGCGCCAGGTCGATATGGCCCGTCGTATGGGCCGCGGAGAGACAGAAGCGGAGCCGGCTGGTGCCGTCCGGCACGGTGGGCGGGCGGATGGCCTTCACCAGCAGGCCCGCCTCGCGAAGGCGCCTCGCCGCGTCCAGCGCGCGCGAGGGCTCGCCCAGGATGACCGGGAAGATGGCGCTCCGGGGCTCCGCTGGCAGTCCCAGCGCGCGCAGGCCGTCCGTGAAGCGGTGGATGTGGCCCCACAGCCGCTCGCGCGGCGCCGGGTCGTGCTCCACCAGGTCCACCGCGCACTCGGCGGCGGCGCACAGGGCGGCGGGCAGCGCGGTGGAATAGACGAACGGCCGGGCGCGGCTCACCAGCAGGTCCGCCACCGCGCGCGACGTGGCCACGTACGCGCCCAGCCCGCCCAGCGCCTTGCTCAGCGTGCCCATGCGCAGGTCCACCCGGTCCTCCACGCCCAGCGCCTCGCACAGCCCCGCGCCACGCGCGCCCAGGACGCCGGTGGCGTGCGCCTCGTCCACCATCAGGGCGGCGCCGTGGGCCTCGCACGCGGCCACCAGCTCGCGCAGCGGGGCCACGTCCCCGTCCATGGAGAACACGCTGTCGGTGACGACCAGCTTGCGCCGCGCGGGCGTCTGCTCCAGCGCGCGGGTGAGCGCGGCCACGTCCGCGTGCGGGTAGACGACGACGCGCGCGCGGGACAGCCGGCAGCCATCCACCAGCGAGGCGTGGTTGAGGGCGTCGGAGAACACCGCGTCACCGGGGCCCACCAGCGCGGGCAGGATGCCGGTGTTGGCCGCGTAGCCGGAGTTGAAGAGGCGCACCGCCTCCGCGCGCTCGAAGCGGGCAAGGCGCGCCTCCAGCAATTGGTGCGGCACCATGTCCCCCACCACCAGGCGGCTGGCGCCGGTGCCCACGCCGTAGCGCTCCAGCGCGGACGCGGCGGCGGCGCGCACGGCGGGCGACGCCGCGAGCCCCAGGTAGTCATTGGAGGAGAAGTTCACCAGCCGCTCGTCCCCCACGCGCACCTCCGCGCCCTGGGGTGAGTCGAGCGGCTCCAGCACGCGGCGGAGGCCCTTCGCCGACAGGGCCTCCAGGTCCTCGCGCGCCCACTGCGTGGCGGGCCTCACCGGTCCTGCCGGGGCTCCAGGGGGCGGATGCCCGCCTTCTCCAAGAGCGCCATGTCCTGGGTGTACTCGGGGTTGCCGGTGGTGAGCAGCTTCTCCCCGAAGAAGAGCGAGTTGGCGCCCGCCATCATGCAGAGCAGCTGCGCCTCTTCGTTCATCTGCATGCGGCCCGCGGACAGGCGCACCATGGCCTGGGGCATGAGCAGACGCGCGGTGGCGATGGTGCGCACCATGTCCACCGTCTCCACGCGGTGCTGCTCCGCCAGGGGCGTCCCCTCCACGGGCACGAGCGCGTTGATGGGCACCGACTCCGGGTGCACCTCCTGGTTGGCCAGCGTGCGCAGCAGGTTGCAGCGGTCGTCCACGGACTCGCCCATGCCGATGATGCCGCCGCAGCACACGGAGATGCCCGCGTCGCGCACCCGGTTGAGCGTCTTCAGCCGGTCGTCATAGGTGCGGGTGGAGATGATGTCTCCATAGTGCTCCGGGGACGTGTCCAGGTTGTGGTTGTACGCGGACAGGCCCGCCTCGCGCAGGCGCTTCGCCTGGCTGTCGGTGAGCATGCCCAGCGTGGCGCACGCCTCCATCCCCAGGGCCCGCACGCCCTTGACCATCTCCAGCACGCTGTCGAACTGCGGGCCGTCCTTCACCTCACGCCACGCGGCGCCCATGCAGAAGCGGGTGGCCCCGGCCTGACGGGCCTGCGACGCGGCGGCCAGCACGTCCGGCACCGCCATCAGCTTCTCCGCCTTCACGCCCGTCTTGTAGCGCGCCGCCTGCGGGCAGTACGCGCAGTCCTCCGGACACCCGCCCGTCTTGATGGAGAGCAGCGAACAGAGCTGCACCTTGTTCTCCACGAACACCTGCCGGTGCACCGTCTGCGCCTTGTGCACCAGGTCCAGGAGCGGCAACTGGTACAGCGCCTTCACCTCCGCGAGCGACCAGTCATGACGCACCGTCACCCCTTCCGGGGCGGGGGCGGCGTGGTGGGCGTGGCCGTGGAAGGACTCGGAGGTGTCGGACATGCGCGGGCTCCTGGGGGAGGCGTCAGGAGGCCGACGGTGCGTGGCCCGAAGGCCATTGTCAACGCCCTTGGGAAACAGGGTTGACGAGTGCCCGCAAAGACAGAAGGGACGTCCGTGCATGACACGGACGCCCCTGGCTGTCTCCCGCCTCATCGGTCGAGGAGCCCTGCCTGACTAGACGTGGACGCGACGGCCGCGGCCGGCGAGCCCCACGAGGAACAGCACGACCAGCGCGCCCAGGACGGAGAACAGCAGGCCCGTGGGGTGCAGGTCGAACATCCGGCCGTCACGCGAGAACAGCGAACCGACGAAACCGCCCACGAACGAACCGGCGATGCCCAGCAGCGTGGTGGCGATGAGCCCCATCGACTGGTTGCCCGGCATGATGGCACGAGCGATCAGACCCGCGACCAGACCAATCACCAGAAACGCGATAATCCCCATGGCACTCTCCCTGTGTGGGGGGCGCGCTGTTTCGCGTCGCCCGTGGACCAGAAACTGGGTTGCCCCTCCCTGTAGGGCAACTCGCTACCTGATCCACGACAGCCTGCCTGCCTGCTCCCCTGGCATGGCGCGCGCATGCGCATGGGCGACGAAACGTCAGGGGTCTGGGGTAGACACTCCAACCCATGGCGAAGGCGAAGACGCACTACACCTGTCAGGCCTGCGGCTACCAGACGGCGAAGTGGCTCGGGAAGTGTCCGGACTGCGGGGCCTGGAGCTCGCTCCTGGAGGAGACCGAAGCGAAGGTGGACGACAAGCGCCCGGCGTGGGGCGCGTCCGGGGGCGCCTCCAAGCCGGTGAAGCTGCAGGACGTGACGGCGGAGACGGAGGTGCGCCGGCGCACGGGCATCACGGAGTTCGACCGGGTCCTGGGCGGCGGCGTGGTGGGCGGCTCGCTGGTGCTGCTGGGCGGAGACCCGGGCATCGGCAAGTCCACGCTGCTGTTGGCGGCGCTGGACAAGCTGTCGCGGCACGGGCCGGTGCTCTACGTGTCGGGTGAAGAGAGCCTGCGGCAGACGAAGATGCGCGCGGAGCGGCTGCGGGTGGAGGGGGACGCCATCCACCTGTTCGCGGAGACGGACGCGGACCGGGTGCTCCAGGCGGCGGAGGCGCTCAAGCCCCAGGCGCTGGTGGTGGACTCCATCCAGACCATGTACCTGCCGGAGCTGGGCAACGCGCCGGGCAGCATCACCCAGGTGCGCGAGGTGGCGGGCCGGCTGATGGCGTTCGCCAAGCGCAGCGGGGTGCCCACGTTCCTGGTGGGGCACGTGACGAAGGAGGGCTCCATCGCGGGCCCGCGCGTGCTGGAGCACATGGTGGACACGGTCCTCTACTTCGAGGGCGAGCGCGGCCACCCGTTCCGCCTGTTGCGCGCGCACAAGAACCGCTTCGGCAGCACCAACGAGATTGGCGTCTTCGAGATGAAGGGCGCGGGGCTGGTGGAGGTGGCGGACCCGTCCGCGCTGTTCCTCTCCGAGCGTCCCCAGGGCAAGTCCGGCAGCGTGGTGACGAGCACGCTCAACGGCACGCGGCCGCTCCTGGTGGAGGTGCAGGCGCTGGTGGCGCCCACGGGCTACGGCACGGCGCGGCGCACGGCGATTGGCGTGGACGGCAACCGCGTGGCGCTCCTGGCGGCGGTGCTGGAGAAGAAGGAGGAGATTCCGCTGGTGGGCTGCGACCTGTTCGTCAACGTGGCGGGCGGCATGCAGTTGAGCGAACCGGCGTGCGACCTGGCGGTGTGCGCGGCGCTGGTGAGCAGCCTGCAGAACCGGCCGTTGGACGCGAAGACGCTGGTGCTGGGAGAGGTGGGGCTCGCGGGCGAGGTGCGCGCGGTGGGCCAGGTGGAGCCGAGGCTCGCGGAGGCCGCGAAGATGGGCTTCCAGCGGGTGGTGCTGCCGGCGGGCAGCGCGCGGCGGGTGGAGGCGACGAAGCTCGAGGTGGTGGGCGTGGAGACCCTGAGCGAGGCGCTGGCGGCGATGTTCGACTGACGTCCGGTGCCGTCAGTGCTTGTGCAGCATCCAGGACACGTCCGGCACGCGCGTGGGCTTCGTGAGGGTGGGCAGGTCGAAGAAGGCGTCGCGGCCCAGGGTGGCGATGAGCTGTCCTTCCGCGGCGTCGCCCTCCGGCGTCATGGCCTGGGTGGGGAGCTCGTAGGGCTGGACGAGGACGAGCCCGCCGTCGAGGGACTGGCGCTGGGGCGCGGGGATGGCGTCCAGGCGCGGTCCGAAGAGGTCCACGAAGGGGGCGCCGAAGACGTTGCGCCAGTAGAGGCCGGAGAGGCCCTCGCTGTAGTCGCGCACGTTGAAGACGCGCGTGGAACCGAAGCCGTCCTCGTTGGGCACCAGGCGCCAGTTCTTGCGCTCGAAGTCGTCACCAAGCCCGGACTGGGCGAGGGGGGAGCCCAGCAGCTGCATGATTTCGACGACCTGACGCAGGTGGGCTTCGCGCCACCCCACCTTCCGGGCCTCCGTGACGGAAGTCATCCAGCTGAAGGAGCCGACGAAGGGATACTTCCCGCGGCGCTCGGGGGCGAAATGGAGGAAGTCCCGATCCGTCTTCGCCCCGATGAAGAAGCGACTGGACTCATCGTAGTGGGCCGCGAGCACATCCAGGTCAAAAGCACCGGGCTCGAACTGCGTATCCACGCCGACGCCCCCGCAGCGCACGGGTTGGAACCAGCGGCCCCCCGAAAAGAACCGCTGGACCAGTTCGCGAACGACGCTCGTGGGTGGAACCCCGGGAGGCAGCGCGAAATCGGTGCTCAGGTATCGAATGGCCATGAAGCGCTCTTACGGGAAGGGCCTGACGGCTGCCTGACCTTCCTTGACAAGGTCGTTCAGTTCCTCGGTCAGGGGCCCGGTCAGCCGCGTCGCCCCCTCGGGATGTTTAGCGGAACGGATCCAGAGTTCGATGGAGCCACCGTACTTCTGGACGTACTGAATCATGGCCTTCAGGTTCCCCGTGAGCGCCAACTCCGCACGGCCCTTCACCTCCACGAAGTCGTAGGGACTGCCCCAGACCAGGTCCCCCTTGTGTCCCGTCACGGCATCCGGGACGAACCCCTGTGCCTTGCTGCCCGGCGGCGGCAGCAGGAGGTCCGTGTTCTTCGGCAGCTTCCGGCTCTGGAGCACGGACTGTTCGAACGCACTGCCCGCGCCCTTGTTCTGGATGACCGTCCGGTAGAGCCGCTCCCACTCCGGATCCACGGCGTAGCTGAAGCGCGGATACTTGCCCGGGTGACGGAACTGATAGTCCACCCACGCCTGCGCCAGGTGTTCCGCGCTGCCCGGCACCAGCCGCGCTCCCTCCGCCGTCGCCCGTGAGCCCACCAGGGCCACGCGCTTGCCCCGGGCCAGCACCCGCCCCGCTTCCGCGAGCGGCGCCTCCAGCCGCTTCGCCAGCGCCCGCAGCCGCTCCACGTCCTCCGCGGACACCGCCTCACCCCGTCCCGCCGCGCGCAGCACCCGACGCAGCTCCTGCGCCTCCTGCGGCGACAGGTGCTGCACCACCCGCTGCAACACCTGCACCTCGCGCAGGCTCCGGCCCGTGAGCAGCGCGACACGCTCCGCGCCCTGCGCTCCTTCCGACAACAGCCGCCCCGACACCACCGGCAGCGCCACGCTCACCGCGCAGAGCAGCCGCTCGCCGTCCGTCAGCGGGTATCCCAGGAGGCTCCGTCCCAGCACCACGCCACTGATGTCCCCCACCTCACCGGTGACGGGCAGCAGCCCCAGGGCAATCTCCAGCACCACCTCCTCCGGCGGAATGGCCGGAGGCTCACGGGCCGGGTCCCAGGCCGGAGGCGCGAAGCGGCCCGCCTCCACCGCCGACGCCAGGAGGCTGTCGCGCGCCAGCAGGTAGACCGCCACCTCGCTGGGGCTCTTGCGCGGGAAGTCCGGGTCCTCCGTGTGCGCGTAGGCCCAGTCCAGCACCGCGTCCAGCAACGCCAGCTGCGTCTCCTCGTAGAGCGCGCTCTCCGTGAGCAGCCCGTCGCTCCCGAGCCGCCGGAAGTGCGCGTCCGCCAGCACCTGACGGCGCGCCTCCGCCCAGCGGTGGAACTCCTCCAGCTTCGCCTCCGCCCGCGCGGAGCGCCTGCCGTCCTCGAGCAGGGCCTGCGCGTGCTTGGCCTTCAGCCGCAGGTACACCTCCAGCGGCGCGTCCTTCGCGAGCTCCTCCTCCGTCCGCGCGGACGCCCACAGCATCAGGTCATTGAGCGCGGCGTGGCCCACCTGACGCTCCGTCTCCGTCACGGCGGGCTGCTTCAGGGCGGCCTTCTTCTCGCGGATGAACGCGAGGTAGCGCCCCAATTCCACTCCCCCCACCG
>NZ_RAWM01000229.1 GCF_003668875.1 Corallococcus interemptor | reverse complement strand
GGCCCCGCCCGCGGTGGGCCGCCTGACGGCCGAGCCCCTGACGAACCTGCCGCCCCAGCGCCTCATCTACGGCGTCCCCGCGCCGCCGCCCTCCGCCAACAGCCACCCGCTCACCATCGGCAGCCTGCGCCGGGGCGGTGGAAGCGGTGGCGGCTCCGGTGGCGGTCGCTAGAACCCTTTTGTTTCCTGCCTTCCCTCCCCTCCTCTGCCGCCGCTCGTGACGGAGACACAGATGCCTGACTTCCTTGGACATGCCGAGAACCCGCTGCGCGAAGAGGAGTGGGCCCGGCTCAACGAGACGGTGATCCAGGTGGCGCGCCGCTCGCTGGTGGGCCGCCGCATCCTGGACATCTACGGGCCGCTGGGCGCCGGCGTGCAGACGGTGGCCTACGACGAGTTCCAGGGCGTGTCCGCGGGCGCGGTGGACATCGTCGGTGAGCAGGAGACCGCGATGGTCTTCACCGACGTCCGCAAGTTCAAGACCATCCCCATCATCTACAAGGACTTCCTGCTGCACTGGCGGGACATCGAGGCGGCGCGCACGCACAACATGCCGCTGGACGTGTCCGCCGCCGCCGGCGCCGCCGCGCTGTGCGCGCAGCAGGAGGACGAGCTCATCTTCTACGGCGACCAGCGCCTGGGCTACGAGGGCCTGATGACGGCCAACGGCCGCCTCACCGCCACGCTGGGGGACTGGACGGCGCCGGGCGGCGGCTTCCAGACCATCGTGGAGGCCACGCGCAAGCTCAACGAGGCCGGCCACTTCGGCCCCTACGCCGTGGTGCTGTCGCCGCGCCTGTACTCGCAGCTGCACCGCATCTACGAGAAGACGGGCGTGCTGGAGATCCAGACCATCAGCCAGCTGGCGTCCGACGGCGTCTACCAGTCCAACCGCCTGCGCGGTGAGTCCGGCGTGGTGGTGTCCACGGGCCGGGAGAACATGGACCTGGCGGTGGCCATGGACATGGTCGCGGCCTACCTGGGCGCCAGCAAGATGAACCACCCGTTCCGCGTGCTGGAGTCGCTGCTCCTGCGCATCAAGCACCCGGACGCCATCTGCACGCTGGAAGGCGCCGTCCCCGCCGCTCCCCCGGCACGCCGTTAGTCCTCTTCTTCCGCGCGGAGGCTTATGGCCAAGGTCCTGGTCATCGACGACGAGACGAACCTGCGCAAGGTGCTGGCCGCCCTGCTGCGCCGCGACGGGTTCGACGTCACCGTGGCGGAGAACGGCGAGCAGGGCCTGGCCGAGTTCCACAAGAACGGCGCGGACATCGTCGTCACCGACCTGGTGATGCCCAAGCTGGGCGGCATGGAGGTGCTCGCCGCCGTGCGCGCCGCCAACCCGGACGTGCCGGTGATCATCATCACCGCGCACGGCACCGTGGACTCCGCCGTGGAGGCCATCAAGGCGGGCGCGTTCGACTACATCACCAAGCCCTTTGATCAGTCGGAGCTGTCCTCCGTCGTGGCCAAGGCCGCCAAGACGAACGAGAGCGCCAAGCGCTCCGTGCGCGCGGACCACAAGGCCCGGTCCGCCATCATCGGCGAGTCACCGCAGATCCAGGACGTCTACAAGATCATCGACAAGGTGGCGGACACGCCGTCCACGGTGCTGATCACCGGTGAGAGCGGCACGGGCAAGGAGCTCATCGCCACCGCGCTGCACGGCGCCTCCAGCCGCCGCGACAAGCCGTTCATCAAGATCAACTGCGCCGCCATCCCCGCCACGCTCCTGGAGAGCGAGCTGTTCGGTTACGAGAAGGGCGCCTTCACCGGCGCCGTCACCTCCAAGCCGGGCCGCTTCGAGCTGGCCGACGAGGGCACCCTCTTCCTGGACGAGATTGGCGAGATCCCCGTCGAGATGCAGGTGAAGCTGCTGCGCGCGCTCCAGGAGGGCGAGTTCGAGCGCGTGGGCGGCATCAAGACGACGCGCGTGAACGTGCGCCTGGTGGCCGCCACCAACCGCGACCTCCAGGCGGAGATCGAAGCCGGCCGCTTCCGCAAGGACCTGTACTACCGGCTGGCGGTGGTGCCCATCGTGCTGCCCGCCCTGCGCGAGCGGCGCGGCGACATCCCGATGCTCGCCGCGCACTTCGTGGACAAGTACAACCGGCGGCTCCACAAGAAGATCGAAGGCATCGCCGACGACGCGCTCGCGCTGCTCCAGGCGTACGCGTGGCCGGGCAACATCCGCGAGCTGGAGAACCTCATCGAGCGCGTGCTGCTCTTCGCGGACGGCCCCCACATCACCGCCAGGGACCTGCCGGAGCCGGTGCGCGGGGGAGCGGGCGTGCAGGCGGGGGCAGCGGTCGCCGCCTCGCTGGGCACGCTGGACGTCCCCGTGGGCGAGGTGGGCCTCAAGGACATCGTGCGCATGAAGGCCGCGGAGCTGGAGCGGGACCTCATCGTCAAGAAGCTGGAGGAGACGGGCGGCAACGTCACGCGGGCCGCGCGCCTCCTGCAGATCAGCCGCAAGTCGCTCCAGACGAAGATGAAGGAGTTCGGCCTGCGCGACACCACCCCGGACGGTCAGGAAGACGGCCCGGACGAGTAGCCTGGGGCGCCGAAATATCGCTTCTTCGCCAGCGGTTTCGGCCCCCGCGTACCTTCTTACCCTCAGGGAGCCTGAATGCGGCCGAATCTTCCCACCCTCGGTGGACCACCGAAGCGCAATCCCTTCGGACCGGTGGTTGCCGTCTCCGTCATCCTCGGCGCGGCCGCGGGTGGCGTGTGGTGGTGGAAACAGCGCATGGCGGATGTCCCCATGGACGTCGCCTCGCAGACCGTCACCGCGCTGGATGCAGGCACCGTCGCCGCAGCCCCCGTGGCCCCGCCCGCGCCCACCGACCCCGTGAAGGCCGCGGGCCTGGAGCGCGCGTCCATCCGCATCGAGGGTCCGCTGGAGACCGCCCTCGTCCAGGCCTCGGACGCCACCGTGGGCCCTGCCCTGGCCCAGGTGGTGACGCGCACGCTGGTGTGGTGGGTGCGCGTACCCGGTGAAATCCTCCGGGGGGACACGCTGGACGTGCTCTACCAGCGCCGCCCCAACGAGGAGCCGCTGGTGTACGCGGTGCGCTTCGTGAGCGGCAAGACAGGCCAGACGCACCGCGCCTACCGCTTCACGCCCGCGGGTGAGACGAACGCCCGCTACTACCTGCCCGGCGGCGACGAGTTGGAGCTGCGGATGGAGAAGTCCCCCATCGACAGCTACGAGCAGATCACCTCGCTCCTGCGCGACGGCCGTGGCCACAAGGGCGTGGACTTCCGCGCGCCGGTGGGCACGACGGTCCGGGCGCCCTTCGCGGGCGTCATCAAGCGCAAGAACTGGAACTTCGGCAGCAACGGCAACTGCATCGAGCTGGTGGAGTCCGGGGGCAAGGGCCGCCGCGCCCTCTTCCTGCACCTGGCGGAGCTGCCCAAGAGCATCCAGCCCGGGATGCGCGTGAACGCGGGCCAGGTCCTGGCCCAGAGCGGCAACACGGGCCACTCCTTCGCCCCCCACCTGCACTACCAGCTCATGCTGGGCGAAAACCGGGTCCTGGACCCCTTCGACCAGCACAAGACCTTCCGCGCGTCCCTGGCGGCCGCCCAGAAGGGCGCCTTCGACGCCGAGGTCCAGCGGCTGGATGGCCTGCTGGGCACGTCCGTCGCGGGGAAGTAAAGGCCACCCATTTCTTGACACTCCTCCGACGGCACGGCTAGCTGGCAGGCCTGGGCCGTGGTCGTCGGAGGTAGTGGATGCACAGGTTTCGCGCCGTCATCGCCGCGCTGACGCTGGGCGTGCCGTTCGCCGCCAGCGCGGCGGAGATCACCCGGATTGCTTCCTCGTTCGAGGACGATGATCCGTTCGACCTCTTCCTCGATGTGGGCTTCGAGCGCACGCAGACGCGCGCGAAAATCGTCCGCGAGCAGCTCGGTGGCCCGGGGTCCACTGACGTCCGCGAGGTCAACGAACTCTGGTACAAGGGCACGGACGCGCGGCTGAATCTGGCCGTGGCCTTCGGCCTGTGGAAGGACCTGGAGTTCAGCTTCAAGCTGCCCATCGTCTTCCAGCAGAACGAGACCTGGAACTTCGTGTCCGGCACGGGCCAGGGCAACTCCACCATCACCAACAGCTGCTTCAACGCGGACGGCTCACCCTACTCGTCCGAGGGCTGCGTGGGCCGGCTGTTCCAGGTGCCCCAGGAGAGCTACCGCGGCGGCCTGGGCAACGTGCACTTCGGCCTGGCGTACGCCTTCTTCAACCAGGAGAAGGACGACACCAAGCCCACGTGGATCGTCGGCATCGACTACGAAGCGCCCACCGCCAAGCTGCGCGACCCGAGCGTGGCCAACACGGACCCGGACGGCGACAAGGGCAACGTGGGCGACCGCGTCCACAAGTACCAGCTCTACACGATCTTCTCGCGGAAGATGGGCAGGGCGGAGCCGTACTTCAAGGCGTCCCACACCATCCCGGTGCGCGGCCCCGGCGCGTACTCCAACTGCGACCAGTCCGGCGCCAATCCGCCCACCCTGGGCGCGCCGTACAACTGCTTCAAGGAGCCGTGGACGCGCAAGGAGACGGGCATCCACGCCCCCTCGCAGACGGCGCTCACCTTCGGCATGGAGCTGGTGCCCTTCGAGAACGCGGCGAAGTCCCAGAGGTTCGCCCTGGACCTGCGGCTGTTGGGCAACTACGTGGGCCGCGGCCGGTACTACAACGAGTTGAGCTCCGCGCTGCGCAAGCTGCTCACCTCCGACGACTACCTCCAGGTGGGTGGCCAGTTTGGCGTCACCGCGCGCGCGGCCTCGGCCTTCACCATCCGCGCGTCCGGCAACTTCCTCTACAACACGGACCACCTGCTCACGACCGAGGTCATTGGCCAGGACCTGAACGGCGACGGCACCGTGGACGTCGCCCCGGGCTCCCCGGAGCTGAACCCCACGTTCGACTGGCGCTACGACACGGTGTCCCGCCGCTTCCGGGCCATCCAGAGCACCACGTTCCGCTTCGACCTGGGCGCGACCTTCAGCTTCTGAAGGCCCGCCCCCGAGGCAGCGGTGGGCCGCCCCTACCGCTGCTTCAACCCCAGGCCCAGCCGGTACACCTCCTGGCCGGGCCACCCCGCACGGCGGGCCAGCTCCGTGCTCAGCGGCTTGAGCTTCTCGCCGCGAGCCAGGCCCGCCTCCAGCGCCCGGCGCAGTTCGTCCTCGCTCCAGCGCTGCTCGCCGGTGCGGCCCTCCACCAACACCACCACCTCGCCCCGGGTCTCCTCGCCCGCGTAGCGCGCCACCAGCGCGGACAGCGAGCCCCGGACGAACTCCTCGTGCAGCTTGGTCAGCTCGCGCGCCACGCACGCGCGGCGGTCGCCCCAGGCCTCCTGGAGGTCCGCCAGCGTCTCCGCCAGGCGGCGCGGGGATTCGTAGAGGACGCAGGTGGCGGACAGGGGGGCCACCTCGTCCAGCATGGCCCGGCGCTCCGGCCCCTTGCGCGGCAGGAAGCCCAGGAAGTGGAAGCGCCCGGTGGGCAGCCCGGACGCGCTCAGGGCGGCCACCAGCGCCGTGGGCCCGGGCACTGGCTCCACCTTAAGGCCGCGCTCCAGCGCCTCCGCCACCAGCTTTTCCCCCGGGTCGCTGATGCCGGGGCTGCCCGCGTCCGTGACGAGCGCGCAGTCCGCCCCCGCCTCGATGCGGTCCAGGATGCGCCCGGCGCGCTGCCCCTCCGCGAAGGCGGGCAGGCTCACCAGGTCCTTCCCGGTGATGCCGAAGTGGTCCAACAGGATGCGCGAGTGCCGGGTGTCCTCGCACGCGAGGAAGCCCGCGGTGCGCAGCGTCTCCAGGGCCCGGGCGGAGACGTCCCCCAGGTTCCCGATGGGCGTGGCCACGAGGTAGAGCGTTCCAGCCAAGGGACGGTTTCCTTTACATGCCAGCGTCGAAGGCGGCGGGCAGGTGCTCCACCCGGGCGTGCTCGCCCTGGCCCACGACGGAGATGACGTCGAAGCGCACCATGCGCCCGTCGATGCCGTTCTGGAAGAGGTAGTGCAGCGCCGCCTTCACCACCCGGCGCTGCTTGGCGAAGGACACGGTGTGCGACGGGTCTCCCCAGGCCGCCGTGGAGCGCATGCGC
The DNA here is from genome assembly GCF_003668875.1 of Corallococcus interemptor. Lineage (GTDB taxonomy): Bacteria > Myxococcota > Myxococcia > Myxococcales > Myxococcaceae > Corallococcus > Corallococcus interemptor. Next base: position 166 of record NZ_RAWM01000229.1, on the reverse strand, counting down.
ACCTCCACGAAGCACATGAGTTCCCCCTGCTCCGCCACGATGTCCAGCTCCCCGTAGCGGCACGTCCAGTTGCGCGCCACCACCCGGAAGCCCTGCGACTCCAGCAGGCGCACGCCCTCCGCCTCCGCCACGTCCCCCACGTCCCGCCGCGTTGCCATTCCCGTCC
>NZ_RAWM01000228.1 GCF_003668875.1 Corallococcus interemptor | reverse complement strand
CCCCCACCACCAGCAAGGACACCACCCACCCGCCGCGCCAACCCATGCCACACCCCTTCAAAAAGGCCTGGGAGGGAGGGTGTGTCGCGCAAGTGGTCGCGCCAAGTGCCCCCGGGTCCCGGCGTGCTCGCCTGCCTGGCGTGACGCGGTGTACGGCGGGGCCCCGCACGGCGCGGTCGGTATACTGCGCATCCTCATGAAGACGGACACGTTGAAGGCGCAGCTCAAGCGCACGTTGCGGCGCGACCTGTGGATCGCCGTCGCCCCCGCGACGCTCGTCATCGCGATCGCGTTCGCGGTGACGTTCTATTTCGTCAAGCCCGCGCCGCCCAAGACGCTGGTGATGGCGCTGGCGCCGGAGGAGGGCGGCTTCAACTACATGGCGAAGCGCTACCAGAAGTTCCTCGCGCAGCATGGGGTGACGCTGGAGCTGCGCAACACGAAGGGCTCCGTGGGCAGCGTGGCGCTCCTGAGCGCGGAGGACAGCGGGGTGGACATCGCCTTCGCGCAGAGCGGCACCACCGGCGGCAAGGGGCAGGAGGTGCCCGAGCACGTGGCGTCCCTGGGGAGCCTCTCCTACGTGCCGCTGTGGGTCTTCTACCGGGGCGAGCCCATCGGCGACGTGCGCGGCCTCGCTGGCAAGCGCATCGCGGTGGGGCCGGAAGAGAGCGGCACGCGCGCGCTGGCCATGACGCTGCTGCAGGCGAACAAGGTGGACACGGCGCCCACGGAGCTGCTGCCGCTGGAGCGGGACGCGGCCATCGACGCGCTGACGCAGGGCAAGGTGGACGCGGTGTTCCTGGTGTCACCGGCGGAGTCGCCGCGCATCCAGAAGCTGGCGGCGGTGAAGGACGTGCGCCTGCTCAGCTTCAACCGCGCGGAGGCGTACACGCGCCGCTACCCATACCTGTCGCGCCACGTGCTGCCCCAGGGCGTGTTCGACTTCGCGAAGGACGTGCCGGACCAGGACGTGGTGCTGCTGGCGCCCAACGCGCTCCTGTTGGCGAAGGACTCGCTGCACCCGGCGCTCGCGTACCTGTTGATGCGCGCGGCCAGTGAGGTCCACGGCACGGCGGGCATCCTGGACAAGACGGGCGAGTTCCCCGCGCCGCTCGCGGCGGGCTTCCCGCTGAGCAGCGAGGCGAAGCGCTACTACGCGACGGGCGTGCCGCTGTTGCAGCGCTACCTGCCGTTCTGGGCGGCGAACCTGGTGGACCGGCTGTGGGTGATGCTGGTGCCCATCATCGCGGTGGTGGTGCCGCTGGGGCGCGCGGTGCCGGCGGTGTTCCTGTGGCGCGTGCGCTCGCGCATCCACCGGTGGTACGCGCGGCTGAAGGAGATTGAAATCCAGCTGGAGGAGGACCCGGACCAGGAGATGCTCCAGGACATGCTCAAGCGGCTGGAGGAGGCCGAGCGCGAGGTGAACCGCATCGCGGTGCCCATCGCCTACGCGGAGAACCTGTACTTCTTCCGCGAGCACGTGGACGTCGTGCGCCGCCGGCTCACCCGGAGGCTGGCGGGCGCGCCCGAGCACAAGGACGCGCATCCGCTGCAGATGCCCGCGTAGGCCGCTTCAGGGGGCCACGCCCAGCAGCTCGCGGATCTGCCGGATCATGGCGATCTCCGACTCGTCCAGGTGGCCGTCGCCGATGACGAGGGCGTGGACCGCTTCGAGCACGGCCTTGGGGTCCTCGCGCAGGACGCTCAGGTCCGGCGGCGGGAGCGGGTGGCCCTCGTGCAGGCAGCGGGTGAGGACGCTGAGCTCCGTCAGGGGCACGCTGAAGCCGCGCGCGGTGTCGATGATGGCGTCAATCTCCTCGCGGGTGACCCGGTCGTCGCTGGTGGCCACCTGGAGCAGGAGCTTGATGACCTCGATGTGGAACTGGGATTCAGGGGGCAGCGGGGCGGCCATGTGGGGTGCATCCTCCAAGGATGTCCAGGCTGACCTGCCAGGGGGGGAGCCGTCCAGCCCGTCGTCATCGCCCCGTCGTGGGGCGGAAAGGCGGCCGGGTGGGGGAGGGGCCTCCAACCCCGGGTGTCCTCCGTGCCATGCTCGGGACGTATGGCATTGCCGGGGGAGGCATTCCGCATGGGTAGGGCCTTACGGTTCACGTCTCGGGAGGAGTCCATCCAGCATGAGCTGCTGACGAACCTGATTGGCGTTGGCAGCTACCAGGACATCCACGACGTGCTGGAGCCGCGCGTGCTCCAGCTGTGTGGGGCGGACCACTTCGCGCTGGGGTGCGCCAACCTGGATGGCTCCGTGGGGCTCCAGTGGACGAGCCGCACGACGATGCCGCTGCTCCAGCGCTACTCCGAATGGGTGACGAACGACTTCGTGTTCAAGGCCACGCTGGCCCAGCCCAACCGCGTGCTGACCACGCCCGAGATGCTGCGGGGACAGACGCTGGACGCCCAGGAGACCCGTCAGCGCAGCGTGGAGGCGGGGCTGGACCTGAAGCAGGTGATGGCGGCCCTGCTGATTGAAGAGCAGCAGGGGCTCAAGGGCGGGCTCGCGGTGTACAGCGAGCGCGACCGGCCCTTTCCGGAGCGCAGCCAGCGATTGCTGCAATGGCTGGTGCCCGCCATCCACCGCGCGGTCAGTCACGTCCAGAGGATCCATGCGCAGGGATTGGAGCTGGACCTGCTCAAGGCCGGCGCCGTCGAGTCCGGGGCCCTGCTGGTGCTGACGTCCTGGGGCCGGGAGATGGTCCGCACGAACGCGGCCACGCGGCTGTTGGAGAAGTGGTTCGCGCGCTCGGACAGGACGCCGCAGGGGATTCCGAAGGCGTGGGTGGACCGGGTCGCGAAGCTGGCGCGCCTACCGGGGATGATTCCTCCCGCGCTGCTGGAGGACGTGCGGGACGAGAACGGAGAGCAATTGCAGGTGACGTTCTCCCTCTCCACCATCCTCTGGGCGGGCAATCCCCTGTGGCAGGTGCGCATCGTCGAGCGCCCACATTGGGTTCGCGAGGAATGGGAACTCACGAACGCGGAGCGCGAGGTGGCGGAAGGAATCTACGAGGGCCTGTCGGACCAGGACATCGCGCTCAAGCGGGGCACGTCGTTGCTGACGGTAAAGGGGCAGGTGCGGGACATCTACCGGAAGACCGGGACCTCCAGCCGCACGCAGTTGATCGCGGAGGGGCGCCGCAGGTAGCAGGCGGCGGTCCCTGCCATACCTCTTTGGAGGGATGGGCCCCGTTTCCGCCCTCGTAATACTTGATGGGTATTGCAAACGGGGGTGGTACCCATGGGCAAGGCACGGAAGTTCCTGTCGCGTGAGCAGGCGTTGATCGCGGAGCTGAAGGAGGCGCTGGGCAACGCCCGGAGCCTGGAGGACGTCTACGAGGCCCTCTCCCGGGCGCTCCTCTCCCTCTGCGAAGCGGACCACCTGGCGGTGGGCTGCGCGAATCCGGATGGGACGGCGGGGTTGCAGTGGCAGACAGACACCGTCCACCCCCTCCTCAAGGATTACGCCGAGTGGGTGCAGGAGGACTTCGTCTTCCGCGCCACGGTGGTGCAGCCCAACGTGGTGCTCAGCGACCTCCAGATGCTGCGGGGGCAGCCGCTGGCGGAGACGGAGACCTTCCGGCGCAGCCAGGGCGCGGGGCTCAAGCTCAAGCGCGTGCTGGCGTCGCTCCTCTTCACGGACGCGGACCTGAAGGGCGGCATCGCGATGTACCGCGAGTCCTCCCGGCCCTTCACCGTCCGGGCGCAGTGGTTCCTCCAGCAGATCATCCCCTACGTCTCCCGGGCGGTGGCGCGGCTGCAGGAGTTCTACGCCCTGCGCTTCGAGCGGGACCTGCTCAAGGCCATCGCCATGGGGGGCAGCCCGGTGCTGGTGCTCAACAGCCTGGGGCGCAAGGTCGTGGACACCGGGCCGGCCATCCCGCTCCTGGAGCGGTGGTTTGCCCCCCACGAGCTCAGCGACGGAGTGCCCCGCGCCTGGGTGGAGCGGGTGCGCGTCCTGTCCCGCTTCGACGTCGCGGCGGACCCCCGGCTGGAGTCCCTCACGCTGGAGCGCGGCGAGGACCGGCTGGACGTGACGTTCAGTCCCTCTTCCGTCAGCTGGGGCGGCCGCGCCCTGTGGCAGGTGCGCATGCACGAGCGCGTCCACTGGCTGCGCCCGGACTGGAAGGAGAAGCTCACCGCGCAGGAGTCACGCGTGGCGGACTTCCTCCACGAGGGCCTGGCGAACAAGGAGATCGCCGGCCGGCTCCACTGTTCCGTGGAGACGGTGAAGGTCCACATCAAGTCGCTGTTCGAGAAGACCGGCATCCACAGCCGCGCGGAGTTCGTCGCCAAGGGCCGCCGCGGGTAGGCGGTAGGCGGTGGGGCCTTTAGAGCGCGCGGCCGAAGAAGTCGCGCAGGTGGCGCGCGTAGCCTTCGGGGTCCTTCCGGGCGTATTCGCCGTGGCCCGCTTCGGGCACCACCCACAGCTCGCGGGGCTCGCAGGCCGCGCGGTAGAGGCGGCCGTCCAGCTTCCGGGGGCCGTCCGGGTCGCGGCCGCCGTTGATGAGCAGCACCGGCCGGCCCTCCAGGCGGCACATGCCGTCCACGGGCTTGACCGCGTCCACGTCGATGCCGGCCCGGCGCAGCCCCCAGAGCACCGCCCAGGTGCTCAGGCCGTAGTGGGAGCCCATGTCCACCGCGAGGTCCGGGTAGGCGCCCGCCGCCGCCACCGCCTTCACGCGCGCGTCCTCCTGCGCCACCAGCAGCGCCGTCGTGCCGCCCATGGAGAAGCCGAACAGGCCCACGCGTCCCGGGGTGACGTCCGGACGCGCCCGCACGAAGGCCAGGGCCGCGCGCACGTCCTCGCGCTCGCTGTCACCCCAGCCCACCGCGTCGCCTTCGCTCTCGCCCTGGCCGTGCAGGTCGAAGAGCAGCACGCCGTGCCCCGCCTCCGACAGCACGCGCGCCTCGAAGAGGACCCGCGTGCGGTTGTCCGCGAAGCCGTGCACCAGCACCACCGCCGTCCCGTCGCGTGACGGGACGTACCACCCTTGAAGCCTGTGCCCCGCGGACTCGAAGGACACGTCCTCCAGGCCCGGCAGCGCGTCCGGGCCCGAGGGCCGCGTCACCGGGACGCGCGCCGGGTGCACCAGCGCCTGGGCCGCGCGCAGGCCTTTCGCGGCGGTGAAGCCGCCCGTGCCCAGCGCGCCCAGGACAAGCCCCAGCGCGGCGATGCGGCCCCAGCGGACGCGGTACGTCTTCGTGGACACGGTCAGCTCCGGACGGGGCCGCTACCGGCGCGCCAGCGCTCGACCAGGTCCTGCACGGCGGTCCCCCAGTCGGGGTACTCGAAGGTGAAGCCCGCGTCCAGCAGCCGCCCGGGCACCACGCGGCGGCTCTTGAGGAGCAGCTCCGTGTCCGTGCGCATGAAGAACGCGCCCACCTCCAGCATCCACTTCGCCGCCGGCAGCCCCACGCTCACGTGCGCCGCCTCGCGCAGCTTCGCCATCAGCTCCCGCTGGGGCAGGGGATGGGGCGCGGCCAGGTTCACCGGCCCGTCCAAATCGTCGCGCTCCAACAGCAGCTGCACCGCGCGCACGAAGTCCCGGTCGTGGATCCACGACACGTACTGCTGTCCGCTGCCCGCGGGGCCGCCCAGCCCCCGGCGCGTCATGCCCAGGAGCACGTCGAAGATGCCCTCCCGGTCCGGGCTCATCACCATGGCGCTGCGCAGCGCCACCTTGCGCGTGTGCGGCGTGTCCGCCTCCGCCAGCGTGCGCTCCCACGCCTTCGCGATGTCGATGCTGCGCTTCCAGTAGGCGGGCACGCCCGGCTCGTCACCGCCGATGAGGCCGGTGGCCTCGTCGTTGGGCGCGTCCAGCCGGTGCGCGTACAGCGTCGCGGTGCTCATCTGCAGCCACACGCGCGGCGGCTTCGCGGCCCGCTGGATGGCCTGGCCCACCACCCGCGTGGAGTCCACCCGCGAGTCCATCATCTGGCGCAGGTTCTCCTCCGTGTAGCGGCAGTTCACGCTGCGGCCCGCCAGGTTGATGACCGCGTCCGCGCCGTCCACCTCCTTCGCCCAATCACCCAGCGTGCGTCCGTCCCAGGACACCGTGCGCGCCTCGCCCTGGCCACCCCGGCTGAGGAGGACGACGTCGTCCCCTCGCGCCAGGAACGCCCGCGCCAGCAGCGCGCCCACCTGCCCCGTGCCACCCGGAATCACGATCTTCATGAACGCCAACCCCCTCCGTTGGTGCGACGTCCGGAGGCATAGCGCGGGGCCCCCAGCCCCGCCCGCCGCCCGCCTCCGGGCCCCCGGGT
>NZ_RAWM01000227.1 GCF_003668875.1 Corallococcus interemptor | reverse complement strand
GTGGAGTAGGGGGCTTGGGCGCCGGCGGCTGCTGCGGGACTGTGCGCGGAAGGCCGTTGTTACGAGGTCCGTCGATCGCCATCGTCTGTCTCCGAAGACTTCTCTGCCCTCGGTGGGTCCAAAATGCTGGCGCCCTGGAACCGCGGCGTCCCCCGCCACCGGGTGCAATCTTTCCCCCATTATCGCACCAACCGGCCCCGGGTTGCCTGGTGACCCATGGGACCGGAATTTCAGGTGGGCACTGGCCTACACGGTGCGAGCCGCACGCAGGCGGGGCGGGGTGAAGGACAGCTCGCGGACCTGGAGGCGGGTGGTGGTGAAGCCGTCGAAGCGCTTGGGGGCGTCCTTCGTGCCGGCGCGGACGGCGGCGTGGGACTCCACGTCCAGCTCCAGCCGGACGGGCCACAGCCGGTCCAGGGAGAGCATGCAGCCGCCGTGGCCCCTGGCCTCGGTGTGCATCGTGGTCTCGCCCGGGGTTCCCGGAGGCGGGCGGAGCGAGGCGGGGACGGGCTGGGGCGTGCGGGGCGTCTCCATCTGGAGGCGCAGGCCCACGGACTGGCCCTCCAGGGTGCGCAGCTCCACGCGCGTGGTCGCGCCGGTGAGGGCGCCGCTGCCCGCGCCGTTCTGTTCCCAGCGGGCCCCCAGGCCCACGGGTTCGGCGGGCAGGAAGGTGCCCAGGTCCTTGAGCAGCCCGGCCAGCTGCTGCATCTGGCCGCGCACGGGGGCGGAGAGCTCCGCGGGCAGCTTCCACTCGAAGCCGCTGGAGCGGCCGTTGGGGGCCACCTGGCCTTCGCCCTTCAGGCCGGGCAGGGGCGACAGCTGGGCGCGGGCGGACTCCACGGTGCGCACGGGCGTGCGCGCGGCGACGAGCAGGTCCACCTCCTCCAAGGTGAAGCGGTAGCGCGCGGACCCATCCGGCAGCACGCGAAGCACTTCCACGGCCATCACCATCTGCACGCCCGGCATCACGGGGCCGGGCTTGTTGCGGCCCGCGTCGCGCAGCGTGGTGGTGCTCTCCGAACGCATGCCAATGCGCTGCACCCCACCGAACAGGGGGCGCAGCAGAAGGGGCTTCTGGGGGGCCTGACCGCGATGCAGGAGGTGCATGGGCAACCAGTCTAACCGGAGCGCTCCGACATCGCGGCGGGGAAGGCACGGCGTGGACGCGGAATCACTGACTGAACCGGAAATCCGTGGGTCCAAATCGTGACGGATGGGTTGTCTTTGACTTGGCTGTGGATGGTGTTGACGGGTGTGAGTGTCTTGCTGAGAATGTAAAACGCTGAACAACCGAGGGGGATATGCTTTTGGAACGTCTGAGACAGATCCGGAAAGCGTTTGTGTTGTTGAGTGGCCTCACCCTCCTGATGGGCGGCTTCGCGCGTGCACAGGGAGGTAAGCCTGCTCCTGCTCCTGCTCCTGCTCCTGCCGTGGACCAGGCTGGCCTCAAGGCGGTGATCGACGCGCAGGCCCAGGCCCTGCTCGAGGCGGAGGCCAAGGCCAGCGCCGCCAAGGCGAAGCAGGAGAGCACCGAAGCGCAAAATCAGGCCGCGGCGGGTGCGAAGGCCGTGGCGGAGAACGCGAAGCTCCTCAAGAGCGGTGTCACCGCAGGCGTCAGCGCGGGGATTCAGTTCCCCATTGGCTCCACGAAGGGCACGAGTCTTCAGAACGCCGGTTTCGTGGCCATGCCCTACGTGGCCTTCTTTCCTGGCTACTGGAAGAGATCCGAGGCGGTCCGGGAGTATTGCGCGTCCGAATGGGGCGGCGGCAGCGAGAGCGATGCGTCCGCCGCCGCGATGGAGGTCGCTCGCCGGAAGGCCACGCTCAAGTTCAACACGTTCATCAGCGCGATGAATGCGGGCGCGACGGACCTGCAGATCCTCGATTGGGAATCGTCAAGGATGCGCATGGATGGGGGCCAGTACCAGAAAACGAAGGAAGACTTCGTCAAGTCAGTGGATGCCTATCGACGCGCCAGCGAGAAGATCACCCTCGCCTCCAAGACCGTGGCCGAGGCGTCAGCCGATGGAAAGGCAGCCGCGCTGACTGCGTTCAGCAATGCCCGCACGGAACGGGATGCTGCCCGAGGCGCCGTCGACGCCGCGCAAGAGGCCTATCTGGCGGCGGCACGGCTGTACCGCAGCTCGCGTGCCGAGGAGCCCATGCCCGCGATCGTGGCCTACACCCGGATCTGGTTGGCGGACGTCGACGGAGAATCGGGTAACCGCGAGGCGAGGAAGAAGGACATCATCCAGTGGATTGCCGACCAGGACTGGAACTCGACCCTGCGCGGAAAGTGCTTCGCGTTGAAGTGGGGCGCGTACCTGGGCCGCACGCTCAACAACGAGGTCCGCGTCCGGGTTGGAGGCGGCGGCATCGAGAAGCGCAACTACGTTCCCCAGCTCTCGTTTGGTGCCACGTTCGCGCCGAACGCCTATGTCTCCGTCCTCGCGGGCGTCACCGTGGGCAACGTGGAGGTCCAGGGAGAAGAGGGGACGCCGCGCGACCCCCGCACGCTCTGGTCGGGCAACGTCTCGGTGGGCGGCAACTTCGACCTCGCCGCGGCGCTCCTCAAGGGCGCGCAGTCGTTGCCCTAGCCTCCACTTGAAGCGCGGGCCCGGGTGCCGGTGCGCGCCCGGGCCACTGTGCTTATCGCGAACCGCTGGGACTGTGATGCTTTGGGATAGAGGAGATTCCAGGCAAAGCCAGACAGTGCTGTCTCAGGCCGCGAGGGTGTTTTTCGCGAGCAGCGAGAACGTACGCCCGAGGGGCGAAACACGTCGCGTCGACAGGGTTGATTGTTTATAGACGCGCGCCCAGGCCCGTCTGGAGGCCGCACTGAAGCACACCCACCACAAGATCCTTCCCACTCGCGCGCTGTATTGGTTCCTGGCGGGCCTGGCCCTGCTCTACGTGGAGGCGGCCGCGCTGCTGGATCCCCTGGGCGTGCCCCTGCTTCCGCACCGGTGGGTCCAGGACGTGCTCCAGAGCGGATTCGGCTTCTCCCTGCTCCTCGCGGGCATCCCCTCCTGCATCTGGATCCTGGGCTGGCGGGCCAACGACCTCTTCGCGTGGCTGATGGCGCCGCACACCCTGACGGTGGACGACGAGGGCCTGCGCGCGGACGCCACGCGGATCCGCTGGCGGGACGTGCGGGAGATCGTCGAGCAGTCTTCGGACGACCACGTCCTCCTGCGCCACACGGGGGGAACGCTGAAGCTGCGGCTGTACCTGTGGAGCGACCCGGACGCGCTGCACGAAGCGGTGCTGGAGCAGGTCGTGTCGCGCCTCCTGGAGCGCGTGAACCACCAGGTGTCCGCGGGGAAGCCGGTGCGCTTCGGGCCGCTCGTCCTGAGCGACGCGGGGCTCATCCACCGCAAGAAGCTCTGGCGCTGGGACGACATCGAGAGCATCCGGCTCCAGGACGAGGTGGACCAGGGCCATGCGTCCCGCGAGCTCGTCATCGTCGCGCAGGGCAGGCCCCGGAAGTTCGACGAAGCGAAGGTCATCAACGCGCCAGTCCTGCTGGCCTATCTGTCAGGCCGGCTGGCCGGCTGACGCACCCACGGACATCCCCGACATGGAAATCTATCGCTCCCCCCAGTCCCGGAAGCAGGCGGAGAAGCCGCGCGCCATCTACTACTCGCGGGGCAAGCTCATCGCGGGCGTGGTCATCTGGGTGCTGGCCACGCTCGGCTTCGGCGCGCTCACCGTGCATGCGCTGCCGGTGAGCAACCTCTGGGTCGCCATCGCGCTCATCACCCTGTGCGCGGCCTGGATGCTCTTCAACTGCATCCGCGGGCTGGGGAGGCTGGACCGCCCGGTGCTGCTCATCGGCCGGGACGGCATCCGCTTCCCGGATGGCGTGCTCATCGGCTGGGGGGACATGAAGGAGAACGTCTATTACGCCCAGTCGTACATGGGCATCCCCATCCTCAAGATGGTGCGGATCAAGACCACGCTCGCGAAGCCCCGCGTGAAGAAGCTGCGGGTCGCCGCGCTCGCCATGGACAGCGACGAGTACATGGCGCTCTGTGACAGCTACAGCCAGGGCGGCGGGGTCCCCGCCGCGCGCTGACCCGCTTTCAGCGCAGCGGGGGACGCAGCACCAGCACGGGCCGGCGGCTCAGCCCCAGCACCTTGCGCGCCACCGACCCGAGCAGCGCCTCCCTCACGCCCCCGTGGCCGCGCGAGCCCAGGCAGAGCAGCTCCGCGTCCATCCGCTCCGCGGCCTGCACCAGCGCGAGCGCCACGTCCTCGCCATGGAGGACCTCCACCCGCGTGGTGACCTCCCGGGGCTCCAGCCCCCTGGGCACGCGCTCCAGCAGGCGCTGCTTCAGGTCGCGGTGGAGCTCCGCGCCGGCGCGCTCCGGAATCACCGTCACCAGGTGCACCTCCGCGCCCGCGGGCGCCAGCGCGAAGGCGAACGGGATGGTTTCGTCCGCCAGCGGCGACAGGTCCGTGGCCACCAGCAGCCGCCGCACCTGGGGCAGGGGCGCCTCGCCGTGGGAGGCCGCGGGGCTCACCGGCACCACGGCCGCCGACATGGGCGCGAGCCGCAGCGCGTGGTGCGCCACCGAGGCCAGGTTGCCCAGGGCGTTGTGCGGGTGCGTGCCCACCACGAGCAGGTCCACCTCCTGCTCCCTCGCCAGGTCCACCAGGTGGTCCGCGGCGCGGCCCACCGCCATGCGCAGGTGCACGCGCGGGGCGACGCCCGTGTCCGCCAGCGCCGCCACCTCGCGGTGCAGCACGGCCTCGATGCGGGGCGCCACCTCGTCCAGGTTCATGGGGGTGGGCAGGCCCAGGCGACGGCACTGCTCGAAGGCGTAGTAGACGTGCCCCGCCAGCAGCTCGATGGGGCCATCCACGCCCAGCTCCGTCAGCCAGCGCCGGGCGGCCTCGCTGCCCCGGGAGCGGTCCACCCCGAACATCACGCGCAGGGGCCGCGCGCCGGTGAGCCAGGCCTCGAAGGGGGCGGCGTCACGCACGCGCAGCAGCGGCACGGCGCAGTTGCGCGCGATGCGCTCCAGGCTGACGCCCGAACCCAGGGCGGCGGGCTCCTCGCGGGGCGTCCCCACCACCAGCAGCCGCGCCTCGTGCGCCTCGCAGAAGCGGGCCAGGGCTCCCGAGGAGCCGCTCTCCAGCAGCGAGGACTCCACCTTCGCCCCCAGCGGCGCCAGCCTCTGGACCTCCTCGCGCAGCAGCGCCTGCAGGCCCTCGCGCACGGGCTCGGCCGCGACCCGGAGCTGATCCGGGTGGACCTGGTGGACCAGCCAGAGCGGCAGGCCCCGGCGGGCGGCGATTCGCGCGGCCACCTCCGCGGCCTGACGGGAACCCTCGGTGAGGTCGGTTGCGCAGAGGATGGCCATGGCTTGGACTCCGGACGGGGGGAAGGCGCCGCACCGGGGTTTCTTCCGGCCGGTGGGCTCGCGCTGGGAACGCGCCCCGCTATGACCTCCAGGCCTCTTCAGGATGCGTGCCGTCCCGCTCCTCGGGTATGCCGGAGGCCGGCCCGCGCAAGGGTTGCGGCACCAGGAGGCGCGGGCGCAAAAGCTGCGCGTCCCGGGAAAACCGGCCCGCGTCCAACCTGACGGCACGGGCTTCGCAACCGGGCCGGACATCCCGTGAAGCAGGAGCAATCCGACATGAGCCTCCCTGGTTGGCTGGACCCCGAGCATGGCCACCGCATGGAGCGTGCTGGCGGGCGGGCGGTGGCGCGATGAGCGCGGCGACGGGCGCGGCGGCTCCGGCTCCGGCTCCGGAGCCGCGCTGGGGGCTGGAGTCTCGCGAGGCCGAGGCGCGGCTGCGCCAGCACGGGCCCAACCTCCTGACGCGCGAGCAGCCCCGCTCCGCGTGGCTCTTCCTGGGCCGCCAGTTCCGCGGCGGCATGGTGTGGCTGCTGTTGGGCGCGTGCGGCGTGGCGGCGCTGTTGGGCGAGGGCGCGGACGCGGTGGCCATCGCCACCATCGTGGTGCTCAACGCGCTGGTGGGCTTCCTCCAGGAGTACCGCGCGGACCGCGCCGTGCTGGCCCTGCGCGCGCTCACCGCTCCCAGCGCGCGGGTGCTGCGCGACGGCGTGAGCGCCGTGATTCCGGCGTCCCAGGTGGTGCCGGGGGACGCGCTGGTGCTGGAGGCGGGGGACGTGGTGGCGGCGGACGCGCGGCTGCTGTCGGCGCACGCGCTGCTCACGCTGGAGGCGGCGCTCACCGGGGAGAGCACTCCGGTGGACAAGCGGGTGGGCGCGCTGCCGGACTCCACCCCGCTGGCGGAGCGCAGGGACCGCGTCTTCATGGGGACCTCCGTGGCGGCGGGCACGGCGGTGGCGGAGGTGATGGCCACCGGCATGGACACGGAATTGGGCCGCATCGCGCACCTGGTGCGCACGGCGCAGGAGCCCCAGACGCCGCTGCAGGAGCGCCTGGAGGGCGTCACCCGCATGCTGCTGGTGCTGTGCGTGGCCGTGGGCGCGCTGGTGGCGGGCCTGGGG
>NZ_RAWM01000226.1 GCF_003668875.1 Corallococcus interemptor | reverse complement strand
CAGTACGGGGCAGCACGCAGGACGGGCGGGACGGAGGAGGGGGACGCAGCACGCAGCACGGCGGATCAGTGCGGTACGCATCACCTCGCAACGCGCGGCACGGGGGGCAGCAGGCTGCGCGGTCGAGCAAGGCAGCAAGCAGGTCGTTGGACGGGGCTGGGCGGCGGGACGGAGCAGTGCGCAGTTTGGGGGAGTCCGGCAAAGGCAGACGCAGTCGCCGGACGGGAGAAGTGAAGGGCCGTGAATCGAAGACGTGACGGTGCAAGAGCTTCGCGATCCAGCCGGGAGCGGCATCGAGGCGACGCGACAGTCAGCACCGTGCGTGTGGCAGTGGCGGGAGTGGAGTGGCGGGTCGGGGGGAGCAACACGCAGCCGGGTCTCGGAGAGTGAGCGCTCCCGGGATCCGGCGTACCTCGCAAATCTCATCGCGCGTGGCCGCGATGTCTGGAACGGGGAGAAGCCTCATGGGAGCGGTGTCCATCGTCACCGCGGCGGTAACGGTCCTGGCGGCCCACGCGGCCATTGCCCAGACCGCACCGCAGGTGCAGCTACCTCAAGTGCAATCACAGCAGGCTGAAGGCCGGCGCCGCATGAATGATCCGGAGCGGCTCGCGCCCTTCGGTCTGATGCTCGACGCGGGCATGCCCGAGGGCGCGGGACTCTCCGGCGTCCTCCGGCCCTCGCAGCACCTGCGATTGCACATTGGTGGCGCGCACAACGGCCTGCGAGGCGCCCTGCGCGCGGGCCTCACGCTGCTCCCGCTGAAGGGCAAGGTCTCTCCCTCGTTCTCATGGGAGTTCGGACACGCGCAGGCCGCGAGCACGAAGACGCTCAACCGGCGGCTGGCGGACAGCACGCAGCTGCCCGCCTCCTCCATGGAGCGCGTGGGCTACACGTACATCAGTACGCACGTGGGTCTGGAGTTCAACGCCACCCGGCGCCTCAGCTTCTTCGTGCGCGGCGGCATGAGCTTCATGGAGATGGACGTCCCCAGCCTCCAGAAGCTGGACGAGCCCTTCCGCGACGGACTGTCTCCCGTGGAGAAGCAGTCGTGGATGATGCGCACCGTGCAGCCGTCCGGGAAACTCGGCTTCATGTTCTTCTTCGGCTGATCAGCGGGCGAGCACCCGCTCGAAGAACGTGAGCGCCTGGGTCTCCGCCCAGAAGTACGGGCGAAACGCCTGGCCCGCGACGAAGCCCACGTGGCCGCCCTGTTCGGTCAGCACCACGCTGAGGAACGGATTGTCCCGGGCGGAAGGCGGAATCACCGGCGCCTCCAGCATCGGATCATCCGCGGAGCTCAACAGCAGCGTGGGGCGGCGGATGTCCGCCAGCCTGGGCCCCGACGAGGCCTCCCGGTAGTAGTGCTCCGCGTCCCGGAAGCCATGCAGCGGCGCGGTGACCACGTCGTCATAGCCCCGGATGGTGCGCGCCGCCTCCATGCGCGTCCCGTCGAACGCACCGGGGAAGCGTTGCAGCTTCGCGCGGGCCTTGCTCTTGAGCGTGCGCAGGAACCGCTCGCGATAGAGCCAGTGGAAGCCGCCGCCGCCATCCAGCTTCCGGCAGCACGCGTCCAGGTCGTACGGCGCGCTGATGGACGCGGCGGCCACCACGGGCGCCTGCTCCCCCGTCTCCTCCAGCAGCCGGCACAGCACGTTGGCGCCCAGGGAGAAGCCCACCGCGAGCATGGGCCCGGTGATGCGCGCTCTCACGTCCGCCATCACCCGCAGCGTGTCCGCCGTGTCGCCGGAGTGGTACGCCCGCGCCAGCCGGTTCGGCTCCCCGCTGCACGAGCGGAAGTTGATCGCCGTGGCGCCCCACCCGCGCTTCGCCGCGCCCCGCAGCACCTCCGTGACGTAGCCCGCCTGCGAGGACCCCTCCAGGCCGTGCAGCACCACCACGTGCGGCGCGCCCGTGGGCCCGTCGAAGGTGTCCAGGTCGACGAAGTCCCCGTCCGGCAGATCCTTCCGCTCCCGGCGAAGGGGCGGCACGCGGGTGGGGCGCACGAGCGACGCGTAGATGGTCTGCGCATGCGCGCCGCGAAGTCCCGGCGCGGGAACGAAGGGCTCGGTGGGCTGGAACGTCACTTGCGCTCCCGGATGGCGCGCGCCATCCGCATGGAGGCGCAGCCGGACTCGCGAACGGCTTGCGCCTCCGCGGTGAGCTGGAACAGCGCCAGGTAGTTCTGCACGCGCTCCTCCAGCGTGGGGGCCTCGATGCGGCGGCACACCTCATCCGCCGCGTAGTCCCGGCACACCTGGGGCCGCCGCTCGTACACGGTGCACAGGTTGTCCGCGCCCAGGTGCGGGCAGCGCAGCCCCAGCGGCTTGTCCAACGCGGCGATGTCCGGCGCCACGCAGCAGGCGCCACAGCAGGTGCACTCCATGGGACTCCCTCAGCGGCGGACGGCCTGCTCCACCTTGCCCAGGTTCGTCACCGTGAGCGTGACGCCCTGGCCCTTCTTCCACGCGACGAACTCCTCCTCGCGCGTGGGCTTCACCTCGTGCTGCTTCACCCCGTCGTCGTCGTAGCGCACGAGCACGGTGTAGTCCTCCTCGCGCCGCACCCGCTCGTTCGTCCCGGCGGTGAGCTCCGGCCAGCGCGGCGGCCCGTCCGAGCCCTTGAGCTCGCGCGTGTCCACCGGCTTCCACACGTACGTGTCATAGGCGCACTGCTGCGCGTAGACGGGCTCGTTGCGGTAGCGCGTCTCCGTGTCGCAGTCCTCGTAGGACTCGCTGCAGTACTTCGTGACGTCGTGGCAGACCTCTTCCGCGAAGCCGTTGCCCTTGTCTCGGCGGGTGCACTTCTCCTCGGTGCCGCAGGCCACCTTGCGCGTCTTCGTCCGGCACACGCGCTGGGTGCCGTCCGCCACGCGGCGGGTGCCGCGCTGCCTGGAGACGCAGTCGCGGATGTTCGTCACGCCCGCGACCTCGCCCGTGCCGTTCACCGGCATGCGCGGCGAGGTGGCGCTCAGCTCGTCCCGCCAGCCCGTGCGCGTCTCCGGCACGAAGCGCTCCTGCACCAGCGCGCGGCGCCAGTTCGTCGCCACCACCTCGCCCTTGAACTCATGCTTCATGTTGCCCCAGATGCCCACGGCGCAGGTGCCCAGGCAGCACGAGGCGAGGACGCCCACGATGATGAGCGCCACCTTCCCGAAGCGGCGCGGCTTGGGCGTGGGCTTCGGAGGCACCTTGGGTCCCAGGTCCGCGAGCGGCGCGGACGTCGCGTCCGAGCCCCGCTCCGCGGAGCACTGCCGGCAGCGCTTGCCGTCGCCCCGGTTGGCCGCGCCGCAGTAGGCGCAGAACCAGTCCTCGCCGGCGCCGGCCATCTCCAGGGCCTGTTCGTCGGTGACGCCCTCGCGGGTGGACTTTCCGGACGCGGCGTCCACGTCGCCGAAGTCGAACTCGGACTCCTTGCCCGTGAGCTCCCGGGGGTTGTTGCAGGAGGGGCAGTTCTTGTGGCGCGCGGGGATGTTCTTCGCGCCACAGGACGTGCAGTTCCAGGAGCCCTCGATGATGCGCCTTCGCTCGGCCATGCGGCGCATCCTAGGGGACCTGCCGCCGCGTGACACATCCGGGTTAAGGTTGGCGCTCTTGTTCCCCCGGGCCGGAGGCGGGGAGCCAGACCGCTCACCAGGAATGGGAGCGTGGGGGGGGAAACCCATGTCACAGCGAAGGGTGTTGGTCCCGAGGCACCGGATGTTGCGCCGCACGCTTTACGGCCTGCTGTTGGCCGCTCCCCTGCTGCCCGGGGGACTGGCCTGCGGCGACAACAACGAAAACGGGTGTGAGCCCTTGTCCCCGCAGACCGCGGGGCTCATCGAACTCGAAGCGGATGGAAGCCTGCCCTGGAATCCCTCCTGCGAGCCCTGTCCCAGGCATCCTGAAGGTGGCGTCATGCTGCGCTGCTCGGCGCAGAGAGTCCCCTTCGGAGGCGCCGTCCTCATCTGCGAGTACGCCACCTGCCTCCATGACGGCCGCCGCCCGGAGGGCCTGCGGGAAGCCTCCGTGCTGGACCCGGGCAGCGAGCTGGGAGCGCTGTTCGCGAAGACGGCCTGGTTGGAGGCGGCGTCGGTGCCCGCGTTCCTTCGGCTCGCGGAAGAGCTCCAGGCGCACGGCGCGCCGGAGGTCCTGGTGAAGGCGGCCCGGCGCTCCGCGGGGGACGAGGTCCGTCACACGCGCGCGATGCAGGCGCTCGCACGGCGTCACGGCGCGACGATGCCGGAGGTGGACCTGCCGCCGTTCGAGCCCCGCTCGCTGGAGGAGATGCTGCGCGAGAACGCGGTGGAGGGCTGCGTGCGGGAGACGTTCGGCGCCTTCGTCGCGGGCTGGCAGGGGCGCACCGCCAGGGACCCGGAGGCGCGGAGCACGCTGCGCGCCATCACCCGGGATGAAGTGCGGCACGCGGAGCTGGCGTGGGCCGTGGATGCCTGGGCGCAGGAGCGCTTGAGCGAGGTCCAGCGGGAGCGCCTGCACCAGGCGCGGCGGGACGCGCTGCGGCTCCTGGGCGAAGAGGTGGAGGGCCATCAGCCGCCGGAGGTGCTGATGAATGAGGCGGGCCTGCCCTCACGCGAGCAGGCCCGGACCCTGTTCCAGGGCCTCTCCGCCCTGACCGCGTAGCTCACACCCAGAGGGCGCGAGGGAAGGGGACCGCTGGCGCGGGAGGCAATCCCGCGCGCAGCGGGCGCAGCATGGGCAGCGACCCGTCCCGCTCCACGCGCACCGCGCCGGGCACTCCACTGACGAGCGCCGCCGTCGCGGGCTCCTCCCACCACACCACGCGCTCGAGCCCCGCCCCATGCGCCACGCGGCGCGCCTCCGTGAGCAGCGCCTCCGCGGCGGAGGCATCCTGCGCATCCAGCAGCAGCACCACCAGCTGGCCGTAGCGCGCGTTCATCACCCACAGCGCGGTGGACCCGCCCACCACCGCGCCGCACGTCCGGGGCCGGGGGCGCGCGAGCAGCTCCGCGTAGATGCGCTCCCGCTCCAGGTGCCAGTCCACCTGCGTGGCGCTGGGCCACAGGAAGAACGGCACGTCCGGCCGGCGCATCCGCTCGAGCGCCGCCGCCACATCCGTCTCCTGGAGCCCGCCATCCACGGGCCTTCCCCCCGGCGCCTCGGACGCGGCCAGCTGCCAGTCCCACGCGGGCACCTCCACGTAGCCGGACCGGCGATACAGCGGCGCTCCCACGTCGGAGAAGAGCACCACCGAGTGCGGACGCGGCGCCACCTTCTCCAGCTCCGCGGCGACGGCGTCCATCATCCGCGTGGCATGTCCCCGGCCGCGCAGGTGCTCCTCCGTGAACACGCTGGCGATGGCGTAGCTGTCCCCTTGCGTGAGCTGTCCGTCCGCGCCACGCAGGAAGCTGTCCGTGTGGAAGGTCTCGCACGACGCCAGCACCCGGCCGTCGTCCGCCAGCCACAGCCACGTGTTCATGCTCTCGCGGCTCCACGGGTGCGCGCGCAGCCGCGCCTCGCGCTCCTGGTACTGCGGCACGCTCAGGGGGGAACCCCAGGCGGCATGGGTGACGGCGTCGCGCTCTGCCTTCTGCGCGTCGGTGGCGAGGACGAGGGGCATGGTGCCGCGCACGCTAGCCACGGCCCCCGCCCGCGCGCGAGCGCTACAACGTCGTCGTGTACGGGAACCGGAAGTGCAGCTGCAGGTACGCCTGCCCCACGTGGAAGATGCCGTCCCCCAGCGAGTCCGGCAGCCCCAGCCCGCCCAGCTCCTGCGGCACGTAGAACGTGGACTCCCAGCCCACGCTGATGAGGAAGCTCTTCGCCAGCTGGAACTCCAGGTCCGCGCCCAGGCTGGCCCCGGGCCGCAGGAAGTGCGTGTCCGGCAGCGTGTCGGAAAAGATGTACGCGTACGTCAACACCAGCCCCACGCCCAGCTTGAAGCGCACCGGACTGGACGACAGCGGCAGCCCCACGCCCAGCGGCTTGAACGTCACGCCGTACATCCCCGTGTCCCGGTACTTGGGCGAGATGATGAACGAGTCCGGGATGAAGATGGACGGCGAGATGCGGATCTCATCCATCTGCTTCGCCTGCTTGCGGTAGCGCGCCGGAATCGCGCGCTGGTTCTTGCGCAGCCACTCCTTGTCCAGCACCGCGTCCACCGACAGCTTCAGCCCCGTGTGCAGGAGCTGGTCGTCCGCGATGGGGCCGGAGAACACGAACACCGCCGGCCCCACGCCCACATCCACCGGGACGGTGACCTTCTGCGCCGCCGGGACGACGGCGGGCCACAGCGACAGCGCGAACAACAGCGGGAGCAGGGTGGGCCTCAAGGGCGGGTCCTTATGTACCGGGCCCCGGAAGGGACCGCATTTCAAGCCTAGAAGGGGAAGACGCTCCCTGTCCCACGGCGCTAAGAAGTCCGCGCCGGAAAGGGAGCCGGCCCTTTCACGCTCCCTTGCAGGTCCGCTGCCGCACCTGCCTCACCCAAGGAACTCCGATGGTCCCCGTCGCACTGCTGCTCGCTTCGTCGCTGCAAGCCCAGAC
>NZ_RAWM01000225.1 GCF_003668875.1 Corallococcus interemptor | reverse complement strand
AGGGGGTGGTGCGGGGGCTGGCGGCGGGTCTCCACGAAGAGCTGGCGACGAATCCAAAAGCCTCCGCGGAAGCGTTGGGCGCGTCCCTGGCGTCGCTCGCGGAAGGCACGGCGGCGGCGACCATCCGGGGCGCGAGCAGCGCGCTCACGCAGGAGGAGGCGCGCTGGAGGGATGCGCCCCGCGACCACGAGCTCCTGCGGCGCACGAGCAGGGAGATCACGGCGGGTGCGCTGGAGGCCCTGGGCGCGCGGTTGCGGCGGCCCCTGTTGGCGCTCGCGGGAGCAGGCAGCGCGCTGGTGGCGCTGACGGTGCTGTCCTCGCGACGGCGTCACGCGTGAGGAATCGCCACCTTCCTTCCATGGATGCGGATGCGTTCGAGAACGCCTTCGCGCTGCTCCTGGATGGCCGGGGCGGTGCACGCTCGCTCACCTTGGAGGAGACGCGGAGCTGGCGGGCTTCGGATGGCATGCTCTGGGTCCACCTGCCTCCGGACCTGCCGGACCTTCCTCGCGTGCTGGAGGCCGTCTTCCGCCTGCCTCCCAGCGTGCGTGAACCGCTGCTGGCCGACACGGGCCGCGTGCGCATCGAAGTGCTCAACGAGGACGAGCTCGTCCTGCTCCTGTTGCACCCGGACACCGCGCCCACCGACGCGGCGTCCGCGCGCCAGCTGCGCGCCTGGATGACCGCGGACCGGTGTGTCACCGTCGCGCCCTCGGGACAGCACGCCATCGCCTCCGTCCGTGATCAGCTGGCCCATGGCCTCACCGGCCTCCTGGGCGTCAACCTGGGCGGCATCCCGGGCGCGCAGTGGCGAGGCTCGTTCCTCCTGCTGGTGCTCGTGCTCATCGCCCTCGCCGCCGCGGAGTGGCGGGCCCTGCGCCGCCGCGAACTCGTCTGAGGGCAGGCGCATGGCCGCGCCAGCGGACATCCCCGTGCGACCCGCGTGCCGTGGCGACCTCCTCCACTTCCTCACCAGCTTCATCCCCGGGCGCGGCACAGGCAGGGGAGGACGCGATGGCGGGAGTCCGGACGCGTTGCTTGCTGCTCGGACTCATGGGGGGCCTGTGCCGCGCCGTTTCACCGCCTCCTGAATGACGGCCGGGCTCAGCGGGCCCTCCTCCCGCGCCCTCCACGCCGCGTTGTGCGGCGGCCACCGCGTCCCCAACCTCCGGATGTCTGGGATTGCACCGGGACAGGAGGCGGCCGTGGAGCGACACACGAGGAGGCAGTCCGTCTGGGCGCTCACGCTGCTGCTCGCCATTCCCCTCCAGGCGCTGGCGGCGGAACCGCTGCCGTCCTGGAACGACGGTCCGGTGAAGCAGTCCATCATCGACTTCGTCACCCGCGCCACCACCGAGGGCCACCCCGGCTACATCCCCTCGGAGGAACGCATCGCCACCTTCGACAACGACGGCACGCTCTGGCAGGAGCAGCCCGTCGTGCAGGGCGCCTTCCTCCTGGAACAGGTCAAGGCCCGCGTGAGGGAGGACGCGTCGCTCGCGAAGCGGCAGCCCTTCAAGGCCGTGCTGGAGGGCGACGTGGCCCTGCTGTCCTCCATGGACGAACCCCAGTTGATGGAGCTGTTCGCCGCCACCCACGGGGGCAAGACGCA
The DNA here is from genome assembly GCF_003668875.1 of Corallococcus interemptor. Taxonomy (GTDB): domain Bacteria; phylum Myxococcota; class Myxococcia; order Myxococcales; family Myxococcaceae; genus Corallococcus; species Corallococcus interemptor. The sequence continues at coordinate 5,231 of NZ_RAWM01000225.1, read as the reverse complement.
GGACGAATTCGCCCAGGAGGCCCGAGCCTTCTTCCAGAGCGCGCGCCACCCGAAGCTGGGCGTGCCCTACACGCAGCTGGCCTACGCGCCCATGCTGGAGCTGCTCCAGTACCTGCGCGCCAATGGCTTCCAGACGTGGATCTCCTCGGGCGGCGGCACCGACTTCATGCGCGTCGTCTCCGAGGACACCTACGGCATCCCGCCCCAACAAGTCATCGGCAGCGACCTGAAGGAGAAGTTCGACGAGGGCCACGGTCACCCGGTGCTGCGGCGCGAGGCCCGCGTGGACCACATCAACGACAAGGCCGGCAAGCCGGTGGGCATCGAGCAGCACATCGGGCGGAGGCCCGTGTTCGCCGCGGGCAATGTCCGCTCGGGCGGTGACATCCAGATGCTCCAGTACACGAAGGAGCAGCCACGCCCCGGCTTCGCCCTGCTCATCCACCACGACGACGCCGGACGTGAGTTCGCCTACGAGGAGAAGAACGACGCGTCCCTGAAGGCCGCGCGCGAGGGAGGCTGGACCGTGGTCAGCATGCGCCAGGACTGGAAGCGCGTCTTCCCACAGGAGGGCCGGTGATGGACGCGCTGCACGGCTTCATCAGCCTGATGATCGCCACCTTCATCATCGCGCTCGGGCTGTCGCAGGGCCTGTCGTGGCGCCTGGCGGACCTGGGCCAGGGCACGCGCCACCCGGCGTTCGCTCGGGGGCTGGGCGTGTGTCTCATCGGCGTGCCCCTGCTGTCCCTCATCGTGGTGAAGGTGCTGCCGGTGCCGCCCATCGCGTCGGGTGTCATCGCGCTGATGGCGTTCTGCCCGGGGCTGCCCATGGCGCTCAATGTCGTATCGCGGCAGAAGGGCAACCTGCCGCTGACCCTGGCGCTGTCCATCACCCTGTCGCTCGTCGCCATCGTGCTGATGCCGCTGTCCCTGAAGCTCCTGGAGCGGCTGTTCCCCATGGCCATCCAGGCGCCGCCGTACGGGGTGCTCCTGAGCCGGGTCATCCTCCCGTTCCTCGTGCCCTTCGCGCTGGGTATCGGGCTCCAGAAGGTGGCGCCCGTCTGGGCACACCGGCTGCGCAAGCCGGTGAAGCTCTACTTCAACGTCGCACTGGGCGTGGCCGCGCTGGCGATGATCGCCGCCAGCTTCCCGCTGTTGAAGCGCCTGCCGTTCTGGGGCTTCGTCGCGATGGTGGTGGTGACGCTGGGCGCCGCCGCCCTGGGCCACGTGGCCGGCCGGCCCCTGCCCGGAGACCGCACGGCGCTGGCCATCTCCGCCGTCTTCGGCAACCCCGCCTTCGCCTTCTGCCTGGGCGGCAGCACCTATCCCATGAAGAGCCTGCTGGGCGTCATGGGGCTGTACCTGCTCATCCGCACCCTGGCGCTCGTTCCGTACCTGCTCTGGAACCAGCGCCAGCAGGCGTCCGAGCGCGGCGGCGGGCCGTCACTGCCGTCAGGCAGGCGCGCCTCCGTGTCGTGAAGCCGATGCGCGCAACGCACCCGGGTGGCTGATGCCATGACGCCCGGGCGCCTCCACCCTTCCTCGCGTCCGGGATGCCGGGCACACGAGGGGGGGGAGGGCCCATGAAGCGCACCGCGGCCTTGGCCGCCCATGGCCTGGGCCGCTTCCTTCCAGGCGTCGAGCAGGCTCGGACGTATGAGCGGCGATGGCTGCGCGCGGACCTGCTGGCCGCGCTCACCGTGGGCGCGATGCTCGTCCCCCAGGGGCTGGCCTACGCCCAGATTGTCGGCGTGCGTCCCGTGGCGGGGCTGTACGCGGGCGCCTTCGCGATGCTGGCCTACGCGCTGTTCGGCCCGTCACGGCACCTGATGGTGGGGCCGGAGGCGGGCGCGGCCATCCTCTCCGCGACGGCGCTGGCCCCGGTGGTGGCGGGCGGAGGACCGGAGCGGCTGGCGTCCCTGGCGGCACTGTTGGCATTGATGGTGGGCGCCCTGAGCCTGCTGGGCGGGCTGTGCCGCGCGGGCGCGCTGGCGGACTTCCTGTCGCGCCCCATCCTCATCGGCTACGTCAACGGCGCGGCGCTCATCATCATCGGCAGCCAGCTGGCGCGGATGCTCGGGCTGGAGCGCGGGTCGAACGAGTTCGCCGGGCAGCTCCACGAAGTGGCGGCGAACCTGGGCCGCACGCACGAGCCCACGCTGGTGCTGGGGCTGAGCATCGTGGTGGCGCTGGTGGGCATGCGCCGCTTCCTGCCGCGCTGGCCCGCGCCGCTGGTGATGGTGGTGCTCACCACGCTGGTGGCCTGGTGGTTCCAGCTGGAGCACGGCGGCGTGAAGGTGGTGGGGCCCATCGCCGCGGCGGCGCCCGCCTTCGGCCTGCCCTCCGTGGGCTTCGACGACGTGCGCGCGCTGCTGCCCGCGGCCTTCAGCCTCGCGCTGGTGAACTACGCCAGCTCCGTGCTCGCGGGCCGCATCCAGGCCGACCACCACGGCTACCGGCTGGACACGCATCAGGAGTTCCTGGGCCAGGCGGCGGCCAACCTGCTCACCGGCCTCACGCAGGGCTTCCCGGTGACGGGCAGCGGCTCGCGCACGGCCGTCAACGCGTCCATGCGGGGACGCACGCAGCTGGTCGGCGTGGTCGCGGCCGTGGCGGTGGGGGTGTTCTCGCTGTTCCTCACGCCGCTCCTGACCAAGCTGCCCCTGGTGACGCTGGGGGCCATCGTCATCGTCGCGGCGGTGTACATGCTGGAGGTGAAGCCCCTCGTGACGCTCTGGCGCATGCGCCCGGTGGAGGCGGTGCTCGCGGCGGTGACGACGCTGGGCGTGCTCTTCCTGGGCATCCTGCAGGGCATCCTCATCGCGGTGACGCTGTCGCTGGTGGACCTCATCCGCCGCGCGGCGCACCCGCACGACGCCGTCCTGGGCGAGCGCGAGGGCCTGCCCGGCTGGCACGACGTGGAGGGCCACGCGGACGCGGAGACGATTCCCGGCCTGGTCGTCTACCGCTTCGACGCGCCCCTCTTCTTCGCCAACGCCCGCTTCCTGCGCGAACAGGTGCGCCACCTGGTGGCCGCGTCCCACCCGCCGGTGCGCTGGTTCGTGCTGGACGCGTCCTCCGTGTTCGACCTGGACATCACCGCCGCGGAGGGCCTGGAGCAGGTGCGCCACGCGCTCGCGGACGAGGACATCGTCTTCGCGGTGGCCCAGGCGCGCGCGCCGATGCGCCGGATGCTGAAGCGCTCCGGGTTGACGGCGCGCATCGGCGAGGAACGGCTCTTTCCCACCGTGGGCGCCGCCGTGCGCGCCTACCTCGAACCGCGAGGCGACACGCGGACCGCCGGTGGCGGCGAGCCCGTCTCCTCGTCACAGGTGCACTGACGCCATGACATCCATCCCATCCAGGGTCCGAAGAGGCTCGGTGCCGGGCGTGGTGCCGGGCACGCTGCTGGCGCTGCTCATGTCCGCGACGGCGCTGGCGCAGGACGCGCACTACACCACGCGGCAGTTCGGCAACCGGGCGTGGCTGTTGGGCGGTGCCTTCGTGGGCAACCCCAACGACATCAGCGCCGTCTATTACAACCCCGGCGCGCTCGCGCTCCTGGGCGCGCCGGAGCTGGAGCTCACCGGCAGCGTGTACGAATACACGCGCCTGAAGGTGCAGGACGGGCAGGGCGAGGGGAAGGACCTGTCCGACTCCAACGTGGACGTGCTGCCGTCGCTCATCGCCGGCTCGCTGCGCTTCGGGTTTTTGGGCAAGTCCCGGATGGCCTACTCCCTGCTCACGCGCCAGGGCTTCTCCTACAGCCTGCAGTCGCGAGGCACGCGGACGGGCACGGACCTGGCCGGCGTGCGGGGCCTGGACATGCTGTCCACGGACGTGCGCCTGGACCAGACCGTGAGCGAGTTCTGGACGGGCGTGTCCTGGGCCTACCCCGTCACGGAGCACCTGGGCCTGGGCCTGACGCCGTTCGTCGCGACCCGGCATCACGAGCTGCGCTTCCAGACGCAGGCGCAGGGCTCCGGTGCCGCCGGCCAGCAGTTGCTGGCGACGCTGGGCCGAGACCTGGAGTTCGACCACGTCCGGGTGTTGTTGAAGCTGGGCGCCAGCTACCAGCATGGCCCCTGGGCCCTGGGGCTCTCCGTGACGACGCCCAGCCTGGCCCTCTGGGGCCGGGGCTCGGTGGGGTTCGAGCGCGCCGTCCAGTCCCAGGGCGTGGACACGAACGCGCCCGCCGCCGTGTTCGACTTCCAGGAGGACCTGCCGGCGCACTTCCGCAACTCCTGGGCCGCGGCGTTCGGGGTCAGCCGGAGCTTCGGCGATTCCACCGCGGTGTACGCGTCCGTGGAGGGCTACGCGCGCGTGTCGTCCATCACGCTGGTGGACGCCCAGCCCATCGTGCCGCGAGACACCACCGAGTCCATCGACGGGGACTACGCCTTCGCGCTCAAGCCGGTGCTGAACGGGGCCTTGGGCGTGGAGCAGGCGCTGGGGGACCGGGTGCGGGTGTATCTGAGCGGGCACACGGACTTCAGTGCGTTGGAACAGACGCAATCAACGAACGCGCTGGTCGGAGGCTGGGACCTGTACCACGCCGCCTCGGGCATCCACTTCGTGCTGGGCCGTTCGCGCTTCACGCTGGGCGGCGACCTGGCGTGGGGCAACAAGCAGACCACCCGGTTCGCGGAGACGCTCCAGCAGCTGGGCCTGTCCACCCCCATGCGCGCCCAGGACGTCCATTTCTTCCAGGCCACGCTGCTGGTAGGCGCCAGCTTCTCCTTCAAGGACACGCGGAGCACGAGCGGCAAGGGCAGCGTGGAGGAAGCCCCCACGGCGGACTCCCCGTGACGCCGAAGGAGCGCGACGGTGGGGTGGACGAGGAGGCGGCCTCCGCCTTCCTCCTGGACCTGGCGAAGGCGCTGCACGTGGCCTACCAGCCGTCGCTCCTGGTGGAGGCGCGGGTGCGCCGGGCGGCGAAGGCGTGGGGCCTGGGCGTGGAGGTCTTCACGCTCCAGAGCCTGGCGATGACGGAGGTGGTGTCGCGTTGGCGCCCGCACGTGACCTTCGCGCGGCTGCCCTTCGACCCGCACTGGAACCTGGGCCGGGCCGCGGCGCTCCTGCGGCTGTCGGACGCCATCGCCGAAGGGCGCGTGCGGCTGCCCGAGGCGCGCGCGGAGCTGGACCGCATCGTGGCCCTGCATGCGCCGTATCCCGGGTGGCTCGTGTTCCTGGCGTACGGCGTCTACGGGGCGGCGGTGGCGGTGCGGGTG
>NZ_RAWM01000224.1 GCF_003668875.1 Corallococcus interemptor | reverse complement strand
CCCAGCTGGAGCGCCGGGTGCAGGGGCGGCTGGCCATTGAGAACCGGTCCGCGGCGCGGGTGGACCGGTGGGAGACGGCGCTACTGCTGCTCGCCTCGCTACTGGGGCCGGCGGTGGCGGCGGCGTGTCCCTCGTGCACGGCCCGGGCTCCGGAGTCTCCGGGTGGGGCGGGCGAGCTCTTGCTGGCGCTGATGCTGGTGCCCTTCGCGCTGGTGGGCGTGGGGCTCTGGGCGGCCCGGCGGGCGGGACAAGCGGCGCCAGGAGCCGAGCGGGCTTCGGCCCCCGTGGAACAGGAGCATCCGTGATGGAGGAGCCCCCCGCGGTGTCCCCGCCGTTCTCGAGCGACGCCGCTCCCCCGGATGCGCAGGCGCCCCTGGCGGTGCCTCCCGCGCGCGGCGCCTGGAGCCTGGCGCCTCCGGAGAACGCGAGCGCGACGGGCGGCCGCATCGACGCGCTGCTGGCCACGAACCATGTCTTCGACGTGGCGCTGGCGGCGGTGATGCTCGGGTGGTTGCTGCTGGCGGTGGTGCGCTTCCGGGGGGCCCGGAAGGTGGCGCCGGATGGGGGCACGCGGCGCTCCAGGGCGTGGGTGCTGGGGCTGGCCGTGGGCGTGTTCGGCGTGGTGGACGGGACGCTGTTCCTGGGCTCGCAGGGATATTTGAACGACGTGCTGTGGAACTTCCGCGTCCCCACGGAGGATCCGCGCACGGTGCGGATCCAGATCAACGCGCACCAGTGGTCGTGGGAGGCGCGGTACGCGGGCGCGGACGGGGCGTTCGGCACGAAGGACGACGTGGTGACGTGGAACGACCTGCGCGTGCCGGCGGACGTGCCCGTCTGGGTGCAGCTGGTCTCCACGGACGTGGTGCACGGGTTCAGCCTGCCGGCCTTTCGAGTCAAGCTGGACGCCATCCCGGGCCGCGTGAACCAGACCTGGTTCCAGGCCGCTCGCGAGGGCGCGTGGGAGGTGGCCTGCTACCAGCACTGCGGCACCAGCCACTACCGGATGCGCGGCATGCTGACGGCGCTGTCGCCGGAGGCCTACGCGGCCTGGCTGCGCGAGGCGAGCCTCAAGGCGGCGCAGGCCTACGACCCGGATGACACGGCGGCCCACTGGGGCTGGGTGTGGAGGACGCCATGAAGGCGGGGGCGTTCGTGAAGTCGCTCTGGACGACGGACCCGCAGCGCGTGGCGCGGCAGTACCTGTGGGGCGGGTTCCTGTTCCTGTTGATTGGTGGCCTGCTGGCCATGCTCATCCGCTTCCAGTGGGCGTGGCCGGGGCAGCCGGTGCCGGGGCTCGGGTGGGTGCTGCCCGAGTCGAAGGGCGCGCTGACGCCGCCCACGTACACGGCCGTGTTCACGATGCACGGCCTGTTGATGATCTTCTTCGCGGTGACGCCGCTGCTCTTCGGGGCGCTGGGGCACTTCGTGCTGCCGCTGGCGATTGGCTCCAGGCAGATGGCGTTCCCCCGGCTGTCGCCGTTCGGCTTCTGGGCCTATGCGCTGGGCGGCGCGCTGATGCTGGTGTCGTTCGGGGTGCGGCTGGGGCCGGCGAGCGCGGGGTGGACGTCGTATCCGCCGCTGGCGACGCCCGCCTTCACCCCGGGGCTGGGGCAGACGCTGGTGACGGTGGCGGTGCTGTGCGTGGGCGTGTCCGCGTTCCTGTACGGGCTCAACTTCGTCGTCACGGTGGTGCGCTGCCGCGCGCCGGGGATGACGTGGGGACGGATGCCGCTGGTGGTGTGGGGGCTGTTCTACGGCGCGGTGCTCAACGTGCTGTTCGTGCCGGTGCTGGCGGCGGCCACGGTGCTGCTGTTGCTGGACCGGGTGGCGGGCACGCAGTTCTTCATCGCGGGCGCGGCGGCGGTGGGCGGGGGCGGCGACCCGGTGGTGTACCAGCACCTGTTCTGGCTGTTCGGCCACCCGGAGGTCTACATCCTCATCCTGCCCGCGTGGGGCATGGTGGGGGACTTCGTGGCGTTCTTCAGCCGCAAGCCCGCGCACGGCTACCGGCTGACGGCGGGGGCCATGGGCGCGGTGACGGCGCTGAGCGGCGCGGTGTACGCGCACCACCTGTTCACCAGCGGGATGGCGCCGGTGCTGGGGCGCACGTTCATGGTGCTGACGCTGCTGATTTCGCTGCCGGCGCAGGTGATGTTCCTCAACTGGCTGATGACGCTGTGGCGGGGCAGCGTGCGGCTCACGTCGCCCATGCTCGCGGCGCTGGCGACGATGATTGTCTTCGGTCTGGGCGGCATCACGGGCCTGGCGCTGGGCGCGGTGGCGACGGACGTGCCGCTGCACGGGACCATGTGGGTGGTGGGCCACTTCCACCTGACGATGGGCGCGGCCAGCTTCCTCGCGGTGTTCGCGGGGCTCTACTTCTGGTTCCCCCGCATGTACGGGCGCGCGCTGGATGAGCGGCTGGCGAAGGTGCACGTGGTGCTGAGCGCGGTGCTCTTCATCGCTGTCTTCGGTGGCCAGCTGGTGGCGGGCTACGCGGGGCAGCTGCGGCGGCTCTATGACCCGTACCAGTACACGTTCCTCGCGCACCTGCTCACGTTGAACCGGTGGACCAGCTGGGCCGCGTTCGCGCTGGGCGCGGTGCAGCTGGTCTTCGTGGTGAACCTGGTGCGGACGCTCCGGTGGGGACGGGCCACGGAGCCGAACCCGTGGCGCGTGGGCACGCTGGAGTGGACGGACGCGGGGCCCGGCGCCGTGGTGCTGCGCGGGCCGCATGCGCTGTCGCAACCGGAAGTACAGGAGCAACTGGGTCGCGATTGGATTGGCCAGGCGGAGCCGCTGCCCTCGGGCATGCCGGTGGCCGAGCCGGTGGTGCCTCCGGTGCCGCCGGTGTCGGGAGTGGAGGGCGCCGGCTAGCGGTGCTCCCAGAGGTCCACGCCGCCGGTGTCGCCTTCCGGGAAGCGGCGGACGAAGCGCTGCTTGAACCAGGGGCGGCTCTCCGGAGTGAGCTGCCAGGTGCCTCGCCCGCCGAGGATGACGAAGCGGCAGGAGTCCAGCATGACACGCAGGGCCTGCTGGGCCTCGGGGGCGGAGACGGCTTCGGTGGTCTCGTCGAAGCGGTCGCCGGTGCTCATGGCGTCCTGGAGCATGGTGGAATAGACGTCCACGATGGGAGTGGCACCCACTGGGAGCCGGCCCGCCGCGAGCGCCCAGCCAGGTTCGAAGGAGAAGAGGCACGCCTTGGGAGGCACGTTGGCGCGGATGTACTCCGAGAGCGCCGCGACCTCTGGGACCTGCTGCTGGCCACTCTGGACGACGTGCCATGCACCGGGCAGGCACGCGGCGGCAAGCACGAGCGCGGCCACGGCCCGTGAAGCGGAGCGGCCCCAGCGTGCGCTGAGTGCATGGAGCACGGAGGCGCCCAGGCCCGCGAGCACGGCCTCCGATGCGGCGAGGTGCGCGTTGTACTGGTCGAAGTAGGACCGTGACGCGAGGAACAGGGCCACGCCGAGGATGAACGCGCAGGCGAAGAAGCGTGCGGCGGGGCGCTCTTCCGGGGGCGCTCGGAAGGCGCGCACGCATGCGGTGCAGAGGCCCGCGAGCGAGAGGAGCACTTCTCCCAGCCGGCGCTCGTGGAAGATGTCGCGAAGACGCAGCCAGCGGTCCGCTTCACCGTCCGCGGGGCGCACGGCCTGGAAGGTGATGACGTCGCGAAGGAACTCGGAAGGGGCGAGCGCGGCCAGGGGGCCGACGACGACGGCGAAGGTGGCGAGCGCGGCGAGCACGGTCGGGATGGCCTGACGCCAGGCGTCCTTCCCCGGACGGGCGAACAGCGCGGCGATGAGCCACAGGACGCCCGGAAGCTTCACGGAGATGGCGAGGCCCAGGAGCACACCCGCGCCGATGCGGCGTGCTCGGGAGTGCGGGCCGGGAACGAGCCAGAGGTTCGCGAAGCCCAGGCACAGGACGTTGAGCAGGGGCTCCAGGAAGGTGCCACGTTCGACGAGGGCGGCCTCCGGATACGCGGCATAGGCGAGCGCGGCCACGCAGCCCGCGATGGGGCCCCAGGCCCGCCAGGCGACGCGGCCCGCGAGGAACACGCACAGGGCGCCCACGGTGGCGGCGAGGTAGCGCGTGATGCCGTAGGCCGTGGCCGCGTCGAGGCCCAGCGTGAGCGCGGCGCCAGGAGCCCAGAGCAGCAGCGCTCCGGGCGGGTGGACGAAGATGAAGTCGCGGTAGGGCAGGTCCCCGCGCAGCAGGAGCGACGCGGCGGAGAAGTAGACGCCCTCGTCGTAGTCCATGGGGTAGCCCATGGCGCCCGAGGGATGGAAGAACGCCAGCGCACGCAGCACCCATGCGCCCAGCGCCACGATGAGCAATGGCCAGACGTCCAGGCCTCGCGGAGCGTGAAGAGGGACGGACGGAGACGGCGCTGCGAGCGGAGTGGGCGCGGGTTGCATCGGCGTGAGCGCGAGAGGCTACTACCGGCGGGCACCGCCCGAGCAGGCTTCGTGCATCCCACCGCGGCCGGTTCAGGCTCACGGGTGCGATGCGTGGACGTGATTGCCGCTCCGAGAGACAGGGGCCCGCCCGGCTTCCTGGTGCTTTCCGCCGGGCCCAGGCATGCGAGAGTCCCACGCCGTGAGCACGAACGAACTGGCCTCGCAGCGCGACGAAGGGAACCTCTGGTTCGGGGCCGTCATCGCGCACGGCGCGGTGGCGATGCTCTTCTGCGCCATGGCCTTCACCGCGGGCTTCTACCGGCTGCGCGGCTTCTGGCCTCCCGCGTCCGCGCGTCCCGGACTCCTCGTCCCCGCGCTGGCGGGTGGGCTCCTCGTCATCGGGGCGGTGTCGCTGCACGCCTCGCTCCGGCATCCGCGACCGGGCCGCCTCACGTTGGCGGGCGTGCTGGGCGCGGGCGCGGCGTTCCTCGCGACGCAGGCGGCGTGGTCGCACGTGCTGTTCTGGTACCGCGACCTGCGCATCCCCGACAGCGGCGTCTTTGGCGCGTCGCTGTATGGCCTGTCGGCGGTGCAGGCCGCGCATCTGTCAGTCGTGATGCTGGGGCTGCTGCGCGCGGGACTGCGTGTCCTGCATGGGCAGGAGGCTCGCGCTCCGTTGCGGCGCGCGCTGCCCGGATGGTGGTGTTCGACGGTGATGTACGGCGTCCTCTTCGCGGTGGTGTACCTCCCATGAAGCCTGGTTCCTTCTCGCTCCGCATCCTCGCCGTGCTCGCGCTGGGGGCCTTCGCTCCCGCGTGCCGCAAGGAGACGCCCACCTTCGAGCCCCTGAAGCTCGCGGACGGCACCGTCATCCCCGCGGCGACGCTGTCGCGCGGCTACGACGTCTACACGCACTACTGCGCGTCCTGTCACGGTGAGAAGGGCGACGGTCAGGGCCCTGCCGGCTCCGGCATGCGGCCTCCTCCGCGCAACTTCCACCAGGGCCTCTACAAGTTCGGCGGCGTGGCCGCGGGCGAGCTGCCCACCGATGACGCGCTCAAGCGCACCCTGCGCCGGGGCCTGCACGGCACGCCCATGTTCGCGTGGGACGTGCCTCCGGCGGACGTGGACGCCGTGGTGCAGTACCTCAAGACCTTCAGTCCGCGCTGGAAGCAGGAGTCGCCGGGTGCGGCCATCACCCTGTCCGAAGACCCGTGGAAGGGCCGCGAGGCCGAGGCCCTGGAGCGCGGCCGCACCGTCTACCACGTGGCCGGCAAGGGCAACGCGGGCTGCGCCAGCTGCCACGTCGCGTACCTGCCCCGAGCCGAACTCGCCGCGCTCACGGAGAGCGTCACCGGCCGCAAGGTGAACCTGGCGAACGCGGATCCGTACACGGCGCTGCAGCGGGATTCGGACTACTCGCTCACCGTGGACGCGAAGGGCGAAGCCACGCAGCTGGCCAAGGTGCTGCCACCGGACTTCCTCTTCCACCGGCTGCGCACCGTGTGGCCGCAGGGCACTCGCGTGGAAGGCCAGCCGTACACCGCGCAGGCGCAGCGCGAGGACCTCTACCGCGTCATGGCCGCGGGCGTCGGCGGCGCCGCCATGCCGTCATGGAAGGGCGCCATCCCCGAAGAGAACCTGTGGGCGCTCGCGTACTACGTGCAGAGCCTCGTCGTGATGCACGACACCTCCGCGGCCCGCGACCTTCAGCAACGGTTGCGTGACTCCAAGGTCCAGGAATAGCGGATAGATTCAGCAACCTGAAAAGTCAGTCTTCCTGGGAAACTAATTCCCAGGCGTCGCGAAAATCCGGGCATTGATTTACCTCTTTTCCCGGAGTTTTAACCGTGACGACCTATTCCGTTCGCAGCGGCGACACGTTGAGCGGCCTGGCGCAGCGCTTCAACACGTCGGTGTCTTCGCTCCAGAAGACGAACCACATCGCGAACGCGAATCTCATCCGCGTGGGTCAGCGGCTGACGGTCCCTGACAGTTTCCAGGCGGCGCCGTCGAAGGGTGGCAGCTACACGGTGCGCAGCGGTGACACGCTGAGCGGCATCGCGGGGCGGCATGGCACGACGGTGGGGGCGCTGGCGAAGGCGAACCACATCGCGAACCCGAACAAGATCTACGTGGGCCAGAAGCTCACGATTCCGGGCGCGGGTGGAGGCGCGGCGCCGGTGACGTCGAAGCCGCCGAAGTCCGGGGGCGCTTCGTACACGGTGCGCAGCGGCGACACGCTGAGCGGCATCGCGGGCCGGTACGGCACGACGGTGGGGGCGTTGCAGCAGGCGAACCACATCGCGAACCCGAACAAGATCTACGTCGGGCAGAAGCTGACGATTCCGGGCCGCACGGGAGGCACGGGCGGGACGACGTCGAAGCCGCCGAAGTCCGGGGGCGCTTCGTACACGGTGCGCAGCGGCGACACGCTGAGCGGCATCGCGGGCCGGTACGGC
>NZ_RAWM01000223.1 GCF_003668875.1 Corallococcus interemptor | reverse complement strand
AGTCAGCGCCGTTCAGGCGAGCGCCGCATGCGCTCGCCTGAACGGCGCTGACTGGACGCGGCCAGGAGCGGGCGCGCTAGGGTAGGACCATGCGAGCGACCCGGTCATGGCTGGCCCTCCTCACGGCGGCAATCGCGCTGGCGGGCTGCACGAAGCACGTGGACACCCGGGTGGCCGGGGACGACGACGCGACCCTCGACGGCCTCGAGGCCCGCCTCGACGAGCTCCGCGCCCGCGAGCAGGGCGACGACCTGACCTGCGCCGAGCAGTGCGACGTCTCCACGCGGACGTGCGCCACGGCGGAGGAGCTCTGCGGGCTCGTGGAGCGGCAGGCGGACCGGGACGACCTGCCGCCGCGCTGCGCCAGGGCCCGCGAGCAGTGCGCGGGCGCGAACGACGGCTGCACGCGGTGTCAGGCGCCCTGAAGAACCGTCCATGCGCCGGCTGAGACTCCGTGCCTATGATGGGTCGGATTGAGGAGCCTCCCCATGAACACCCGTCTCTCGTTGATGCTCGCTGCCTCGTCGCTCCTGCTGGCGGCCCCTGCCCTCGCGGAGGACGAAGGCCTGACGCCGGAGAAGGTGGCGGCCATCCAGCGCGATGAGGCCGCGGCCCAGGCCAAGGTGAACAACGAGTATGGCAACCGCAAGCCGTCGGAGATGAGCAACGCCGAGCGCGGCCAGGCCATCCGGGACCAGCAGAACGAAGCCGCCAAGGTCATGGAGAAGCACGGCATCTCCGCGAAGGAGTACGCCACCTTCACGGCCCGGATGACGCCCGACGACAACCAGCGCGTCGCCAACGAGACCAAGCGACTGGACGACAAGGCCAAGGCCGAAAAGGAAGCCGAGGCGAAGAAGCGCAAGGGCGACGGCGAGGTCCACATCCAGCAGGGCTTCAGCGACGCGGACCCCGTGGAGCTGGAGTCCACGGAGGGCGCGGAGCCCTCCGTCGACGTCGATGGCAGCCTGGATGGCACGTCCGGTGGGCCCGTTGTCGAGATGGGCAGCGACACCAGCACGCCGGCGAAGTCCGTCAGCCGGAAGTCGTCCTCCCGGCGCCGCAAGTAACCCGCTCAGCGGCCGCCGGAGCGAAGCTCCTTCGACCGCGCCTGCCACACCTCGTCGTACGGGCAGGAGCAGTCCGTCTCCTCCGGCTCCGGGTACGCGTACGTCTGGCCCTTGTAGTTGCGGAACAGGGTCTCCCGCTCGCCGCGCTCGATGACGTAGTCGGGCTGGAGGGTGACCTTCCCTCCCCCACCCGGCAGGTCCACCGCGAGGTGCGGCACCGCGAGCCCGCTGGTGTGCCCGCGAAGCTGCTCGAGGATCTCCAGCCCCTTGGCGATGGGCGTGCGCAGGTGCTCGCAGCCCTCGGCGACGTCCATCTGGTGCAGGTAGTACGGGCGCACGCGGCTGCGCAGGAGCATGTGCGACAGCTCCTTGATGATGCGCGCATCCGAGTTGAGCTGCCGCATCAGCACCGCCTGGTTCTCCACCGGTACGCCATGGTCCACCAGCCGCTCGCACGCCTCACGCGCTTCGGGCGTCACTTCCTTCGGGTGGTTGAAGTGGGTGATGACGTAGACGGGCGCGTAGCGGCGCAGCAGGCGCGCCAGCGAGTCCGTGACGCGCATGGGCAGCACCACCGGCACCCGCGTCCCGATGCGGATCATCTCCACGTGCGGAATCTCGCTCAGCGGCGCCAGCAGCGACTCCAGGCGCTCCTCGCTCAGGAGGAACGGATCGCCTCCGGAAATGAGCACGTCGCGCACCTCGGGGTGGCTGCGCACGTAGTCGATGCCCCGGCGCATCTGGTCCTTGGTGAGCTCCGCCTCGCCGCCCTTGGTGATGCGCCTCCGCGTGCAGTGGCGGCAGTAGACCGAGCACGTATCCAGCGCCAGGAACAGCACCCGGTCCGGATACTTGTGGACGATGCACTCCTCCGGCCGCGTCTTGTCCTCGCCGAGCGGATCCGCCAGCTCCCCGGGCCGCACCCGGGCCTCCGCGCGCACCGGAATGGACTGCATGCGCACGGGGCACGACGCGTGCTCCGGGTCGATGAGCGACAGGTAGTACGGGCTGATGCCAATGCGGAACAGCGAGGACGTCTCCTGCACCCCGGCGCGCTCCTCCGGGGTCAGGCGCACGTAGCGCTCCAGCTGCTCCAGGTTGCGCACCGAGTGACGCTGCTGCCAGCGCCAGTCGGTCCACTCCGCGTCGGTCGCGGAGGGAAACAACCGGGCCCGGCCCTCGGCACTGAGCGAGGGACGGGGAGACGACAGGGGCGCCGTCGCGCCCGCGGAGGAATCCATTACGCGGCCTTGGGCTGATCCCGCCACCACGCCTGGCCGGACTCCGGCAGCGTGTCGATGGGATCGTAGTACTCGTACTTGCGATCAAGTGCGCCGGCGTCGTTCGCTTCCACGCTCGTGCGGTAGTTCTTGGTCCAGTAGGAGATGCCGCGCTCGCGGTCGTACTCCGCCACCTGGTGCACCCAGCGCTTCCCCACGAACGGCACGTCACAGACGATGCGCGGCGTGGCGAAGCCCGGCATGTAGCCCATGATGTCGTGCTGGAGCTTCTGTGCCTGCGCCACCGACAGCCGCCAATGCTCGCTGTTGGGGATCATGTCGCACATGTAGAAGTAGTACGGCAGGATCTTCGCGTGGTCGAGCAGCGTGAAGCACAGGTCCAGCAGCGCCTTGGGGCTGTCGTTCACGCCGCGCAAGAGCACGCCCTGGTTGCGCACGTCGCGGAAGCCCATGTCCAGCAGCTTGCGCACCGCCTTGCCCACGAGCGGCGTGAGCTGCTGCGCGTGGTTCACGTGCGTGTGCAGCGCCAGGTCCACGCCGCGCTCCACGGCCTTCTTCGCCAGCCGGTCCAGGCCCGCCAGGACGTTGTCCTGGAGGAAGTGCTGCGGCAGCGCCATGAGCCCCTTGGAGGCCAGGCGGATGTCGCGGATGTTCGGGATGTCCATCAGCGCGCTGACGAACGGCTCCAGCGCCTGGATGGGCAGGTTCGCGATGTCGCCGCCGGACACCACCACGTCGCGCACGGTGGGCGTGCGGCGCAGGTAGTCCAGCATCAGCTCGTAGCGCTCCTTCTGCCCCGTCGCGAACTTGTGCTTGGACACCTGCGGGACGTCGTTGCCCACCAGGTCCATGCGCGTGCAGTGGCCGCAGTACTGCGGGCACGTGGGCAGCATCTCCGCCAGCACCTTCGTCGGATAGCGGTGCGTCAGGCCCTCGACGACCCACATGTCCTGCTCGTGGAGGCTGTCACGGCTGGCGCGCGGGTGGTTGGGCCAGTCCGAGCGGCGGTCCGCGAGCGCCGGCAACATGTACTTGCGGACCGGGTCGTTCCACAGGTCCTCGAAGTTCATGGTGTTGAGCATCTGAGGCGGGACGAGGATGGACATCGTCGCCCGCTCCTTCTGGTCCAGCTCCATGCTCGCCGCCAGGTCGTCCGGCAGCAGCGGCCCGAGCGCGGCCTTCAGCTCGCGCAGGTTCTTCACGGTGTGTTTGCGCTGCCACACCGAGCTCTCCCACTCCGCCGCGGTGACGTCCTTGTAGCCCGGGATGCGCCGCCAGTCGGGCTCCACGAACTCCTTGCGAAGGGGATAGGTGAAAGGCTGCTGCGCGGGGCCAGCCTCGGGCTTGCCTCGAGTGGACGTCGTGCTCATGAACACATCACCTCAACGAAAGGAGCGCCGTGGGCGAGGCGTCATAGCCTGCCCCCCGACATCCCTGCTCAACAATCGCCAGAGGCACAAGATGCCCCATGGCGCAGTGCGTCCGTCTACTCCACCTTGATGTTGATGAGCTTGGCGACGCCATCCGCCTCGACCACCACGACCTGGGGCTTGGTCGACTTCCCGTTGAGCTTGAAGACGACCTTGCGCTTGCCCACCGGCAGCGACAGCGGATTGCCCAGCGGCACGGGAGTCACACGGTTCGTGTTCTTTCCATCCACCCAGATCTGAGCGCCCGCCGGAGACGTGCTGCAGGCGAATTTGCCCATCGCGGCCGCCGCCGGCTTCGGCTTCGGCTCCGGAGGAGGCTTCGGGGTGGGCGCCACGACGACGGGCGGAGGCTTCGGCTTCGGTTCAGGAGGCGTGGGCTTCGGCTTCGGCTCGGGCGGCGGGGCCTCGGCGACCATCTCCACGGGGACACGCACCTCGGTGTCACCGCTGGACGTGAACTCGCCGGAGAACGGCTTGAAGCCCGAGCGCTTCGCCGTGAAGGTGTACGTCTTGCCCATCTCCAGGTCGCCGAGCTTCGCCCCTGGCAGCTTGCCCAGGGACTTGCCGTCGACGGAGATCTCCGCGCCCTCCTGCCCTTCGAACAGGGCGGTGAACTTCTTCGGAGCGGGTGGCTCGACGGGCTTCTCCGGCGTCGAGGGAGGCGGCGTGTTCTCCACCACCGCCGGCGGCGTGGCCGGCTGCTTCTCGGGCTCCGGAGGCTTGGGCTCCGGAGGCTTCTGGGCCGGCGCGTCCGCCTTCAGGCTGAGGAGGATGGGCGCCGCGGCCTGTCCGGCCGTGACCTCGATCTGCTGCGTCACGGCCTGATAGCCCGGAGCCGAGGCCGTCACGTTGTGGATGCCCGCGGACAGCTCGATGACCTGGTTGGCGTTCACGGCCTCCCCGTCCACGAGGACGGTGGCGCCCACGGGCGCGACGAAGTTCACGGAGCCCGTGGACGAGCCCCGGACCACGAAGATCACCACCAGGAGCAGCAGCAGGCCCGCGCCAGCGGCCATGCCGATGATGGCGGGCTTGGGCAGCGGCTTCTTCGGACCGGCGGGCGCCTTGGGCTTCTCCACCTTGGCGGGCGGCGCCGGCTTCGCCATCTTGGAAGCCTTCTGCGGGATGGTCGCCGGGCCGTCGGCTTCGTCGTCGTAGGGCGGCTCTTCGCCGTCCTGCCCTTCGTCTCCGTAGTCGTCCTGGCCGTCGCGGTCGTACTCGTCGCCCTGGTCGTCGTAGGCGCCGTCCGGATCCTCCGCCTCGGCCTCCTGCGCACGCAGGCCGTTGTTGCGGGAGCCCACCGGAAGGGTGATGTTCCCCGTGGTCTCCTCTTCCTCCGGGTCCAACACCGGGGCCGCGGAACCACCACGGGAGCGCGAGGGAGGCGCCGTCGGAGCCGGACCAATCATGGTCGCGCCCGCGTAGGCCTCGCCGCCCTCGTCCCCGATGATGACTTGAGACTTGGGGCCGCTCTTACCCTTGCCGCCGCGTCCCTCGTCCTGCGCGTAGGGAGAGGCGCTGGTGTGGTGCCCGGCCCGGTCGATGGGGTTCTCCGAACGGCCGGTGATGCTGTCATCCACGACGACGCTGCTGTCGGCGATCCGCGTCTCCGGGGCACGGAAGGTGTGCGTGGAGTCGACGATCTGCGTCTTGTCCGCGGCGCCATCCATCTCCGCCAGCTCTTCATCGGTGGGCGGAGGGATGTAACCGGGCGCGGGCTGGGCGGGCGCCGTGGAGGCGCGGCCCACGGGCGAGCCGGTGGCCGACGGAGCCGGCGACCTTTTCTGCGCGGTCGCACGAGGAGGCGCGGCCACCGGAGGAGGCAGCGTCACACCCGAGTGCTCAATCTGGTCCGGGCGCTCGACGGAGGCGTAGCGCTCCATCTTCTCCGCCTCGCGGAGCATGTCCTCGGCGAAGGCCTCCTTCATGAAGCCGGACAGGTGCTTCGAGGAGTAGATGGCGTCCCCCGCGAGGAGGAAGCGCATCAGGTCCTCCTGCAGGTCCGACGCCCACTGGTAGCGGTCCTCGGGCTCGCGCGCGAGCGCCTTGAGGACGACCTTCTCCAGGCCCGCGGAGATGTTCGGGTTGAACTCGCGGGGCAGCGGGATGTCCGCGTTGCGCACCTTCTCCAGCGTGGAGAAGTCGGACTCGCCCACGAAGAGCTTCTCGCCCGTGAGCATTTCGTACAGCAGCACGCCGACGGCGAAGATGTCGCTGCGCCGGTCGATGGGCATGCCCCGGACCTGCTCCGGGCTCATGTAGCCAAACTTCCCCTTGAGGATGCCGGCCTGCGTCTTCTGCGAGCGGTTGGCGGCCTTGGCGATGCCAAAGTCGATGATCTTCACCTCGCCTTCGTACGAGACGAGGATGTTCTGCGGAGAGACGTCGCGGTGGATGATGTGCAGGTCCTGGCCGCGCGCGTCCTTCTTGCGGTGCGCGTAGTCCAGGCCCTCACACATCTTGGAGACGATGAACACCGCCTGTGCGGTGGGCATGATCTCCTTGCGGCGACGATAGCGCTCCAGGAGCGTGCGGACGTCACGGCCCGCCACGTACTCCATGGCGATGAAGTACGTCTCCTCGTGCTTCCCGAGCTCGTGGATGTGCACGATGTTGGCGTGGTTCAGCTGAACGCTGATCCGCGCCTCGTCGATGAACATCGTGATGAACTCGTCATCCTCCGCCATCGTCGGAAGGATCTTCTTGATGGCCAGGATGCGCTCGAAGCCTTCGACGCCAAAAGCCTTCGCGATGAAGACCTCGGCCATACCGCCGACGTTGACGCGCTCGAGGAGCAGGTACTTCCCAAAGAAGGTCGGCTTCTTCATCTCGCGGGGCTGCCCGGCGCCGGCGAGTACGGACCGCGGCAGGCGGTGCGCAAACCGGGGGGAGCAGTGACTCTAGATCCAGTGGGAACGGCGGTCAAACATCCACGATGACGCGATTCCCCAAGGAATCCGAGACCTTGGCGCTCCGACGCCCCGAAACTGACCCACCCGCCTCCCCGCGCGGGCCCAGCACCGCCCACTGCGAGCGCAGGCCCCGCGCACCGCCAGGCGAAATGCGCCCCCGGCGAGCACGACTCAGCGCTCAAGCCAGGTGCAGGAACCGGTGTCACAAGCCCGCAAAGACAAAGCCCCTGGCGCCTTGCGGCACCAGGGGCTTTCAAAAAGAATCCGGCAGCGACCTACTCTCCCACGCGGTTTCCCGCGGAGTACCATCGGCTCTGGAGGGCTTAACTTCCG
>NZ_RAWM01000222.1 GCF_003668875.1 Corallococcus interemptor | reverse complement strand
GACGGGAAGGGGTGGGTCGCGGAGATTGGCCCCGCCAGCCCCTCCCCGACGAGCGCCCATTGCATCAATTCCCCAAAGATATCGGGTGGATAGAGGTCATCTGCGGTTCGATGTTCTCCGGCAAGACGGAGGAGTTGATCCGCCGCGTCAAGCGCGCGCTGTACGGCCGGCAGAAGGTGCGCGTGTTCAAGCCGCGCATCGACACCCGCTATGACGACACGCAGGTGGTCAGCCACAGCCAGTTGAAATTGACGTCCCTGCCTATCGAAAGGGCTGAAGAAATTTTCCGGCACCTGGCCCCCGACACGCAGGTGGTGGGCATCGACGAGGTTCAATTCCTGGGCGGAGAAGTGGTGCAGGTGTGCGAGGCGCTCGCCCAGAAGGGCCTGCGCGTCATCTGCGCGGGCCTGGACCAGGACTACCAGGGGCGCCCCTTCGAGCCGATGCCGCAGCTGATGGCGGTGGCGGAGTACGTGACGAAGGAGCTGGCCATCTGCGCGGTGTGCGGGAACCCGGCCAACCGTTCGCAGCGCATCATTGGCAGCGGGGAGCGGGTGGTGGTGGGCGCGGCGGGGGCCTACGAGCCGCGCTGCCGCAAGTGTCACGTGGCGGAACCCGCGGAGGCGAGCCCTCCGCAGACGCTGAAGCTGTTCGACTGAAAAAGCAGAAGCCGCCCCAGGCCTGAGCGGGAGCCCCTTGCGATGCGCGACACCCTCTACGCGAACGTGCCCTTCAAGCTGAACGAGATGGCCCACCACTACGGGCCCAACGTTCACCTGGTGGGCAATCCGTTTCTCCTCTCACAGCTGGCCACGCTGTGCGCCAAGGGCACGCTGCAGCCGCAGATCAACCGGCTGGTGGAGCAGCTCTACGCGGACCTGGTGAAGACGGTCATCAACGCGGAGTTCCCGCGCAAGATGGTCACCATTCCCACGCGAATGATCGACTCGACGCCGCTGGGCATCTACCAGGGCGAGGTGGTGGATCCGCAGCTGCGCGTGGTGACGGTGAACATCGCGCGGGCGGGCACGCTGCCGTCGCAGGTGACGTATGACCTGCTCAACTTCACGGTGGATCCGTCCCTGGTGCGCCAGGACCACATCATCATGAGCCGGATGATCGACGCGGCCCAGGCGGTGGTGGGCTCGGAGATTGGCGGCGCGAAGATTGGCGGGGACGTGGACGACGCGTTCGTGCTGTTCCCGGACCCCATGGGGGCCACGGGCGGCAGCCTGTCCACGGCCATCACCCTGTACAAGACGAAGGTGCCCGGGCACGCCCGGCGCATCATCACGCTCAACCTCATCGTCACGCCGGAGTACCTGCGCCGGATGACGACGGAGCACCCGGACGTCATCATCTACGCGCTCCGGTTGGACCGAGGCCTGTCCCCACCGGAGGTGTTCGGCACCGCGCCGGGGCTGCTCTGGGACAAGGAGCGGGGCCTGGATGACCGGCAGTACATCGTCCCCGGCGGCGGCGGCTTCGGGGAGATCATGAACAACGCCTACGTGTAGAGGGAGCACCCGGTGACGACGTTCCACGAGAAGGATGTCGGCGTCCTCATCTCCGAGGAGGCCGTGCAGGCGCGCGTGAAGGAGCTGGGCGCGCAGATTACCCGCGACTACCAGGGCAAGGAGCTGACGCTCGTCTGCGTGCTCAAGGGCTCCGTGTTCTTCGCCATCGACCTGGCGCGGGCCATCGACCTGCCGCTGACGCTCGAGTTCCTGGGCGTGTCCAGCTACCACGGCGGCACGGAGTCCACGGGCGAGGTGCGCATCACCACGGACGTGTCCAAGCCGATGGCGGGCAAGCACCTGCTCATCATCGAGGACATCATCGACACGGGGCTCACCATGAGCTTCCTGCTGGAGAACCTCCAGGCGCGCCACCCGGCGTCCGTGAAGATCTGCTCGCTCCTGGAGAAGCCCGCGCGGGCCAAGACGAAGGTCCACATCGACTACAAGGGCTTCGTCATCGAGGACAAGTTCGTCGTCGGGTACGGCCTGGACTACGGCGAGAAGTACCGGAACGTGCCGTTCATCGGCATCTGGAAGCACACTTAAAGAAACGCCTGATGGGCCCGGGTGCCCCTCCCTCCGGGGTGGGGGCCTCGGGACTGCCGCATGCACAGCCTCCCCTGGGACCTGGAGGAGGCTTGAACATGCGCGACAGAAACACAAAGGCCAGCCGGACGGCGGCCGCGGGCGGCGAGGCGATCCAGAAGTACCTGGCGGAGGCCGTCGGCACGTTCGTGCTGGTGCTCGGCGGGGTGGGGGCGGCGGTGCTGGCGGGCGACCGCATCGGCTTCCTGGGCGTGGCCTTCGCGTTCGGGCTGTCGCTCCTGGCCATGGTCTACACGGTGGGCCCCATCTCCGGCTGCCACGTGAACCCGGCCGTGACGGTGGGCCTGCTGATGGCGGGCAAGTTCGACAAGCGGCATCTGGCTGGCTACGTCGTCGCGCAGTGCGTGGGCGCCATCGTCGCGGCGGGCGTGGTGCTGCTCATCGCGAAGGGCGCGCCGGGCGGCTACTCCGCGGGCGCGGAGGGGCTGGGCAGCAACGGCTACGGGGCGGCGTCCCCGGAGGGCTACGGCGGCGGGGCGGCCTTCCTCACGGAGGTGGCGCTCACCTTCCTGCTGGTGCTGACGGTGCTGGGGGCCACGGACTCGCGCGCGCCGGTGGGCTTCGCGGGCCTGGCCATTGGCCTGGTGCTGACGCTCATCCACCTGGTGGGCATCCCCATCACCAATACGTCAGTGAACCCGGCGCGAAGCCTGGGCCCGGCGCTGTTCGCCGGAGGAGAAGCCCTGCGCCAGCTGTGGCTGTTCATCGTCGCGCCGCTGCTGGGCGCGGCCTTCGCGTCCGCGGTGTACCGGCTGGTGGCCCGCCCGGCGGCGCAGATTACCGCCGCGCGCGCGGAGCAGGCCCTGGACGAGGAGCGCCGCGAGCGCGTGACCGGCCGGCGCGACGTGGAGCACCCCGTCTAGGAGGGTGGGGCGCTAGAAGGCGGCGTCGAAGACGACGTCGTTGGCGGCGCCCACGCCCACGCCCACCTGGTAGGAGGACACGCGGCGCTCGAAGAAGTTGGTGAGCTCCTGCACGTCCTGCAGGTCCATGAAGTGCAGCGGGTTCTTGGTGTGGAAGATGGGGGCCATGCCCAGCATCTGGAGGCGCTGGTCGGCCACGTACTCCAGGTAGCCACGCATCTCCTGCACCGACAGGCCCATCACGCCGCCGCTCAGCAGGTCCTGGGCGAACTGCGTCTCGCACTCCACCGCGTCGCGCATCATCTGCACGACGTCCTTCTCCAGGCTCGCGTCGAAGAGGTCCGGCTCCTCCTTGCGCGCCGTCTTGATGGCCTCGAAGGCGAAGGCCATGTGGGTGGACTCGTCGCGGAACACCCAGTTGGTGCCCGCGGCCAGGCCGTTGAGCAGCCCCTTGCTGCGCAGGAAGTACACGTACGCGAAGGCCGCGAAGAAGAAGAGGCCTTCAATGCAGCCCGCGAAGCAGATGAGGTTGAGCAGGAACTGGCGGCGGTCCGACTTGGAGCGGACCTGATCCAGCGCCTGGATGCTGTCCATCCACTTCATGCAGAAGCGCGCCTTGCGCTGGATGGACGGGATGTTGTCCACCGCCGCGAAGGCCTTGGCGCGCTCGGCCGGGTCCGGCACGTAGGTGTCCAGCAGCGTCAGGTAGAACTGGACGTGCAGGGCCTCCTCGTACAGCTGCCGGGACAGGTACATGCGCGCTTCGGGCGCGTTCAGGTGCTTGTAGAGGTTGAGCACCAGGTTGTTGCCGACGATGGAGTCGCCCGTGGCGAAGAAGGCCACCAGCCGGTGGATGAGGTGACGCTCCGCGTCCGTCATCTTCGAGCGCAGGTCCACCAGGTCCGTGGAGAAGTCCACCTCCTCCACCGTCCAGGTGTTCTTGATGGCGTTGCGGTACATCTCGAAGAAGACGGGATACGCCATGGGGCGCAGCGTCAGGTTCATTCCCGGATCAAGCAGCATTGCTTCGACACTCCCTTACGAAGGACGGGTGGGGTGGGGGACGGGCCAGGGCTACTGGCACGCCTCGCACGCCTCGGGGTTTTCCAGCGAGCACGCCACCGCTTCCGCCTCCGCGGTCACCGTCTGCGGCGCGGGCGTGGGGGCTGCGGCAATCGTCGGGCCGCCCTGGCCCACGGTGGCCTTGGCGATGCGGGTCGCCGGGCGCGAGCGCAGGTAGTACGTCGTCTTGAGCCCCTTCTGCCACGCGTAGAAGTACATCGAGGACAGCTTCCCGATGTTGGGCGTCTCCACGAAGAGGTTGAGCGACTGGCTCTGGTCGATGAAGGCGCCGCGGTCCGCGCCCATGTCCAGCAGCGAGCGCATGGGGACCTCCCACGCGGTGCGGTAGAGGGCGCGCAGCTCCTCCGGAAGCTCCGTGAGGTCCTGCACGCTGCCTTCGGCCAGCTTGATGCGGTTGCGGGTGTTCTCGTTCCAGAGCCCCAGCTGCTGCAGGTCGCGCACCAGGTAGCGGTTCACCTGGAGGAAGTCACCGGACAGGGTCTCGCGCTTGAAGAGGTTGGACACCTGCGGCTCGATGCACTCGTAGCAGCCGGCGATGGACGCGATGGTGGCCGTGGGCGCGATGGCGATCATCAGCGAGTTGCGCAGGCCCACCTTCATGATGCGCGAGCGCAGCGCGTCCCAGCGCAGCGTGTCCTCGGGGACGATGCCCCAGCTGTCGAACTGCAGCTCGCCCTTGGCCGCGCGCGTCTCCGGGAAGGCCGGGTGCGCGCCGAACTGCTCCGCCAGGTCGGAGGAGGTGACGAGCGCCGCGTAGTAGATCTCTTCCGAGATCTTCTTGGACAGGTTGCGCGCCTCGACGGAGTCGAAGGGCAGGCGCAGCTGGAAGAAGACGTCCTGGAGGCCCATCAGGCCCAGGCCCACCGGGCGCCAGCGGCGGTTGGAGTCCGCGGCGGTGGGGATGGGGTAGTAGTTGAGGTCGATGACGCGGTCCAACTGCTTGAGCGCGAGCATCGCGTTGGAGCGCAGCAGGTCGAAGTCGAACTTCCCGTCCTTCACCATGCGGCCCAGGTTGAGCGAGCCCAGGTTGCACACCGCCGTCTCACCCTGGCTCGTGACCTCCAGGATTTCGGTGCAGAGGTTGGACAGGTGGATGACGTTGCCCGGCTGGCCGGTCTGGTTGCTCTTGCGGTTGCAGATGTCCTTGAAGGTCATCCAGCCGTTGCCCGTCTGGGCCAGCACCTTCATCATCCGCGCGTACAGGTCGCGCGCCTTCACCTTGCGCACGGCCTGGCCCTGCGCTTCGGCCGCGACGTAGGCCTTCTCGAAGGCGTCACCGAAGAGGTCGGTGAGGTGCGGGGTCGTCTTCGGATCGAAGAGGCTCCACTCCTGGTCCGCCTCCACGCGGCGCATGAAGAGGTCCGGCACCCAGTTGGCCAGGTTGAGGTTGTGGGCGCGGCGGGCCTCGTCACCGGTGTTGTCGCGCAGCTCGAGGAAGTCCTCGATGTCCGCGTGCCACGTCTCCAGGTACACGCAGCACGCGCCCTTGCGCTTGCCGCCCTGGTTCACCGCCGCCACGGACGCGTCCAGCGTCTTGAGCCACGGGACGATGCCGTTGGAGTGGCCGTTGGTGGACTTGATGAGCGAACCGCGCGCGCGCACGCGGTGGTACGCCACGCCGATGCCGCCGCTGAACTTCGACAGCATCGCGATGTCCGAGTACTTCTTGTAGATGGCGTCCAGCTCGTCCGCGGGCGAGTCCAGGAGGAAGCAGCTGGAGAGCTGCTCGTGGCGCGTGCCGGAGTTGAACAGGGTGGGGGAGCTGGGGAGGTACTCCAGCGAGCTGAACAGGCGGTAGAGCTCGATGGCCTCGCGCGCGTTGTCGCCGGACAGGGCGCAGGCCACGCGCAGGAAGAAGTCCTGCGGCGTCTCGATGACTTCGCGCGTCTGCGGGTTCTTGAGGAGGTAGCGGTCGTAGACGGTGCGCAGGCCGAAGTACTCGAACAGGTCGTTGCGGACCGGGTCGATGGCGGCGTTGAGCTTGCGCGCGTTGGCCTGGACGAAGGTGAGCAGGCGGTCCGCGATGAGGCCGTGCTTGTGGCCGGCGGCGACGGACTGGCTGAAGGACTGGATGTCCTGGTTGCTGACCTCCTTCTGGATGAAGGTGGACAGCAGGCGCGCGGAGAGCCGGGCGTACTCGGGCTCTTCGACGATGAGGGCCGCGGCGGTCTGGATGGACAGGCTGTCCAGTTCCCGCGTGGTGGCGCCGTCGTACAGGCCGCTGATGGTCTTGGTGGCCACGCGCATCACGTCCACGCGCGACAGGCCCACGCACGACTTGCCCACCGCGCGGACGATCTTGTTGAGGTCCACCGGCTCCGCCGTGCCGTTGCGCTTCTTCACCCGCATGGTGGTGGCGAAGTCACCGGGAGCCGACGAGGCCTGCGTGGCGGGCGCCACGGTGGCGGAGTCAGGGGGCGGCGAGGCGACGGCGTTCGGCTTGAAGGGCGTCTGGACGGTCACGGGCGTCTCACTTCCGGGCAAGGCAATGGCGTAGCCATCAGGGCGGACTGACCCTGTGGGTGACGGCTTCGGAGATGACTGGGAGGGACTGCTTTCCGATCAGGACCCGAGGGTCTGACTACAGCGACCCGACATGTAGCTGGGTGTACGGCGGAAGTGGGTGTTTCGCAAGAAAACCACTGCCGCCTCCAGGGTCCAGGAACGCACCCCCCGTGATGGGGGGCGAGCAACCGGCGAACCCAAGCTATGGGGGGTCCCCCGGTGTGTCAACGCTAGATCCTGTGTAAACCTGCCGCCGGGGTCGGATCGATCATTGCAATCTATGATCACTTGCCAACAGGGTTCCGGCAGTCCTCCGCAGGACATTTACAGACACGCAAAGGCGCTTCGGACCCCATCTTTTTCATGGGGTCAGCCAACCCCTGGAGATCAGGGCGCGACGCCCGCGTCGGGGGTTGGGGCGGGTGACGGG
>NZ_RAWM01000221.1 GCF_003668875.1 Corallococcus interemptor | reverse complement strand
CGTGGTAGCGCCCCAATCCCACCCCCCCCACCGTGCCGCCCGCCCCCGCGTTCCTCCACGCCGCATCCCGCGTGAACGACGCCGGTGAGGCGCTGTGATAGCGCCCGTAGCCGTGCATCCCCACCGGCAGGGTCCGGGAGCCCGGCGTCCCGCAGGCCGTGAGAGAAAGGACCGCCACCAGCCCCATGCCGGCGCTTCCCAGCCAATGTGTCAGCATGCCCGCGCCCCCTCAATCACACACATCTATCAGTCAGGTCTGACGTGCTTCGCGGGCCCTTTCCTGACGCGCGGGACGCCTGCCCCTGGAGGCGATTTCCACGCGCGTCCAGGACGCGGGAACGAGGACTGGCCAGCGCCCGGGGCATGCCGTTTGATGCGGGGGTGCGAGGAGCACCGCCCGGATGACGCATCCCCCCCTTTCCTCCCGTCTTCGGGACGCGCTGGGCTCGCTGTCCGCGCGGCTCCTGCTGGCGTTCCTCCTGCCCACCCTGCTCTTCCTGTCGCTCGCGGGCGCTTCCGTGTACGCGCTCGCCCGCGCGAGCCTGGAGGACGAGCTGGGCGCGAGCCTGTCCGCGCTCGCCGCCGCCACCGCCACCCAGGTCAGCGGCGAGCGCATGCTCACCATCGAGCCCGGCGACGACGTGTCCGGCACCCGCACCTGGCGCGCCCTCGTGCGCCTCCTGGACGGCGTGCGCACCGCGAGCGGCGTGCGCCGGGTGTACGCCGTGGACGCGCGGGGCCGCGTGCGCGCGGACGCGGGCGGCGGTCTGCCCGTGGGCACGGAGCTGCCGGACCTCGCGCGCGACCGGCTGGAGCTGACGCGGGTGCTCGCCGGCAAGCGCGCCGCCAGCCAGGTGCTCTTCACCGGCTCCGACGGGCTGCTCTACAAGACGGGCTACGCGCCCGTGGTCCAGGACGGCCAGGTGGTGGGCGCCATCGGCGTGGAGGGCAGCGCGGCCTTCTTCGGGCCGCTGCGGCGGCTGTGGCGCACCTTCGTCATGGCCAGCGCCGTGGCGCTCACCGTGCTCGCCATCATCGCCGTCTTCACCGCGCGGGGGCTGGCCGGTCCGCTGCGGCGCCTGATGGACTCCGCGCTGCGGATTGGCCGGGGGGACCTGACCACGCCCGTGCCTCCGGAGCCCACCCGCGAAATCGGCGTGCTCGCGCGCGAGCTGGAGGTCATGCGCGGCGCGCTGGAGAGCCGCGACCGGCAGCTCAAGCTGATGCTCGCGGGCGTGGCCCACGAGGTGCGAAACCCGCTGGGCGGCATCGCGCTCTTCTCCGGCCTGCTCCAGGAGGACCTGCGCGCGGGCGCCCACGCGGACGCGAACAGCCACGTGGACCGCATCCAGCGCGAGGTCGCCTACCTCCAGCGCATCGTCGAGGACTTCCTCGCCTTCGCCCGCGAGCAGCCGCTGGCCAGAGCCCCCATGGAGGCGCCCGACCTGGTCTCCAACGCGTGCGAGCTGCTCTCCGCGGAGGCCCACGGCAAGGGCGTGTCCCTGGAGGTGAGCGCCGCGCCCGCGCACCTGGAGGCGGATGGCAGCCTGCTGACCGCCGCGCTCGTGAACCTGGTGAAGAACGCCGTGCAGGCCGCGCCCGCCGGCAGCCCCGTGCGCATCCGCGGCGAGCTGCGCGATGGACGCTATGCCATCGACGTCCAGGACCGTGGCCCGGGCGTGCCCGAAGCCGAGCGCGAGCGCATCTTCGAGCCCTTCTTCACCACCCGCGAGCAGGGCACCGGCCTGGGCCTGCCGCTGGCGCGCAAGATTGCCCGCGCCCACGGAGGCGAGCTCTCCCTGCGCTCCACGCCGGGAGAGACCGTCTTCACCCTGTCGCTGCCCTGCCCTGCTCCCGGAGCCCTGGCGGCACCGGCACCCTGACGGACTCCGCGTCCCGGACGTCGAACTGCAGCGCCATCTCCCCCACCTCGCCGGAGACGACCTGCAGCGTCCGCGTGGCCTCCTGCGTGGAGGACAGCCGGTGCAGGGTGCCGTCCATCAGCTGCGACAGGTCCGCGATGGCGGTGGCGATCTGCGCGAAGGCGGCGTTCTGCTGCGTCACCGCGTTGGCGATCTTCCGCGCCGCCTCGGAGCTCTCCTGCGAGCTGTGCGACAGCGCGCGCAGGGAGTCACCGGACGCGCGCATCTGGTCCAACCCCGCGGCCACCTGACGGACGCCCTGCTCGCTCATGGACGCCGCGTCGCGGATGCCCTGGCTGATGTCCGCGAGGATGTCGCGGATGCGCCGGGTGGCCTGGACGGACTGGTCCGACAGCCCGCGCATCTCCTTGGCCACCACCGCGAAGCCCCGCCCCGCCTCGCCCGAGCGCGCCGCCTCGATGGCCGCGTTGACGGCGAGCAGGTGGGACTGGTCCGCCAGGTCCTTCACCGCGCCGGTGATTTCCCCGATCTGGGCCGTGCTCTCCTCCAGGCGCGACAGCCGCTGCTGGATGCCGGACACCGCGCTCCGGATGGACGCCAGTCCCTCCAGGCTCAGGACCACCGCGGCCTCGCCCTGCTGTCCCATCGTCTCCGCGCGCCGGGCCACGCGCAGGACCTCCTCCGCGGAGTCCGAGGCGATGCGCGAGGCCCGCC
Organism: Corallococcus interemptor; assembly: GCF_003668875.1. Lineage (GTDB taxonomy): Bacteria > Myxococcota > Myxococcia > Myxococcales > Myxococcaceae > Corallococcus > Corallococcus interemptor. The sequence continues at coordinate 4,432 of NZ_RAWM01000221.1, read as the reverse complement.
GCAGCTCCTCCGACGTCACCTGCGCTTCGTGCAGCGCGGCCGCCTGCCGGGCGAGGCCCTGCTGCTGCTCTTCGTTCGACAGGCGCAGCTCCGTTCCCGCCTGACCCAGCCGCTGCGCGGAGGTCTGGAGGAGCCGGGGAAACCTCCGCAGCCGGGACAGCGCGCCGTTCATCCCCGACGCCAGGTCGCCCATCTCGTCCGTGGACACCCAGCGGGGCGAGCGGATCCGCCCGGACGCCAGGCCGGAGATGGCCCCGTGCACCGCGCCCGCGCTCGTCGCCTGCCGCCGCGCCAGCATCCACGTGGTGAAGGCCGGCAGGACGAACACCAGCGCGCCCACCCAGGGCAGCGCGAAGCCCAGGTCCGCGAACAGCGAGCTGCCCACGTCATCCAGCCGCGCCGCGGCCTTCGTCGCGCCGTCCGCCAGCAGCACCTCCTTCAGCAGGTTGCGCACGTTCAGGAGCTTCACCACCACCACGCACCCGCTCAGCACCACCGTGGCGAAGATGGTGGACAGGAACGTGAACGGCAGGAACCACGTCTGCCTCGGCCAGAAGGGGCCCGAGCCCGCCGGCGCCAGCTCCGGATGCGCGTCCTGCTCGCGCAGCGCCCACGGCAGCGCCAGCCGCTCCAGCCCCAGCGCGATGGGGAAGGCCACCACCACGCCGAAGCAGAACGCGATGAGCGTGCCCAGCCCCAGCCGGAACCAGTCCTTGCCGAACCACAGGCACACCGGGAGGCTGAAGAAGAAGCCGCCCAGCGTCCACGCCGCGCAGGTGGTGAAGACCATGGAGCGCCAGGGCAGCTCCAGCACGCGCCGCAGCCGGTCCCCGGGGCCATCCCCCGTGCGCTGCCGCAGGGCCTGGCTCGCCAGCCACCGCAGCGTCACGTAGGGATGCAGGAGCCCGAACACCAGCACGATGAACGGCAGGACCGTGGCCGTGACGAGCAGCCCCTCCTGGGCCGACAGGCCCATCGTCATCGCGATGAGGTACGCACAGACGATGGAGGGAGGCAGGACCCAGCGCAGGAACAACCACATCCCACGCCAGGCCAGCTCCCGGATGTCTTGTGTTTCATTCATGTGCTCGAGCCCCCCCTCCAGTCTGGCGAAACGCCGGGCTGGCATGCATCGCGACCGCGTCACCGCCACCGATGAAACAGATGCCTCGGACCGCGGGGAGGGCTACGCCTCGCCGCAGGACTCGAACACACGCGCCAGCAACGTCAGGGACCGGTGCGCCGCGCGCTCCACGCGCGCCGGCTCACCCGTCGTCACGTCCGTGGACAGCTTGAGGATCTCCAGCGCCTCGTCCGGGTGCGCGTCGTCGTAGCGGGCATGCGCCCGGAGCCAGCGCAGCGAGATGGCATCCACGCGCACGCCGTCCCGCGCATACGCGGTGAAGGGCTCCACCACGGCGCGCGTCCAGACGCCCGTCACGCCCTCGATGGCCCAGTTGGACGCGGCGACCCCCTCCGCCAGCGACCCGCCCAGGCACGTGGCCATCAGGTGCTGGTGGAGCGCCTGGACCTCGGGAGTCCACGGCGCCTCGAAGGCCCTGGGCGCGTCCACGCCCGAGGCCTGCATCCAGTCGATCCACCACTCGGCGTGACGGGCCTCCACGCCCAGGTTCTGCAGGAGCCAGCGGCGGATGCTCGCGTCGCCCGGACGCACGCCATAGGTCGTCTTCGCCAGCGACAGCCCCATGTACTTGGGGAAGTTCTCCACGATGGGGAAGCAGCGCACCAGGAACCGCTGCCAGGCGCTCAGGTCCGGATGCCGTCCCTCCGCGGTCTCCCGGAAGAGCGTGGGCATGCACGCCGCATCCCACGCGGGCTTGAGCGCGCCCAACATCGTCTCCATCCAGAGCGGATGCGGCGTGAGCTTCAAGGCGGCGGGCTGATAGCGCCGGGAAGCATCCTCATTCTTCAAGGGTGAAACAGGAAACACTTCCACGGCGGTGCCATGCGACACGGCGTCCGGAGACGACATGAAACCTGCTCCTGCTCCCAGGTGGACGACAAGCCGTCATGGCCGCCCCCCTCCACCCAGCGTGATGCCCAGCTTGCCTGGATGTCTGTGTTTCATCCAGGCCCCCCTGAAAATTGAAGCCAACCTGAAGACAGTTGGTGTCCCAAACCTCGCGGACTCCTCACGCGTGAATCAGGAATCCGGCGCTTTGACATTCATCCAATGGACACACACACATGAACCGTCATTGACGTTCAAGGGCAGGCAAGCAGGCGCGCCTTGAGCAACATGCGGCGCAGCGGTGCTTCATCCGCGCGCGCCAGCGCTTCATCCCAGCCCAGCCACTGGATGCCGAAGGACTCCGCGGGATCATGCGCAAGTGCCTCCGGGTCCTCCGCCACCACCAGGTAGCGGACATCCAGGTGACAGTGCTCGGGCTCGTCCTTGCGCGCGGGGATGACGTGGATGTCCACGTCCAGCGGGCGCGGCGCGGTGGGGTGCAGGTGCACGCGGCAGCCGGTCTCCTCGCGGGCCTCGCGCAGCGCGGTGGCCTCCATGTCGCCGCTGTCGCCGGCCTCCGCATGCCCCCCGGGCTGCAGCCAGCGCTTCAACTTCGCGTGGTGCAGCATCGCCACGCGCCCGCCGTCCGCGTCCACCACCACCGCGCTGCCGGTGAAGTGGGCCTCCTGTTGCGAGCGGGAGAAGGGCTCCGTCAGCGACGTGGCGAAGTGGCGCATGCGCGACAGGTCCTCGCGCTCCTTGTCGTCCGTGGGGACGTGGCGCGCGAGCAGTTCGACGAGGGAGGCGGAAGCGGAGGACATGCGCCGGGATAGACACCCGCCGGGGCCCGGGACGCCAGCGCTTTCACGACGGGCCCCGCGTGCGCGCCGCCCGGCCCGGTGTAGGGTGGCCTGGCGTGTGCATCCCGCCGCCACCCACCGGCGGTCCCCCACCTTCCTTTCCCGAGCAGGCGCATGGCCCGCATCCTCGTCATCGACGACCACGACACCCTCCGCGAGGGCATGACCGTCACCCTCACCCGCTCCGGCCACACCGTGTCCGCGGTGCGCAGCGGGGCGGACGGACTGGCCGCGTACAAGAAGGGCCCCTTCGACCTGGTCGTCACGGACCTGAAGATGGACGGCATGGACGGCATCGCCGTGACGCGCGCGCTCAAGGGGATGAACCCTGGCGCCGTCGTCATGGTGGTGACGGCGTTCGGCACCATCGAGACCGCCGTGCAGGCCATGCAGGAGGGCGCCTACGACTTCATCACCAAGCCCTTCCCGCCAGAGGTGCTGCGCGCCAAGGTGGACAAGGGGCTGGAGCTGTCCGCCACGCGCCGCCAGGTGGAGCGCCTCACCGCCCGCACGGACGCGCACGACGCGGACGCCGCCCTCACCCACCGAGACCTCGTGGGCGACAGCGAGCCCATGCAGAAGCTGCTCGCCCAGGTGCGCAAGGTGGCGGCCAGCGACGCCACCGTGCTGGTGCGCGGCGAGAGCGGCACCGGCAAGGAGCTGGTCGCCCGGATGATCCACCAGCGCTCCCCGCGCAAGGACGGCCCCTTCGTCGTGGTGCACTGCGCGGCCCTGGCGGAGACGCTGCTGGAGAGCGAGCTGTTCGGCCACGAGCGCGGGTCCTTCACCGGCGCGGTGAAGCGCAAGCTGGGCCGCTTCGAGCTGGCCGACGGCGGCACCCTCTTCCTGGACGAGATTGGAGAGATTCCCGCCTCCGTGCAGACGAAGCTCTTGCGCGTGCTCCAGGAGAAGGAGCTGCAGCGCGTGGGAGGAGAAGAGACGCTCAAGGTGGACGTGCGCGTGGTGAGCGCCACGCACCGCGACCTCCAGGCGGAGGTGAAGGCGGGCCGCTTCCGCGAGGACCTCTACTACCGGCTGCACATCGTCCCGCTCACCCTGCCGCCCCTGCGCGAGCGCCCCGAGGACCTGCCCGCGCTCGCGCGCCACTTCGTCGCCAAGCACGCGCCCCGCGTCAACCGGCGCGTCACCGGCATCGACGACGCGACGCTGCACGCGCTCACCCGCCACGCGTGGCCCGGCAACGTGCGCGAACTGGAGAACGTGATGGAGCAGGCGCTCGTCTTCGCCGAGGGCGACACGCTCACGCCGCAGGACCTGCCCTCGCACCTGGCCGGCCAGGCGCCGCGCATGGACGCGGGCCTGCCCGTGCCCCAGGGCGACCGCCCCCTGCCGGACATCCTGGAGGACCTGGAGCGCCAGCTCATCGCCCGCGCCTACGAGAAGGCCGGCGGCGTGAAGACGGAGACCGCCCGGTTGCTGGGCATCAAGACCTCCGCGCTCTACTACAAGCTGGAGAAGTACGGCTTCCTGCCGCGCGGAGAGCGCCCCGAGGAGGGCTGAGCCCCCGCGAATGGGCCCCCCTCGGAAATCCGTCATCCGGGCCCCGGCCCCATGACTTTCCACCGTCCGGCCCACCCAC
>NZ_RAWM01000220.1 GCF_003668875.1 Corallococcus interemptor | reverse complement strand
CCCTCGGCCGAGGCCCCCAAGCCCGCGGCCCCGGCGGCGAGCCCCTGGTCGCTCACGCAGGGCGGTCCGCAGGACGACACCGGCGCGGGCCTGGCGGTGGGGCGGGGCGGAGATGTGCTGTGGGTGACGTCCGGCACGCCGCGCTCGGATGAGGACCGCGAGCAGGTGGACGGCGAGCGGCTGGTGGTGACGCTGTCGCGCTACGCGGCGGACGGGACGAAGCGGTGGGCGAAGGAGTTCGAGCGCAACCGCCTGTCGGACCTGCGCGTGGCGGGCTCCACGGGAAGTGACGGCGCGGTGTTCCTGTCCGGCAATGCCTTCCTGTACTCGGCGGACTTCGGGCTGGGCGAGGCGCAGGACGGCTTCCTGGTGAAGTTCACGCAGGCCGGCGAGCCCGAGTGGCAGCGCCGCGTGGGCCAGAAGGTCTACGCGGTGGCGGCGGACGCGGCGGGCGGCGTGGTGGCGCTGGGCGAGGAGTGGACGCCGGAGGCCCACACGCCGCGGCTGGTGCGCTACGCGGCGGACGGCGCGGTGGCCTGGACGAAGACGTTCGACGGCGCGAAGGAGGGCACGCTGCTGTCCGCGGTGGCGCTGTCAGGGACGGGCACGTCGGTGGTGGCGGGGCGGCTGGTGGGCCCGGTGACGGTGGACGGGCGCACGTTCGACGCGCAGGGCGCGGGCGGCTTCGTGGTGCTGGCGTTCGGCGCGGACGGCGCGCTGGCGTGGGGCCGCGAGGTGCCGGGCGTGAATGGCCGCGTGGGCTCCGTGTCGGTGGGCGCGGATGGCTCGGTGGCGGTGGCCGGTGAGGCCGTCGGCCTGCTGATGTGGAACGGCGTGGCGCTGGATGAGGGCGGCCCGTTCGTGCTGACGGCGACGGCGGACGGGCAGGAGCGCTGGGTGAAGCAGCCCACGTGCGGCGCGACGTCGGTGGGCACGGTGGCGGCGGTGGAGGCGTCGGGCCCGGTGGCCGCGGCGTGCGGCAACACGCTCACGCGCTACGCGGCGGACGGCGCGCTGCTGGGCACGAAGACGCTGGCGCCGGAGTCGTGCGAGAGCGGCACGTGCTCGCTGGCGGCGACGACGCTGGTGGCGGCGCCCGAGTCCGGGCTGGTGGTGTCCGGCTGGCAGCGCGATGGCGCGGGCGACACCTGGAACCAGGATGCGTTCCTGCGGCTCGTGACGCCCTGAACCTGACGGAGCCGTGGGCCTCTACGCCAGGCCCACGGCGCGTACGGCGTCCTGTACGAGAGCGCGGACCCAGGCGTGCTTCGGGTCCCCCTCGTGCCCCAGGTGCCAGGCCAGGAGCATCTCGATGGGCGGCATCGGGACAGGCAGCGGCCGGAGCACGAGCCCGAGTGCCTTCGCGTGCGCGGAGGCGAAGCTGCGCGGAAGGACGACGAGCCGGTCCGAGCCTTGAACGAGCGGCAGGGCCAGGGAGAACGTGGTCACCACGCGCGTCACGCGACGTGAGAACCCCTCCTTCTCCAAGAGCGCGTCGATGCCGCCCCGGCGCGACTGCGCGAGGGGGGCCACCAGGACGTGCTCCCACTCGGTGAACCGCTTCAGCGATATGCGCCCGGTGGCGAGCGGATGCGCTCCGCGCATGACGCAGACGAGCTCATCGGCGAACAGGCGCTGTGAGCGCAGGTCCCGCTCCTTCGCGATGTCCGGGACGATGGCAACCCCGCCGTGCTCCCGCAGGAACGCCCCCAGGTCCGGCGTCTGCGTCCGCAGCGTGAGCAGGGCTCCGGGAGCACGCGCGGCGAGGAGCCGGTCGAGCGTCGGCAGCAGCAGCTCCGCGACGCGGTCCGACGTCGTCACGTAGAGGTCCCAGGTCGCGGTCGCCGGGTCGAAGGGGCGCCCCTGGTCGAACAGCCGCCCGGCCGCCAGCATGACCTCCTTGGCGGGGGCGCGAAGCGCCTCGGCCCGCTGCGTTCGTACGAGCGACCTCCCATTGCGGACCAGGAGCGGGTCGTCGAAGTCGACGCGCAGCCGGTGCAGGGCGTTGCTCGCCGCCGCGGGCGTGATTCCCAGCTTCTTCGCCGCGCGCGTGACGTGGGCCTCCTCGAGCAGGTGGTGCAGCGCGCGCACGTGGTTCAGGTCGAAGGCGGAGAGTTTCACGGCATGAACAATACCCCTTCCAACCATCAAGTTCCGCGAAAGGGTACCGCCCCGTAGCTTGAGGGCCATGAACGCACTGACCTACAGCCGCTTCGGCAATCTCGATGTCCTGCGGCACACCCATTCCCCGGCGCCCCGCGTCCGGGCCCACCACCTCCTCATCCGCGTCCGGGCCGTCTCGGTGAACCCCATCGACGGGAAGATCCGCCGTGGCGAGCTGCGGTTGCTCAGCGGGGCCCGCTTCCCGAAGGCGACCGGCTCGGACTTCGCCGGTGTCGTCGAGGCGGTAGGCGCGGGCGTCGAAGGTTTCTCGGTCGGAGACCGCGTGTTCGGCTTCCCCGGGATCATGCGGGAGGGAACGCTCGCCGAGCTCATCACGGTCGCGGCGACGTCCGTTGCCCGGGTTCCGTCAGCGCTCGATGACGTCGGGGCCGCGGCGGTTTCGATGGTGGGGCTCGCGGCGCTCCAGGCCTGGCGTGACGTCGCGCGCGTCGCTCCTGGCGAGCGGGTGCTCGTCAACGGCGCGACGGGCGGCGTGGGGCTCATGTTGATCCAGCTCGCCAGGGCGCGTGGCGCGCACGTCACCGCCGTCACCTCCGCCGCGGGTCTGGCCGTGGCACGGCAGTACGGCGCACAGGTGGCCCATGACTACCGCGCCCGGCCGCTCTCGGTGCTCGGCGAGCGTTTCGACGTCATCTTCGACCTGAGCACGAAGGTGCCCTTCGCCGACGCGCGGGGACTCCTCGCGCCTCGCGGCCGGCACGTGGGCTTCGAGCCGTCCCCCGCGTTGCTCCTGGGCTCCGCCCTGCTCAATCCGTTCCGTCGCCAGAAGCAGCGGGTGCTCGTCACCAGGCCGTCCGCGAAGGACCTCGCGGAGCTCGCGGGGATGTTCCAGACCGGGGAGCTTCTTCCTCCGCCCATGGAGGTGTTCGAGCTGTCCGACGCTCAAGCCGCGTTCGAGCGGTCCGAGCGCGGGGGCGTCATCGGCAAGGTCGTCATCCGCGCGGTCCCCTCGCTCTGAAATCCACGCTGCATTCCAAGGAGTCACCCATGCGCGAGCTGAACGATGCGCTCCGTGCGCAGCCCGAACTGGCGGCGTGAGCCGTATCACCTTGGCTACCATGCGACCTCGATGCCTCCGGTGTCCTGCGCCCAGTCGGTGATGGCTCGGTCGCGGGTGAGCAGTGGCAGTCCGAGCCTGCGGGCCGCCGCCACGATGAGCCGGTCGAAGTGGTCACGGTGTTCCCAGTCGAGCCGGGCCGCCTCCCGGACATCCGCTTCGCTCATGGGGTCGTGGACCAGTTCCGGACAGTCGATGTCCGCCCACCAGGCGTCCAGCGTCGTGGGGAAACGCAACTTCCCACCCTGGGCGAGCAGCCACGTCTCCAGCACGACGGGCGCGGGCACCACCATGTACCCGCGTCCATGTTCGAAGGCGGAGAACGCGCGCTTCGCCGCGGAGCCCAGCTTCTGGACCTGATTGCCCGCGTAGAAGAGCAGGGCATTCGTGTCGAGCACGTACCCTTCACTCAAGCTCCAGCACCTCCGCGGAGGCCAGGGCCGAGCGCTGGAGCCGCTGGCTGGGGCTTTCATCGGCGGCTTCCAGGTCGCCCATGATGCGCAGGGAGCCGCGAAGCTTCGACTTCCGCTTCCGGGAGGTGCGTGCCTTCCGCTCCGCTTCCAGCAGGGCCTCCAACCGCGAGGGCGCGATGAGGAACGCCTTCAACTCATCGTGCACCGTGATGGCGGTGACATGCCGCTGGGTGGCCGCCTGCTGCACGAGGGCGCTGAGATGGCTGCGCGCCTCACTGAGCGGAATGCGCTGCATGGGCAGCGGCCACGTAGGCGGTGCTGCGGCGGCGCGACGCGCGGTCGCGGGGCGAGGAGGTGTCCGCCGTCGATGTTTGCTGGCCATGATGTGCGGATAATAGGCACAGGTCCGACATGCCTTCCGGCCCGGGTGTCAGGCCGCCGCCGCGGTGCTCAGCTTGAGGTCCTGGTTGAGCCCCGCGTCCTTGCGCACGCGCCAGATGTACTGGTCCAGGAAGTAGTGGTGCAGCGCGAAGCCCCAGATGAACCCTTCCATCAAGTCCCTCAGCGTGAGCCCCGCGCCGCCCAGCGCCACCTTCGTGTCGAACGCGCCGCAGCCCGGGTGCACGCCCATGCCGCAGCCCAGCGTCCGGTACGCCAGCGTGAACGCGAGCCCGCAGAGCGCGTAGATGATGAAGCGCTGGCTCACCTTCGGCGCGTGGCCGAACGCGGCCCGGTCCACGCCTTCCGCGTGGTAGCGGTTGCGGTGAAAGAACCAGACGATGCCGTGGTACTGCACGTTGTGGAACGCCGTCACCGCCACGGTGAACATCAGGAAGTCCATCCGCCGCGACACCGACGGCCAGAACACCAGCGACGTCAGCCCCAACGCCGCCCCCAGCATCAACAACTTGGGCCCGTTCACCCCCAGCCCCCGGCGCCACCGCCACAGCTGCCTCGCGGCCAGCACCCCCACCACCGTCAGCACCAGCGCGAAGCACGCGTGCGCCACGCCGGCCTCCCAGGTCGGCTCCGCCATCAGCCCCAGCCGCCGCCGCGCTCCCGGATGCGTCAGCGCGAACGCCACGAACGGCGCGAGCAACCCCACGTACAACGTCACGCTGTCCAGCCGCCGGTCCCACGCATCCCGCTCTCCGGCCTTGCGCTGGTAGAGCACCATGATGCCGTAGTGCTGCCGCACCACGTGCCAGTACGCCCACAGCGCCGCCAGCGTCACGAACACCGCGAACGGCCAGCGCTGCCCGGCCAGCACCGACACCGCGAACACCGCCGGCCCCGCCCCGAACCACGCCAGGCTGCCCCGGAGCAGCCGGGCTCGCGTCTTCCGCTCCCGGGCGTCCAGGTACGTGCGCGACACCGTCGCGAACAGGTGCGGCCCGTCCAACAGCAGCACCCACGCCCACCACAGCGGCGGCCCGCTCACGCCCCCCAGCACGTGCAACGCCATCAGTGCCAGGCTCGCGCCCACGCCCCCCACCGTGGAGAGCAGGTCATGCCGTCGGTCCACCAACCACCGCGCATGCAGCGGGACCGGAGCGACGGGGGCGAGCGCGTTCATCGGGGGCCTTCCTCCTGGGGACTGCGAAGTCCCAGGATAGCGGGGACATACAGGTAAGTCAGAGGCGCACCTGCAAGTCTCGAATGGGGACCGGACGGACGGGCAGGGGGCCAGAACCCTCTTGAGGGAATGGCCCCCGGACGCGACAGTGCTGAACCATGGATCAAGGTCGGCGTACCTCGGACCGCAAGTCGGTCGGTCTGTTGGTGAAGCTCAAGCATGAGACTGTGGGGAGCTTCACCGAGGAGTTCGCCACCAACATCAGCCCCGGGGGCATGTTCATCCGCTCGCGCACGCCGCAGCCGGTGGGCACGCCCGTGCGCTTCGACGTGCAGATCGCCAACGGCGTGCGCGTGCTCCAGGGCACCGCCACCGTGCGCTGGGTGCGCGATGTGAACGACCCCGCGGGGCCTCCGGGCATGGGGCTGCAGTTCCAGGAGCTGGATACGGCGAGCCGCGCGCTCGTGGACCTGATGCTCCAGCGCAAGCCGGGCGCGAGCGCCGCGCCGGCCGCGCCGCTGCCGTCCATTGCTCCGGGCATCGCGCCGTTGGCCGCCGCGCCGGGTATCGCGCCCGTGCGTCCGCCCGTGGCCGCGCCTCCGGTCCCCGCCGCGCCCCGGCCCGTTGCCGCTCCCGCGCGTCCCGCCGCGGTCGCTCCGCCTCCCGCGCGTCCTTCACAGCCGGCCGCGGGCGGCGCCGCGCTCGACTCGCTGTTCGACGACCTGGATGCCCCGTCCAGTCCCGCTCCCGCCGCGGACGAGCCGCTGTCGCTGGGCGGCGCGGACGAGCCGTTCTCGCTGGGGGCTCCGGAAGAGGACGTGGGGCTGGCGCTCGCGGACCCCACGAACGACGTGGACATCCCGCTGGACGAGCTCATCGCGGGGACGCCTCCGCCCACCGTGCAGGGCATGCTGTCGGACGGCGACGAGCCGCTGCCGGGGCTCGACTTCGAGTTCGAGGCTCCGGCCGTGGAGGAGCCCATCGCCATGGGCCAGCCGCTGGAGGAGATGCCCATCGAAGTGGGGCTCTCCGTGGAGGACGGCGCGGCTTCGGGCGCGAGCGACGCGGGTGGGTTCGAGCTGGATTTCTCGGATGTCTCCCCAGAGCCGCCGCCTCGCGCCGCGCCGGTGCCGCCGGTGCAGCGCGCGGCCCCTCCGCCTCCGGCCCCCGTGACGCCAGCGGTGCCCCCCGTGGCGCCCGCGAAGCCCTCCGGCGGCAGCGCCGAGTTCGACCTGGACCTGTCGTCCCTGGATGACGACGCTCCACTGGAACTCGCGCGCGAGCCCGCGTCCTCGCCGGGCCGTCAGCGTCCGCCGCTGGGGCGTGAACCCGCGTCGTCACCCGGCCGTGCCGCCGCGCCGCCACTGGGCCGTGAGCCTGGATCCGTTGCTGGCCGTGCCCCGGGTCTGGGGCGTGAGCCCGGATCCGCCGCCGGCCGTTCCGCGCCCGGGTTGGGACTGGAGCCCGGATCCGCCGCGCGTGCCGCGCCGGGTCTGGGACTGGAGCCGCGCTCCTCGGGAGGCCGTCCTTCCGTGCCCGGTCTGGGACTGGAGCCGCGCTCTTCCGGTGGTCGTCCCGCCGCACCGGGTCTGGGATTGGAGCCGCGCTCCTCCGCGGGCCGTGCCCCGGACCTCTCCCAGGAGCCTGCGTCGTCCTGGGGCCGCGCCGTGCCGCAGCAGCCCCCCGCGCCGCAGCGGTCCTCCGGCGGCAGCACCGAGTTCGACCTGGACCTGTCCGTGGACGACGACGGGCCGCTGGAGCTCGCGCGCGAGCCCGTGTCCTCGCCGGGACGCCCCCGGCCCGTGGCCCC
>NZ_RAWM01000021.1 GCF_003668875.1 Corallococcus interemptor | reverse complement strand
CGCCGCTCCGGCCCCCGCCGCGCGCGCGGCCCCTGCCCCCTCCGCGAACGCGGGCTCCAGCGCCTCGGACATCCTGGATGAAATCCTCGCGGGCGGCACGCCCACCAACGAGTGGACGGAGGAGGACCTGGTCCGCCTGCAGACGGTGCAGCAGAACCAGGAGAAGAGCTCCAAGATTCTGCGCGCCCTGCTGGAGCTCGTCTTCGAGAAGGGCACCGTGCAGCAGCGCGAGCTGGCCGCGCGCATGCGCGTCTGACTTTGGAGTTTGTCTTCAGCCCACCTCGCGCAGCTCGCGCGCGGTGAGCCCCAGCAGCGTGAGGATGGTGTCCAGCCCGCCGGCGGAGATGGACGTGTCGGCGGCCTCACGCAGCTTCGGCTTGGCGCGGAAGGCGATGCCCAGGCCCGCCTTCTCCAGCATCAGCAAGTCGTTGGCCCCGTCGCCCACGGCGATGACCTGCTCCAGCAGGATGCCCTCCTGCTTCGCCAGCGTCTCCAGCAGCTCCGCCTTGCGGCGCGCGTTGACGATGGTGCCCACGGTGCGGCCGGTGAGCTTGCCGTCCTGGACCTCCAGCGCGTTGGAGTACGCGAAGTCGATGCCCAGCCGCTTCTGGAGCGCCTCCGCCGCCACGGAGAAGCCGCCGCTGATGACCGCGGTGCGGTAGCCCAGGCGCCGGAGCACGCGCATCAGCGTCTCCGCGCCCTCCGTGAGCGGCAGGTTCGCGGCCAGCTCGTGCAGCACGCGCGCGTCCAGCCCCGCGAGCAGCGCCACGCGCTGGCGCAGGGACTCGTCGTAGTCCATCTCCCCGTGCATCGCGCGCTCGGTGATGGCGGCCACCTTCGCGTGGACGCCGTACGCGCGCGCCAGCTCGTCGATGACCTCGATGCGGATGAGCGTGGAGTCCATGTCCATCACCACCATCCGCTTGCCGCGCCGGTAGAGGCTCTCGCGCTGGAGCGCCACGTCGAAGGTGGGGCTCGCCATGGACAGCGCCAGGAGCGCGCGCTTGAGCGCCGTGGCATCCGCGTCCGGCGGCAGCGTGACGTGCAGCTCCACCGCCGCGAGCGGCGTCTCGCTCAGCCGGGTGATGCGCTCCACGCGCGCGTGGCCCGCCACCAGCTCCCGCGTCAGCGCGTGCACGTCGCGCACGCCCAGCGCCTTGCCCACCGCGGTGACGACGTAGCGCAAGGGCTCCGGGCCCACGGGCTCGGCGGACGGAGGCACCGCGCGCACGTCCACCGTGACGCCCAACTCCCGGGCCAGCTCGGGGAGCCCCTGAAGGGCCTCCCCTCCGGGCAGGCGCACCCAGAGGGCCAGGGTGAGCAGGCCCTGCACCACGACCTGCTCCACGTCGAGCAGCTCCGCGCCCGCCTGCGCGAGCAGGCCGGTCAAACGAGCGGTGGTATCGGGGCCGTCCCTGCCGGTGACGGTGAGGAGGACGCTGTCGGAGGAGCGCGTGGACATGGGCGCCGGCACTCTGACAGGTCTCCGCGGGGACGGGCGAGCCCGTCCATCCAGGGACGGGCGGGCCTCACGAAGAGGCCCGCCTGCCCTGCCAACGACTACTCCTGCGGATCCGAAGACAGGATGAGCGAGCCGCGCTCCAGGAACTCGCGCTCCGGGAAGGCCTTGTAGAAGTCCGCCAGCATCGCGTCCACGTCGGGGTAGCGCTGCTCGCGGCGGTCCTGCGTGGCCTTGTCGAAGAGCTGATCCAGCCCGCTGGGCGCCTCCGGGTTCACCTCCGAGGGCAGCGGCGAGCGGCGGCCCGGAATCTGACCGGTGAACATCTCGTAGAGCAGGATGCCCAGCGCGTACACGTCCGCGGACGGGCCCGCCTCCTGGACGCCCTTGTTCATCAGCTCCGGCGCCATGTAGACCATGCCGCCCGTGCCCACGAACACCTGGGGCATGCCCTTCGTCGCGTCCACCTCCACCACGCGGCTCATGCCGAAGTCGGCGAGCTTCGCGTTGCCGTACGCGTCGAAGAGGACGTTCTCCGGCTTGATGTTGTGGTGCGTGAGCCCCGCCGCGTGCGCGGCCTTCAGGCCGTACGCCAGCTGCAGGAAGGTGCGCAGCGCGTGCTGCACGTCAATGCCCTTGCCGCCGGCCGCCTCCAGCCGCTCCTTCAGGCTGCCGCGCATCAGCTCCACCACGAAGTAGGGCCGCGCCGAGTCCACGTTCTGGTCGAGGATCTGCACCACGCCCGGGTGGCGCACCTGCGCCTGCGCGCACAGCTCCTTCTTCAGGCGCTTGAGGACCTCACCGCGCTGCAGGAAGGAGAAGTAGCCGAAGATGTCCTTCAGCTCCTTGATGCAGATGTCCAGGCCCAGGGCGTTGTAGCGGCCCTTGAAGACCGTCCCCAGCGGCCCCGTGCCGATGGGGTCGAACTTCTGGTAGCGCAGGTCCAGGTCGCTGGAGCCCTTCGCGGCGGCAGCGGCGGCGGGAACCGGGGCCGCGGGAGCGGGAGTCGTGGCGGAAGGGGGCATTGGAGCGGGCGCGGCGGAGAGCGGAGGGGTGATGATGAGCGGCTGGGACGCGCTGGGAGCCGGCGCGGTCACCACGATGGGCTGGGACGCCGGAGCCGGCGGCAGCCCGATGAAGGTCTCCCGGCGTCCTTCCGCCGAACCTTCCGGACGCGCCGGCTGGGAGGGCGGCGGCGCGATGGGCGACGGCTGGGCGGCGGGCTGCATCTGCGTCGCGGCCTGCCCCAGGTCCAGCGCCGGCATCGCCACGCGCTGCGTGCGCGACGGCGGCATGGGCGGAGGGGACACCGGGACCGGCGTCGCGGCCGAGGCCAGGGAGGACGGATCCACCTCCGTCTCGTCCAGCAGCAGCTCCGGCGGCGGCGGCGGGACGCTCATCGGTTCGTCCTCGTCCAGCGGGCGGCCGATGTGCGTGGCGTCCTCCGCCGGGAGGAGCTGATCCGCGAAGAAGTCGTCGACCTCCGACGCGAACCGGTCCTGCAGGTCGCCCTCCACCACCCGCTCACCCGTTTCGGTGAGCTTCAGCTGGGCCTCGCGGTCCATGGCGATGTAGTGGAACTTGCGCAGGAAGAAGAAGTAGCTGTCGAACTCCAGCGAGACGGACGGCTCGAGGGCGGCCTTGACGTCAGCCAGCTTGTTCGAGCGTCCCAGGCGGCCGTTCTCCCGCAGATTCTGCAGGATGAGCAGCGCCTCGCCACTGACGGTGTCACGATGGATGGCGGGCTTCGTCATGGGTGCGCGGACTCTACGCGGCACCCGCCCGGCGCATCAACAACGCCCGGCTCCTATCGGATGCGCAGGAGCTGCTTCACCGTCTCCAGCACCTCCACGAACCGCACGGGCTTGCGCAGGTAGATGTCCACCCCCAGCTGCATCGCCCGCTCCTGGGCCTCCTTGCCGCCCGCGGAGATCGCGATGACCGGGATGCCCTTGAGCTCCTCTTCCTCGCGGATGCGCTCCACCAGGGCGAAGCCGTCCATCACCGGCATGTAGAGGTCCAGCATCACCAGGCTGAAGCGGTCCTCGCGCAGCCGCAGGAGGGCGTGGTGGCCGTCCGGGGCGAAATGGACCTCCAGCGGGACCTTGCCGTGCAGATCGTTGCTCGCGAGCTTCTTGAGCACGTAGCTGTACATCTCGATGATGTGCGGGTTGTCCTCGACGATGAGCACACGGTACCCGTCCTGCTCCTGAGGGGTCGCCGCGCTGTCGTTGGGTCCTGCCGCACTCAAGATGTCACCCAGTCGCCGCCGGTCCTGCTCGCTCTCCACACGGATGCCCACGCCGCCCGGCTGATCGGGCGCGGCGATGCGCACCCACGCCACCGTCCCGGCGACTTCTACCGGATCCAGCAGTCCCGGGAAAGAAAGTGCAAGCCGCAGCTCGTCCCCCACCGCGAACAGCTGCTCGGTCTGGACGAAGAACCCTCCGGCCGACAGGTTTTCCGTCACGTCCCGCAGCGGCCGGCCATGGGTGTAGTCCACCCGGAGGATGGTGGGGATACGAGGGTGCTGCCGCTGGTCCGCAGGGTCCAGGCTCATAACAAGGGGTTGAAATCGCTCGGTAATTTGCTGAGGGCGGTCCAGTCTACCGCCGAGGGTTTATGTTGACAACGAAGCCATTGCGGCAATACGTACGGCCCGCCATGGCGGAGCCCCTGTTCACTCCTGAAGAGCAGAAGAAGTTCGACGCGGGGATCGCGGAAATCCTCTCGCACTACCCCTCTGATCGCAAAAGCGCCGGCATGCTTCCCGCGCTGCGCCTGCTGCAGGACCTCAAGGGGTGGTTGCCTCCTGACGGTCTGCGGCTGGTGGCGAAGAATCTGGAAGTCACGCCGGAGCGCGCCTACGAGGTCGCCAGCTTCTACGTGATGTACCACCTCAAGAAGCCGGGCAAGTACGTCATCGACGTCTGCACGAACCTGTCCTGCTCGCTCTGGGGCGCGGAGAAGATGCTCGCGTACCTGGAGCAGAAGCTGGGCCTGTCCGCCGGGGAGACGAACGACAAGTTCACCCTGCGCGAGACGGAGTGCCTGGCGTCCTGCGGGACGGCGCCCTGCCTGCAGATCAACGAGGATCACCACGAGCGGCTGACCCAGGCGAAGCTGGACGCGATCCTGGCCAAGCTGTCGTGAGCCGCTCCTCCTCCCCCTTGCTTTCCTAGGACGTTCATCCATGGCCTCTACGGCAAAGGCGGTCGAACCCGTCATCTCGGCGGCCTGGGGCAAGCCCCAGTCCTGGACCCTGGACAGCTACCGCTCGCGCGGCGGCTACGACGGGCTCAAGCGCGCGCTCTCCATGGAGCCCGCCGCCATCATCGACGAGGTGAAGAAGTCCAACCTCCGCGGCCGCGGCGGCGCGGGCTTCCCCACGGGCATGAAGTGGAGCTTCGTCCCCAAGGACAGCCCCAAGCCCAAGTACCTGGCCGTCAACGGCGACGAGTCCGAGCCGGGCACCTTCAAGGACCGCTACATCCTGGAGAACGACCCGCACATGATGCTGGAGGGCATCGCCATCGCGTCGTACGCGCTGGGCGTGCACACCTGCTACGTGTACCTGCGCGGCGAGTTCAAGTTCCAGGCGGAGCGCACCCAGGCGGCCATTGATGAAGCCTACAAGGCCGGCATCTTCGGCAAGTCGCTGATGGGCAAGGAGGGCTTCGCGCTCGACTGCTACGTCGTCCGCGGCGCCGGCGCGTACATCTGCGGCGAGGAGACGGCGCTCCTGGAGTCCCTGGAGGGCAAGAAGGGCTGGCCCCGCCTGAAGCCCCCGTTCCCCGCGGTGGTGGGCCTGTTCGGCAGCCCCACGGTGGTGAACAACGTGGAGACGCTCGCCAGCGTGCCGTCCATCCTCGCCAAGGGCGCGGAGTGGTACGCGAAGCTGGGCACGGACAAGTCCGGCGGCACGCACCTGGTCTGCCTGTCCGGCTCCGTGAACCGCCCCGGCGTCTACGAGGTGGGGATGCACACCACCATCCTGGAGCTGATCCACGACGACAAGTACGGCCAGGGCATGCCCAAGGGCCGCAAGGTCAAGGCGGTCATCCCGGGTGGCTCCTCGGCGCCGGTGCTGGGCGCGGACGAGCTGGACGTGGCGCTGGAGTTCGAGGCGCTGAAGATGAAGCAGACGATGGCCGGCTCCGGCGGCGTCATCGTGATGGACGACGCCACCTGCATGGTGCGCAGCCTCTGGCGCGTGGCCCGCTTCTACGCGGAAGAGTCCTGCGGCCAGTGCACCCCGTGCCGCGAGGGCACGCCCTGGCAGACGCGCCTGCTGCGCAAGATCGAGGAAGGCCGCGCGGAGATGAGCGACATCGACATGCTGTCGAACGTCGCCTCCTCCATCGCGCCCTACCCGCCCATTGGCCTGGGCAACACCATCTGCGCGCTGGGTGACGCGGCGGCGCTGCCCACGCACTCCTTCCTCATGCGGTTCCGGGACGAGTTCGAGGCTCACGTTCGGGAGCACCGCTGCCCGTACGGTGACCACCCCTGGGGTTCCTTCGGAGACTGGTCTTGAACATCGAATTGGTTCTCTTCGGCGTCTTCGCCGTCATGACGCTGCTGTCGGCGGGGATGGTCATCACCGCGCGGAGCCCCATCAACTCCGCCATGGCCCTGGTGTCGACGTTCTTCTTCCTGGCCGGCATCTACGTGCTGCTCTGGGCGCACACGGTGGCCGCGATCCAGGTGCTCGTCTACGCGGGCGCCATCATGGTGCTCTTCCTCTTCGTCATCATGCTGCTCAACCTGGGTGACGCCCCCCACCGCGGCAAGCCGTCCGCGACGCGGCTGCTGGGCGGCGCGTCCGCGCTGGGCCTCCTGGCCGTGCTGGCCGTGACGCTGGGCCGGATGAACGCGCAGCCCGCGCAGCTGGACGCGAAGGGCCAGGCGGCGTTCGGCACCCTGGCGTCCATCGGCGAGACCATCTACACCACCTGGCTCTTGCCGTTCGAAGCGGTCAGCCTGCTCCTGCTGGTGGCCATGGTGGGCGCGGTGGTGGTGGCCAAGTCCCGCATCTGATCCCCCGCGACCTTCCGGACAACCCAATGGTCCCCATCACCTACTACCTCCTGCTGGCCGCGGCCCTCTTCTGCATGGGCATGTTCGGCGTGCTGGTGCGCACGAACGCGCTGGTCGTCTTCATGTGCGTGGAGCTGATGCTCAACGCGGTCAACCTCACGTTCCTGGCCTTCGCGCGCATGCACGGCGAAGGGACCGGGCACGTGTCCGCCTTCTTCGTCATCGCCGTGGCGGCCGCGGAAGCGGCCATCGGTCTGGCCATCGTCATCGCGGTCTTCCGCAGTCGCGGCTCCGTGAACGTCGACGACATCCGGACGATGAAGCACTAACGCCCCGTCACCCCTGAGCACACCCATGGACGGATCCCTCGTCGAGTTCTTCAGAACCGCACCCATCCCCCCAGATGTGTTCAGCCCCTCGCTGGGGTTGATCATCCTGCTGCCGCTCCTGGGCGCGTTCGTGTGCGGCGTGTTCGGCAAGTGGCTGGGCCGCGCCAACGTGCACCTGGTGGCGTGCTCCGCCATCGCCGGCGCCTTCGTGCTGAGCGTGCTGGCCTTCTGGGCCACCAGCGACGCGGCCGGCGGGCGCGTGGTGAGCATGGCCAACCCGTTCGGCATCGAGCGGGACACCATCCGCTACGCCATCGCGCACGACTACGGCACGTGGTTCGCCGCCGGTGACTTCCGGGTGAACTTCGGCCTGCTGGTGGACCACCTGTCGGGCATCCTGCTGCTCATCATCACGGGCGTCGGCTTCCTCATCCACCTGTACTCCACCAGCTACATGGAGCACGACGATGGGTACTGGCGCTTCTTCGCGTACCTGAACCTCTTCGTCGCCGCGATGCTCACGCTGGTGATGGCCGACAACCTGGTCCTGCTCTTCGTGGGCTGGGAGGGCGTCGGCATGGCCAGCTACCTGCTCATCGGCTTCTGGTACACGGACAGCGCGAAGGCGTGGGCGGGCCGCAAGGCGTTCGTCACCAACCGCATCGGTGACTTCGCGTTCCTCATCGCCACGTTCCTGCTCATCCTCACGGTGAGCGCCTTCAACCGCCAGGCGGACCCCCGGGACTACAACGCGGCGTCCACGTCGCGCGCCCGCTACGAGCAGGGCATCGCCCAGAAGGGCCCCGTCACCTTCAAGGGCCTGGAGAAGCTGGCCCTGGCCCTGCCGGAAGGCACGGGCGGCGCGGTGTCCCTGGCCACGCCCATCGAGTCCGGGCCGCTGTCCGGCTACACCTTCGGCGGCGTGATGACGTCCATCATGCTGCTCTTCCTCCTGGGCGCCGCGGGCAAGAGCGCGCAGCTGCCGCTGTACGTCTGGCTGCCGGACGCGATGGCCGGCCCGACGCCGGTCTCCGCGCTCATCCACGCCGCCACGATGGTGACCGCGGGCGTGTACCTGTTCTGCCGCATGAGCGCGCTGCTCGTGCTGTCCCCCACCGCCATGGCGACCATCGCCATCGTGGGTGCGCTCACGTCGCTCTTGGCGGCGCTCATCGCGTTCGCCCAGGACGACATCAAGAAGGTGCTCGCCTACTCCACGGTGTCCCAGCTGGGCATCATGTTCATGGGCGTGGGCATGGGCGTCTTCTGGGCCGCCGCGATGCACCTGATGACGCACGCGTTCTTCAAGGCCTGCCTCTTCCTGGGCGCCGGCAGCGTGATGCACGGCAACGGGGACGAGACGGACATCAAGAAGCTGGGCGGCCTGTGGAAGGAGATGAAGTGGACGCACGCCACGTTCCTCATCTCCACGCTGGCCATCACGGGCATCTTCCCCATCATGTCCGGCTTCTTCTCCAAGGACGCCATCTTCCACGGCGTGCACCACAACCACCTGCACGGCCTGGAGTGGGTGTCCGGCTTCGTCTACGTGCTGGGCCTGCTCATCACCGCCTCCACGGCGTTCTACATGTCGCGCGTCTACCTGCTCACCTTCACGGGCAAGCGGTCCCCGGAGGCGAAGCTGGCGCACGCCCATGAGAGCGCGTGGCACATGACGCTGCCGCTGGTCATCCTGGCGTTCCTCGCCTTCATCACCTTCGTGTACGCCCTGCCCCTGATGCCCCGCACGGGCGGCGGGACGCAGCCGGTGTTCGAGAACTTCCTGTCTCCCGTGCTGCGCCCGGCGGAGACGGTGGCCCGCGTGGCCCAGACGGTGAAGCTGGACACCAGCGTGCCTGGCGTCGGCGACTACGCGTTCGCGTGGATGTGGGCGCTCCTGGGCGGCGGCGCGGCCGCGTTCGCCTACCTGAAGTTCTTCCCCTCGCGGGTGGGCCAGCCGGTGCCGGCGTTCGCGCGCGCGGTGCGCCGCACGGCGCTCAACAAGTTCTACGTGGATGAGCTCTACGAGTTCATCCTCATCCGGCCGGTGAAGTTCGTGGCCTTCATCCTCTTCCGCGTGGTGGACGCGCTCGTCATCGACACGGTGCTGGTGCGAGGCACCGCGTACGTCACGGAGAAGGTGGGCCTCGGGCTGCGCCGGCTCCAGACGGGTGACGCGCAGGCCTACGCCGCCATCATGGCGCTCGCCATCCTGGGCGGCGCGGTCTACGCCCTCGTGCAGGTGCTTTCATGAGCTTCTTCGACACCCACCTGTTGAACGTCGTCATCTACCTGCCGCTCGTGTTCGCGGCGCTGGTGCTCGCGCTGCCCGCGTCTGAACACGGGCAGGTCCGCACCATCACCTTCGTGGGCATGCTGCTGGACCTGGTGTTCGGCGTCTGGGCGTACTTCCGCTTCGAGCCGTCCGGGGCGGAGTTCCAGATGGAGTACCGCGTCCCGTGGTTCCAGCAGTTCGGGATGAGCTACCACCTGGGCGTGGATGGCCTGGCGGTGAGCCTGCTGCTCCTGACGGTGTTCCTGGGCCCGCTGGTGGTGCTCGCCTCCACCACGTACATCCAGCACCGCATCAAGGAGTTCCACCTGGCGCTGCTGGTGCTCCAGACGACGATGCTGGGCGCGCTGGCGTCCATGGACGTCCTGCTCTTCTACATCTTCTTCGAGGCCATGCTCATCCCCATGTACCTGATGGTGGGTGTGTGGGGCGCCGAGGACCGCCGCATGGCGGCGGTGAAGTTCTTCCTCTACACGCTGGTCGGCTCGCTGCTGATGCTGGTGGCCATCGTGGCCGTGTACTTCATCAGCGGTGGCCCGGGCGTGCGCTCGTTCGACTACGGCACGCTCTACAACAACCTGCTGGCCGCCAATCAGCAGCTGGCCGCGTGCACCAACGGGGTGGAGGGCAACTGCGACTCCCTGACGGGGCTGGCCGCCACGCTGCACACCTACGGCCCGTGGATGTTCGCCGCGTTCGCGCTGGCGTTCGCCATCAAGGTCCCCATGTGGCCGGTGCACACCTGGTTGCCGGACGCGCACGTCCAGGCGCCGGTGGCGGGCTCCATGATTCTTGCCGGCGTGATGCTGAAGATGGGCACCTACGGCTTCTGGCGCTTCGCGATTCCGCTCTTCCCGGTGGCGGCGCACCAGGCCCGTCCGTTCCTCGCGGTGCTGGCGGTGATTGGCATCGTGTACGGCGCGCTGATGTGCCTGGCGCAGCGGGACATCAAGAAGCTCATCGCGTACTCGTCCGTCAGCCACCTGGGCTACTGCATGCTGGGCCTGCTCGCCGTCACCAGTGAGGGCGCCACGGGCAGCGCGTACCAGATGCTCAACCACGGCGTGTCCACGGGCGCGCTGTTCCTCCTGTTCGGCTTCCTCTACGAGCGCCGCCACACGCGCCTGATGTCGGACTACGGCGGCATCGCCAAGGTGATGCCGGTGTTCACCGCGGCGTTCGTCATCATCACCTTCTCGTCGGTGGCGGTGCCGGGCACCAACGGCTTCATCGGCGAGTTCCTGGTGCTGATGGGCACGTTCAAGAGCAGCCTGCCCCTGGGCTTTGGCGCGTTCGCCACGCTGGGCGTCATCCTGGGCGCGGCGTACATGCTGTGGATGGTGCAGAAGGTGTTCTTCGGCAGCATCACGCACCGGGAGAACCAGCACCTGCGCGACATGAACGTGCGCGAGATGCTCACCACGGCCCCCTTCATCGTGCTGGTGGCGGTGATGGGCCTGATGCCGCAGCCCTTCCTGGACCGCATTGCTCCGTCCACGGACCGCTACGTGGCGCGCGCCAGCGTGGGCGCTCCGGGCGCCACCCAGGCGCAGGACGGACAACTGCGCGTGGAGGTGATGTCGCTGCCCTCCACCGCCGCCGCGGCCCGCCCCTCCGTTCCCGCCGCGCCGCTCGCCGTCCGCGAGTAGGCCCCGAAAGACTCCATGAACCTGCCAAATCTCACCCTGGCGGATTTCCTCCCCATGCTGCCCGCCATCATCATGGTGGTGGCGGCCTGCGTCCTGCTGTTGTCGGAGGTGTTCCTCTCCGCGACGGCGTCCCGTGGCTACCAGGCGGTGCTCACCGTCGTGGCGGCGGTGGCCAGCGGCGCCGTGGCCGTGGGCCTGATGTTCGAACCGCCGCAGGAGGTGTTCCTCGGCTTCGGCGTGCTGGACCCCTTCTCCAGCTTCCTCACCCTGGTGGTGAGCGTGGGCCTGGGCCTGGCGGCGCTGAGCGCGGTGGGCTTCCTGCGCAAGCGTGGCGCGGAGCGCGGTGAGTTCTACGCGCTGATGCTCTTCGCCTCCGCGGGCATGAGCCTGCTGGCGATGTCGTCGGAGTTCATCACCATCTTCGTCAACATCGAGGTGCTCTCCATCGCGACGTACGCGCTGACGGCGTACCTGCGCCGCGGCACGCGCCCCAGCGAGGCGGGCTTCAAGTACTTCATCCTGGGCGCCTTCTCCTCGGCCGTCCTGCTGTACGGCACGGCGCTGCTCTACGGCGCCACCGGCACCACGAAGCTCAACGACATGGCGGGGCCGCTGCAGCAGGCGCTGTCCACGACGCCGGCGCTCGTCTACGTGGGCGCGGTGCTCATCGCCGCGGGCTTCGCGTTCAAGGTGGCGGCGGTGCCGTTCCACATGTGGACGCCGGACGTGTACGAGGGCGCCCCCACCCCGGTGACGGCCCTCATGAGCGCGGGCGTGAAGGCGGCGGCGTTCGCGTCGCTGGTGCGCGTGTTCGTCACGGTGGGCAAGGGCATGGACCCCAAGCTGCCGCTGATGCTCTTCGCCACGCTGGCGCTGCTCACGATGATCGCCGGCAACCTGATGGCGATTCCGCAGCGCAACGTGAAGCGCATGCTGGCGTACTCCTCCATCGCGCACGCGGGCTACCTGCTGCTGGGCGTGGCGGCGCTGTTCGTCGCGGCCCCGGGCGAGAGCTTCCGCCTGCTGTCCGCGTCGTCGCTGTCCGGTGGCACGCCGCTGGACGTGGCGCGCTCGGACGCGCTGCGCGGCATCCTCTACTACCTGCTGGCGTACACCTTCAGCGCGACGGGCGCCTTCGCCATGGTCTCCGCGCTGGAGCGCCGTGAGGACGAGGAGAAGGGAACCGCCTGGGACCTGGAGCGCTTCGCGGGCCTCGCGCAGCGCCGCCCGGGTTGGGCGTTCGCCATGGCGGCCTTCATGCTGTCGCTGGGCGGCATCCCCCCCACCGTGGGCTTCATGAGCAAGCTGCTCATCTTCCAGGCCGCCATCGACGTGGGCCTCGTGGGCCTCACCGTGGTGGCGGTGCTCAGCAGCGCGGCGGGCGCGTATTACTACCTGCGCGTCGTCGTCTACATGTTCATGCACCCCATCCCCGAGGGCGCCCAGCCGCTGGAGCGCAACTGGGGCACCGAGGCCGCGCTCGTCATCGCCACCGTCGCCGTGGTGCTGCTGGGCATCCTCCCGGGCCACGTCACCGACTGGCTGGCCCAGGCCGGCACGCTGTTCGGCCAGTAGTCACCCAGCACCTGGGGCCGGCAGCTCGCTGCCGCCCGACGCCCGCCTCGGCCCCTGGCCCTGGCGGGCGTTGTCGTTGCGGGGCATGGCTCACGGCGTCATGGCCGCGGCTCCAGGCTGCATTGCAGAAGTGAAATGGATCCGCGCCGCGTCATGCGGGCGTGGGCGACGGGGCGGACGATGCGGGAGCGCAAAAAGAAGGCGGCCCGGCACCCGTGAGGGTGTCGGGCCGCGGGTCTTCTCAAGGTAACGCACCGGAAGTGCTGAAAGGGTGGGGGGGAACCACTTTCAGCCTCGCTTCGATGCGTCCCGGGCTAACCTTTAGCAGGTGCCATGCCAGCGCTCGCGAGAGACCGAAATCGAGAGTTCTCAAGGGTTTAGACGGCCGGACGACACTCCCACCCCCGCCCTTCCGCATTGCAGCCCTGAAATCGCGTTTCAGGGATGAAAACACCCAACGAATTCAGGAGGTTGGTTTTTTCATCCCTGAACGGGGGTGATTGCGGATCTGAACTCGCACCGGGAGGCGGGTGCGAGTTCGCTGAGAGGCTATTCGCGGGCGCCCGTGGGAGGCCGGAGGTTGAGGCGCTTCATCTTCCGCCACAGCGTGGTGGAGGAGACGCCCAGCTCGTCCGCCACGCGGGCCAGGTCCACGCCGTGGCGCTCCAGGGCCTGGACGATGGCCCGGCGCTCCGCGTCCTCCACCACGTCCGCCAGCGTGGGCCCGGTGGTCTCCGCGCTGGCGGGGCGCGCGACGTCGGTGGGGGGCAGGCCCGCGGTGGTGGCTTCGGCCGGAGCGGCGCCAGGCAGCACGCGGTTCTGGGGGCGCAGCGGGAAGTCCTCGGCGAGCAGCTCGTCGCCTTCCGCGAGCGCGGCGGCCTGCTCCACCAGGTTCTCCAGCTCACGCACGTTGCCGGGGAAGTCGTACGTCATCAGGTGCTCCACGGCGGCGGCGGACAGGCGCCGGGGCCGGGGGCTGCGGGCGTTGGCGCGCGCCAGGAAGTGCTCCGCCAGCGCGGGCACGTCCTCCATGCGCTCGCGCAGCGGGGGCACGCGCAGGAGCACCACGTTGAGGCGGTAGTAGAGGTCCTGGCGGAAGCGCTTCTCCTTCACCTCCAGCTCGATGTCGCGGTTGGTGGCCGCGGCGATGCGCACGTCCACGCGCAGCGCGGTGGACTCGCCCACGCGGCGCACCTCGCCGTCCTGGAGCGTGCGCAGGAGCTTGGACTGGAAGGTGGGGCTCGTCTCCGTCACCTCGTCGATGAAGAGCGTGCCGTTGTCCGCCTCCTCGAAGAGGCCGCGGCGCGCCTTCACCGCGCCGGTGAAGGCGCCCTTGGCGTGGCCGAAGAGCTCGCTCTCCAGCAGCGACTCGCTGATGGCCGCGCAGTTGACGGGCACGAAGGCCTGCTTGCTGCGGCGGCTGTGCGCGTGGAGGGCGCGGGCCACCAGCTCCTTGCCCGTGCCGCTCTCGCCCTGGATGAGGACGGTGGCGTCGCTCTGGGCCACGCGCAGCAGGCGCGTGGTGAGCTCGCGCATGGCCTGGCTGCGGCCCACGAGCGCGGACAGGCCGTGGCGCTCGTTGAACTCCGAGGTGAGGTTGTCCACCGCCGCCTGGAGCCGGGCGCGCTCCAGGGCGCGCTCCACGCGGTAGCGCAGCTCCCCGTCCTTGAAGGGCTTGGTGACGTAGTCGTAGGCCCCCAGGCGCATGGCCTCCACCGCGCTGTCGATGGAGCCGAAGGCCGTCATCATGATGACCTGGAGGCGCGGGGCCACCTCCAGCGCGCGCTTGAGCAGCGTGAGCCCGTCCATGGGCTCCATCTTCAGGTCCGTGAGGAGCAGGTCCACGCGCTCCTGGGAGAGCACGCCCAGGGCCTCCTCGCCGGTGGCGGCCTCGGAGACGGTGTAGCCAAACGAGTGCAGGAGCAGCGCGGTGGTGGCGCGCATGTTGCGCTGGTCGTCCACCACGAGGATGCGTCCTCGGGGAACCGGAGTGGTCGCGTCGGTCATGAGAGGGACTGGGGCTGCGTGAGCGGCAGCCAGAAGGTGAAGGTGGTTCCGCGTCCGGGGGCGCTCTCCACGGCGATTTCGCCGCGGTGCTCCTCCAGGATGCGCTTCACCACCGCCAGCCCCAGGCCGGTGCCCTGGGCCTTGGTGGTGAAGAAGGGTTCGAAGACGCGGTGGAGCAGCTCCGCCGGGATGCCCGGCCCGCCGTCCACCACGTCGATTCTCAGCTGCTCGCGGCCGCCGTGAGTGTCCCGGCGCGCGCGCACCCGGACCTCGCCCCCCTGGGGCATGGCCTGGATGGCGTTGACGGCCACGTTGAAGAGGGCCTGGCGGATCTGCCGCCGGTCCATGGGCACCGCGGTGAGGCCGGGCTCCACCTCCACGGAGACGTGCACCGGGCGCTCCGTGGCGGCCTGCGCCCGCGCGGCGTCGAAGGCGTCCTGGAGCACGCGCAAGAGGTCCTCCGGCTGGAGCACCGGGTTGCGCGGGCGGGTGAAGTCCAGGAGGTCCGACACCATGCGGTTGAGGCGGTCACTCTCCTCCGCGACGATGTCCAGCAGCATGGCCGTGTCGCCGCCGGGCTTCATGATGCGCCGGAGCGTGGCCACCGCGTTGAAGATGACGCCCAGGGGGTTGCGCACCTCGTGGGCGACGATGGCGGAAAGCTCACCCAGCGCGGCGAAGCGCTCGCGCTTCACCATCTCCGCGCGGGTCGCGGCCAGCTCCGCGTAGCTGGCCCACAGGGATTCGTAGAGGCGCGCGTTGGCGATGGACAGCGCCAGCTGGCCGCACGTCGCCTCCGCCAGGTCAATCAGCTCCGGGCCGAAGGGGCGCGGGCCGCGCACGTCGTCCACCAGCACCACACCGATGAGCTCCTCGCGCGACGTGAGCGGCAGGCCCAGCAGGGCCTTCTCCCCCAGCCGGTCGATGAGCACCGCGCTGACGGACGTGCTCGCGGACGTCAGGTCCTCCACGGCGATGGGCTTGCGCTCCAGGGCCACGCGCGCGGCCAGGTCGTCGCTGTCCAGCGGCACCACCACCGTGCGGAACAGGTCGCGGTGGGCCGCGGACGCCGCCGCGCCCCGCAGCACCTTGGCCTGTTCGTCGTAGAGGAGGATGAAGCAGTTGGACACGTCCAGCAGGTGCACCAGGAAGTCGGACGCGACGTCCAGGATGCTGGCCGTCTCCAGCACGCCGGACGTGGTGCGCGCCAGGTCCAGAAGCAGGCGCGTCTCCGTGAGCTGGCGGGCGGACTCCGCGCGCAGGCGGCGCTGCTCCAACAGCGTCACCAGGAGCTCCGCGAGCGTGGCCAGGAGCCGCGCGTCGCGTTCATCGAAAGGCCGCTCCTTCGCGCGCAGCGCCTGCACCACGCCCACGCACTCCCCGCCCCGGGTGAGCCGCGCCGCCGTCCCGCTGCCGAAGCGGCCCTGGGACAGCGCCTCCAGCGCGCGCCCCTGCGACTCCGACGACAGCACGCCCCCGTCCTCCCGCAGGGACGCGGCCAGCAGCACGCCGGTGGCCCGGTCACTCCCCTCCTCCAGCCCCACGTGGGCGGCGAGCCGGGGGGCCTCGCCCTGCCCCTGCCCGGAGGTGACGTGCAGCGCCACCGCGCGGGCCTGGAGCAGCTCCGCCACGCGCGCGAGGAACGTCTCCGGCGGCGGGGGCACGGGCTGCGCCACGAAGCGCGCCATCTCCGCCACGGCCTCCACCTCCCAGCGGCTGCGCGCGCCGTCCGCCTGGAGGTGCGCGTCCGCGAGCGCCGCGCCCACCACCTTCGCGAACAGCGTCAGCACCGAGCCGTGCCGGGGCGCCACCCACGGACCCGCGACCCAGAGCACCTCCGACTGGGGCCCGCCCACCGGCAGGTACGCGTGCGTGGGCTGCGCCTGGTCCGCGCCGCCGAAGACAGGCCGCCCGTCCGACAGCGCCTCCAGCGCCAGGTGCGTGTCCGCCGGCAGGGACACGCCGTCGCGCGCCAGCCACCGCGTGCCCTCCCAGCGCAAGAGCCGCGCCCGGAAGCCCGCGTCCTCCAGGCCGGCCAGGGCCACGCGCCGCACGCCCTCCTCCGAGCGCGCGGACACCAGCCCCGCGGACGTGTCCACCAGCCGCTCCGCCACCACGAGCTCCCGGGGGCGCTCCGCCCTCACCATGCAGCTGAGCAGGAGCGCGAAGCGCCCGCCCTCCAGCCGCAGGGGGTTGGCCTGGACGTACAGCTCGCCCGTGGCGCCCTGGACGCTGAAGATTTTGTAGAGCTGGGGACGCCCGTCCAGCGGCGCGCCGGTGGCCACCCGCTGGAAGCGGTCCGCCATCCGGCTGCGGTCCTCCGGCTGGACGAAGTCCAGGAAGGAGCGGCCCTCCACCTGCTCCACGGGCAGGCCCAACAGCCGCGCGTACCCGGCATTGGCCACGGAGACGATCCCACCGCCATCCACCACCAGCACGGGCTGGGTGAAGGCATCCACCAGGGTACGCAGTTCCTGTTCGCTGTAGGCCTTGGCACTCATCCGCGACGCAACACCCGTTTGTCCCCCACCCGCAGCGTCACCTTCTCCCGGTCGAAGTACTCCGACAGGGGGATGGTGAACTTGCGGCTCTGGCCCACCAGTTCCTTGAAGCCCTGCGTGGAAATCTCCCGGTGCTCCTTCAGGTACGCCACCAGCCGTCCCCGCAGCTCCTCCAGCGCGCGCGCGTCGAAACACAGCTCCTCGCTCACCCGCACGCCCGTGCCCGCCGACACCAGCACCTTCAGCAGCTCCTGGAGCTTCGCGGGAACCAGCCCCAGCTTCTGCGACAGCTCCGTGACGGTGGGCGGCGCGAGCCCCGCCGCGGACAGCTCCGCGGCCAGACGCGTGCGCGCGGCCTCGTCGCCCAGCGTCAGCGTACGGCCCCGGCCCTGCAGGCGCACCAGGTCCTTCTCCGCCTCCACATGGCCTGAGTCCACCAGCGCCTGCACCACGCGCTGGAACAGGCGCCCGTCCAGCTGGGCGGAGAGCCGCTGACGGAGCTCCTCCCGGGACAGGCCCTCGCGCATGGGCTCACGCTCGTGGAACGCGGCGAGCAGCGCGAGCGAGCGCTGACGCAGGCCCTCGAACACGTCCTGCGCCACGTAGAGCCGCCGGTCGCGGTCCACCAGCAGCACCTGCCCCTTCGCGCCCGAAAGCTCCAGCGTGCGCGCGAGCACCTTGGGAGAGAGCCCCGAGCGGCCGAACAGCTCCGTCTGCGTGAGCCCCGCGTAGCCCGCCTGCTTGAGGAGCCACGCCACCTGCCCGGCCGCGTCCGCCTCCAACAGCGGCCGCACCACCGTGGACGCGCCCCGGCGCCGGCGCGGCGGCGTGATGGAGAGCACGCGCCCTCCGGCCACCGTGGCGCCCCGCCCCGGCAGCGCGCGCGAGCCGCGCAGGATGAAGCGCTGGCCCACGAGCGCGCCCACCGGCGACTCCAGCCGCAGCTGCGCGAGCCCCGTCTCCCCCGGAGGAAGCGAGTCCAAATCCAGCAGCGCCACCGTGGCCTCCACCTGCGCGGTGCCCAGGTGCAACAGCAGCTTGCGGCGCTTGGGCAGCGGCGCCTCCGCGGCGGGCAGCAGCGTCAGCTCCACGTCCAGCATGGACGTCTCCGGCAGCTCGCCCGAGCGCGTGAGCACCATGCCCCGGTGCACGTCCTCCGTCTGCACGTCCGCCACGTTCACCGCCGCGCGCTGTCCCGCCTCCACGCGCGTCACCGGCTGGCCATGCACCTGCACGCCCCGGACGCGAAAGGGGCCCGGACGCGCGCCGGCCACGGCAGGAAGCAGCGCCACCGCGTCGTCCACCGCCAGCGCGCCGGACAACAGCGTGCCCGTCACCACCGTGCCGAAGCCCTTGATGGTGAAGGCCCGGTCCACGGGCAGGAACGCGGGCCCCTCCGCGGGGCGCCTGGGCAGCGTGGCCGCCGCGCGGGCGAGCGCCGCCTTCAGCTCGGGCAGTCCCGCGCCCGTGCGCGAGGACACCGGCACCACGGGCGCGCCCTCCAGGAAGGTGCCGGTGGTGAGCGCGACCAGGTCCGCCTCCACCAGCGCGCGCCAGTCCTCGCCCAGGCCCTCCAGCAGGTCCGCCTTGGTGAGCGCGACGACGCCCGCCTTCACGCCCAGCAGGCGGCAGATGTCCAGGTGCTCGCGCGTCTGGGGCATGACGCCTTCGTCCGCCGCCACCACCAGCACGGCCAGGTCCACGCCGCCCGCGCCCGCGGCCATGGCCTTCACGAAGCGCTCATGGCCGGGCACGTCCACCACGCCCGCCACCTGTCCGCCGGGGAGCGGCAGGTGGGCGAAGCCCAGCTCCAGGGTGATGCCCCGCCGCTTCTCCTCCGGGAGCCGGTCGGTGTCGGTGCCCGTCAGCGCCTTCACGAGGGACGTCTTGCCGTGGTCGATGTGCCCCGCCGTCCCGATGATCATCGCCGCGTCAGCGCCCTTCGCGCGGGCCTCAGGCTCCAGCCTTGTCCGGGTCGTCGTCGAGGTGCGCGTCGCCCATCACCGGCTGGTAGTCCCACGGGAAGACGAAGAGCGAGTCCGTGGACAGCCCCACGTGGTCCGGCGTGAAGCCCTCCGGCCGCGCGATGAGGCACGCGGTGCGGATCTCCTTCGCGCCCACCTTCTTCGCGAGCGTGGTGGCCAGCTCCAGCGTGTCGCCGCTGGACGCGATGTCATCCACGATGAGCACGCGGCGGCCCTTGAGCTCCGTGGGCATCTCCCCGCTCACCTGCGGCTGGCCGCGCTCCTGGGTGCGCTCGGCCTTGTCGCGGCTGCGGCGGCTGATGCGCACGGGGAAGAACTCGCAGCCGAGCGCGCCCGCGAGCGCCCCGCCCACGAACACGCCGCCGTGGGCCACGCCCACCACCGCCTGTGGCTCCCAGGCCTGACGGATGGTGCGCGCCAGCTGCTGCACCTTCCGGTCGAACTCCGCCCACGACAGCTCCACCACGCCCGTGGACTTGTGCCGGGACTGGTCGCGGCCGGTGGGTTGGCGCGGGGCCTCCACCTGGGGCGCCAGCACCATGTCATTGGGAATGGAGACGAGCTTCTCCGCCCCATCCTTCTGGGTGGCGGAGGGCACGGAGGACTTCGGGGAAGGGTTGCGCTGGTCCTGGGACTTCGGCGGCGCTGCCCGCTTGATGGCCACGGCGAAAGCTCCGGGTGAGGTGCGGCCCTGTCATATCCCGAGCACCGCGACCCCGCCACAACCGCCGTGCCCGCTCCCCTGAGGATGTGCAGCGCTGAATCATCGCGCCGCCCAGGCCGGGGAACCGGGATGTCTGTCTTCAGCGCGGCGGACTCAGGCCGTGCCCTCCGTGAGCATCTGCTGGATCTCCGCGCCGGGGATGACATAGCGCGTCGTGCAGAACTGGCAGGTGGCCTCCGCCTGGCCTTCCTTCTCCAGCAGGTCCTTCAGCTCCTCGCGGCCCATGGCCAGGAGCGCGAGCTTCACGCGGTCTCGGCTGCAGGAGCAGGTGAAGCGCAGCGGATAGCGGGACATGATCTCCAGGTCCGCCTCCGGCACCAGCGAGCGCAGCAGCGTCGCCGCCCCGTCCTGCGCGTGCGCCTGCACGGCCGCCTGGAACTGCGCCTTGAGCCGGGTGCCCAGCGCCTTGAAGGCCTCCCGGTCCCCGTCTGGCAGGGGCTGCACCAGGAGGCCCACCACGGTGCCGAGCGGATCCTCCTGGCCGTCCACCAGCGAGGGCAGCTGCGCCATGAGCAGGTGCGAGGGCACCTGATCCGACTGGTGGAAGTAGCGCTCCAGGTCCGCCACCAGGTCGAAGTGCTCCAGCTCCACGGACGAGCGGTAGTACTCCCCGCCGCCCTGGTCGCGCAGCACGGACAGGAAGCCCTGGTTCCCCAGCACCGGGCGCCAGTGATAGCGCCCCTCCGAACCGGTGTACTCCACCAGCGTGTTCTTCACGTAGCCGCGCACGACACCGTTGGCGTCGCCGTCCACGAAGAGGCCGCGCAGGGGGCCGTCGCACTCCAGTTGCAGGTTGATCCGGGAGTCCGTGCCCTTCCGGAGCGAGCCCATGAGGGCGGCGGCGGTGAGGCCCTGGGACAGGAGCGCGGCGGAGGCCGGCATGCTCTGGTGGGTGGCGCGGGCCTGGCGGGACAGGTCCCCGGTGGTGGCCAGCACCAGGCGCAGGTCCGACGCCTTCAACAATCCACTGACAAGCTCATCAGGCATAGGGCTGGTTAGCGTGCCCCACCCGCTCGCGCCCGCCAACGGAAGAGGGACGGGGCGGGGGCGCCTGCCTGGCGGCCAGCAGTCAGGGCGGGGGGCTGGCATCGCCAGGGCTTATGAGTCGGTGTTCCCCGGCTGGCGCGGCCGGAGGCGCCGGATGCGGAAGAAATCCAGCCTGCGTGACGGAACGGCTATAAACCGCCCGTTGGCCGTAGCACCCAGGCCCTGACTTGGGCTCGCGGGGGTCTTCACCCCACCCATCCGCGCGCCCCGCTGGAGACCCGATGAGCACCCAAGCCACCGCTGAAGCCCTCACCGACCGGAATCCCCTCTTGAAGTCGCGGCTGGGGTCGTTCCTCGCCGTGGTGCCCCTGAGCATCTGGGTCATCAACCATCTGTGGGACAACCTGTCCGCCTTCTACGGCGCGACGGCCTGGGAAAAGTCGGTGACGGAGTACGCGAACCCGTTCGCCCAGGCGTTCACGTTCATCATCGTCATGCTGCCGCTCCTCATCCACACGGCGTGGGGGCTGGTGCGCATCTTCACGATGAAGCCGAACAACCTCGCCTACAACAACTACGGCAACCTCAAGTACATCGTGCAGCGCGTGGCGGGACTGGGCGTGCTCGCGTTCCTGGGCGCCCACATCTGGCTGGCGTTCCTGCACCCGCGCCTGGTGGAGGGTCACGCGGAGCCCTTCATGGATATCGCGCGGGAGATGCACTTCCACGGCCCCACGCTGATGGTTTACCTGCTGGGCACGCTGGGCACCGCGTACCACCTGGCCAACGGCCTGCAGACCTTCGGCATGGGCTGGGGCATCCTCGCGAGCGACCGCTCCATGCGCCGCTTCGAGCCCATCTCCATCCTCATCTTCCTCATCCTGCTGGCCATGTCCTGGGGCGCCATCTACGCCCTCTACACTGCGGGCGCGGCGTACGGCCCGGCGGGCCTGGACGTCGGCTGAAGGCGGCTTGAAGCAGCGCCGGGGCCTTGAAGCCCCGGCGCCCGAAAACACGACCGGCCGCCCCTGACTTCCAGGAGCGGCCGGTTCGCTTTTCAGGGGAGAGGCCCCCGGGCGTTAGAACGGGATGTCGTCGTCCGCGCCGCCGTGGTTGCCGCCCATGGCGCCAGCGTCGTCCATGCCCATGGGAGGCGGCTGACCGTAGTCGTCACGGCCCTGCCCGTAGCCGCCGCCGGTGCCCTGCTGCTGCCGGCGCCCGCCGCCATTGCCAGCGCCGCCGCTGTAGCCCTCACCGGCGTCACGGCCGCCGAGGAAGGTGACGGAGGTGGCGACGACCTCGGTGGTGTAGTTCTTCTTGTTCTCCTTATCCATCCACTCGCGCGTCTGCAGACGGCCTTCGACGAAGCACTGCCGTCCCTTCTTGAGGTACTCGCCGCACAGCTCCGCGAGCTTTCCCCAGACGACGATGCGGTGCCACTCGGTGCGCTCCTGCTTCTGGCCATTCTTGTCGTTCCAGCTCTCGCTCGTCGCGATGCGGAAGTTCGCCACGGCCTGACCGCCCGGGGTGAAGCGCACTTCGGGGTCCGCCCCGAGGTTGCCGATGAGAATGACCTTGTTCACGCCTCCAGCCATGTTTCCTCCCGATACCTGACCCACCGACGGGTCAGGTGCACCCTGCGAGGCCACACGCCCCGACAGGTCCTTCAGCCCATAGCATCCACCACTGACATTCCCCGGGCCAGAAACCGGCCGGAGGCGGACAGGACGCACGCCCGCCTGCTCTCCGGGCGGAAAGCCTCAGGGATTCCGGGGCCTTGGGTTTGAGGAGGAGACAGGCCGCCCGGACGGCGCGCGTCCGGGCGGAAGAGGCACGGCGAAGGAGCCCTACCCGCCCGGGCGGAGGATGCCGGAGGCAGGGACGACGTTGGGCGTGGCGGACGCGGGCGCCACCACCTGGACGGGCTGGGCGCGCTGGGAGGAGCGGGCCTCGGCCGTCTTGGTGGTGAGCGTGGAGTCCAGGCCCTTGGCGAAGGCGACGAGCTGCGGATCCGTCCCGCCGGAGCCCAGCTTGCGCAGGGACTTCCAGAACGGGTGGTTGGTGTCCCCGGTCTTCACCAGGCCCTGGGCCAGGAGCGTCACGGTCGCGTCGCGCTCGGCGGGGCTGGCGGTGCGCAGGGTGGTGACCAGCTCCTCCGGTGCGGTGCGGGCCACTTCACCCAGGCCGTCCACCAGCTCCTCCTGGGCCTGGAGGTCCTGGGCGACGCCGGCCGCGCGGCACAGCTCCAGCACGCGGGCCAGGGCCTCCGTGTTTCCGCCGGAAGCGAGCTCCACCATGGAGCTGACACCGGGCACGCCCACGGACAGGGCGCGGGCCACCTGGCGCAGGCGGCCGTAGACCTCGTCCGTGGCGGAGTAGCTGTCCAGCAGCGTGCGGGTGCCCAGGTAGTCGTGCGGGTTGGACTGGTAGAGGCTCTCCGCCAGCACGGCGCGCACGGCGGGGTCGCGCTCGCTGCGCCACGCGGTGCGGAGGAACCCGATGTTGCGCTGGTCGCGCTGCTTGCCCAGCTCCAGGTACGTCTTCACGCGGTTGGCGATGTCCGGCAGTCCGCCCTGCGGCTTCTGGTCTTCATTGAGGGAGGCCAGCGCGGTGCCCGGCCCCAGCGTGGAGCCGGTGGCGGCCACGGCGGCGCCCAGCGCGTCCATGCCCGCGACGACGGGACCGGCGCGGCCCGCGTAGTCATTGACCATGATGGAGAAGGAGAACTTCTCTCCGCCCGCGGACTGCACGTAGCCGCTGAGCGCGGAGACGCCCTCCAGGGTGCCCGTCTTGGCGCGCAGCCGGCCCACGGCGTCCGTGCCGTCGAAGCGGTACTTGAGCGTGCCGTCCTTGCCGGCGATGCCCAGCGAGGACAGGTACTCCGGGGCCAGCGGGAAGCGCTCGTACATGTGGCGCAGGAGCCGGTCCACCTGCGCGGTGGAGAAGCGGTTGGCGTCGTTGAGACCGCTGCCGTTCTTCATCACGTAGGTGCCGCGCGGGATGCCCACGTCGCGGTCCAGGAACTCCTCCACCACGTCGATGCCCTTGGTGAACGAGCCCGGCTGTCCGCGCAGCTCCGCGCCCATCGTCTTGAGCAGCGTCTCCGCGACGAAGTTGCTGGACAGCTTGTTGAGGCGCTTGAGGACGATGTCGAACGTGTCGGACTGGGACACGTGCACGACCTTCGCGCGCGACGGCGTCAGGCCCAGCTTCACCTTGCCCTTCACCTTCACGCCACGCGAGGTGAGCAACTGCTTGAGCGACCCGCCGAAGTACATGGGCGGGTTGTCGATCTTCTTCCAGACGCTGACGGCGCCGCGCTCGTCGGGGACCTGGCCCTTGACGACGATCTTCTGCTTGTCACCGGACGCGTCGGACTTCACGGACACGCGGCGCGCGCGGCCGGGGCCGCTGGTGACGGAGCTGTCCACGACGAAGTAGTCGCTGGGGGGCTCCATGTCGACCACGGCCTTGCCGCCGGGAGCGGAGCGCACGTAGACGGCGACCGCGTTCCAGTTGAGGCTCACCGCGCCGGTGGGCGCCATGTACGCGCGGTCGGAGTCCTCCTGGTCGTAACCGGGCGGCGTGCGCTCGGCGTCGAACCAGGAGTCGTCCACGACGATGTCCTGCACCTCCTTGAGGCCCGCGTGGAGCAGCTCGGAGGTCATGCCGTAGAGGCGCTCGGTGGTGATGGTGGGGTCACCCTTGCCGCGCACGTAGAGCGTCTTGACCTTGCCGTCGGCCGGCATCTCCGGCTCGACGAGGAACTCCGTCTCGTAGCGGTACTCCGGCCCCAGGGCGACGAGCGCCGCCGAGGACGTGATGAGCTTCACGTTGGAGGCGGGGTTGAGCAGTTCGTCCGCGTTGTGGCTGAACACGATGGTGCCGTCGTCCAGGCTCTGCATGTGCACGCCGACGCGGCTGCTCTTGAGCGCGGTGCGCTGCATGACCTGCACGAGCGCGTTCTTCAGCGCTTCACGCTCAGCCTTTTTTTCTGCGGACGGCGACGCTGCCAGTGTGGCGGAGGGAAGCCACAAGGCAATGGCGGTCGCTGCCCAGAAGGGTCTGGTTCGAAAAGCCTGCACGCACGCTCCGGGGAAGTCGCGTTCCATTATGAAGAAGGGACGAAAGGGGCGGCAAGGGTGGGGGGAGGATCCACGGCCGCCGCTACCCTGCCCGCCTGCCTGCTTCCTGGAAACAGGAAGAAGGCTGTCGCAGCATGGACGTGCCGCCTGACATCCACCTCGTGACAGACGCCATGCCTCCCCTGCCCTCCCGCGCCCTCCGGGTGTTCCTCCTCGCGCTGGCGCTGGCCGCCGGCTGCCGGGAAGCGGCGCCGCCCGCGGGCGTCACGGTGTTGTTGGAGGCCCCACCGGACAGCCTGGATGACCGCTTCGCCCTCACGGCCCATGGACAGCGGCTGGCGCAGCTCGTCAGTCCGGGGCTCATCACCTTCGATGACGCGAGCCGGCCGGTGCCCCAGCTGGCGGAGTCCTTCCGTGACGTCTCCGCCACGGTGGTGGAGTTCATCCTGCGCCCGGGGCTCACCTTCCACGACGGCAGCGCCCTGACGGCTGAAGACGTGAAGGCCAGCTTCGACGCCCTGCGCGACCCGAAGCTGGGCAGCCCCAAGCGCGAGCGGTACGAGCCGCTGGAGCGGGTGGAGGTGGTGGACGCCCGCACGGTGCGCTTCCACCTGAAGCGGCCCTATGCGCCGCTGCTCGCGGAGCTGTCCGCGGCCATCCTGCCCTCGGAGCGCGCGGGGCCCGGAGGCATCGAGGCGCAAGCCGGGCACCCGGTGGGCGCGGGCCCGTTCCGGTTCGAGTCGTGGCCGGACGAGGAGCACCTGACGCTGGTCCCCTTCGAGGGCTGGCACGGGGGAAAGCCCGCCCTGTCGCGGCTGACGTTCCGCGTGGTGCGGGACGAGACGACGCGGGTGCTGGAGCTGCTCAAGGGGCGGGCGGACCTGGTGGTGAACGGCGTGTCCCCGGCGGTGCTGCCCGCGCTGCGAAAAGCGTCGCACCTGCGGGTGGAGACGAAGCCGGGCACGGGCTTCACGTACCTGGGGCTCAACCTGCGCGAGGGGCCGCTCGCGGACGTGCGCGTGCGGCAGGCGCTGTGTCACCTCATCGACGTGCGCCCGCTGGTGGAGCACAAGCTGCACGGCCTGGCGGAGCCCGCGTCCAGCATGCTGCCTCGCGAGCACTGGGCCTTCACCGAGACGCAGGGGTGCGGCTATGCGCCGGAGGAGGCGGCCCGGCTGCTGGACGCGGCGGGGTATCCGGATCCGGACGGGCCCGGGGGACGGCCGCGCCTGTCCTTCACGTTCAAGACGAGCACGGACCGCTTCCGGCGCGCGGTGGCGCTGGTGCTCAAGGAGCAGCTGGCGAAGGGCGGCATCGCGGTGGAGGTGCGGGCGCTGGAGTTCGGGACGTTCTTCGAGGACGTGCGGCGGGGCCGCTTCGAGTTGTTCACGTTGAAGTGGGCCGCCGTGATGGAGCCGGACCTGCTGCGGGGCGCGTTCCATTCCGCGAACATCCCCGGGCCGGAGAACCACTGGGGCGGGTTCAACCGGGGCGCCTTGAAGGATCCGAAGCTGGACCGGGTGCTGGACGCGGCGACGCAGGCGTCGCGGGAGGAGCGCAAGACGCTCTACGCGGAGGCGCAGCGGGAGCTGGACGCGGACATGCCCGTCATCCCGCTGTGGCACGAGGCGAGCGTCGCGGTGGTGTCCTCGCGGCTCGCGGACTTCGAGCCCAGCGCGCACGGCCTGCTGCTGCCGCTGGCGAAGGCGCGGGAGGTGACGCCATGACCCGGAGGCTCGTGTCCGCGGTCATCGCGATGGTGGGGGCGCTGTTGCTGGTGTCGCTGTTCCTGCACCTCGTGCCGGGCGACCCGGTGGACGTGATGCTGGGGGAACAGGCGACGCAGGTGGACCGCGCGGCGCTGCGGCAGGCCGTGGGGTTGGACCTGCCGTGGTACGCGCAGCTCTGGACGTTCGCTCGGGACCTGGCCACCGGGGAGCTGCGCACGTCGCTGCCTCCGTTCCAGCGCAAGGTGCTGCCGGCCCTGGGCGCGGCGCTGCCGTACACGCTGCTGCTCACGGTGGCGGCCATGGCCGTGTCCCTGGTGCTGGCGCTGCCCCTGGGCGTGATGGCGGCGGCCCGGCGAGGGACACCCGTGGACGCGGCGGCGATGGGCGTGTCCGTGGCGGGAGTCGCCCTGCCCCGCTTCTGGCTGGGGCCGGTGCTGATCATCCTGTTCGCGCTGAAGCTGGACTGGCTGCCCGTGTCGGGCGCGGAGTCGTGGCGGCATCTGGTGCTGCCCGCGTTCACGCTGGGCACGGCGCTGGCCGCGTTCCTCGCCCGGATGACTCGCGCGACGATGCTGGAAGCGCTGCGTGAGGACTACGTCACGGTGGCTCGGGCCAAGGGCCTGTCCCCTCAAGTGGTGCTGTGGAAGCACGCGTTCCGCAACGCGCTGCTGCCGCTGGTGACCGTGCTGGGGTTGGAGTTCGGCGCGCTGCTGGGTGGCGCCATCGTGACGGAGAAGGTGTTCGCGTGGCCGGGCATGGGCACGCTGCTGCTCACCGCCATCGAGAGGCGCGACTACAACACCGTGCGCGCCACGGTGCTCCTCTTCACGTTCTGCTACGTGCTGGTCAACACGCTCACCGACCTTACGTATGCATGGGTCGACCCGCGCGTGCGGAGGCGCTCATGAGCGCGGCCCACCGCTTCCGGCTGAACTCGTGGGGTGCCCGGTTCGGGCTCGCCGTGGCGTGCGTCTGGGTGTTCACCGCGCTGTTCGCGCCGTGGCTCAGTCCGCATGCGCCGGACGCCATCGACCTCACGCGCGAGCTGTCGCCTCCGACGCCGGGCCACCTGCTGGGCACGGGGGAGAACGGCATTGATGTCCTGACGCACGTGCTCTACGGCGCTCGCGTGTCGCTGGAGGTGTCCTTCTTCGCCGTGGTGCTGTCCGCCGCGGTGGGCATCACGCTGGGCGGCATCGCGGGCTACGCGGGCGGGCTGGTGGACGAAGCGCTGATGCGGCTGGTGGACGTGCTGCTCGCGTTCCCCGGCATCCTGCTGGCGCTGTTCATCACGGCGGTGCTGGGGCCCAGCCTCGCCAACGTGGTGTTCGCGTTGTCGTTCACCGGGTGGACGGGCTACGCGCGGCTGACGCGTGCACAGGTGCTGACCCTGCGCGAACGGGACTATGTGCAGGCGGCTCGGGCCCTGGGGAGCGGGCCGGGCCGCATCCTGGTGCGGCACCTGTTGCCCAACGCGGCGGGGCCGCTGCTCGTGCAGGCGACGTTCGCGCTGCCGGGCGCCATCGTCGCGGAGGCGTCCCTGAGCTTCCTGGGGCTGGGCGTCCCACCGGGCACACCGTCGTGGGGCGCGCTGGTGGACCAGGGGACGCAGTACCTGCTGGTGGCACCGCACGTGGCCCTGTTTCCCGGCATCGCGCTGGCGGTCACGGTGCTGGGCTTCAACCTGCTGGGCGATGCGCTGCGTGACGCGATGGATCCGCGCCACGAGGGACGGTGACTTGAAGGCCCCGGGCGTCCCTGGCAGGAAGCAGGGGCGGAGGTGACGAACACATGAAGGCCGTGGTGCAGCGCGTACTGGAAGCGTCGGTGACGGTGGACGGCAAGCGCGTGAGCGAGATGGGTCCGGGCCTGCTCGTGCTGCTGGGCGTGGGCAAGGGCGACACCGACGCGGACCTCACGTGGATGGTGGAGAAGCTGGCCACGCTGCGCATCTTCGAGGACGCCGACGGCAAGATGAACCTGTCGCTGGAGGACACCTCCAAGCACCTCATCGTCGTGAGCCAGTTCACCCTCTACGGCGACGCGCGCAAGGGCCGCCGGCCCAGCTTCATCGACGCGATGGAGCCCGTCGCGGCCAAGGCCCTCTACGAGCGAGCCTGCGAAGCGCTGCGCCAGCGAGGCCTCACCGTGGGCACGGGCATCTTCGCCGCGGACATGAAGGTCGCGCTCGTGAACGACGGGCCGGTCACCATCCTCCTGGAGAGCCCGCCGAAGGCCGCCGCTCCGGCCTGAGGCCTCAGCGCACGTCGAGCGTGCGGCGGAAGAACGCCACGCCTTCCGCGTTCGTGCGCGCATGCGAAGCCGGACGCGTCCCCGCCACCGGGTCCCGGCACAGCATCGCGATGACGTCGAAGCCCTTCGGGTAGCACTCGGGCAGGAACGTGAAGTGGCCGGCGTCTTCGAGCACCACGGTCGTCGCGGCCGGCAGCAGTCCTGCCAGGTGCATGCCGTGCCCTTCGTGCGGCATCAGCTCATCTCCCTTCGCGAGCACCAGCGCCACCGGCTTCTGGATGTCGGCGGTGTCCCGCGCTTCGAACGAAGCGGCCATGCCCGGCGCCATCGCGAACGCGGCCTTCACCCGCGGATCCAGGTACGACGCTCGCGCGCGCTTCATGTCGATGCGGCTGTAGTCCACGTCTCGCAGGCCCTCGCAGCCAATCTCCTCGCGGGTTCCTGGCGTCTTGCAGCGCTTCTCAATCCACTCCAGGTTCAGGTTCAGCCCCACCAGCGCCAACGCCGTGTAGCCGCCCATCGAGTGTCCCGCCGCGCCGATGCGCTCCGGATCCACTCGCGGGCCCCACTTCGGGTCCTTCAGCAGGTGGTCCAGGACGACCGTGAAGTCCTGCGGGCGCTCGTAGGCGCGCGCGAAGCCCTCCGGGCTCGTGTCGCCGAAGGTGTTGCCCGGATGGTTCAGCCCCACCACGACGAAGCCGTGCGCCGCCAGGTTCGAACCGAACCAGGACAGGTCCATCACCGAGCCCCCGCTGCCGTGCGACAGCAGCACCACCGGCCAGCGCTCCCGTGCGTCCGACAGCGGTGCGTCCTTCGCTCCGTAGAACGGCTTGAACACGTCCGACGGCGCGCGGTTGTCCATCGGCGTGCCGGGCGCCACCGGGTACCAGACCAGCGGCTTCAGCGTGCGGCGGCGGACCGGGTCCTCGTACGTCAGCGACTGCGTGACGCCCACCGCCCAGGCCGCGTCCTCCCCGTAGAGCGACGCGTGGTCCGTGCGCGGCGCCTCCGCCTTCTTCGACGAGGAACAGCCGCCCGCCAGCAGCACGGCGGAGACGAGGAGCATGGGACAGGGGCGGAACATGGCCCCCGAGCATGGCCGGGAACAGCGAACCAAGTAAATCCAGAACGCGCCGTCTACCTCAGCCCAGACGTCTGCTCACTGGACGTCCAGCGTGCGACGGAAGAACGCCACCGCCTCCGCCTGCGTGCGCGCATGCGTGGCCGCGCGCGTCCCAGGGACTTCGTCCCGGCACAGCGGCGGCGCGACCTCGAAGCCCAGCGGCTTGCACTCGGGCAGGAAGCTGAAG
Organism: Corallococcus interemptor; assembly: GCF_003668875.1. GTDB lineage: Bacteria > Myxococcota > Myxococcia > Myxococcales > Myxococcaceae > Corallococcus > Corallococcus interemptor. The sequence goes on along the minus strand of NZ_RAWM01000021.1, from coordinate 61,742 downwards.
TGCCCGGCGTCGTCGAGCACCACCGTCCTCGCCGCGGGCAGCTGCCCCGCCAGCTTCATGCCCATGAGCGCGTGCGGCATCAGCTCGTCGCCCTTCGCGAGCACCAGCTCCACGGGCTTCTGGATGTCCGCCAGGTCCCGGGGCTCGTAGGAGCCCGCCATGCCCGGCGCCATCGCGAAGGCCGCCTTCACGCGCGGGTCCTGGTACGACGCGCGCGCGACCGTCATGTCGATGCGGCTGTAGTCCACGTCCCGCAGGCCCTCGCACCCCACGTGGTCGCGGGTCTCCGGCGCGGTGCAGCCTTCGGCGATCCACGCCAGGTTCATGCGCGCGCCCACCAGCGCCAGCGCCGTGTAGCCGCCCATGGAGTGCCCCGCCGCGCCAATGCGCTCCGGGTCCATGCGCGGGCCCCACTTCGCATCCTTCAGCAGGTGGTCCAGCACGGCCGTGAAGTCCCGGGGCCGCTCATAGCCGCGCGCGTACCCCTCCGGGCTGTCGTTCCCGTAGGTGTTGCCCGGGTGGTTCACCGACACGACGAGGAAGCCGTGCGCCGCCAGGTGCGCGCCCAGCCAGGACATGTTGATGGCCGTGCCCCCGCTGCCGTGCGACAGCAGCACCACCGGCCAGCGCCCCCGTGCGTCCGACACCGGCGCGTCCTTCGCCGCGAGGAAGGGCGCGAAGATGGGCGAAGCCGGCTGCGTCTCCATCCGCGTGCCGGGCGCCGCCGGATACCAGACCACCGTCTTCAACGAGCGGTGGCGCGCGGCGTCCTCCACCGTCAGCGAAGAGAGACCCACCGGGTAGGCCGCGTCCACGCCGGATGCGGCGGCGGTCTGCCCGGCGCCACGCGAGGAGGCACAGCCTCCCGTCAGCAGGGCCGTGGAGATCAGCAGCGCGCGGGAGAAGCATCGCGAGAAGGGGGACATGGGGCGGACTCCTCCGGGGCCTCGGTGGGCCTCATACGGCGGGCATGCGTGCCCGTGACACTACGGATTGGGACGGGGCGCCATTGCGGCAGGGCCCGCGCGGCTCACAGCCGCACGGTGGTCCCGCGCGTCACCAGCGCGGCCAGGCCCTGCTTCGTCTGCGCGGCGGTGCGCAGGTGCAGCGTGAGCGCGCCCAGCTCGCGGATCCACGTGGCGGCGTTGGGGCCCAGGCCGGAGAACAGCACGGACAGGGGCGGCGGCTGGGGCAGCTTCCCCGTCCAGTAGCCCAACACCTCGTCGCGCTCCGGCAACACCGGCAGCTTCATGCGCTCCTGCTCACGCGCCAGGAGCCGCTCCAGCTTGCGCGGCAGGTTCACCTGCCAGTGCAGCACCGTCTTCGCCGGCCGCCAGGCCCAGTCCGCGAAGGCGAACCGCTCCCGGGGCGCGTACTCGCCCCGGCCCTGCGTCACGAAGACGCGGTCCGGCGGGAACTCCGGGAAGGGGTCCCACTGCCCGGCCAGGAGCGACGCCAGCCCCTGCTCGCCCGGGGGACGGCGGCGGAAGTTGTCCCGCACCACGCGCGCCGCCTTCGCGTCCCAGTAGGGATAGGACGGGTCCTCCACCATCAGCGCCAGGTTCAGCGCCTCGTCCCACTCGTCCGCGTAGCCGCCGGGGGCCCCGCCCACCTCCCAGCCGCCGGGCGACTCGCGCCAGGGCTGGAACACCAGCCGGTCCACCAGGTCCATCCACCCGTCCGAGTCCACCGACCCCACGCCCCCCGGCAGCGCCGACGAGGCCAGCCGCTGGCAGAGCGTGAACGCCTGCGCGTCCCCCAGGTGGTTGGCGAGCGCCTCCAGCGCGCCGGAGGCATCCCCCATGGCGTGCGCGAAGAAGGGCAGCACCTGCTCATGGAAGAAGCGGTCGTTGATGGGACGCAGGACGACGTCCATGCGGGGCGTCTCCTGTCAGGCCCTCAGGGCCGCGCGTCTTCCTGGACGATGAGGGCGTGGATGTCCGCGGCCGAGGGCGCCTCCAGGATGGCCGCCCGGAAGCGCGGGTTCTTGAAGAGCCGCGAGATGCGCGCCAGCGCCTTCAGGTGCACCCCGGCGCTGTTCTCCGGCGCCACCAGCGCGAAGAACAGGTGCGTGGGCTTGCCGTCGATGGATTCGAAGTCCACCCCCGTGCGCGACACGCAGAAGGCCGCCTGGAGGCTGTCCATGCCCGCCAGCTTGCCGTGCGGGATGGCCACGCCTTCGCCAATCCCCGTGCTGCCCAGCTTCTCGCGTTCCTGGAGCACCGCCACCAGCCGGTCCTCGCGCAGATTCGGATGCGCCCGGGCCAGCGTGGCACTCAGCTCGCGCAGCACCTCGGGTTTGGTCCGGGACTGCATGTCCGCGACGACCGCCTGGGGGCTGAGGAAATCGGCGATTCTCAATGGCGCTCCCGCACTGGCGCTCCGGGCCGGCAATGATTCCTCGGCCGGCAATTACTCCTCACACTGGATTCGCGCAAGGGTCGCCTGGGCGGTGGCAGGCGCTTCGCTCACTGCGCGTCAGCCCGGGCCCCGGGCCCCGGGCCTGGAAAGGCCCCGGACCCGGTCCCTGGGTTCAACCGAACGGCGGTCAGGTGCCGGTGGCGGCCACCGGCGCGTCGGGCAGGTGGGGTTCGATGAGGCCGAACCCACCCTCCTTGCGGCGGTAGACGATGGACAGCGCCTGGGACTGCTGGTTCTGGAACACGTAGAAGTCGTTGTTCATCAAGTTCATCTGCATCACCGCGTCATCCACGGACAGCGACTGGATGGCCAGGTGCGTGGTGCGCACCAGGCGGGCGACGCCCGACTCGGCCACCGGCGCCGGGGCGGCGGCGGGCGCGGCCTGGGCGGCGGGGGCGGAGGCCTCGGCGGCCTGCTCCGGCTCGTGGAGCTCGAAGACGTCGTGGCGGACCTTCACCAGGTCCTGGCGGTGGTGGACCTTCTCCTTGCCGTGGTGCGACTTGAGCTTGTCGCGGTAGCGGCGCAGCTGGCGTTCGATCTTGTCCATCGCCAGGTCGATGGACGCGTACATGTCATCGCTCTTCTCACGCCCCCGGAGGATCCAGGCGCCGGAGTGGATGGTGATGTCCGCGTGATGCAGGTGCCGCTCCAACGATAGCACCACGTGGGCCTCACCAGCCCGGTCCAGCAGTCGGTTCACCCGCTCGACCTTTTCACGGGCGTACTCCTTCAGGGAATCCGACGCTCCGAACTGACGGAAGGTGATGTTGAGCTGCATGCGTGGCTGCCTCCTATGGAGAGAGGTAAGCTCCGTCACAGATCAGAAACGGAGCCCACGCCGAAAGCAACCCGGCCCCCCAGGTTGGAACTTCCCGTCCACGGCTCGCGTTCGCGAAAGCGACCGCAATAGGACACGTCTGGTGTCCGCTGCATGGCACGGCGGGGGGATTCCGGCCCGGGCCTCATTTTCCGGTCTGGAGTCCCCCACACCCCGTGCGTGGAACTCAGGCGAGCAACATGCCTCCGGTGACGCCCAGGATGTCCCCGTTGACGAAGCGCGACTCGTCACACGCGAGGAACACGTAGGAGGGCGCCAGCTCCGCGGGCTGCGCGGGCCTTCCAGTGGGCGAGCTCTTGCCGAACTCCTTCACCTTCTCCGCGTCGAAGGACTGCGGAATCAGCGGCGTCCACACGGGGCCCGGCGCCACGGCGTTGACGCGGATGCCCCGGCTGATGAGCTCCTGGGACAGGCCCTTGGTGAAGGCGACGATGGCGCCCTTCGTGGCGGCGTAGTCGAGGATTCCGGCCGAGGGCTGATACGCCTGGATGGACGCGGTGTTGATGATGGTGGCGCCCGGCTTCATGTGAGGCAGCGCGTACTTCACCATGTGGAACATCGCGAGGATGTTGACCCGGAAGGTGCGCTCCACGCGCTCCGCGTCCAGCTCCTCGAACTTCTCCACCGCCTTGCCCTGGAAGGCCGCGTTGTTCACCAGCACGTCGATGCGGCCGAACTTCTTCACCGTGTCCTCGACGATGCGCTTGCAGGTGGCCTCCAGCGCCATGTCTCCGGACAGGGCCAGCGCCTGCCGCCCGGAGCCCTCAATCACCCGGCGGGTGTGGTTGGCGTCGTCGCCCTCGTTGAGGTACGCGAACGACACGTCCGCGCCCTCGCGCGCGAAGGCCAGGCACACCGCGCGGCCAATGCCGCTGTCGCCGCCCGTCACCAGCGCGACGCGGTCCTGCAGCCGGCCGAAGCCCTTGTACGACTGCTCGCCGTAGTCGGGCTCCGGGGACATGGCGCCCTCGTGGCCGGGGGCGGACTGCGTCTGCTCCGGGAAGGGCGGCTTGGGGCCGGCGGTGCGGGGATCGGGATTGCGGGCCATGGCGTCACTCCGTGGGAAGGAAAAAGCGTTCCCTCACGGTGGAGGCGCTGGCACGCAGCGGCAAACACGCGCGGGCCGCCTGCCCGCCCGGCTCAGGGCACCACGGAGAGCACGAAGTCCTGCGAGTGGAAGATGGCGCCCGAGCACGACGCCACGCCCGTGCACTCGGTCACGGTGGCCGTGAGGTCCGCGCCCAGCGTCAGGGTGTGGTTCGCCTGCGGGGTGCCCGCGGGGATGGCGACAGTGGACAGGTTGCCGTCCTGCGTGACTTCGAGCACGCCGGGCGCGCGGCCTCCCTCGCGCAAGAGCAGCGCCTCCACCGGGCCGGGCACCTCCGTGGAGGGCTCCCAGAGGAAGTCGTAGGACTGGCCCACGCGCAGCTTGTCCGGCGTGCCCTCGCCCTGGAACGTGAACTTGCGCTTGGCCTTGGCGTTCTTCACCACCAGGCGCACGGTGCTGGTGGCGTCCTGCAGCTGCACGACGACGTCCTCCACCGCCTCGCGGCCCCAGGCGGCCGGATCGAAGTTGAAGAAGGCGCGGCTGTTCTCGCACGCCTCCGCGCGCCCGCCCACGTCCGAAGCGCCGCCCGGCACCAGCGTCATGGGCTGGCCGTTGAGGGTGGCCGTGACGTCGGCCGCGAAGCGCGAGCACGGCCCGTCCGCCGCCACCGAGTAGCTGACCGTCACGCGGTGCGCGCCCTGCGCGTCCGGCGTCTCCGCGTCGTCCACGTCCGCCAGCGCGAACGTGAGCGAGCGGTCCGACAGCTCCGCCAGCGACATCACCTTCGTCTCACCGCCGCCACAGCCGGTGAGCGCCACGAGCGCCCCCAGGGCGGTGAGGCGGAAGACGGTTCGACGCGGGCTCGGGACGGGGAAGGTCATGGCGGCCGGCACCCTATCACTCCCGCGCCAGCAGTCCTTCGAGCCGCGCCTTCACGCCCGGCCACTCGCTGTCGATGAACGCGTAGTACGCGCTGTCGCGCACCACGCCGCCGCGCACCAGCATGTGGTTGCGGAGGATGCCCTCGAAGGAAGCACCCAGGCGCTCGATGGCCGCTCGCGAGCGCACGTTGCGCCGGTCGGTCTTGAGCTGCACGCGCATCACGCCCAGCGACTCGAAGGCGTGCGTGAGGAGCAGGAACTTGCACTCCGTGTTCACCCGCGTGCGCCACGCCCGGCGGCCCAGCCACGTGGAGCCGATCTCGAGCGTCCGGTACTCGCGCGAGATGTCCAGGTAGCGCGTGGTGCCCACCACGTCCCCGCTCGCCCGTTCGATGATGGCGAAGGGCTGCTCGGTGCCCGCCGCGGCCGCCTTCAGCCCGGCGGACACGTAGGACGCGACGTCGTCTTGCGTGCGCAGCACGCGCGAGAAGTGGGTGAAGATTTCGGGTTCGCAGAGCGCCGTGAGCGCGGGCACGTGGTCCAGGCTCAGCGGCACCAGCCGCGCCGCGCGTCCCTCCAGCGTGACGGGAGGGACGACGAGCGGAACAGGGTCGCGATGGGGAACGCCGACATCATGGGGGAGCACGGGGTCCATGGACCCGCTTCATGCCCCAAACCGGCCCTGGCGTGCAGGGCCGGTGAGTCCGCAACAGCGCTAGAAGTACTTCTTGCGCTTGCTGCTGGGGAGGATGCCCAGCACCTCGCGGTACTTGGCCACCGTGCGGCGGGCAATCTCGGTGCCCTGCGAGCGCAGCAGCTCCACGATCTTCTGGTCCGAGTACGGATTGCGCGGGTCTTCCTGCGACACCAGCTGCTTGATGTGGTGCTTCACGGCCTCGCTGGCCGTGTCCTCGCCGGACACGCGCGCGATGGACGAGTTGAAGAAGTACTTCAGCTCGAAGATGCCCTGCGGCGTGTGCACGTACTTGCTGGTGGTGACGCGGCTGACGGTGGACTCGTGCATGCCGATGTCCTCCGCCACGTCACGGAGGATGAGGGGCTTGAGGTGCGCGATGCCCTTGTCCAGGAAGTCCCGCTGGAACTTCACGATGCTCTCGGTGACCTTGTAGATGGTCCGCTGCCGCTGGTGGATGGAGCGGATGAGCCACATCGCGCTGCGCAGCTTGTCCTGGATGAACTCCTTCGTCTGCCCGGGGCTCACCGCGCCCGTCTTGAGCGCGTTCCGGTACATGCCGGAGATGCGCAGCTTGGACAGGCCGTCGTCGTTGAGGACCACGGTGTAGTCGTCGTCCCCCAGCTTGTAGACGAAGACGTCGGGGGTGATGTACTGCGCGTCATCCCCGCTGAAGTTGCGGCCCGGCCGCGGGTCCAGCTTCGGGAGCAGCTTCGCCGCCGCGACCACCTCATCCAACGTGACCTTGAGGTCCTTGGCGATGGCCGGCAGGTTCTTGCTCTCCAGATATTTCATGTGCCGCTTGATGATGAGGCCCAGGAGCGCCGCGTTCGGGTCCTTCATCGCCTGCAGCTGGATGAGCAGGCACTCCTGCAGGTCGCGCGCGCCGCAGCCCCGGGGCTCCAGGTTCTGGATGCGGCGCAGGGTGCGCTCGGCCACGTGCATGGGCACGTCCGCCTCGTTGGACAGGCGGATGAGCGGGTCGCCTTCAATCTCCGGCAGCTTGAGGTAGCCGTCGTCGTCCAGGTTCCCGAGGATGAGCACCGCCACGCGGCGCTCGGCCTCGTTGAGCCGCAGCGTGCCCAGCTGCTCCTGGAGGTGGTCGACCAGGTCCTCCTTCTTCACCATGTTGGCTTCGAACGACGGCAGGTCGTCCGTGGCCACGTTGCCCTTGTTGGAGGCGGTGGTGGGCTCGTTGAACTGGTAGCTGTTGAGGTAGGACTCCCAGTCAATCTCCGGGGGGCCCTCGCCGTCCGCCTTGAACTCCTGGGCCGTTTCAGGCGTCGCCGACGGCAGGTCCACGTCGCGCGCGACTTCCGTGTTGTCCGCTTCGAGCGAGGCCTCGCCAGGCTCCTTCTCGCTCACCTCGCCGGGCATGCCCTCCTCGGGCTGCTCCAGAAGCGGGTTCTGCTCCATCTCCTCGCGGACCTGGTCCAGGAGCTCCATACGAGAGAGCTGGAGGAGCTTGATGGCCTGCTGCAGCTGGGGCGTCATCACCAGCTGCTGGGCGAGCTTCAGGCTCTGTTTGAGTTCCATCGCCATGTGGGGGCGTCTCCGGAAGGCTTGCGTGCCACTTGATTGGAGGTTCCAATCAAGGACCGTGCCAACCTAACAAGGACCCCCGGCCACGTCCAGTGCCCCAGCACATGGTTTCTGATTTGCAGTGTCTAAAAATCCGCAGGAAATCCGACAGGTTGCCGAAACCCCCGCTCGCCTGGCTGATGTTCAAACGTCGACGCAAAAGTGGGGCCAACTTCACCCGGAGCATCTGGAGACATACGGGGAGGGCGGGTTTTCACGGAGCCTGGAGACGGAACCGGTCTCCCAGGTAGACGGCTCTCGCACGGGCCGAACCGGCGATCTGCGCGGGGGTGCCCTCTTCGAGGATCTGACCCTGTGCGATGATGTAGGCCCGGTCGCAGATGCCCAGGGTGTCCTGGACGTTGTGGTCGGTGATGAGGATGCCCAGGCCCCGCTCCCGCAGGAGGTGGATCTGACGCTGGAGGTCGCCCACGTTGATGGGGTCCACGCCGGCGAAGGGCTCGTCGAAGAGGATGAAGCGGGGGGCGGGGATGAGGCTGCGGGCGATTTCAGCCCGGCGCCGCTCGCCGCCGGAGAGCGTTTCTCCCCAGGACTCGGCGACGTGGGAGAGGCCGAACTCCTCCAGGAGGGTGTCCGCGCGCTGCTTGCGGTCCTGCGCGGTGAGGCCCTTCTGGAGCTCCAGCACGGCGAGGAAGTTCTCGCGCACCGTGAGCTTGCGGAAGACGGAGGCCTCTTGCGGCAGGTAGCCCACGCCCCGGCGGGCGCGGCGGTGCATGGGCAGGTGGGTGAGGTCCTCGTCGCCCACGCGCACCCGGCCCGCGTCCGGCGTCACCAGGCCCACCACCATGTTGAAGCTGGTCGTCTTGCCGGCGCCGTTGGGGCCCAGCAGGCCCACGACTTCACCCGGGGCGACGTTGAAGGACACGCCGCGCACCACCTGGCGGCCCCGGAAGGTCTTCTGGAGCCCTTCGGCGAAGAGCTTCGCGCCGCTCATGGCACCGTGCCCGGGGGCTTGGGCGCGGGCGCCTTCTTGCGGGTGCCGGGGACGGCGGTGGTGGACGGGGAGTCCACGAGGATGCGGGCGTTCTCCACCTCCAGGCGCTCGTTGCCCAGCACGAGGCGCACCTTGGTGCCGGTGAGGTAGGTGTTGCCCTGGCGGGCCTCCGGGGAGCCCGTCACCACCAGCACGCCGGAGGGCACGTCGTAGTCGGCGCGCTCGCCCCGGGCCTGCCGGTCGCCGTCCACCGCGCGCACGTTGCCGGCGCACACCACGCGCGTCACCTGACGGGTGGCGTTGTAGTAGCCGGTCATCTTGTCGCAGCGGATGTCCATGGTCTGGTGCTTCACCACCACGTTGCCGGTGAGCACCGCCTGGTTGCGGTCGCCGGTGACGTGGTCCGCGGACAGGTCCACCGGGTTGCGCAGGCCCGTGGGCGCCAGGGACGTGCCGGGCGCGGGCGGCGGGGTGGCGGGCGTGGCCGGAGCGGCCGGGGCGGTGGTCGCACCGGGCTTCGCGGCCGGGGTGGCCTGCGCGACGGCCGGAGCGCCAGCAGCGGCGGGAGCGGCGGCCTGGGAGGACGCGGGCTGGGCCATGAACAGCGCCATCACGAGGAACTCAATCACTCCGTCGCTCCACCCAGCACGGCCTGGACCGTGCCTTCGAAGGTGAACGTCTGGTCCGCGGCGGACAGCGTGAAGCGGTCCGCCCGCATCTGGTAGTCGGGGCCCTTCATCGTCACGCCCTCCTCGCCATGGGCCAGGCGCGCGGTCGAGTCGTAGGTCAGCCGGGGGGTGTTGGCCACCAGGCCCTCCCCCGTCTTCACGACGACGCCGCCCGTGCCCACCCACGTCTTGGACGCGAGGCTGCCGTCCATATTCGGCGCGCGGATGGTGGTGCCGGCCTGCTGGGAGGGGGGCGAGCCCTTGCCCGGGGGCAGGGTCACGACGACGTCCGTGGCCTGCACCTCGCCGCCCGCGCGCCGGTAGTTGACGCGCGCGGCGGTGCCGGAGACCTGGAGCGTGTCGCCTTCGTAGGAGCGCAGGCGCGCGCCCTCCAGCACCACGTCCGGGCGCGGCTCGTTCGCGGCGCCCGGGGCCGGACGGCGCGGCGCGCAGGCGGTGGCGAGGAGTCCCAGGAAGCTCAAGGCAAGCAGGCGCGGCACGACGCCCTCCTTATCACCGCGCCGGGGCGGACGGTGCGCCAGCGAGGGCCGGGGGAACGTCCTCGGGTGGACGCGTCTTCCAGCGCTGATGCATCCACACCCACTGTTCGGGGGCCCGGCGGATGGCCGCCTCGATGCGCTGCGACAGGGCGGCGGTGAGGGCCTGCACGGCCGCTTCACGCTCCGTCGCGTCCGGGTGCGGCACCTCCTCCATGGTGAGCCGGTAGCCCTGCCCTTCGCGCTGGCAGAAGCCCACCACCACCGCCGCGCCGGTGCGCAGCGCCAGGTCCGCCGCCGCGCGCGGGGTGGCCGCCAGCTCCCCGAAGAAGGGCACGAAGACGGACTGCACCTTGGTGTCCTGGTCGATGAGGATGCCCAGGATTTCGCCGCTGCGCAGCGCGCGGAGCATGGCCCGGGCCGCGCCCTCCTGGCCGCGCCAGATGCTGCGCACGCCGCCCTTCGCCCGGAAGTCCTCCACCAGCGCGGTGAGGCGCGGGTCGCTGGTCTCCTTCGCGATGCTCTGGCTGGGGTAGCCCGCCTTCGCCACGCGCCGGGCGAGCAGCTCCCAGTTGCCCACGTGGCCGGACACGAAGACGACGCCCTTCCCCTTCGCCAGCGCGGCCTCCAGCACCCGGCGGTCCTCGGGGGGCCAGGACACCAGGGACTCCAGCCCGGCCTCCAGCGCCCGCGCGGAGGCGACCTCCAGGGCCGCGGCGGCCAGGTGGCGGAAGGCGTCACGGGCGAGCGCGTCACGCTCCGCCGGTGTGCGCTCCGGGAAGGCGCGGGCCAGCGACTTGAGCGCCTTCCTGCGCTCCGAGCCCGCGAGCGCGTACGCCCAGCCGCCCAGCGTCATGCCCAGGGCGCGGGCCATGCCCAGCGGCAGGAACTGGAGCAGGCGCAACATCCCGGCGATGAGCAGGTAGCGCAGGAAACGCTTGAGGCGCTTTGTTAAAGGGGGACGCTCCACGACGCGTCTCCATATCCCATGCGCGAATACAACTTCGACGGCCTCATTGGCCCGACCCACAATTACGCCGGCCTCTCGCCGGGCAACCTGGCGTCACAGCACCACGGCGGCCAGCCCAGCCATCCCCGGGAGGCGGCGCTCCAGGGGCTGGAGAAGATGCGCTTCGTGTCGGAGCTGGGCGTGGGCCAGGCGGTGCTGCCGCCCCAGCCACGCCCTTCCCTGCGCACCCTGCGGGCGCTGGGCTTCACGGGCTCCGACGAGGACGTCATCACCCGCGCCGCGCGCGACGCGGAGCACCTGCTGCGCCTCACCTCCAGCGCCTCCGCCATGTGGACGGCGAACGCGGCCACGGTGGCGCCGTCCGCGGACACGGCGGATGGCCGGGTGCACCTGACGCCCGCGAACCTCACGCAGATGTTCCACCGCGCCATCGAGGCGGACACCACGCACGCGGTGCTGCGCGCCATCTTCGCGGACGCGAAGCACTTCCAGGTGCACGCCCCGCTGCCCGGCGCCTCGCACTTCGCGGACGAGGGCGCGGCCAACCACACGCGCCTCTTCACCCCGGGGCACAAGGCCGTGCACCTGCTCGCGTGGGGGCGCAGCGCGTGGCAGGACGTGAAGGGGCCGCAGCGCTTCCCCGCCCGCCAGACGCTGGAGTCCAGCCAGGCCCTGGCGCGGCTGCACCAGCTGGCCCCGGAGCAGGTGGTGCTGCCGCAGCAGCATCCGGACGGCATCGACGCGGGGGCGTTCCACACGGACGTGCTCGCGGTGGGCAACGAGCGCTTCCTCATGCTGCACGCGCTGGCGTTCGTGGAGCACCCGAAGCTCCTCCAGACGCTGCGCGAGAAGCTGGGCGACGCCTTCCGCTCCGAGGTCGCCACGGACGCGGAGCTGCCCGTGAAGGACGCCGTGCGCGCGTATCCGTTCAACTCGCAGGTGCTGTCGCTGCCGGACGGGAGCATGGCCATCATCGCCCCCATCGAGAGCCGCGAGACGCCCACCGCCCGCGCCTTCCTGGAGCGCGTGGTCGCCGGGGACAACCCGGTGAAGGCGGTGCACTACCTGGACGTTCGACAGTCCATGAACAACGGCGGCGGCCCGGCGTGCCTGCGCCAGCGCATCACGCTCACGGACGCGGAGCGCGCCGCCATCACCGCGGACGTCTTCTACTCACCGGCGCTGCATGAATCGCTCGCGGGCTGGGTGCGCAGGCACTACCGCGACGTGCTCAAGCCGGAGGACGTGCGCGACCCGGCGCTCGCTCGGGAGACCATGACGGCGCTCGACGAGCTGACGCGCCTGCTCAAGCTGGGAAGCGTGTACGACTTCCAGCAGTGACGTGAGGCGTTCCGCCTGCCTGCCCTCCGACCCGCCGGACGAGGGCAGGCTCCCACGGCCGTGTCACCCCGGTGGTGAATGGCCGCCCGCGTCGCCCGGACACACCTTCAACGCAAGAAGGAGGTGATGTCCCCCATGATCCCGAATGCCATTCAAAGCTATCTGCGGCGACACCGCGTCCCCTTCGAGCGGTATGCGCATGCGCGTGCGGTGAGCGCGATGGAGCTGGTGGACGCCCTCAACGTGCCCGGCTGGCGCGTGGCCAAGTCCGTCATCGTCCTGGCCGACCGGCAGCCCTGGATTGTCGTCGTGCCCGCGCTGACGACCGTGGACCTGCGGCAGGTCCGCCACACGCTGGGTGTCCGCACCACGCGGCTCGCCGCTGAATCCGAATTCGCCGACCACTTCCCTGACTGCGAGACGGGCGCCGAGCCTCCCTTCGGTGAGCTGTACGGCCTGCCCGTCGCGATGGACGAAGCCCTGAGCGTCAACGAGCGGCTGCTGTTCCGCGCGGGCTCGCACAAGGAGGCCCTGGAGATGCGCTTCCAGGACTTCGCGCGTCTGGAGTGGCCCCTGGTCGCCTCCTTCATCCACCCGGCCACGATGGAGAAGGACGAAGCGAAGGCCTCGTACAACGGCTCTCAGGAGGACTCAGGCGCTCCAGCCTGAAGGGCTCTCATGGCGGAGGAGCGTCGCTGACCGCCGGTGAGCCCGGCGCGTCCTCCAGCAGCGCCCCCTTGTGTGCGTCCTGCAACGCACGCTCGCGTTCTTCCAGCCGCGCCGCCCAGGCCTCACCCTCCGCGCGCCGTGCATCGCCGAGCGGCATGAGCCGCAGGCCCTCGTGCACCGAGCGCGCGGCCGCGTCGTAGCGCGACAGCAGCTCCTGCAACCGGGCCACCGCGAAGTGGCTGTCCGGTCCGGGCAGCAACCCCACGACCGAGCGGCGCTGCTCCAGCGCGCGGGCCAGCAGGCCTTCCTTCTCGAAGCTGTCCGCCTCCAGCGACAGCCGGCGCGCGCGCTGCCGCGTGTCCGTCAGGTACGGCGCCACGGCGGCCAGCGTGTCGCGGGACCTACGCGTGAGCCCTGCCTCCTGCTGCCGCGTGGCCAGCGTGAAGGCCAGCTCCACGTCGTGGGGGAAGCGCTTCGCGAGCGACTCCAGGGACTGAAGGGCCTCCGCGCGCTTTCCCTGCGCGCGCCACACGTCCGCGCGCAGCAGGTGCGTGGCCACCGCGTCCGGAGCGCGCCGCTCCACCTCCGCGCAGGCCGCTTCCGCCGCGGAGAGCTCCCGCTGGGCCAGCTGGCCCCGGGCCTCCTGCATCCACAGCGCGGGGGCCTCGGGCTGGCCCTCGAAGTGCTCACGCGCCCAGGCGAGCCAGGCGAGCCCCAGCGTTCGGCGTGAGGGCACGGCGAGCATCGCCTCCGCCAGCGCCACCGCCTGCCCGGGGGCCTCGGGCGTGAGGGTCTTCAGCTCCTCGACCGTGCGAGCCTTGGGCATCGCCTCGCTGATCAACACGCTCGAGTCCCCGGCCTCGTGCGCGAGCCGGTACTCCAGGAAGGCCTGCTCGCGGCGGCCCAGGTGCAGCAGGGCCCGCGCGGCCACGCGGTGCACGGGGGCATCCAGGGGCCGCAGGTACAGCGTGTGATTGACGAAGGTCAGCGCGTCCTTCGCGCCCGCCGCGCCGTGGGACACGGAGGCCATCGCCATCAGCCGGTACAGCAGGTAGTCCGCCGGGTGCACGCCGATGAGCTGGAGCCCCAGCGCCCGCACCTCCGCGTCCGGTGCACGGGCGGAGATGCGCTCCGCCAGCAGGACCTCCGCGTCCGCCATCCTCCGGCGTCCCGGCACCAGCGCGACGAGCAGCACCACCGCGAGCCCCGCCGCCAGCGCCATCGCGGGACCGGCGGGCAGCGTGCCCTGCTTCGTGCGGCGTGCCGCCATGCGCTCGGCCTCACGGGGCCGGGCCACCGAGCCCAGCACCACCGCGACCGCCACCGCGCACGCGGGCAGCTCCAGGCTGAAGTCGAAGAGGTTGTGCAGCGCCAGCGCCGCCACGCCGGACAGCGCCGCCAGCTCCACGGGCCCGTGGTCCTCGCGCCGCACGCGCTTCACGAAGGCCCAGACGCCCAGCCCCAGCAGCAGCAGTCCCGGCACGCCCCACTCCGCCGCCCACTGCAATACGGCGTTCTCCGGGTGCGTGAAGGTGTTGGGGTTGGGCTCGGTCTGGTAGCGCGGGAAGGCGGCCTCGAACGCGCCGCGCCCCATGCCCAGCACCGGGAAGGCGCGGGCCGCGCGGGCCATCATCGGCCAGGGCTCCATCTTGCCGCGGCGCAGGGACTCCACGCCGTCCACGGTGCGCGCCTCCGCCCACAGCTGATCCGCCGCCAGGTACGCGCCCACGGACAGCGTGGCCAGCAGCCCCAGCAGCACCGCCGCGCCCTTGCCCCACGCGGGCCTCGCGGGCGTGCGCGCCTCGCGCCGCTGCTTCATCAGCCACACGGCGAGCAGCACCTGCCCGAAGACGAAGAACACGATGCCCGCGCGAGACAGCGACAGGAGCACGCCCGCGCCGGAGACGAGCGCCGCCATCGCGAAGGGCCACGCACGGGAGCGCGGCTGCTTCGACAGCGCGAGCCCCACCGACACCGTCGCGCACAGTCCCAGGAAGCCCGCCAGGTGGTTGGGGTTGCCGAATGGCGTCACCAGCGGCGGCCGCGCGTGCACGTACGCCCGCAGTCCGAACAGCGTGTCCACGCCGGACAGCGCATGCCCCAGCCCCACCGTCGCCACCGCCGCGCCCGTGAACGCCAGCACCGCGAGCAGCCGCTGCCTCGACGCGCGCGCCCGGCACACCTGCACCGCCGCGAGGAACGTCAGGAGATAGGCCCCGTGCTTCGCCAGCTCACGCCAGGTGGCGGAAGGCTCCAGCGACACCGGCCGCCAGTCCGTGAGCCCCAGCGGCACGAGCACGTCCGCGCGCAGCGCCTCGGCCTCCGGGCTCACCCACGCGAGCAGCCCCGGTGGCAGTGGCACCAACTGAAACGCGCACAGCACCAGGCCGCCCACCAGGGGGGCGGACAGGAGCGGCACGCGAGGCGTCTCGCCCTGGCGCCGGGCACCCACGAACGCCAGCACCGCCGCGGCACCGGAGAGCGCGACCAGCGGCCAGGCCACCCAGCGCGCCGCGCCGCCGAGCGCCACCGGGCCCAGCATCACCAGCGCCGCGAGCGCCGCTTCCGCGTAGACGGTGTACCGGGAGACGCGGTGGGAGCCAGGAGCCATGCGCGGCGCGGGAGTATGTCACGCTCCTCACGGACCACCGGGGTCCGCCTCCCAGCGAGCGGACGAGACGCCTGGACGCCTCCTCCCCTGGCGCGGCTTTCCCGGGGCCCGCGAATGAACGTGCCCCCGGGACACCGCTTGCATCCGGGGAATCATCTGGCATCTTCGCCCGACCCCATGCGTCGCCTCCTGCTCACCGCCGCCGTCCTCTGCGCCTCCCTCTCCGGACTCACCGCGTGCAAGAGCGCCTGCCGCGAGCTGTCCGAGAAGCTCTGCGAGTGCGCCTTGAACTCGGTGGAGAAGCAGGCCTGCCAGCAGCGCGCCGCCGACGAAGAGGGCCGCGTGGAGCCCACCGCCGACGACGAGCTCGTCTGTGAGGCGAGGCTCGACGGCTGCGACTGCCGCGCCATCGAGACCGAAGCGGGCAAGAAGGCCTGCGGCCTCGCCCGCTGAAGGACGCGCGGCAGGAAGCCTCAGGCGCCCGGGACCACGGGAGCCGAAGCAGCCCGCGCGGACGGGCCTTCCACCCACGGCTGCAACCCGCGCCGCACCCGCGTGCGCCACGGCGTCTCCACCCACCGGTGCACCGCCACCGAAGCGGGCACCAGCAACGCCAGCAGCACCGCCAGGAAGCGCGTGGGCGAGGACAGGTCCACGAACCGCTCCATCCAGTGCACCCCCTCGCTGACCGGGAACTGCAGCAGGTACAGCGCGTAGCTGGCCCCCCCCAGGTGCACCAGCCACGGCCGCGCCAGCAGCTGCCCCAGCGGGCCACCACCCCGCGCGAGCCCGTACACCAGCAGCGCGGACGCCGGCGCCAGCAGCGCGTTGTGCATCAGCGGATACGGAATCACCGCGCCCTGTGAGAAGCCCGCGACCAGCAGCGCCGCGCCCGCCAGCGCCATCACCGCGCCGGAGCGCTGGGACGCCGCCGACGCGCGCTCCCGGACGAAGACGAGCCCCAGCAGCACGCCCAGCAGGAACTCCGGCAGACGCGCCAGCGGGTTGAACTTCATCATCGTCAGCCAGAAGCCGCCGGATGCCGCGTCCAGCGTGCCCGGTCCGTCCGGCCGCAGCACCAGGTAGAGCACCGGCGGCAGCAGGCCCAGGAGCCACACGCCCACCAGGGCCGCCGTCATGCGCGCGCCCCGGAAGCGCTCCAGCCGCCCGGCCAGCGCGGGGAACAGCGCGTAGAAGAACGCCTCCACCGACACGGACCAGGACGGCGGGTTCCAGTACAGCGCGAGCCGCGGCACCCACGACTGGAGCAGCATCAGCGTGGTGAGCCCCGCCGTGCCCAGCTTCGCCACCGCCACCGGCAACGGGTTGTCCGCCAGCGAGGCCTGCGCCGTGGGCACCGCCGACAGCAGGAACATCAGGAGGAACACCGGGTAGACGCGCGCCACCCGCGCGCTCCAGAAGGCCCGGGGCGGGGTCTGCATCCTCCCGGCCGTGTCCACGTAGTTGTACGCGAGCACGAAGCCGGACAGGAGGAAGAAGACCCCCACGGACGCATAGCCGGAGGCCACCACCTGCACCATCCACTCCGGCGCCACGCCCTGGATGCACGGGGTGCCGAAGTGGAACAACACGACGTGCAGGGCCGCCAGGAAGCGCAGCCCTGTCAGTGCATCCAGCGAGCCTCCGGACTGCTGCTTCATGGCTACTTGCGGCCGATGCCGAAGTAGGTGAAGCCCAGCTCACGCATGCGCGCGGGCTGGAAGATGTTGCGGCCGTCGAACACGACCGGCGTCTTCATCAGCTTCTTCATGCGGTCGAAGTCCGGGTGGCGGAACTCGTTCCACTCCGTCACCACGAACAGGCCGTCCACGCCCTCCAGCGCGTCGTACGGCACCTCCGCGTAGCGGATGCGGTCGCCGAAGACGCGCTTGGACGCGTGCGCGGCCACCGGGTCGTGCGCAATCACCGTCGCGCCCTTGCCGATGAGGCCCTCGATGACCTCGATGGACGGCGCCTCGCGCATGTCGTCCGTCTTCGGCTTGAACGCCAGGCCCCAGACGCCGAACTTCTTGCCCTCCAGCGACCCGTAGTGCTTCACGGCCTTGTTCACGAGCAGCTTCTTCTGGCGCTCGTTGGTGCGCTCCACCGCGCGCAGCAGGTCCAGCTCCAGGCCGTACTCGCGCGCCGTGGTGACGAGCGCCTTCACGTCCTTGGGGAAGCAGGAGCCGCCGTAGCCCACGCCCGGGAAGAGGAACGGGTAGCCGATGCGCTTGTCCGCGCCCAGGCCCTTGCGCACGAAGTCCACGTCCGCGCCCACCTTCTCGCAGAGCGCGGAGATGTCGTTCATGAACGAGATGCGCGTCGCGAGCATCGCGTTGGCCGCGTACTTCGTCAGCTCCGCGGAGCGCGTGTCCATGAACAGGATGGGGTTCTCCGTGCGCACGAACGGCGCGTAGAGCTCACCCATGATGTTGCGCGCGCGCTCGGTGTCCGCGCCAATGACGACGCGGTCCGGCTTGAAGAAGTCGTCCAGCGCGGCGCCTTCCTTCAGGAACTCCGGGTTGGAGACGACGTCGAACTCCACGTCCGTCACCTTGGCGATGGCTTCGCGAACCTTGTCCGCGGTGCCCACCGGCACGGTGCTCTTGTCCACCACCACCGTGTACTGCTTCATCGCGCGGCCCACCGCCTGCGCCGCCGCGAGCACGTACTGGAGATCCGCCTCGCCGCTCTCACCTTCCGGAGTGCCCACGGCGATGAACACGGCCTGGGCGTTCGCCACGCCTTCCGCCAGGTTCGTGGTGAACGTGAGGCGCTTCTCCTTCACGTTCTTCTTGATGAGCTCCTCGAGACCCGGCTCGTAGATGGGAACCTGTCCATCCTGGAGCATGCGGATCTTCCGCTCGTCGATGTCCACGCACGCGACGTCGTTGCCCGAGTCAGCGAAGCAGGTGCCCGCGACGAGTCCGACGTAGCCCGATCCGATAATGGCAATGCGCATTCTTTAAGTGTCCTGGTTTCGACAGGTGGCGTCATGAACTCATACGCCGACCCGCGCACCGAAAGAAAGCCCGGGCGCGCAGGACGCAGAGCGACCAGACAGGCTTATCGCCCCGTGAGGAGGCGCCGCAGTCGATCCACACCCCGCAGGGCGGATGAACGTCCAGGGGTGCTCACCGGACCCACCACGCCCCGGTCCAGCAGCTCACGGGTCGCGCGGCGCAGCGGCGGGAAGGCGGCGGTGGCCTGCGCTTCCGCGTCCGGGAACAGCCGCGCCACGATGGCCAGCGACGTGTAGAGGGCGCGCTCCAGGCCGAACGCCTCCGCGCGTGAGAGCAGCGCCGGCACGTCCAGCGGGCGCGAGTACACGCCGCCCATCCAGGTGGCGCCGGTGATGAGCTCGCGCAGGTCCACGAAGGACAGCCACGGCACGTCATACCCGTGGTGGGCCTGGTCCAACGCGGTGAGCAACAGCGCGTCCTCCAGCTCCGGGCGGAAGACGGACTGGCCGTAGACCTTCATGGGTTTGGCGCGCTCGAAGATGCCGGCCAACTGCTCACGTCGGTTCGCGCCCAGCACGTCCGCGTAGATGTGGATGGGGGTGCGGCCGTCGGACACGACGCGGGCGGCGCCGCTGTTCGTGGAGTCCGGCTCCGGGACGAACTCGTGGTTGGACAGGTAGCCGGCGAAGCCGTCCACGTCCATGCGGCGCACCAGCACCTGGATGTCCAGCACGGGCCGGAAGCCCACGTGCGGATAGAGCGCCTCCGCGAAGGCCGCGCCGCCCAGGAGGAGGATCTTGCGGCCCTCCAGCTGGTCCACGATGCGCTTGAAGTGCACCAGCTTCATGACGTTGTCGTTCACGGAGCCGGTGTAGATGGACATCATCCGGTCGCGGGCCCACTCGGGCGCCTCGCCGCCGCCCATGCGGTACTCCAGGTTGTACGCCGCGAGCGGCGCCAGTCCCTGCGAGATGGCCCAGTCGACGTAGGCCTCCCACGGCGCGCCGCGCAGCTTGCCGCGCGGGGGCTCGAAGGAGGACAGGACCCGGAAGGTGTCGAGGAGGCTGGGCGCCATGGTGCGGCACCTTTAATGGGCCGGGCCCGCCCGCCGCAATCACCGTCTTCCAGCAGGCGGCCGGACGGGCCGTGGGGCCCCTGGCTCCGCTCCCGTCCCGGGCGGCGGCCCCCGCAGCCGCCGGAGCGCGTACGCCACCATGGGCCCGGCCCGGGGCGCGAGGGCCAGCTTCGCGGCGACCCACGCCGGCTTGTTCCTCGCCAGCTCCGCGTCCACCAGCCGGGGCCCGGAGAACAGCCGCGTCGCCAGCGCGCGCTGCCACCGGGGAGGCGCCAGCGCCTTGAGCACCCACCCGGGCACGGGCGCGTCCAGCAGCCGCCGAGCCGCGTCCCACGCGTACCAGACCAGATGGGGCAGCCCGGTCCGCCGCGCGCGCGTCACCACGCGGTCCCAGTCCAGCCGGGGGTGCGCCCGCGCCAGCAGCTTCAGGTCGAACAGCCAGGCCAGCCGCTGCAGCAGGTGGTTGCTCGCGTGCAGGGACAGGTACACGGCCTCGTCCTCCGGGCACAGGTAGCGCACGGGGTGGCCGTCCAGCGTCGCGTCCACGGCGCGCGCCACCAGCGCGTCGCCCTCCAGCGCCAGGCCGTAGCCCGCGAGCGCGCGGTAGTGCAGCTCCACCAGCCCGTCCGGTCCGGTGAGCTCCACGTGGTGCGCGTCGTCCCGGTCCACCTCGCCGGCCTGGGTGGTGAGCCCCATGCCCTCCAGCGCGTGCACGGCGCACAGCATCCGCGCGCGCGGCACCAGCAGGTCCACGTCGTTCGTCGCGCGCTGGAGCGGCTCCGGGTAGAGCCTGCGCGCCAGCCCGTAGCCCTTGAGCAGCACCGGCGTCACGCCTGGCGCCGACAGCGCCGCGAGGCTGCGCGACAACAGCGAGCGCACGCGCAGGACCCGCGCCGCGCTCATCCGGGCCTCGCGCGACAGGAGCGCGGCCGCGTCCGGGGTCAGCGGCCAGTCCGCCTTCGCGAGCGCGTGCTCGACGAAGCCCGCCAGCCCGTGCCGCACGGCGGCCTTCACCAGCGCGTCGCAGGCGCCTTCATCCGAGGGCCCGGGAGCGTCCGGCACTTCTGGCCACGCGTAAAGCAGGGTCAGCAGGTCCGCAGAGGCGGTCATGGGCTCACCGCCGGAGCGCGATGATGCGCTGGGGCTCCGCGGCCTCCAGCGCCACGAGCTGCCCCACCCGCTCCGCCACCGCGTCCGCGACGACCTCCAGCGCCAGCTCCTCGTCCCGGTCGATGGCGGCCCGGCCGTCGCGCCAGACCAGGCGCAGCGCGCCGAGCGCCACGTCCTCCTCCTTCACGTCCAGGCGCACCTCCAGCGCGGACGCGGCGCCGGCCTGCGGGTGCTGGGACTCGAAGACGACGCCCGCGCCCACGTCCTCATGCGGGCGGCGCAGGCGCAGCTCCAGCGCGGACAGGCTCAGGCCCTGGGACAGCGGACGCACGGCGTTCCACACCTCCTGGAACGAACCGGCCGAGCGCACCGCCGAGGTGACGGAGCGCACCAGCGAGCGCAGCTCCAGGTTGCGCTGGCGCGTCTGCTGGACGACGTCCATGTGGCGCAGCATGTCCAGGTAGCCCAGCTTGCGCATCAGCACCATGATGACCACGCCCACGCCGCTGAGCAGCAGCGCGCTCTGCATGCTGTTGGCGAAGTTGAGCGCCAGCGCGGTGACCATGAACAGCGTGCACAGCGCGTAGAGCACCAGCACCGTGGTGCGGTGGGACAGGAAGAGGCGGCTCATCAGCCGGTGGTGGATGTGCTCCTTGTCCGCGCTGAACATGGGTCTGCCCAACAGCGAGCGGCGCACCATGGCCAGCAGCGTGTCCATGATGGGCAGGCCCAGCGCCATCACCGGCACCAGCAGCGCCACCGCGGTGCCGCTCTTCGACGACGTCTTGATGGAGACGGCCGCCAGCACGAAGCCCAGGAACATGCTGCCCGTGTCCCCCATGAAGATGGAGGCCGGGTTGAAGTTGAAGACGAGGAACCCGAGGATGGCGCCCGCGAGCGCCACCATCAGCAGGCACAGCAGCACGTCCCCGCGCATCAGCGCGAGCAGGAAGTGGGTGCCCACGCCGAAGAACGCGACGCCGCCCGCCAGCCCGTCCAGCCCGTCGATGAGGTTGAGCGCGTTGATGACGCCCACCACCCACAGCACCGTCAAGGGCAGGCTCAAGAACCCCAGCGCCAGCTCCGCGCCGAAGGGGTTGGCCAGCACTTCAATGCGGAAGCCAATGGCGTACAGGCCCAGCGCCACCGCGAACTGCACGGAGAACTTCAGCTTCGCGCCCGCGCCCTTGAGGTCGTCGTAGAAGCCCAGCCCCGCGATGATGGCGCCGCCCACGAAGAGGCCCACGATGAGCGACGTCTGCGAGACGAACTGGTCCCCGACGCCCGAGTCCACGAGGAACAGCGCGCACAGCGGCGCGAAGAAGCCCCCCACGATGCCGATGCCGCCCAGCCGCGGGACGGGCCGCACGTGCACCTTGCGGCTGGAGTTCGCCGCGTCCAACCAGCCCCACGCCAGCGCGCGCTCGCGCACGCGCCACGTGAGCACCAGCGCCACGAGGAGCGACACGAGGAAGGCGACGAAGAGGGTGACCATGCGAGAAGAGCGTCCACCCGCATCGTGACGGCCACCGAAGCAGCGCGTCAATGTCCCGGCGTCGCGGATGCGTCACGACCCGCCTGCCTCCTTGCTGGCACGGGCGGCGATGTCGGGCCAGGTGAGTCCTCCAGGCCTTACATCCGCGGGCCCGCGAGCAGCGCCGCCCCGATGGCGCCGGACAGGTCGCCCAGCTCGGCGATGCGCATCACGGGCTTGCGCTCCGTGATGAACAGGTGCGGCTGCATGGCGTCCTGGAGGTGGCCCATGTAGATGGGCCCCAGCCGGGACCCCAGCCCGCCGCCGATGACGACGGCCTCCACGTCCAGCAGGTTGATGACGGAGGCGATGGCCACGCCCAGCATCTTGATGGCCCGTTCGATGAGCCGCGTGGCCAGCGGATCCTTCTGCTTCAGCGCGCTCGCCCAGACGCTGCTGGACAGGCGCGTGCGCTTCTTGTCGCGCATGATGTCGAAGAGGATTGTCTTCTCCCCCTTCTTCGCCGCCGAGCGCGCCTTGCGCTCCATGCACGCGCGCCCCGCGTAGGCCTCCAGGCAGCCGCGCCGGCCGCAGCCGCAGCGTGCGCCGTCCGGCTTCACCACCATGTGGCCAATCTCTCCGGCGGAGCCCTGCCCGCGCCACGGCACGCCGTTGAGCACCAGGCCGCCGCCCACGCCCGTGCCCCACCACACGCCCAGCACGGAGCGGTGGTCGCGGCCCGCGCCCAGCTTGTACTCGGCCGCGACGGCCACCTGGACGTCGTTGCCCAGCACCACCTTGCCGCCGCCCACCAGGTCGCCCAGGTCCGACGCCAGGGGATAGGGCGCGTCCCAGCCGCCCGCCACGTTGCTCGTGTGGGAGAGCGTGCCGCGGTTCGCGTCCACCGCCCCGGGCACGCCCACGCCCACGCCCGCGAGCCTCGCGGGCTCGATGCCCACGGACTGCGCGGCCTCGCCCAACGAGGCGTAGAGCTCCTTCACCACCTCGCCCGGACCGCCCGCCGTGGGGGTCGCGTGGCGGGCCCGGCCCAGCACGTCGCCGCGCGCGTCCACGATGACGGCTTCGATCTTCGTGCCGCCCAGGTCGATACCTCCCCAGATGCGGGCCCTGTCGCTGCGCGACCCGTTCCCCGCGCGGTGCCCGTTCTTCGCTGAAGCCTCGGCCATGTGGTGCTCCCGTGGTTCGGTTCGCTCGCGGGACAATCTGCGCAGTGAGGCCCCGGCCCGTGCCGCCGTGCCAGACACGCCCGTGTCCGCCCGCCCGCCCCACGGGGCTGCATGCGGGCCCTCCTCTCCGGGCACGGAGCACCCTGCCTCCTCCTGCCCCCTGTTCGCCGGAGGCGGGCGCGCATATAGGCTTCGCCGGAATGAGCAGCCGTTCCCCTTCCGCGCCGGACGCCGACGCTCCGCCCCTGGGCATGTCGGACGTGAAGGTCCGCGCACAGCGCTCCATCATCGCCCTGCTCCTGCGGACGGTCGGCTCGCTGGGCCTGCGCGTGGTGAGCTCACTCACCCTGTCGCGTCTGCTGTTCCCCGGGGACTATGGCGTGTTCGCCATCGTCGCCTTCACCTCCGCGATGGGCGCGTTCCTGGGGGACCTGGGGCTCAGCGCCTCGCTGGTGCGCCAGCAGCACGAACCCACGCAGGACGAAATCACCTCCGCCTTCTGGAGCCACCAGGCGTTCACCGTCTTCATCGTGGGCGTCATCGTGCTGCTCGCGCCGTGGCTGTCGCGCACCTACGAGCTGGGGCCTTCGGGCGCGGCCATGGTGGGCACGATGGCGGTGGGCCTGTTCTTCCACTCGCTGCGCGTCATTCCCATCATGATGCTGGAGCGGCAGCTGCGCTTCCCGACGCTCGCGCGCATCGAGCTCATCGAGAGCGTGGCGCAGACGGCGGGCAGCATCC
The DNA here is from genome assembly GCF_003668875.1 of Corallococcus interemptor. Taxonomy (GTDB): domain Bacteria; phylum Myxococcota; class Myxococcia; order Myxococcales; family Myxococcaceae; genus Corallococcus; species Corallococcus interemptor. Next base: position 38,018 of record NZ_RAWM01000021.1, on the reverse strand, counting down.
TGCTGGCCTCCTTGCACTTCGGAGCGTGGTCGCTCATCGGCGGCGGGCTGGTGCGGGGCGCGGTGGGCATGGTGCTGTTCTGGGCGGCGGCGGGCTGGCGGCCCCAGGGCACGTTCCGCTGGGACATCGTGAAGCGGCTCTTGTCCTTCGGCATCTGGTTCCAGCTCACGGGCCTCATCCCCGCGGTGCTCCAGGGTTGGATTCCGCTCGTGGTGGGGCGCATGGAGGGCAAGGACGGGGTGGGCCTGGTGAACTGGGCGACCGCGCTGGCCTCCGTGCCGCTGGCGGTGAGCAGCGTCCTCACCCGCGTCGCGTATCCGGCGTACAGCCGCATGCAGGAGGACGCGGCCGCGTTGGCGGACTACCTGCGCACGTCCATCCGGCGCGTAAGCGCGGTCCTGTGCCTGGCCATTCCCTTCGGCGTCATCGCGCTGCCGCCCTTCATCCCGGTGGTCTTCGGTGAGCGCTGGAGCCTCGCGTCCACGCTGGTGCAGTGGTTCACCATCGAGGCGTCGATGCTGGCGGTGCAGGGCCTGCTGAACTCCCAGCAGCACGCCAGCGGTCACGCGCGGGAGCGGATGTACGTGGCCACCGCAGGGAGCCTGCTGCGCTTTGGCCTGGGAGCGCTGGCGGTGATGCATTGGGGCATCGTGGGCGTCGGGGTGAGCGCGACGGCCGTGACGCTCACGGAGCTGTGGTTCACGGCGCGGCTGGTGGCCCGCCGCAACCCGCACCTGTCGCGGCTCGAGTTCGAGGTCATGGAGCCGTTCCTCACGGTGGGCGCGCTGCTCGCGCTCGCGGTGGGCTGTTCGCGGCTCGCGATGGGACAGGACGGGCTGCTCGTGCAGGCGCTGGTGGCGGCGGGGCTGCTGACCGTGCTGGTGCTCGCGCGTGAGACCACGCGGCGCGGCCTGTCGTTGCTGGGAGAGCTGCGCGCCCTGGTCCAGCACCTGCGCGCGAGGCGGGCACCTCCATGAGCCCTGCGTGGCACCTGCTGACAGGTGAGTATCCGCCGGCTCCTGGGGGCGTCTCCGACCACACCCGGAGCATCGCCCACGCGTTGGTGAACGCGGGGGAGACGGTGCACGTCTGGACCCCTGGCGCCGAGGGCGTCACGGATGATCAGGGTGTGACGGTGCACCGGTGGCCCGGCCTCTTCACCCCGCCGGGGTTGGTGCGTCTGACGCGTGAGCTGGATGCGACGCCCGCTCCTCGGAGGCTGCTGCTCCTGTACGTGCCGCAGGCGTTCGGCCTGAAGGCGATGAACGTGCCGTTCTGCGCCTGGTTCGCCGCGAGGCGGCAGGACGAACGCGAGCTGTTCATCCATGAGGCGGTGTACCCGTGGAGCCCGCGCGCGCCGTGGAAGCACCAGGTGCTCGCGGGGGTCACGCGGGTGATGCTGCGCACGCTGGCGCTCGGAGTGGAGCGCGCGTACGTGTCCATCCCCACCTGGGCGGAGCATCTGCCCGAGCCCCTGCGCAGCCAGGCCCGGTGGTGTCCCATCCCCAGTCCCCTGCCCCTCGACGTGCCGGAGGAGGCAGTGCGCGCGGTGCGGGGTACGCTGGGCGATGGCCCGACGGTGGCGCACTTCGGCACGTATGGTGGGGCCATCGCGGGTACGCTGGAGGCGGTGCTCGTGCCGCTGTTGCAGCGGGATGAGCGGAGGCAGGCGCTGCTGCTGGGCCGGGGCAGTCAGGGGTGGAGTGACGCGCTCTCGCGCAAGCATCCCGCGCTGGCTCGCAGGCTCCATGCGAGGGACGGACTGGGACCGGAGGCCGTGGCCGCGCACCTGCGTGCGGCGGACGTGATGTTGCAGCCGTACCCGGATGGCATCAGCGCCCGGCGCAGCAGCGCGATGGCCGGCCTGGGCCTGAGGATGCCCATCGTCACCCACACCGGGCACCTGAGCGAACGGCTGTGGCGCGACCATCTGCCCGTGGCACTCGCGGACGATGCGTCCCCCGCCGCGCTGCTGGCGCTCACCGAGCACCTGCTGGAGGACAGCAAGGAACGGCGGGCCCTGGGCAGGCGTGCGGCCCGCGTCTACCGTGAGCAGTTCGCGCTGGAGCACACGGTGGCGCACCTGATGCGTCGCACTGGGAACGCCGTGAGCGACACGCCCCTGGCGCCAGAACAGCGTGACGCCGCGCTGAAGGACCTCCTGGGGGACGATCGCACCGCGATGGTCAAGGCGTCGAAGCTGCTGTGCGATGACAAGTCGACCACGCCCACGCTGCTCCGATTCCTCGATGCGGAGACGCGCGTCGACAATCGGCACGCCATCCTCTACGCGCTGACCTGGCACAGCCATCTCGCGCAGTGGGACCTCATGGTCGGCATCCTCAAGGATGTTCGGGAGGCGCCGCTGGTCCGTGGTCAAGCCGCGGAGTACCTGGCCTACAACTTCCCGAAGGTGAGAACGGACTCCGTGGAGTTCAAGGTCGCGGTCGACGCCCTGCTTGAAGCGTTGAAGGACCCTTCGCCTGAGATGCGCTACTGCGCGGTTCACGCCCTGGGCAATACGGGGCACCCGCCGCTGCTTCCGGCACTCCGGGAGATGCTCCAGGACACGACCCCGGCTCCGGGATGGGTGGGCACCGTGAGTTCCCAGGCATCGGAGTCGATGGAATGGCTCGAGAGCATGCATGAGCAGCGGCGTAAGCAGGGGCCCTGAGGTGAGCACCTTGCGGCTGAAGGTCCTGATGGATCCGCGCGAAGAGGGCTGGCCCAGCATGGACCTGGTGGGCGAAGCGCTCGTGGACGGACTGGCGGCGTTTCCCTCCGAGGTCGCCGTCACCCGCGTGCGCCCATCCATTCCGCAGGCCGTGCGCACCCTTCCCCGCGTGGGCAGCCGCAAGGCCGCCTTCAACACGGACCGGCTGCTCACCCGCTTCGGTCTCTATCCCGCGCGGCTGCTGCGTGAGCGTGTGGGACACGATGCGTTCCACGTCGTGGACCACACCTACGCGCAGCTCGTCCACGCGCTGCCCGCGGAGCGCACCGGCGTCTTCTGCCATGACCTGGATGCGTTCCGCTCCGTCCTGGAACCGCACCGTGAACCGCGCCCCACGTGGTTCCGCTTGATGGCACGCGCCACGCTCAAGGGCCTGGAGCGCGCGGCCATCGTCTTCCACAGCACGCAGCAGGTCCGCGACGAACTGCTCACGCACGGCGTGGTTCCCCCCGAGCGGCTGGTCTGGGCGCCCTACGGTGTCTCGCCGGAGTACCAGCTCGCCCCGGTTCCCGGAGACGCCAGCGACGCAGTGCTCGCGCCGTTGAAGGGCCGGCCGTACCTGCTGCACGTGGGCAGCGCCATCCGCCGCAAGCGCCTGGACGTGCTCTTTGAAACCTTCGCGGCGCTGCGAACCCGGCACCCGGACCTCATGCTGGTGCAGCAGGGGGGCGAGCTGGACGCGGCCCAACAGGCCCAGGTGGCACGGCTCGGCTTGAAGGGCGCGCTGCTGCAACCGCCCCGGCAGGAACGGGCCACGCTCGCGGGCCTGTACCGGCGTGCCCGCGCGGTGCTGGTGCCCAGTGACGCGGAGGGCTTCGGCCTGCCCGTCATCGAAGCGCTGGCATGTGGCGTCCCCGTGGTGGCCAGCGACCTGCCGGTGCTGCGCGAAGTGGGCGCGGATGCCTGCACGTACTGCCCGGTGGGCGACGTGGCCGCATGGGCGGAAGCCGTGGATGCGCTGCTCACGGGCCGCGTGCCCGCGCCATCCCCGGAGACGCGACGCGCACGGGCCGCGCGCTTCACCTGGAGCGCGCACGCGCGCACCGTGCTGGACGCGTACCTGCATCGCCTTGACCGCCCCGGGCGGGTCTGATTCGGTCGCGTCCGCGTGCGGATTTTGTTCCTCAACCCCGTGGGAATCCTGGGCGGTGCCGAGCGCGCACTCGTGGATCTCCTCGCGTGCCTGCGCACGCTGGAGCCCGGCCTGTCGCTGCACCTCATCGCGGGCACGGACGGCCCCCTCGTGGAGACGGCCCGAGGACTCGGCGTGGACACCCAGGTGCTCGCCCTGCCCGACCGGCTGTCCGCGCTCGGGGACAGTGGCCTCCGCGAGCAGGGCCGCGCCGGGCTCCTTCGCTTCGCGCGTGAAATCGCCCCCACGCCCCTGCTGCTGGCCCGCTATGGCCTCGACCTGCGGCGCGCGGTGCGAGACGCGGCGCCGGACCTGCTGCACTCCAATGGCATCAAGACGCACCTGTTGAGCGCGGCTACCACGGGGCTGCCCATTCCGCGCGTGTGGCACGTGCACGACTTCCTCGGGGAACGGCCGCTCGTACGCCGCGCGCTCTCCGGCCTGCATCCGTTGGCCTCGGCCGCCATCGCGAACTCGCAGGCCGTGGGTGACGACGCGCGCACGGTGCTGGGGAAGGTGCCCGTGCACGTCGTGCCCAACGGCGTGGACGTGGAGCGGTTCTCCCCCGCCGCCGGTGACGGCGCGCACCTGGATGCACTGGCGGGACTACCGCCCGCGCCTCCGGGAACGCTGCGCGTGGGGCTCGTGGCCACGTACGCGCGTTGGAAGGGACACGACGTCTTCCTGGAGGCCGCGGCACAACTGACGCGCCAGCCCGTGCGCTTCTACCTCGTGGGCGCGCCCCTCTACCGCACGGCCGGCTCGCAGTTCACCGGCGCGGAGCTGCGCGAACAGGTGGAGCGCCACGGCCTCACGGGCCGCGTGGGCTTCGTGCCCTTCCAGCCCGAGCCCGCCCGCGTCTACCGCGCCCTGGACGTCTTCGTGCACGCGAGCACCCGCCGCGAGCCCTTCGGCCTCACCATCGCCGAAGCGCTCGCCTGCGGCCGGGCCGCCGTCATCTCCAGGTCGAGCGGAGCCGCCGAAGCCCTGCGGGATGGCGAGGACGTCCTGGCCATTGAACCGGGCAACGCGAACACGCTCGCGGCGGCCCTGCGCCGGCTGCTGGAGGACGAAGCCCTGCGAGCCACCCTGGCCCGAGCGGCCCGAGACACCGCCGTGCGCCGCTTCTCCCGCGAGCGCTACGCCCGGGACATCCTCGCCGTGTACCGGAGCCTCGTCCCCGCGCGAGGGCACCCATGATGCGTCCCCGGAAGCTCGTCACCGTCTCGCACTCCTACGTCGTCACCCTCAACCGGCGGCTGGCCAACGAGATGGCGCGCGTGGGCGCCGGCCGCTGGGACGTCACCGCCGTGGCGCCGAAGGCCTTTCACGGAGACCTGAGCCCGCTGGTGCTCCAGCGCGACCCGAACGAGGCCGTGAACCTGGAGGGCGTGCCCGCGTACTTCAGCCGCTCGCTGCACGGCTTCGTCTACGGGCCGGAGTTGCGCGCGCACCTGTCGCGAGGCGCGGACCTGGTGCACCTGTGGGAGGAGCCCTACGTCTTCTCCGGCCTGGAGGTGGCGCTCCTGACGCCGCGTCACGTGCCGCTCGTCTTCTGCACGTTCCAGAATCTGGCCAAGCGCTACCCCCCGCCCTTCGCGCAGGCCGAGCGCTTCGTCCTGCGCCGTGCCGCGGGGTGGATCGCCTGGGGCCAGACGGTGCACGACAACCTCCTCGCCCGGCCCGGTTATGCGCAGCGTCCCTCGCGCTTCATCCCCGTGGGCGTGGACGTGGAGCACTTCCGCCCGGATGCCGAAGCGGGCCGGGCGTTCCGGGATGCCCAGGGCTGGACGTCCGAAGGGCCTCCCGTGGTGGGCTACCTGGGCCGCTTCGTGCCGGAGAAGGGCTTGCGGCTCATGATGGATGCGCTCAACACGCTGCGCACGCCGTGGCGAGCCCTCTTCGTCGGAGGAGGCCCCCTGGAGACGGAACTGCGCGCGTGGGCACAGCGCCACGGAGACCGGGTGCGCATCGTCACCGGCGTGAAGCACGCGGAGGTGCCGCGCGCGCTCAACGCCATGGACGTGCTCTGCGCGCCCAGCCAGACGACGCCCACATGGAAGGAGCAGTTCGGCCGCATGCTCGCGGAGGCTTTCGCGTGTGGCGTGCCCGTGTTCGCCAGCGACTCCGGAGAGATTCCGCACACCGTGGGCGATGCCGGGCGCATCCTGCCGGAGGCGTACGGCGGTGCCTGGGTCGCCGCGCTGGAGGAACTGCTGGAGAGCCCCGCGAAACGTCAGGAACTGTCCGCGCGAGGCCGCGAACGTGCTGTGTCCCGCTTCGCCTGGCCCGTGGTCGCGAAGGCGCACCTCGACTTCTTCGAGCAGGTGCTCGAGCGCCGCGCCTGAAGGCTCACGCCTCCAGCCGCTCCACCACCGCCTCCGCCATCGCGTCCCACGTCCAGGCCCGCAGCTCGGAAGACAGCGCGGTCACGGCGGGCATCCAGTCTCCGCTCCGGGCCCGCCACTCCTCCAGGCGCCGCACCAGCTCGCCCGAGTCCTCGGGGTCGTCCAGCAACAGTCCCTGAAGCGACGACGGATAGCGCTCCGCCACGCCCGCCGAGCGGCTCACCATCGCGGGGATGCCCACGCACAGCGCTTCGTGCACGCCCAGGCCATAGGACTCGTAGCGAGTGGGAGACACCAGCAGGTCGGCGGCGGCCATCAGGCGGGGCACGTCGTCGCGGAAGCCCAGGAAGCGGATCCGTTCGCCCAGCCCCTGCTCACGCGCCGCGCGCTCCCAGGCTTCGCGCTGCGCACCCGTCCCAGCGACGTACAGGTCCACGTCCCACTCGCGTCGCGCGCACAGCCGCGCCCACGCATGGAAGAGCGTATCGAAGCCCTTGCGCCGGTCCCCCAGCGCGCCCACGAACAGCGCGGCCCTCCGCTCCCGTGGCCAGCCCAGCGACGCCCGCGCCTCGCGCCGGAGCGCGGGGGACGTGGACGGGAAGCGCGACGGGTCACCGCCCAGGTACACGACGTGGACGCGGGACTCCTCCACGCCCGTGGCGGCCAGCAGGTCCTGCCGCGTGCGTCGCGAGTTCGCCAGGATGATCCGCGCCCGTCGCAGCGCACGCTGCTCACTGCGCAGGTGCAGCAGGTGGCTCACCTGGCCCTTGAGCCTGCGAAGGGGGCTGCCAACGGGCTCGGGCGCGTGCGCGGCGTGGACGTAGTGGACCCAGTTGGCGGCGGGCACCTCGCAGTTGCCACCGTTGGCCACCACCTGTCCGCCTTGCGCCAGCGTGCGCGCGGCCCAGTAGCGTCCCACGGCGTCGAGCAGCGGCTCGCCGAGCAGGTACGCGTTCGCGGGCTTGGGCACGCGGACGAAGTGCACGTTGGGGTAGCGCAGGAGCGAGTCCTCCACCCGGTGCGCCACCAGCCGCACCGGCCCACCCTGGCGCGCGAGCCAGTCCGCCAGCGCGAGGTTCGCGCGGTCCATGCCTCCGGTGGAGACGAAGTCACCGCTGATGAGCGTGTAGGGCCGCATTCCGGTTCCAGTACGCGCTGAAGAAGGCCGCGTTGAGCAGCCAGAACTCCATGCCCATCTGGCTCATGAAGAACTGATAGCTGAAGGTCTGCGCCAGCGCGCCCAGGTCATACGCGAACAGGAGGCTGCCCCAGAGCCAGAACTCGCCCGCCGAGTCATCGCGGCGCCGCGCCACCTGGAAGCCCCACCACAGGGTCGCCAGCAGCGCGAGCGGATAGCAGACGAGCCCCAGCCACCCGCCGTCGTACGCCCACGCCGTCCACTGGATTTCGGCCCACAGCGGAGGGCTTTCACGGTCGGTGTTGTCGCCGAAGTAGGCGTTGGCCATGCCGTAGCGGCCCAGGCCCGCGCCCAGGGGGAACTCCGGGAGCACCTGGTCGAAGGTCTCGTCGAGGAAGCGGCCCCGGTTGGAGTGATACACCTGCGAGGGGTCGGACGCCGTGAGCGTGCTCCACCGCGAGAGCACCGCGTCGCCGCCAACCGCGACGGCCCAGCCGAAGGCCACCACGGCGAAGCCACCCACGACCGAGGCCAGCGTCACGAGGCGCACCCACCGGCCACTCACGGTGAGCACCAGCGCCATGGCCGCCATGCAGACAATCAGCGTCACCGCCGCGACGCGCACCTGCCCCAGATAGAGACAGACGAGCCCGATGCCGATGCCCGCCGCACCCAGCAGCTTCCGGGACATGCCCTGACGGCTGAGCAGGAACGCGCCGCCCAGCAGCACCGAATAAAAGGCGCCAGTGGCGGCTCCGCCCGGGACGTCCGTCAGCCCCATGGGGCGGAACACGCGCGCGCCGCTCGCGGTCTCGAACTGGAGGCTGCGCACGTAGCCCTCGCCCTGGCTTTCAACCATGGCGGACAGCGCGGGCTGGAAGCGTCCGGGGAAGGTCACCTGCAGGATGCCCAGCGACGCGCTCGCCATGTTGAACAGGAAGAGCAGCAGGACGACGCGTCCGAACATCTTCGCGTCGATGCGCAGGCGGCTCGCCCAGAACAGGGGCGCGAACACGGAGATCTGGATGCCCAGCTGCGCGGCGGCCGCCAACGGCGTGTTGGTGCCGGGGTGGAAGAAGTTCAGCGCGGTGAGCCCCGCGGACGCGAGCAGGAAGGGCATCGCCGGGTGCTTGAGGCGCGGGCCCTTCACCAGGAACAGCAGCGCCAGGCTGGTGCCGAACGACAGGATGCGGAACACCACGCGCACGGGCGCCAGCGCTTCGAACAGCAGCGCGAGCTGGCAGACGAAGAGCAGCGCGATGAACGCCACCACCACGCGGCCCGAACCGAGCAGCCCCGGCGGCGCGGGAGCCGGAGCAGGCACGGCCTGCGTCGTCACGGGCTCGGGCGCGCGGCGCACGTAGCGCTGGTGCAGCACACCAGGGCCACGGAGCTGGGGACGAGGACTCGCGCTCCTCACGCGGCGGGCCCCCGAGCCACGGAGCGCACCGCGTCCTCCAGTCCTTCGAGGAACTCAGCCGGAGCACTCAGCGCTCGCGCGCGAGACGGGCCACCACTGCCCAGCGTCCGCCGGGCCGATTCATTCTCGATGAGCTCGCGCAGTGCCTGGGCCAGGGCCTCCGGCTTCGGAGGCACGAGGACGCCGCAGGACGCATCGACGATCTCCAGCGGTCCGCCCAGCGCGGTGGTGACCACGGGAAGCCCAGCATAGAGCGCCTCCACGAACGCCAGGCCAAAGGGCTCCGGGCCGGTGTTGGGCTGACAGTGCACCTCCGCCGCGCGCAGCAGCCGGGGCACATCCGAGCGCTGTCCGAGGAAGCGCACGCGGTCACCAAGCCCCAGCGCCGAAGCCTGGGCCTTCAAGCCCTCTTCGTAGGAGGCCTCTTCCGGACGCTGCGCACCACCAGCGAACCAGGCCTTCCAGTGAGGCACCTGGCGCAGCCGGCCCAGCGCTTCGAGGAGCAGCCGCTGCCCCTTCCACTCCTGCATGCGGCTGGCATGGACGATGACGACATCCGCTGCACCCGCCCCCAATTCGCCCCGGAGCGAGGCCCGTTCGGAAGCAGAGAGACCCGGGCCACCGTCCCGGACAGGAGGATGGAGCACGCTTGACGGCGTGCGCGGATACACGCTCGAAAGAGTGCTCGCGGTGTAGCGGCTGTTGCACAGCGCCAGGTCCGGAGACGTGACCCGGGCCCACCGCTCCACCCAGTGCGTGCCCGACAGCGCGTCGTGCTGGAAGAAGATCAGCGGAACACCCGCTGAGCGAACCACCGGGCCAAAGAGGGCCTGGGGCCACGCCGCGTGACACACCACCGCGTCGAACGCCTCCCGCTGAAGCAGCGCCTTCAACGAGCGCCGAGCCTCCCAGACCCGCCAGGGACGGCTCACCTTCGCCGGCCCCAGCATCGTCAGAGGTGCGCCCGCCGAGCGCAACTCATCCGCGATGCGGCCCTCGAAGCAGAGCGCGAACGCATGCACCGCGCCGCCGTCCCGCTCCGCGTTCGCGAGCGCCAGCGTACGCAGCAGCGTCTCGACGCCGCCGTAGAGGTTGCCGCTGGAGACATGCAGCACGCGAAGCGATGTCCCAACCGAGGCCTGCCACCTGCGCGAGACAGAGGTGCCAGCATCCGTGTCATCGACGGGCTGGTCGCCTGCGCCATGCGATTCACGCGAGGAGGCGCCTCCCGTCTCCGCACCACCCCGCTTGCCGCTGGACTTGCGCGACCCGTGCATGCGCGGCCCTTCAGCGCCCACCCGCGACGTGCCGGACGGAGGCATCGCTCCCGTCCTCCGCCACGGGCCGGCGTCCGAGCGCCTCCGCGTACAACCCCAGACTTCGCGACGCCATCACGTCATGGGCGAACTCCGCCCGCGCGCGCTCCTGCGCCCCTCGCGACAGCCGCTCGCGCAATCCCGGTTCCTCCACCAACCTCCGCGCCGCCGCCGCCAGCGCCCTCGCATCTCCCACGGGCACGGTGAGGCCGGTGCGCTCGTGCAGGCTCACCCACGCCACACCGGAGTCCGGCACCGCGGTGTTGAGCACGGGCAGGCCGCTCGCCAGCGCCTCCACCTGCGACAGGCCATACGCCTCGCTGCGCGCGTTGCTCGGGAACCACAGCGCCGTCGCGGCCCGGTACGCGCCCGCCAGCGCCTCTGGCGACAGGTAGCCCGCCCACGTCACGCGGTCTTCAATCCCCAGCGCCTTCGCCCGCGCGCGGCCCTCCTGCGCCAGCGGCCCCTCGCCCACGATGACCAACCGCCCCGGCGCGTGCACCAGCGCCTCCAGCGCCGTGAACAAGCCCTTGTAATAGACGAGCCGCCCCACCATCAGCCACAGCGGCCCGCCCGCCGCCTCCGCCGTCCACCGCGCCTGCGCCTCGCGCGCCTCCGCGGAAGGAGGCCGCAGGTACGACTCCAGCTCGATGCCCAGCGGCAGGATGCGGACCTTCGACTTGAACGTGGACAAGAGCGACGAGCCGCGCACGTACGCCTCGCTCGTGGCCAGGAGCCGCGCCGCGCGCGAGTACAGCATCCACTCGAAGGGACGGAACAGCGCGCCCGCGATCTTCTGCCGGATGACGTCGCTCTGGTGCGTCACCACCACCGGGGGCAGCCGCGGAATCGCATCCAGCGCCAGCACCATGCTCGGGTTGGGCACGTGCAGGTGCACCACGTCCACGCCCCGCGCCAGCGCCCGCCGCAGCACGAACGGCAGCGACGGCATCACGTCCATGCGCGCCACCGACGCGAGCCGCCCCAGCCGCACCACGCGCACCGGCCCATCCCACGCCTCACGCGTGGGGCTGCGCCCGTGGAACTCGTGGCTCGTGCCCGTGCCGTCCACCGAGTGGTTCGCGCACAGCACCTCCACCTGCGCGCCCAGCGACGCCTGCGCCAGCGCCAGCGTGCGCACGTGCGCCTCCATGCCGCCGGAGGCCGGAGGGTAGAACTTCCCCAGGTGCAGCACCCGCAGACCCGCGCCCTTCACGACGGCGCCACCCCGCCCTTGGGCTCGTCCTGCGTCGGACCGTAGCCCTGGTAGCCCAGGTACGTGTCGCCGTAGCGAGGCTGCCGCAGGTCCACGTCGTTGAGGATGGCGCCGAACATCCGCGCCTGCACGTCCGCCAGCGAGCGCAGCGCGCGCTTCGCCGCGCCCCGGTCCGTCCGGCCCGCCTTGAGCACCATCACCACGCCGTCCGCCTGCGTGGCCAGCACCGCCGCGTCCACGACGGCGTTGAGCGGCGGGCTGTCCAGGATGATGCGGTCGAACTTCTCCCCCGCCTGCCGCAGCAGCTCCTTGAAGGCGCGCGTGTGCAGCAGCTCCGCGGGGTTCGGCGGCAGCGGGCCACACGGCAGCACGAAGAGGTTGGGCACCTCCGTGCTCTTCACCGCCTTGTCCAGCGAGCCCTCGCCCACCACCAGCGAGCTGATGCCCAGGTCGTTGGGCACGCCGAACGCGCGGTGCAGCCGAGGCCGGCGCATGTCCGTGTCCAGCAGCAGCACGCGGTTGCCGCTCTGGGCCATGGCCACGCCCAGGTTGATGCACGTGGTGGACTTGCCTTCCTGCGGCCCGCTGGACGTCACCACCAGCGTCTTGCAGGGATGATCCGGCGACATGAACAGGAGGTTCGTGCGCACCGCGCGGCAGCACTCCGCCACCGCCGAGCGCGGCGCCCGGTGCACGTACAGGTCGCGGTCGCCCGGCGCCTTCGTGGCCTCCATGCGCGGCACCACGCCCAGGAACGCCAGGCCCAGCACCTCCTCCACGTCCGCCTGCGACCCGACGGTGTTCTCCAGCATCTCCAGGAACAGCGCCACGCCCAGCCCCAGCAGCAGCCCCATCACCCAGCCCACCATCAGGTTGCGCCGCGTGTGCGGCCGCACCGGCACCGTCACCGGCTGCGCGGCGTCCAGCACGCGCACGTTGCTCGTGCGCAACAGCCCCGACAGCTCGATGTCCTTCAGCCGCTTGAGCACCAGCTCATACAGCCGCTGCGTGTTGTCCGACTCGCGCTGCAGCCGTCCGTACTCGATGGCCTTCTTGTTCACCTGGAAGGCCTCGGCCTTGGCCGCGTCCAGGAGCTTGTTGAGGTTCTTCTCCTCGCCCTGCGCCTCCACCAGCTGCGTCTCCGCCGAGCGCACCACGTTGGTCAGGCTCTTGAGCAGGTCCGCGCGCACGACCTCCAGCTTGCGGTTGCACTCCAGGAGCTTCGGGTGCTCCGGCAGGTAGCGCTCGCTCAACTCCGCGCACGCGGCCTTCTGTTCGCCGTAGCGCGATTTGAGATCTTGGATGGGCCCGTCCTTCGCGCCGGGCACGGCCTCCGCCCAGGTCTCGTCGTTGTTGCCGGCGTCCTTGCGCAGCCGGTGGATGGCATCCACGCGCGCCTGCTGCGCCGCGATGCGCGTCTGCACCTCGGTGAGCTTCAGGTTGTAGGAGTTGATCCGCTCGCTGACGATGGACAGCCGCGACTCCAGCGACGTGGACAGCATGTCCGCGTCCTTCTTCAAGTCGTAGACGGCCATCTCGTCGGACCTGGACTGGCGGCCCAGCTCGCCCAGGCGCCCCTCCAGCCACGTGCGCGCCTCCTCCGTGGTGCGCAGCTTGAGCGCCAGGTTCTCCGCCATGTACGCGGCGGCCACTTCATTGGAGAGCAGCGCCGCGCGCGCCGGGTCCGTGTCCTCCACCCCGATGTTCATCACCCGCGAGTCCTTGCCGGGCACCACCTGGATGCGCGAGCGCAACAGCCCCACCGCGTCCGCGTCCTCCAGCGCCTTCGCGCGCTCCGCCGGGTCCTGGTTCGCGGGCAGCCCCAGGAAGTCCGCGTCCTTGGCCAGTCCCAGCCGGTCCACCACGCGGGTGGCCACCGCGCGCGAGGTGATGATCTCGCTCTGCGTGGCGTAGTACTCCTTGTTGAACCAGTAGTTGCTGCGCTCCTCCCCCATCACCTCCTTCACCTCGCCGTCGAGGATGCGCGGCGCGGTGACGTCGATGATGAGCGAGGTGCTGGCCGAATAGATGCGCGGCTGCCGCAGCGACCAGGCCGCCGTCAGCGCGGTGACCCCCAACGCCACCCCGAGCATCACCCACCGCCGGCGCCACACGCCCCGCATCCGGTGCATCACGCTCGCGGACGTCGCGCCGGGAGCCCCACCGGCCGGGTCCAACACCGTTCCTTCCACGTCGCGTCTCTCCGGAAGCTGGCTGCCGCGGGCGGTCTTCCACCGGCCCGAAGGCCTCCGGACCCGACCTGCACCCACATCGCGCTGGGGGAATAACAGCCGGAGCGTGCAACGGGCGGGGCGGGTTGTCCATCCGACGGACGCCGCCTGGATGCCCCCCATCCATCCGTTCCGGTCCGGGAACGCGCACCCTGGATGCGCCTGTGGTAGTGAGCGGCGCCATGGTTCCTGCTCTCTCCGTCGTCCTGCCCTTCAATCCCGCCACCGCCGAGGCGGCCGCCCGGTTCGCGAACGCGCTGTCCGGACAGGCCCAGGTCGTCCTCGCGGGTGAAGGCCATGTGGACGTCACGCCCGGTCCCAACGTCCACGTCCTCTCCGCCCACGGCGGCAAGGGGGCGGCCATCCGCGCCGCGCTGCCGCACGTCACCGGCGCGCACACGGTGCTCCAGGATCCGGACGCGGCCTACTCGCCGGACAGCTACGACGCGCTGGTGCAGCCCCTGCGTGACGACACCGCGGACGGCGTCTTTGGCCGGCGCCCCGGCATGTCCCCGGAGATGGTGGCCGAGCGCGCGCTGGGCGGCATCACCCGCTTCGTCACCGACGTGGCCCTGACGGATCCGCTCACCGGCCTGCGCGCCTTCCGCACGGAGGCGCTGCGCTCCATCCAGCTCACCAGCGATGACGACTCGGTGGACGCGGAGCTGGTGGTGAAGATGGCCGCGCAGCTCTTCCGCCTCACGGAGGTGGCCCTGCCGCCGCTGCAGGCCGTGCCGCGCCGCCCGGCCTCCGCGCACCTGGCCCGCCTGCGCACGCTGGTGCGCTACGCCACCGTGCGCGACGACGCGGACAACCAGCACGAGGGCTACTCCACCCTGGAGCGCATGGACGGCGCCACCCACTACAACCAGTGGCTGGGCCGCCGCTTCCGCGAGCACATGGGCCGCCGCGTGCTGGAGATTGGCGCCGGCATCGGCACCATCACCCGCGAGCTGGAGGGCGGCGCGGAGCACCTGGTGGCGCTGGAGGTGGAGCGCTTCTACGTGGACCGCCTGAAGAACATGTTCCGCGGCAAGCCCCACGTGCGCCCCTACCTGTCCGACGTGGCGCTGGCGGACTGGGAGTCGCTCAAGGCGGAGAACCTGGACACCATCGTGCTGTCCAACGTGCTGGAGCACATCCCGGATGACGCGTCCGCGGTGCGCCGCTTCCGCCAGATTCTCCAGCCGGACGGCCGCGTGCTCATCCTCGTGCCGGCGCTGCCGCAGCTGTTCGGCGCCATCGACGAGGCCGTGGGCCACTACCGCCGCTACACGCCGGAGACCCTGCGCGCGGTGCTGGAAGAGAACGGCTTCCGCGTGGACACGCTGGAGTGGATGAACCTGGTCGGCCTGCCGGGCTGGTTCGTCAACAGCCGCATCCTGCGCCGCCGCGCGGTGCCCAAGCTCCAGCTCAAAATCTACGACACGCTGGCGCCGCTGTTCGCCCAGGCCGAGCGCCAGGTGAAGCTGCCCGTGGGCATGAGCCTGTTCGCCGTCGGCCGCGCCGTCTGATGCCCGTGCCCCACGCCCCGGGTCTGCCGAAGGCGGTGTGGGCCACGGTCGTGGCGCTCTACGTGGTCCTCTTCCCGTACCACCCGGGCCTGCGCTCGCCCAACGAGCTGTGCCGGCTGTGGCAGACGCGCGCCCTGGTGGAGGACGGGACGCTGGAGATCAACCGCGCCCTGCGCGACTACGGCCCGGTGGGTGACCTGTCGGTGATGGACGGGCGCTACTACCCGTCCAAGGCGCCGCTCTTGTCCTTCGCCGCGGTGCCCGTGTACGCGGGCCTGAGGCTCCTGGGCGGCGGCCACCGCTACGCCGTGCCGGAGGTGCCGCTCGTCTTCTTCAGCCGCCTCTTCCTCACGGTGCTGCCCACGCTGTGGCTCCTGTGGCTCCTGCGGCGCTTCCTGCGTGCCTTCCTGTCGCCCGTCGTCGCGGACGGCGTCACGGTGACGTACGCGCTGGGCTCGCTCGCGTTCAGCTACTCGCTGCTCTTCATGAGCCACCAGACGACGGCGGTGCTGCTCTTCGCGGGCTTCTACGCGCTCTGGAAGCTGTCGCGGGGCGAGTGGCGCGAGCGCGGCTACGCCGTGGCCGGCGCGTGCGCGGGCGCCACCGTCGCGGCGGAGTACACCGGCGCGCTGGGCGTGCTGGGCCTCATCCTCTACGCCGTGCTCACCGTGCTGGGTACGCCGGAGGCTCCGGAGCCTTGGGCCGCGAGGCTGAGGAAGCTGGGCCGGGCCACGGGGCTCGCCGTGCTGGGCGCGCTGCCCTTCATCGTCGCGCTGGGGCTCTACCACCAGGCCACCTTCGGGCACCCGCTGGAGACGGGCTACAAGCACCTCAACGACGCGGCCTACCAGCCGTGGCACCTGGGCGGCTTTTTGGGCATCCGCACGCCGGATCCGCGCGCCTTCACGCTGTCGTTCTTCTCCCCGCTGCGGGGGCTCTTCACGCTGTCGCCGTTCCTGCTGCTCGCGCTGCCCGGCCTCGCGCTGCTCAAGCGCCAGGGCCGCACGTCTCCGGAAGCACGCGCGCTCTTCTGGATGTCCGCGGCGACGCTCGCCGGCTACACGTACTTCACCTCGTCGTTCACCTACGACTCGTGGGGCTGGACCACGGGCCCCCGGCACCTCACGGGGCTGGTGCCCTTCCTGCTCTTGCCCGCGGGCCTGGTGCTGGAGCGGCTGCGCGGCGCGGGCCGGCCGGTGCTGTCCGGCATCGCGGCCATGCTGTGCGCGGCGTCCGTGCTCGTCACGGGCCTGGCCACCTTCGTCAACTACATCCCCGACGACGTCTCCACCCCCGTGCTCGCGCTGGCGCGGCCGCTGCTGCTGGACGGCTACCACCCGCCCAACCTGCTCGCCTTCGCGGGCCTGCCCACGTCGCTGGCGGGCGCGGTGCTGTTCGCGGCGCTCGCCACCGTGGCGGCGTTCCTCTTCGGGGCGCTGTGCAGGGACGCGGCCGGACGCGCGCCTTCGCCTTCCGCCTGGGTGGCGGGGCTCGCGACGCTGGCGGTGCTCGCGAGCACGCAGGCGCTGTTCACCCGGAACGACCGCGCGGATGAGAACGCGGTCCGCTTCCTGGAGTCCGTCTGGCTCCAGCCCCCGGGCCGTCCCGGCGTGGCCTTCTGGCCCCGGGCGGGCTCCTGAGGGCGTGGCTATACTGGCGCCCCCCGCTCCCTTCCGGAGACCGTGCATGACCTCGCGGTGGTACCTGCTGTCCGCCCTCCTGCTGTGCGCCCCCGCCGTCTCCCACGCCGAGGACGCCGCGGCCCTCTGGGACAAGAGCTGCAAGAACTGCCACGGCCCGGATGGCCGCGCCCAGACGCGCATGGGCCAGAAGGAGTCCATCCCCGACATGAGCACCGCCGCCTGGCAGAAGGCGGAGTCGGACGCGGAGCTGCGCCAGGTCATCGCCAACGGGTCGTCCCACAACCCCAAGATGAAGGCCTACAAGGACCGGCTCACCGCGGAGCAGATGGACGCCCTGGTGCGATACATCCGCACCTTCAAGGCGAAGGAGTAGCGCTCGTGAATAACCCTTCGCGTCCGGGCGTCGTGGGGATTGGGAGAATGGGAGCCGCCATGAAGACCCTCACCGTCGCCATCGTGTTCTGCCTGTCCATGGTCAGCCTCTTCACGTCGGTGCGCGCCGACGCCAACGCCTTCCCCCGGCTGGAGCCGGGCGTCTCCCAGCCGGTCGCGCTGATGCCCAAGGGCGGCGACGGCAAGGGCGGTGGCAAGGGTGGCAGCGACGGCGGCAAGGGCGGCGGCGAGGAGGACGAAGAGGAGTACCGCCGCCAGACGCGCGCCCTCTCCCAGAAGGCCGCCCTGGAGCTGGTGGACCCCGGCGTCCTGGACGACATGCTCCGCCTGCGCGCCGCCGTGCGCGCCGGTCAGCGCTGACGGACCGCGCCTACCTCGCAAGAATGAGGGGGCTCGCAAAGTTTGCGCAGCCACCTGACGTCAGACGGCACCCCCCCGGAATGTGGACATCCCTTATTCCGGCGGGTTGAGTCCCTGACATCCCGGCACGAAGATTGCTGAAATGGGGTTCCCAAGGCGTGTCTCCCCCCAGGGGCACGCGAAGGAGCCCCCCAGATGGTGCGTCGCCCAACTCCCCGCCGCCAGTCCCGTGGTTTCACGCTCCTGCTCGCGCTGGGCGTGGTCGCGGTCGTGACGATGGCGGTGATGCTCAGCTACAGCGTGGTGGGCCGCGAGGCCGACACCCAGGCGGACACCCGCCGCCAGAAGCAGGCGTTCTTCGCCGCCGAGGCGGGGCTCGCGGAAGGCCGCGAGAAGGTTCGCCTGCTGATGGCGAACAACGGCAACAACGAGACCCTGGCGATTCCCGCCGTCCTGGGTGGAGCCACGCCGGTCGCCGACATCCCCGCGCTCGCCGCGGCCAATCCGCCCTGGTACGAGCTGCTGCCCGGCTCCGGGCCCGACAAGTGGAACAAGTACACCCTGCTCAAGGCGGGCCTGGCGCCCTCGGAGATCCCCCCCGGCGTGGACTACCCGGAGCAGGCCAACGTGCGCTACCGCGTCTTCGTCCGGGACGACGACGAGGGCGACAACAACGCCACCGTGGACACCAACGACCAGCTGTGGATCCTCGCGGTGGGCGAGGTCACCACGGCGAACGGCCGCCCGACACGCTCCATGGTCCAGGCGCTGGTGACCAACGCGACCGGCGATTCCATCTTCATGCCCGGCTGCGGAATGAAGAACTGCGGCCCTGACCAGAGCGGCGGCGGCAATCCCGACGTGGGGCAGGCCGGCGGCGGCACGACCCAGTACAGCAACCCCTATCCCTGACCTCGTCTTTTCCCACGAGCCCCCCCATGAAACGCCTGACTCCCCTGCTGCTGCTGTTGCTGCCGGCGCTCGCTGGCGCCCAGGACCGAGGCGCGGTGGCCTTCAACAAGGCCTGCGCCCAGTGCCACCAGGCCCGGACGCCCACGGAGAAGCCGAACACCCTGCTCGCCGTGCGTCAGCCGGTCGGTCCGTACATGGACCAGGTGCTGAAGAAGAAGGACCTGTCGGAGGTCCGCACCTGGGTGGAGTCCCCCCACCGGATCAACCCGAAGACCAACTGCGACACGCGCCTGCTGGCCCGTGACGACCTGGACGCCCTCACCAGCTACCTGTCCACCGTGGTGGTGGCGCCTCCGCCGACCCGCCGGATGCGGCTGCGCAAGCAGATGGACGAGCAGGTGTCGGCGCGCAACCGCGCCGCGGCCGAAGACAAGGCGAAGTCCCAGCCCAAGACTCAGGGGAAGAAGTGATGCGCACGCACTTTCAACGGACCCTCACGGCGCTGGTGCTCACGGTCGCGACGCCGTCGCTGACCACCGCGCAGCAGCTGTGCCAGGACGACCTGTCCAACGACAAGCAGGGCGCCTTCCAGCTGGGCCCCAACGGCCTCACCGTCGCCAACAACACCATCATCCTGCGCGACGACGGCCGGCTCCAGCTCAACACCAACCTCAAGAAGCTGGACTCGGAGAACATCTCCTTCCCGTTCGACCAGACGGTCACCATCGACTACGTGTACGAGTCCGCCGGTGCGTCGCACTCGCTCGGCTACATGTACATGGATGACGTGGTGGCGCGCGGCTACGCGGACGCCGTGACCCACGAGCTGGTCGACGAGAACGGCAACGGCATCTACGACCTGCACGAGGCCATCTACAACCTCACGCCGGACGACGACGCCACCGTCCCGGCCAAGTACCGCTACATTGGCAAGACGCGGCGCTGCAACCGGACCTTCACCTCCGGCGGCAAGACCTACATGGAGCCGGACCTGGCCATGAAGGGCGACTGCAGCAAGACGTTCGCCGCCAAGACCGACGTGACGGACGCGCGCCCCGGCCGCGCGGACTCCAGCGCCTACAACATCGCGAACGACTGGGTCGGCTCCAACGAGGTGGGCGGGACCGGCGGCGACAACGGCCTGTTCCCGTACATCCCCAACCTGCTGGAGCCGTCCGCCCCGGAGAACGACAACGAGGGCATCGGGCGCATGGTCTTCCTGCTGGGGGATGACGACAGCGACAAGGCCGTCCACCGCAACCTGGGCCCCGTCACGGACATCGCCGACACCTACGACGGCGTGCCGGACTACAACGTCTCCCAGTACGACTTCCGCGGCATCAAGCTGCCCGCGCCCCCGGCCGGCGACCCGGAGTACGACAACTACACGAAGATCAACACCGGCGACCGCCGGGTGAACCTGGGCCTGGTCAAGGGCGGCAAGGAGATCATCTTCTTCGCCGTCGTCTACTACGACGCCCGCCACAACACGGACAACGACACGGTCGCCCCCTGCCTCAAGCGCAAGCCCTACGCGAACAACCCGGCCGAGGACGGCAAGTGCCTGCTGCACCTGCAGACGTCCATCTCCGTGTTCTTCTCCAAGGCCTCCTGGAACCTGGACCAGAACTTCAAGGCGCCCGCGGACAACAAGGTGACGGAGCGCAACATCGGCTGCAGCTACGACGACAGCTGCACCTCGCCCTCGTCCGGGTCGGCCTGCACCATCGCGGGCACCTCCAAGAAGGCCTGCGGCTGGCTGGAGCAGGACACGCTCGACCGCCTGGATTCGGTCGCCTACAAGAACCTGAAGATGCCGAAGGAGGGCGTGACCGTGATGCGCCCCGGCACGGAGGCCTCCAATCCGCAGGTCGCCATCGACAAGATGAACTTCATGCCCCACGTCATCGTGGGCGCGCCGACCACGGACCCCTTCCGGTGGATCCTCGGCTTCGAGGACCTCAACGGCGGCGGTGACCGCGACTTCAACGACATCGTGTTCATGATCAACAAGGAGAACGGCGGTGGCGCGCAGTCCACCACGGTGTCCTCGGACGTCATGAGCGACGTGGGCGACAAGCTGGGCCCGGAATTCACCATCACCAAGGTCCGCTTCCGCCGCCAGGACGACGTCGCCCCGTACGCGACGCCGGGCAACCCGCCCACGAACATCCGCTCCGGCTGCTCGAAGGCCCCCTGCTGGACGGAGGAGATCGCCGGCGCCTGCACCGCGAGCGGCGTGAAGCCCACCATCACCTATTCCATCGCGGTGGACTGCCGCGTCCTCGACCCCGTCACGAACCTGTACAAGAAGAACGAGACGCCCACCTGGGTGCCGGTGCCGCTGGACAACGAGAAGCAGTACCCGGACCAGGAGGTGGAGATCGACATCCTGGCGCTCGGCCTCACCGGTTCGCAGCTGTGCTGGAAGGTGGACATCAGCAGCCCCAGCGAGCTGTGCCGGCCCATCATCGACGACGTGGACATCGGCTACCAGGCGGTGCGCTCGGGCGCCTACGCGCGCTCCAGCCCCAGCACCATCGGCAACGTCGCCGTCTGGGGCGTGAACGAGACCCCGGGTCAGAACTGGGGCAAGAACTGGACGACCACCCCGGGCGCGCTGCCCCCCGCCGGCAACCGCGCGTATGACAACTCCAAGGACTTCACCATCCGCGGCCGGCTGTTCATGCAGTCGCTCTACGACCCGGAGAACACCAAGGCGACCGCGACGAAGCTGCGCTGGGAGGCCGGGCGCGTGATGGCGCTGTCGCTGGCCAGCTCCAACCCGCTCAACCGGAAGATCTACACGGTCAACGGCGCGGGGGACCGCCGGGAGGTCAAGGACGCGGACGTGGGCGGCACGCTGATGCCGACCTCGCTGTGCAACACGTACAGCGAGATCGACGGGCGCTACCTCTACGACATGAACAACGACGGCATCTGCACCGTCGTCGCGTCGACGGCGCCGTACAGCGACCGTCAGTTCCTCATCGACTGGCTGTATGGCTATGAGAACGTGAACGCGGCGACCAGCGCGGACAAGTTCCGCCCCTGGCCGTTCGGCGGCATCAACCTCTCCACGGTGGCGCTGTCCGTCCCCCCGTACCAGGACCCCTGGTACCAGAACGCGAAGCCCGCCGAGCGCGACCTCTACCGCGACAACTTCATGAAGCCCCTGGAGACCCGCACCACCCGCGCCTTCGTGGGGACGATGTCGGGCGTGCTCCACTCCTTCACCGCGGGCGCCTTCCGCAACGGGGTGAACGACGGCTGCGTGCCCGGCGCGCAGTTCCGCGGCTACTTCGTGCCCTCGGACTGCCCGACGAACGGCGATCCGGCGCTCCGCGACTACGGCTCCGGCGGCGAGGAGTTCGCGTACATGCCCAACCTGCTGCTGAGCCAGTACCGCAACCAGTACGTGCGCTTCCGCGGCTCGGGCACCCTGCCCCGTCCGCAGATGGACGCCTCGCCCACCATCGCCAACATGGACTTCGGTGACCGCGACGACTGGGATGCCTCCATCAAGTACACCTGGAAGCCGGCGGCCAACGCGCAGAAGCAGAAGGGCGCCAAGACGGTGCTCGTCTCCGCGACGGGCAAGACCAGCCCGGTGGTGTTCGCGCTGGACATCACCAACCCGAAGGACTCCTGGTACCCGCTGCCGCTGTGGGAGTTCAGCCTGGCGGACGCGGACGTGGCGACGGCCTTCACCAAAGCCATCAAGGACGACTCCAGCGTGCTGATGCCGGACAACTCCGGCTCCCGGCACGCCCCGTCCCTGGTGCGCATCTCCTGGGGCTCCTCGCTGGACAAGGACCGCCGCTGGGTGGCGGTGGTGGGCACCGACTACGACCCGGGCGACCTGCGCGCGGGCGCCGTCTACCTGCTGGACATGAAGACCGGCAAGCCGCTCACGTACGGCAACGGCAACCCCGGCAGGTACGCGGGCGTGCTCACCTTCGAGCAGGGCTCGGGCATCGCGGCGGAGACGCCGATGGTGGACCTGGACCAGGACGGCTCCTACGACGTCATGTACGTGCCCACCACGGCCGGCAGCGTCTGGCGCGTCAACCTCAAGAACGTGAGCACCTCCCGCAAGCTGGGCAGCCAGGTGCAGAAGTGCATGGTGGCCCACGCGGCCTCCGCGCTGCAGGGGCGCGCGGACGCGAGCCAGAAGGAGCTGGACCTGCAGGAGCTCTACTCCAACATGGCCGTGAAGCTGGTCAGCACGGACGCGGGCCCGGCGGTGCGCTTCTTCTTCGGCACCAGCGACAGCCCGGACAAGTACACGGACGGCTACGCCCCGGATGTGCAGAACCCCTCGAACCCCACGTACCAGTACCACCTGCTGGCCTTCGAGGACCCGGACCCCGCCGGCAAGAAGCCGTGCGCTGAGCTGCAGCCCCTGTGGGTGCAGAAGCTGTCCCCGGGCCAGAAGCTGTGGGGCGGCGTGGCGCTCAGCGCGGACAGCATCTACGCCGCGACCGCGGTGGGCACGGCGGCGGACATCTGCAGCCTCAATGCGAGCAAGCACGGCGAGGCGTACACGGCCAACCAGACGACCGGTGTGCTGACCGGCGGCGGGCCGGCCGCGCTGGAGGGCCACGCCATCTCCTCGCCGGTGGTGCACGACGAGCACCTCTTCGTGCTCTCCGCCACGGGTAAGATGCAGTTCACGGGCGATCCGAACGAGTGGAACAACAAGGCGGGCACGAGCGGTTCGTCCCGCTCGCAGATCATGCTCTGGGAACCGCTGCCCGACGGGAGATTGCCGCAATGAAGCAGCGCGCCTCACGGGGTGTCACCCTGCTGGAAGTCATGGCCACCATGGCCGTCATGCTGCTGGGCGTGGCGGCGGCGATGACCGTGGTGAGCCAGACGACCCGCTCCAACCGCCGCACCCTGACCGCCAATCAGGCGCAGATCATCGCGGAGCGCACGCTGGAGAACATCCTCCAGCGTGGCTGCCAGGGGTCTCCGACCTGCGACGTGGCGAAGGACGAGACGTTCAACGTCTGGCAGACGTCGGACGGCTTCCTGCGCAACAGCGCGCCCACGGATCCGAAGGTCGTGGCGCGCATGTACACGGTGGACGTCGACGTGGACAACCCGCAGGTCCCCGGCACCATGGAGGCCGGCGGCAGCATGGGTGAGCCGGCCCTCAACCGGAGCCTCGTGGGGGCCTCGTCGGGGACGCTGGTGAACGTGCGCGTGTCCGTGAGCTGGGTCGAGCCGGGCATCCGCACGGACCGGCAGATGGTGGTCATGCAGACCCGGATGGCACCGTGAAACACACTTCAATCCAAGGCCGGGGCTTCACGCTCCTGGAAGTGATGATCGCCAGCGCGCTGGGCGTCGTCGTGCTCACCACCGGCCTGGTGGTGGGCGCGCAGATGCAGAAGCGCGCGCTGTTCGAAGAGCAGACGATGACCGCGCAGGTCACCGGGCGCGCCGTGAAGGAGATGCTGGCGCTGGACATCGCCCGGGCGGGCGCGGGCATGGGCAACGCGCCCATCGCGTTCGCCAAGGCCGGCGGCGGCACCGACGAGCGCTCGGCCATCTCCGTCTATTACAGGCCGGACCTGAAGACGGGCACGGGCACCCCGTTCGGCGCGGACGCGAACTTCGAGCTGCCTCCCGTGGGCTTCCCGGCGTCGGATGCCATCCAGCTCTACTGGGGGGACACCGCGGGGATGATCAAGCTCGCCCCGTGCGCGAACTCGAAGGTCCGCGAGTCCAAGAGCAGCTTCTGCGGCACCCCGGTCGCGTCGGCGGCGATGATCACCCCCAGCGGCCCCGCGTCCGCCATCATGGTCAGCGGGGGCAACCGGCCGGCCTGCCCGGTCAGCATCACCGCCATCTCCCAGGGGACGGTGGGCCCTCCCGCCACGCCCTCCACCATCACGGTCAATGGGGCGCTCCTCGAGTCTCCCACGTGCGAGAGCACCACGAGCACCCACTGGGCGCCCAAGGACGCCGGCGACCTCGTGAACTGGATGGCCCTGCGGCTGAACGGCGCGGCCTACCGGGTGAACTGGAAGGGCGGCAGCCCCGCGCTGGAGTACCGCGCGGTCGGAGCGGCGAACTGGACCGTGTTGAGCCGCGACGTGGAGCACCTGTCCGTGCGCGAGGGCGTCGTGGACTTCGACAATGCCCTCAAGGGCACGTCCGGCGAGTACGCCATGGAGTGGTACCCCGGCGTGGGCACCGACACCAACTGGCGCAACCCCGGCTTGCCCCACCCGGCCATCTCCCAGTGCGACGAGGCGCAGTACACCCTGAATACCTGCAGGACGGACGACCGCGGCCCGGATGGGAACCCGCTGCCGGCCATCAACTCCATCACCGCCGCGGACCGGAAGGCGGAGGTCATCAAGCGCCTGCGCCAGCGGGTGCGCGAGCTGGAGGTGACGCTGGTCATCCGCACCCGGCGCGTCAACCGCGACGCGGACATGACGGGCACGGATGAAGAGGGCCAGGCCAGGGATGGCTACACGCGCCGTCGCTACACCTTCCGGGTCGCGGCGCGCAACATGACGGTGGGCTTGCAGCGGCCGGTGGACCCCTCGGCCTCGGTGGTGGTTATTCCATGAAGCACACGCGCGGCATGACGTTGTTGGAGATGATGACCGCCCTGGCGGTGGTGTCCGTGCTCATCGGCCTGTCGGTGGTGGCCATGCAGGGCCGCATCGGCGGGCAGAAGGAGAACACCGCCACGCGCGAGCTGTGGTCGTCCGCGCTGCGCGCGCGCCAGCTGGCCATCAGCACGACCCAGCCGGTGCGCTTCGTGGTGGAGAACAACGTCACCCTGCTGGACGGCAGGCAGCACACCGTGGCCCGCTGGGAGCGGCTGAAGTGCGGCAACGACCTCAACACGCCGGACGACTGGGGCATGGACCAGTGCCCCAGCCCCGCCTGCCTCAACAAGACCTGCCGCACCGCGCCCGCGTGCTGCAGTGAGACGGGGCCGGACATCGTCATCCCGCCCACGATGAACGCCACCAACATCAACAACCTGTGCTTCCTGCCGGGCTCCGGCCGGCCGGTGTTCAACAAGATGGATTGTCTGCAGGGGCAGCTTGGAAACCCCGCGACCATCGCGGCGGCGGCTCCGACGGACAGCTCCATCCAGTTCCGCTTCACCTCCAACCGCGCCAAGAGCGTGCTGATGGTGGAGCCGCTGACGGGCCTGTCCAGCGTGATGGACTGCGACTCGCTGGCGGCCACCACCAGCGACGCCACCAAGAAGGACGCGCGGCTGGCGGCGGCGTGCGCGGTGCCCTGAGCAGGTGAGGCCGCGCGCCCGGGGACCTGGACAGGTCCCGGGCGCGCGTGAGCCTCCCCGCCCGGCGGCCGTCCCGCTGGCTCCATGGACACGACAGCGGTCCGCATCCAGCGTTGATTTGGGGCAGGGCTCACCCTAATTAGCCGAGGGCCCCACACGGCCCCTGAATGGACACCTCCCTTCCTCCGAAGTCCGACGGCACGCCCTGGCCCGGCGGCGCTCCCCCCTCCTCCGGTGATGCCTTCGCCCGGCTGCTGGCCTCCCTGCGCGTGGGCCACCGCGCGCGGACGCAGGGGGTGAAGGGCGCGGCACGTGGCCACCTGCTCGCCCGCCTGCACCGGGAGCTGCGCGCGCCGCTGGTGTGCGTGGCCGCGGACGAGGAGGCGGCGGACGCGCTCGCGCACGACCTGGCCTTCTTCCTGGGCGGCACGGGCAGCCTGCTGGAGCCGCGCGTGCTGCGGCTGCCCGCGGACGAGGTGCTTCCCTACGACGAGCTGTCGCCGGAGGCGGGCCCCATCACGGAGCGGCTGGGCGCGCTGTTCCACCTGGCGCGCGGCACGCCGTTCCCCGCGCTGGTGCTGTCCCTGCGCGCGCTGCACCGCCGCGTGCTGCCGCTGGGGGTGATGGAGGGGCTGGCCCAGCGCGTGGAGGTGGGCCAGGACTTCGACCGCGACTCGCTGGCGCGGAAGCTGGCGCTGATGGGCTACCAGAACAGCCCGCTGGTGGAGGACAAGGGCACCTTCAGCGTGCGCGGCGGCCTGCTGGACGTCTTCAGCCCGCTGTACGAGCGGCCGGTGCGCCTGGAGTTCTTCGGGGACACCATCGAGTCCATCCGCGTCTTCGACCCGGAGTCGCAGCGCACCGTGGACGCGCTCAAGACGGTGGACCTGGTGCCCGCGCGCGAGCTGCTGCTCACCGACGACACCCGCCCGCGCGCGGAGGCCGCCGCCCGCGCGGTGGCGGACCGCATCAACCTGCCCACCATCAAGCTGCGCGAGCGGCTGGACGCGCTCCGGGAAGGACTGCCCGGCTTCGGGCTGGAGGGACTGCTGCCCGGCTTCTTCGAGGGCGGCCTGGCCTCCGTGTTCGACTACCTGCGCGCGTGGGCGAAGGAGCCCGTCGTCTACCTGGACGACCCGGTGGGGCTGGACCGCGCGCTGGAGGACCTGTGGGCGGAGCTGGCGAAGGGCGTGGAGGAGGCGGACGCGCGCCAGGACCTCACCTACCCTCCGGAGCACCACTTCCTCACGCGTGAGGGCGTGGCCTCGGGGCTCAAGGCCCTGCGCGTGGTGGAGGGCGGTGGCCTGTCGCTCACGCAGTCCGAAGCGCCCGTGGCCTTCACCTTCGGCACGACGCAGGACCTGCGCGAGGCCATCCTCGCGCACCACGGTGAGGAGGGCGCGCTCACCCCGCTGGTGGAGCGGCTGCAGCGCTGGCGCGACACCGGCGTGGCGTGCGCGGTGGCGTGCGGCACGCTCAGCCAGGCGGACCGGCTCAAGCGGCTCCTGCTGGACCGCAACGTGATGGTGAAGGTGCACACGGAGCCCCTGGCGGACCCCGCGAAGCTCTTCGAGCCTGCGATATGGGCGCACCTGTTCACCGGCGAGGTGAGCCACGGCTTCATCGACACTGAAGGCCGGCTGGCGGTGCTCGCGGACGAGGAGATTTTCGGCGTCCGCTCACGCCGCCGCGTCAAGCGCAGCAAGAAGCTGGATGCGTTCGCCGCGGGCTTCAAGGACCTGAAGGAAGGCGACCTCATCGTCCACACCGACTTCGGCATCGGGCGCTACGCGGGCCTGACGAAGATGGAGGTGCAGGGCGTGCCGGGGGACTTCCTCGTCCTGGAGTACGCGGGGCGGGACAAAATCTATCTGCCGGTGGGCCGCATGCGGCTCATCCAGAAGTTCACCGGCGGAGACCCGGACAAGGTCCAGCTGGACAAGCTGGGCACCACCAGCTGGGAGAAGACGAAGAAGCGCGTCAAGGAGCAGCTGCTCAAGATGGCGGCGGAGCTGTTGCAGATGGCCGCCGCGCGCAAGGCGCACCCGGGCTACGCGTTCGCGGCGCCGGACCGCTACTTCGCCCAGTTCGAGGCGGACTTCGAGTTCGAGGAGACGCCGGACCAGGCGAAGGCCATCGAGGACGTGCTCGCGGACATGCAGAAGGCGCAGCCCATGGACCGGCTCGTCTGCGGCGACGTGGGCTACGGCAAGACGGAGGTGGCCATGCGCGCCGCCTTCAAGGCCACGCTGGACCGCAAGCAGGTGGCGGTGCTGGTGCCCACCACGGTGCTGGCGCAGCAGCACTTCCATTCGTTCAAGAAGCGCTTCAAGGACTACCCCGTCACGGTGGAAGTCATCTCCGGCATCCGCAAGCCGCCGGAGATCCGCGACATCCTCCGCCGCGCCAAGGAGGGCAAGGTCGACATCGTCATCGGCACGCACAAGCTGCTGGCGGGCGACGTGTCCTTCAAGGACCTGGGGCTCCTGGTGGTGGACGAGGAGCAGCGCTTCGGCGTGAAGCAGAAGGAGGCGCTCAAGCGGCTGCGCACGCAGGTGGATGTGCTGACGCTGACGGCGACGCCCATCCCCCGCACGCTGCACATGAGCATGTCCGGCGTGCGCGACATGAGCATCATCGCCACGCCGCCGCAGGACCGCCGGGCCATCCGCACCTTCGTGATGAAGTACGACGAGGGCGTCATCAAGGAGGCCGTGGAGCGGGAGATTGCCCGAGGGGGCCAGGTCTTCTTCGTGCACAACCGCGTGGAGTCCCTGCCGTCCATGGAGCAGGAGCTGAAGAAGCTGCTGCCCAACGTCTCCATTGGCGTGGCGCACGGCCAGATGGGCGAGGGGCAGCTGGAGAAGGTGATGCTCCAGTTCACGGAGCACAAGTTCCAGGTGCTGCTGTGCACAAGCATCATCGAGAGCGGCATCGACATCTCCAGCGCCAACACGATGATCGTCAACCGCGCGGACCAGTTCGGCCTGGCGCAGCTCTACCAGCTGCGCGGGCGCGTGGGCCGCAGCAAGGAGCGCGCGTACGCGTACCTGCTGGTGCCCACCCGCCGTCCGGTGACGAAGGACGCGCAGCGGCGCCTGGAGGTGCTCCAGAACTTCACGGAGCTGGGCGCGGGCTTCTCCATCGCCAGCCACGACCTGGAGATCCGCGGCGCGGGCAACCTGCTGGGCGAAAAGCAGTCCGGCGCCATCGCGGAGATTGGCTTCGACCTGTACGCGCAGCTGATGGAAGAGGCGGTGGCGGAGCTGCAGGGCCAGCCGCCCAAGGTGCACGTGGAGCCGGACATCAACCTGCCCATGCCGGCGCTCATCCCCGACGACTACGTGGCGGACGTGCACCAGCGGCTGGTGTTCTACAAGCGCTTCAGCCAGGCCAGCCACCCGGACGAGGTGACGGACCTGCGCGCGGAGCTGGTGGACCGCTACGGCGAGGCCCCCGACGAGGTGGACGCCCTCTCCGAGGTGACGCTCCTGAAAATCGACATGCGCGAGCTGCGGCTGCGCGCGCTGGAGGCGGGCCCGGGCCGGCTGTCGCTGGCGCTGGGCGGCGACGCGCTGCTGGATGGCGCGAAGGTGGCGGGGCTGGTGCAGCGCTCCAAGGGCTTCTACCGGCTGACGCCGGACATGAAGCTCATTGCCCGCGTGCCCCCGGAGGTGAAGGGGCACGCCCTGCTGGCGGAGGCGCACAAGCTGCTGCGCGACGTGGGCACCTGCGCGATGCCCCGGCACTGACACAAGGCGCGGGGGCTTGGGCTAGGCTTCCGCGCCGCATGGCCATTGAGAAGGCGCTGCTCCTCATCGCGGACATCGGCGGCTACACCCGCTTCATGCGGGAGCACCGCTTCGGCCTCGCGCACGCGCAGGACACGGTGGCGCAGCTGCTGGAAGCCGTCATCGACGCGTCCGGGCGGTTCAAGCTGGCGAAGCTGGAAGGGGACGCGGCCTTCTTCTACGCCGTGGGCGAGGACACCTCGCCCATCGCGACGCAGGTCGCGGCCATCCGCCGCGCCTTCCTGGAGCGCCGGGAGCAGCTCGTCATTGACCGCATGTGCAGGTGCGACGGGTGCACGCAGGTGGGCAACCTGACGCTCAAGTTCGTGGCCCACGCCGGGGAGGTCGCCTTCCAGAAGGTGAAGCACCTCACGGAGCTGGCCGGGGTGGACGTCATCCTCCTGCACCGGATGCTGAAGAACGACGTGCCCATCTCCGAGTACGTCCTGATGACGGACGCGGTGCACCAGCAACTGGAGCCCCAGCTGCGTCAGCTCAGCCAGGGGCTGGAGCACGACTTCGAGGGCATGGGCCGCACGCCCACGCACTACATCGACCTGGGCTCGCTGGTGACGAGCGTGCCCGCGCCGCGCCCCAACCTGCCGCGCAAGCTGTGGAACAAGCTGACGCTGGAGCTGCGCTCGCTGAAGTACGTGCTCGGCTTCAAGGAGGCGTGTCAGGGCTTCCGCAACGTGGAGGTCATCGAAGACGCCACACCCGGGAAACCCTGAGGCGCGCCGCGCGCTCAGCCGCCCGTGCAGAAGCGGGCCACGGCCTTCGTGAGCGCGGCCTCGCAGCGCACCAGGTCCTCCATGGGGACGAACTCACCCGTCTGGTGCGCGACGCGGATGTCGCCGGGGCCGAACACGACGGCCTCCGCGCCCAGCTCCGTGAGCTGCGGGGCCTCCGTGCCGAAGGACACCGTTTCGGACGCGTTGCCGCTGACGTCCTCCAGGAAGCGCACCACGTCCGCGTCGCCGCGCGTGTGGACGCCGCGGTCCATGCGCAGGACCTTGATGCGCGCCTCGTAGGCGGGTTCGTCGCGGGTGAGCTCCTGGCGGATGTGCTCCATCATCTCCGGGACGCGCTCGGCGGCCTGACCGGGGATGGGGCGCCACTCCACGGTGAAGCGGCAGGAGCCGGGCAGCACGTTCTTCGCCTTGCCGCCCTGGATGAGCCCCACGTTCACCGTGGTGAAGGGGGGCTGGAAGCCCTCGTCGCGGTCCTCGCGCAGGACGGTGTTCGCCAGGGTCTCCAGCCGGTGCAGGAAGCGTCCGGCGCGGAAGATGGCGGACGCGCCCAGCTCCGGGTACGCGCTGTGCCCCTCCTTGCCCAGCACCTCCACCTCCGCCAGGCAGTAGCCCTTGTTGGCGCGCACGGGGATGAGGCGCGTGGGCTCGCCGACGATGGCGTGCCTCGCGCGGCCCAGGCCCGCGGACACCAGCTTCTTCGCGCCCACCAGGCCCACCTCTTCATCCGCGGTGAGGATGACGAGGAGCGGCGCGTCCAGCTTCGGCAGGTCCTTGCGGGTGGCGGTGTGCAGCGCGCAGGCGATGAAGCCCTTGGTGTCGCAGGCGCCTCGGCCGTAGAGCTTGCCGTCGCGTTCGGTGAGGCGCAGCGCGTCCGTCCAGGCGGCGTCATAGGGCACGCAGTCGGAGTGGCCGACGAGGGCCAGCGCGGCGCGGTCCGCGTCGCCCTTGCGGGCGATGAGGTTCACCTTCGCCACGCCCGCGTCGTCGGTGTAGTGCTGGCGCTCGGCGGTGAAGCCCGCGGCCTCCAGCCTCGCCTGCGCGTAGTCGATGAGGGGCGCGTTGGGACGCGAGGACGTGGTGTCCAGTGCCACCAGTTCCGCCAGGGTGGCCCGCAGCGCGGGCAGCGTGTCGCTCATGGGACGGCCTCCAGTCAGGCCACCTCCATGCCACCGCCCGCGCCGCGGCGCCAGTGTGCCCGCGCCCTCAGCGTCGCAGGGAGACCACCGCCCCCGAGTCCGCGTCCGAGGGGAACACGGAGTTGTCATCCGCGCCGGGCCGGCCCAGGCCCTTGGAGATGGCGGGCGCGGACGCGCTCACCCGGCCCACGTAGAAGACGCCGTGGTAGCCGTCCTTGTTGGGCGAGTCCCAGACGTGCACGAAGAAGCGGTCCCCGTTGTCCTTGCCCTTCGCCTCCTTCACGCCGCAGTCCAGCTTGCGGCTGCGCTCGTCCGGCGCGCAGATCCACGCCGAGCCGCTGTCGTAGGCCACGTCCAGCGCCACCACGTGCTTCAGCCGGGCCGCCAGGAGCCTCCCCATGGGCTGGTACTGCGGGTCCCACGGCAGGCCCTTCGCCGTGCGCGAGTGGATGTTGCCGCTCAGCACCAGGTGGAAGCGCGCGGGGCCGGCCTCCACCTGCTTCAACACCGTGGTGGCCAGGGCCTGCTCGCGCGGCTGTCCGTTGAGCCTCGGGTGGTCATAGACGAACACCGCCACATCCAGCCCCTGCGCTCGCAGCTGGCGCAGCTGCTCCAGCATGTTGGCCACGGCTTCGCTGCCACGGCCATCCGGATACGGGCTGCGCCAGAACGGGGCCTCCATCAGCCGGAGCCAGTCTTCTTCCGTGCCCTGGCTTCGGAGGAAGGTGGTGATGCGCGCCTGGTTGTCCACCGGCAGCTCCAGACCCACCGACACGGGCGTGCCCGCCACGGTGAGCTGGCAGGTGGCCTGCGCGATGAAACGCGGGACCTCCTGCGTGCCGTGCAGCTCTCCCAGCAGCAGCACCCCGCCCGCCTTCGCCTGGGCCTTCAGGCCGATGATGGGCGTGCCGCACTCGGTGAACGCGGGCGCGGACCGAGCCTCGGGGGCCTTCGCGACGGGCTGCACGGTCACCCGAGGGGTGGCCCCCTCCTTCGACGCCAGGCCTGGCGCGATGGCGTGGAACACGCGCCACTCCATGTTCAGGTCACGCGTGCCGTGCGCGGACTCCGCGACGATGGCGTTCTCTCCGCGCGGCATCGAGAACCGGTCCTCGCCATCCTCCGCGCTGAGGCCGAAGCCGCCTTCGAGGCTCTCCCAGCCTCCGGTCGGAGGAGCGATGCCCGCCAATTGGTCCTGCCTCCGCTGGGCGTCATTGCCCATGCTCCGGCTCACGCCCCACTCCAGCTCCTTGCCCGGAGCGGACAGTGCCTTGTTCGCGCTGCGGGTGACGCGGATGATCCACAGCTTGCTCTTCGTGGGCGTCTCCCGCTTGCCCAGCACGAGATAGCGGTGCCAGTAGCCGGAGACCTTGGAGCCGCCGAACTCCTCCTTCCATTCGGTCTGCAGCACCGGGCTGCCCGGGGCCTCGCGGAAGCTCAGCTTCGCGTCCACGAAGTACTGGCGCACCGAGGGCCACACCTCCTCCAGGGGCCGGTCGTAGATGGCCTCCCGCCCTGTCAGGTCCCAGTCCTGGGGCCGTGCGGCGCAGCCCACCACCGCCAGGAGCAATGCCAGCCATCCCATCTTCAGCATCGAGCGCATGCGCAGTGCCTCACAGGCTCGGCGTGGAAACCGTGTCCGGGTTGCCCAGGCCCTTGAAGACGGCGGGTTCGGACGCCGTCACGTGGCCCACGTAGAAGACGCCGTGGTAGCCCTCGCTGTTGGCCGAGCTCCAGGTGTGCATGAAGAAGCGGTCGCCGTTGTCCTTGCCCTTCGTCTCCTTCACGCCGCAGTCCAGCTTGCTGCTCTGTTGATTCGCCGCGCAGATCCACGCCGTGCCGCTGTCGTAGGCCATGTCCAACGCGGTGACGTCATCGAGCTGGTCCTTCAGCAGGTAGCCCATGGGCTTGTACTGCTTGTCCCAGGGCAGCCCCTTCTTCGTGCGCGGGTGGATGTTGCCGCTCACCACCAGGTGGAAGCGCTGCGGCTTCGCCTTCACCTGCTTCAGCACCGTCTGCGTCAGCGCGTCCTCGCGCGCCTGGCCGGACAGCTTCGGGTGGTCGTAGACGAACACCGCCACGTCCAGGCCCTGCGCTCGCAGCTGGCGCAGCTGCTCCAGCATGTTGGCCACGGCTTCACTGCCACGGCCGTCCGGATACGGGCTGCGCCAGAACGGGGCCTCCATCAGCTTGAGCCAGTCCACTTCACCGCCCTGGCTCTGGAGGAAGGTCGTGATGCGCTCCTCGTTCTCCACCGGCAGCTCCAGGCCCACCGTCACCGGCATGCCCACCGTCACGAGCTGACACACCGACTGCGCGATGAAGCGCGGGACCTCCTGCGTGCCGTGCAGCTCACCCAGCATCAGCACCCCGCCCGCCTTCGCCAGCTTCTTCATGCCCAGGATGGACTGGCCGCACTCGGTGAAGGTCGCCTCGGCCTTCGCCACCGGCTGCTCCGTCTTCACCGGCTCCTTCTTCGCGAGCTTGGGCATGATGCCCCGGAACACGCGCCACTCCATGGTCAGGTCGCGCGTGCCCTGCCCCGACTCCATGTAGAAGGCGTTCTCTCCCACCGGGAACGCGAGCCGGTCCTCAGCGTCTTCCGCGCTCAGGGGTGAGTCCCCCTCCTTGCCAATCACCCGGGAGATGCCCCAGTCCAGCTCCTTGCCGGGCTGCGACAGCGCCTTGTTCACCGACTTGGTGATGCGGGTGATCCACAGCTTGCTCTTCGTCGGCGTCTCGCGCTTGCCGATGACCATGTAGCGGTGCCAGTAGCCTGCGACCTTGGAGCCGCCGAACTCCTGCTTCCACTCGGTCTCCAGCACCAGGCTGCCGCGGTCCTCGCGGTAGGGCAGGTTCGCTTCCTTGAAGTATTCACGGACCGACGGCCACATCTCCTCCAGGGGCACGTCGTAGATGGCCTCGTAGTCCGGCGTCTCCAGGTCCTGCCGCCCCGCGCAGCCCACCGCCAGGAGCAACGCCAGCCATCCCATCTTCACCATTGAGCGCATCCGCAGTGCCTCCGTCTTCGATGCGCTGAAGAACGCCGTGTGATGAATGGGCATATCGAGCCCCGCGAAAAGCCAGAGGCCGCGCGGGCCACCGTCTCCGGTGACTCGCACGGCCCCTGTCTTCCCCCCCTGATGCGGTTCTTACGGGCTCGACGCGGGCGCTGCTCCCGGATTGCCCAGGCCCTTGCGGATGGCGGGTTCGGACGCTGACACGTGGCCCACGTAGAAGACGCCGTGGTAGCCCTCGTCGTTGGTCGAGTTCCACGTGTGCACGAAGAAGCGGTCGCCGTTGTCCTTGCCCCTCGCCTCCTTCACGCCGCAGTCCAGCGCGCGCCCCTGCGCATCCGCCGCGCAGACCCACGCCGTGCCGCTGTCGTAGGCCATGTCCAACGCGGTGACGCCGTCGAGCTGGTCCTTCAGCAGGTAGCCCATGGGCTTGTACTGCCTGTTCCACGGCAGCCCCTTCTTCGTGCGCGGATGGACGTTGCCGCTCAGCACCAGGTGGAAGCGCTGCGGGGTCGCCTTCACCTGCGCCAGCACCGTCTTCGTCAGCGCGTCCTCACGCGGCTGCCCGGAGAGCTTCGGGTGGTCGTAGACGAACACCGCCACGTCCAGGCCCTGCGCCCGCAGCTGGCGCAGCTGCTCCAGCATGTTCGCCACGGCCTCACTGCCACGGCCATCCGGATACGGGCTGCGCCAGAAGGGGGCTTCCATCAGCTTGAGCCAGTCCACCTCGCCGCCCTGGCTCTGGAGGAACGTGGCGATGCGCTCCTCGTTCTCCACCGGCAGCTCCAGGCCCACCGTCACCGGCATGCCCGCCGTGACGAGCTGGCACACGGACTGCGCGATGAAACGCGGGACCTCCTTCGTGCCGTGCAGCTCACCGAGCAGCAGCACTCCGCCCGGCTTCGCCAGCCGCTTCAGTCCGAGGATGGACTGGCCACACTCGGTGAACGACGGCGCTTCCTTCGCGCCCGGGGCCATCGCCACCCGCGGCTCCGCGCTCACCTCCTGCTGCTGCTTCGCGAGCCTGGGCATGATGCCCCGGAACACGCGCCACTCCATGGTCAGGTCGCGCGTGCCCTGCCCCGAGTCCACGTAGAAGGCGTTCTCTCCCACCGGGAAGGCCAGCCGGTCCTCCGCGTCCTCGATGGAGACGCCGTAGGCGCCGCTCGAGGTCGAGGACGGATCCCCCGGAGCCCCCGTGTTGCGTTGCTCCGGGTCTCCTCCGAGTCCCCGGCCAACGCCCCAGTCCAGCTCCCGGCCCGGCAGGGACAGCGCCTTGTTCACCGACTTGGTGATGCGGATGATCCACAGCTTGCTCTTCGTCGGCGTCTCCCGCTTGCCGATGACCATGTAGCGGTGCCAGTAGCCGGCGATCTTCGAGCCGCCGAACTCCTGCTTCCACTCGGTCTCCAGCACCAGGCTGCCCCGGTCCTCGCGGTAGGGCAGGTGCGCCTCCGTGAAGTACTCACGGACGAAGGGCCACATCTCCTCCAGGGGCATGTCGTAGATGGCCTCGTGGTC
Organism: Corallococcus interemptor; assembly: GCF_003668875.1. GTDB lineage: Bacteria > Myxococcota > Myxococcia > Myxococcales > Myxococcaceae > Corallococcus > Corallococcus interemptor. The sequence goes on along the minus strand of NZ_RAWM01000021.1, from coordinate 2,159 downwards.
TGGCGTCTCCAGGTCCTGCCGCCCCGCGCAGCCCACCGCCAGGGGCAAGGCCAGCCCCACCAGCACCACCCACGACAGCCAGATTCCCGCGCGCATCCGAAACCTCCACACCGCCAACGTCCGGGCGGCCCGTGCATATCGAACCGCGTCTCTTCCCTACGGGTAGAGACGCCGGGCGAGCTGCTGGAACGCCTTGCCACTCGCCTCCGTCAACGGATGGTGGCCGTCCCGGACCACGAGCCGGCCCGCCACCGCCACCTCGCGCACCGCCCCGCCCGCCGCGCCAAAGACGATGCCCGGCAGGAGCGACGTGGGGCTCGCGCCCACCAGCGACGGGTGGTGCACGTCCACCGTGAAGAAGTCCGCGGGCGACCCCGGAGAGAGCGTGCCCGTGCCCATCCCCAGGCTCCGCGCGCCCTGCACCGTGGCCATGTCGAAGAGCCGGGCCGCCAGGCCGTCCAGGGTGCCCGTCCCCGGGTCCAGCACCGCGCGGCGCAGCCGCACCAGCCGCAGGTGCTGCTCCAGCTGGCGCGCCTCATCCAGCAGGTCCACCACCGTCTGGCTGTCCGAGCCGAAGCTCACGCGCGCCCCGGCCTTCACCAGCGCGTCCGCCGGCACGATGCCGTCCCCCAGGTTGCGCTCCGTGGACGGGCACGCGCACACCGTGGCCCCCGCGCGGCCCAGCAGCGCCACCTCGTTGTCCGTCAGGTGCACGCCGTGCACGGCCGTGAAGCTCGGCCCCAGGAGGCCCACGTCCGACACCAGCTCCACCGGGCGGCGGCCGTGCTCCGCGAGGCACGCTTCAATCTCCTTCGGCTGCTCGGCCACGTGCATGTGGATGGGCATGCTGGCGGGCGCGGCGCGGGCCACCTGCGTCAGCCAGTCCCGCGACACCGCGCGCACGCTGTGCGGCGCGAACCCCACGTTCACGCGCGCGTCACCGCGCACCGCGTTGGCCAGCGCCTGCGTGGTGGACAGGAACGTGTCCACGTCCGCGTCGATGAAGCGGCGCTGGCGCGGGTTGGCGGCCACGTTGAAGCCCGCGCGCGCGTAGCCCACCCGCAAGAGGCAGATGCGCAGCCCCACGTCCGTGGCCGCGCGGATGACCGCGTGCGCCAGTTCGTTGCGGTCCGCGTAGGGCGTCCCGTCCGGCTGGTGGTGCAGGTAGTGGAACTCGCCCACCGTGGTGATGCCGGAGAGCACCATCTCCAGGAACACCTGCCGGGAGGCGACGTGGATCTCCTCCGGCGTGAGCGCCTCCGCGGCGCGGTACATCGCCTCGCGCCAGGACCAGAAGTCGTCCTTCCCGCCGGCGGTCGCGACGTATTCGGTGCGGCCCCGGATGAGCCGCTGGAACGCGTGCGAGTGGCCGTTGACCAGGCCCGGCAACAGCGCCCGCCCCGCCAGCCGCTCCACGCGCGCGCCTTCCGGCACCGCTTCGAGCACCCGGCCATCCGCGCCCACCGCCAGCGCGCGGCCTTCGTGGAAACGCCCGTCCGAGAAGAGGAAGTCGGGTTGGTAGACAGTGATGTCGCTCACGCGCGGCAGCGTATGCCACTTCGCTCCGGCGCGCGGTAGCGGCTTCAGGCGCCCATTTCGGCGGTGTCCAGGAAGGAGGGCATGCGGCGCTCCGCCCAGGGCCGGGTGCGCACCGCGTCGCGGATCCACGTGCCGTGGCGCCGTTCGTCCTCGCGGTGCTGGCGGATGAGGGCCTTCACCTCCGGGGACCACTCGAACTGGAGCGCCAGCTCATAGGCCCGGTCGAACAGCTCCTCGTTGCCGAGCATGGCCCACAGCGTGGCCTCCGTCCCCATCAGCCCCGTCATGGCCGTGAGGCCCTTCATCGCGGAGCCCTTCAGGTCCGGGCGCAGCGTCACCGGCTCACCGCCAAAGTGCTGGATGAGCAGGTTGAGGTCCTGCACGTGGCGCAGGTGGTCCGCGCGGAAGCTGTTGAGGCGCTCGCGCACCAGGGCGGGCCCGATGCGGGCGATGGCCACGTCGTACGCGCCCACCGCGTCGGCATCGAGCTGCGCCAGGCTGTGCAGGCGAGCCACTTCGGACTTGTCGGCCATGGGTGCCTCCTTCAACCGGGTACGGTGAGTGCTCGGGCCCGAACAATGTGGGGATGACTCCCCCCCGTTCCAACCGCCCTTCCCCAC
>NZ_RAWM01000219.1 GCF_003668875.1 Corallococcus interemptor | reverse complement strand
GGGTGCCCCTGGGGGGTGGTTGCCTTGAATGGCCCCGGGCACTGCACACCCTGGAGGGGAGGGGGCGCGCGATGATTGAAGCGGTGAAGCTCTGGAACGAGCCGAACAACAAGTCCCACTGGGACCTCGAGCTCGACAAGGACTGGCGCATCTATTCGCGGATGGTGCGGCTGGCGGGGGCGGCGGTCCGCGCGGAGCACCCGACGCTGCCTCGGGTGTTGGGGGGCATGTCGCCCATCGACCCTGGCTTCCTGGAGCACCTGGGGCGGCAGGGGGCGCTGGACGAGGTGGACGTGGTGGCGGTGCATGGCTTCCCGCTGGACTGGAACCACTGGCCCATCGACGAGTGGCCCCGGCGGCTCGCGGAGGTGCGCGCGGTGACCCGGCATCCGGTGTGGGTCACGGAGGTAGGGGTGTCCTCCTTTGGAGCGGAGGAGGTGCAGGAGTTCGGGCTCCGGCGCACCGCGGAGCTGCTCCTGGGCCGGGTGGAGCGCATCCACTGGTACAGCCTCTATGACCTGCCCAAGGCGTGGCCCGCCACGACGCGCCACCGCGAGGCGGAAGGGTCGTCGTACTACCGGCACTTCCACATGGGGCTCTTGCGCGAGGACGGCACCCCGAAGCGAGCCCTGCGCCACTTCGCGGACTACACGCCGGAGCTGGGCATCTGTCAGTGGTTCCACTTCGAGGACCCGCGGCTGGACGAAGCGGTGGCGTGGCTGAAGAAGCTGGGAGTGCGCCACCTGCGTACGGGCTTGAGCTGGGCGGACAGCCTGCGGCCTGGAGCGGAGGCGTGGTTCGACCGGCAGATGCGCGCGTTGGAGGATTTCGCCGTGACGCTCACCTACTGCTTCACGCCGGAGTCCTGCGGCATGGCCGCGCACCACACCAGTCCGCCGAACCACGTGGAGGAGTACGCGGACTTCTGCGCGAGGATGACGAAGCGCTACGCCACATAGGCCGCCAGGGCAGGCCATGCGTGCTCAAGCCTCATGGGCGGAAAGCCGTCGCTCACGATGAGGGTGGTGCCGGAGCTCGGGCAAGGAAGCGCCAGAGGCGAGCAGCCCACCGGCCCAGGATGCCGCGAAGCGATCCACGCTCCGCGCATGCCGCCGCACGCTGGAGGTTCTCTTCAGAGGACAAGGTCTCCCAACCCGTCCGGCGGTCAGCCAATCCTCCCTGCGCCGAGCCCATCCCACTCCCGGCACATTCCCCACGAACCTCGGTGGCGGTTGGAGGAAGGCAGGGAGCGACCCCGAGCACCGCGAAGTCCCCAGCAGTCGACAGGATGCTGCCGGGCCCACACGCCCCGAAGCCGGGGGCGGCTGGATTAACAACGCCAAGGTCACGCATCTCCGCGCCAGGGAGTGCCGCCAGCGCGGAGTCTTGAGGCGTGGCTGGCACGATGTGGCCAAGGCCAGGCTCCTCCACACAGGGCCGTGCCTCCAGGGCTTCATCCGGCGCACCGGCTGACACGGGGCCGTCCGGAATGCCCTCTGAGACGCGGTGGGAGTCGGGGACTGCCGGCAGGAATTGCTCAAGCAAACGCTCATCGCAAACCTTCATCAGTGTCGGCAGTTCCTGCTGGATGGCCCGCGTATCGCGATCATGCAGGGCATCCTTCGCGCAGTTTGCCCACTGCCGCAGCGGCTCACCTCCCAGGTGGGGCAGCAGCTGGGCCGCGCCAACCATGAAGGCCCGCTGCAGGGACTGCACGAGGAGCACGTGCCCGGGCCGGTTCGCCACCCGGGCCGCCAGCCGCAGCAACTCGAATTCCACCTGGGCGCAGGAAGCCCCCGACTCCCACCGCGCCGCGTCCCAGAGTCCGAAGCAGATGCTCCCCAGTTGGTCCAGGTCCCGCTTGGAAGCCCGTGCGCAGCAGTCGGACAGCAGCTCCACCAGCACTTGCCGCCGGAGACTGAAGTAGCCCTCCAGGAGCCACCGGGCCTCTGGAGAGCGCGTGTCATGCAGCGCCAGGCCCAGGTTCTCCAGCGACAGGGACTCATCCAGTGGCACCGCGCGCGTCTTGCGTCCAGGCCGCTGCACCACCACGCCCCGCGCCGCCAGCCGCCGCAGCGCTTCACGGATGGTGCCCCGGCAGACGTCATAGTGACGCGCCAGCTTCGCTTCCGAGCCGAACCGCCCGCTCGGGTGAATCCGTCCCAGCGCGATGTCGCGCTCAATCTGCGCTTCCACGTACGCCACGAGCCCGCCGTGTCCCATCCCCATTCCCCTTCCTCGTTCCAGCATCGCCATCCAACCACAGGGGTCTGACATGGACGCGTGAGGCCTCACCGTCCGAGTCGGCTGACTGGAGAAGGCACCCTCCGGGACCGGACTGAAAAAACCTGTCCGACTGTCAGACACGTTCGCAGGTCCTGGCTTCAGGCGGCAAAACCAGTCGGACAGTCGGACACGTTCGCAGGCTCAGCCCCCATGAAGTGAAAACCTGTCGGACTGTCGGACACGTTCGCGAGCTTGGGCCTCGGTTGGCGAAACCTGTCGGGCAGTCGGACAGGTTTTTGGAGTCCGCGCCCGGCGGGCGGGTCTTTCCATTGGCTCCCCCGTTGTGTCCTCGTAGGCACGTCGTCTTGAACCGGTGCGTTGTCCTGGACCTGTCGGACAGTCGGACAGGTTTTTTGAGGGCGTGCCCGGCGGGGGCCTTTGTTCGTGGCCCCGTGTTGTTGTGCTCGCAAGAACCTGTCTGTGGTCCATTGGCGCGCCGGGCCGTGGTGGACTTGCGCGCATGACGTCGTGGCTTGCTGCTGCGCTTTTGATGCTTGCTCCCTGGTCAATGCTTTTTCGGCTGACGGCGCAGGGCGTCTTTCAGGCGCAGGGCGTAGCGGGCTGCGGCGGCGTGCAGACGGACGGCTTCGTCGGGTGCGATTGCTTCAAGCGCGGTCGCGGCCAGGGTGTGGTGCCCGCATTGGAAGGCGAGATAGCAGGGCTCGTAGAAGCACAGGAGCAGGGGGGACACGGGGTGGCCGCAGGTCCGCTCGACTTGCGTGGCGAGCTCGGGTTCGCTCAGGTCCAGTTCGACGGCGGCTCCCACGATGTCCCAGGCCACGTCCTGGCAGCCCACCAGGTCGAGCCCGGCATGGTGGTCCACGGCGTCTGTCTTGAGCACCTGTCCTCCGGGAAGCTCGAGCCATTCCCAGGCCTGGAGCTTGTGGTCTGTCTCCACCGGTCGCGCCGCTTGTTCGAGCGCATCCAGGTGGACGGCCCAGGCGTCGAGGGCCCTTGCGCTCTCTTCGCCAAGAATCTGACTGGTGTTGTAGCGGGCCATCTCCAGCAGCTGGCTCATGGAGGCCCCGCGCCCGGGCTCTGGCGCGGGGAAGGTTCGTGCCCGGAAACCGAGGTAATGGCCCAAGTGCTCCAGAGGCATGGCGCGAGGCCGGAGGCAGGCTCGCGGCGGCTCGAGCCAGGGCTGGACGAGGAAGCCATGCCTCAGTCCTGTGACGGGCGGTGTGAAGCCGGCTTCCGCGAGTTGTCGTGCCCGGTGGGCCCGGTGCTCCGCTGGGACTCCGAGGCCCGCGAAACGGAGCAGGAACGTGCCTTGATCCGTGGTCAGCAGGTACTTGCGGCGCTCCTGCTGGACGTGGACCGCGGGCCAGTCTCGTGGATCCGGGATGAGGTGCCGGCGCCAGGCGCCCGCGCTGATGTCCTCCAGTGGCGCGATGGCCGGTCCGGTGAGGTCCTCCACCCAGGCCGCGAGTCTCGCGGCACAGGTGTTGAAGTCCGCGGTGTGGCGGTGGACCTGGGCCCAACGTGCTCGTTGATGCCCACTCGCCATGGGACCTGGGGCACCCTCGTGGCTGGGGAAGAAGTGGAGCCGCTCGCGTGGCAGGCTTCGGGCCTCCAGGAAATCCGCCACTGCTCCGAAGGAGCTGCCTGAGAGCCCGGGGCCTTCGTCCACGATGGCGACCGCGTCCGCTCGGGCCACGGCTTCCAGTGCTCGCGTGAGCTGGGGACCGGGACTCAGCCGGCGCTCGAATGGGGGACCCTCGGGACGGACCGTGAGGGGCGGCTTGGACGCATCCAGGCCCGCGGCAACGATGCATGCGAGCCCGGTGCCGATGCTGCGCACGCCCACCACCCGCGTTGAACCCGCGAGCCGTGAGGCCCTCGCGGCCTCCAGGTACAGCTCCGGGTACAGCGCGAAGTGCGCGTAGCCTTCTGGCTCCTTGAGCGTCACTTGCGCGGGCAGGGGGCTTCGTTCCAGCGATTCGAGCAGTGCCAGCGAGGCCTTGCCCGTCGCGGTGACGCCATCCCATGAGTCACCGAGGCGTCTCGCGAGCTCCAGGGGCAGGGAAAGCCAGGTCTCACTTCTGGGGCCTGCCTCGTCGGCCGCGTCGAGCAGTCCCTGGGCGAGCACGCTGGCTTCGATGAACAGCGTCACCAGCTCCGCGTGCCGCTCCAGCCCCGGAGGAAGCGTGTCCAGTCTCCGCAGCCGGGCCCTCAGCGGACCGAGGACCTTCCTGGGGTCCAGCGCTCGCGGATGGTCTCCGTGGACGAGCATGCCCTTCAGCTTCCGCTCGTCGTTTCCATTCCCATGCGCAGATGCCGGTACGCGATGGTGCCCAGGGCCTCGAGCGTGGGCACCGGCCAGGCGACGGACTGTCTATCCCGCACGTCCTGCGTGTACGCGATGAAGGCCTTCAGTTGCTCCGGACTGGGCGACACGCGGGGCCTGCGCGTCTTCGCCAGGTCCAACGCTTCGAGCGGTTCCAGGCCCTGATCCACCAGCACGCACAAGGCCAGCAGCGCGCTCCTCCCGATTCCGTGCTCGCAGTGGATGAGGACCTTCTGCTCTCTCTCCAGCCGCTCGCGCACCCACGCCACCCCGTCGTGGATCATCCTCAGCTGGATGGCGCGCATGTCCACCGTGGGCAGGTGCAGGAACGTGATGCCGTGCTCCCGGAGCACGTGCTCGTCGTCCTGACACTCCACCCGGACATCCACCACATGACGCACGCCCAGCTTCTGGGCCAGATGCGCGGCGGCCTCCATGGGATAGCTTCCGCCCACCGCCAACAGCGGCGTCACCCAGTCGAGATTGAGCTCCCGCTCCTTCACTCGCATTCGCGCTCCCTTCCATCCCGGCGGCTCGGGACCCTGGAGGAACATAGGGGCCCGGGGTGATGGACGGCCGGGCGGGCTCGGAGTTGGCGCGGGCGCTCGCTCCGCTTGAGTGGCCCTGGGAGGGGAGGGGACATGGCGCCTTTCATGAGGGGCTGGCCGGTGGGGGTGTGGGTGGTGCTGCTCGTGGGCTGCGCGGCCCACCGGCCTCCGCCTGCCGTTCCAGCTCCGCTCCAGGAGGTGGAGCGCTTTGCCCGGTTTGAAGTGGGCTTCAGCGTTCCTGGCATCTCGGGCGCTCCGGATGAGGTCCGCGTGCAGGCTCGCTTCGTGGCGCCTTCTGGCCGCGAGATGGACGTGGGCGGCTTTCCCGTGACGGGTGGCGGCTTCCGCGTGCGCTTCACGCCCCAGGAGGTGGGCGAATACCGCTACCGCATCCAGGCCGGCGCGAAGGAGGTTGCGTCGGGCCGGTTCCTGTCCCGGCCGTCCTCACGCCGGGGGTTCGTGCGCCGGAGCCCGGTCTCCGCGCATCACCTGTCGTGGGAGGACGGCACGCCCTTCCTGCCGCTGGGGGAGAACCGCTTCAACGTCTACGACCCCTCTTGGAACCAAGGCCAGCAGTCCTCGGCTGAATACATCGCGGGCATGGCGGCGCGCGGGATGAACACCTTGCGCGTCTTCATCTTCACCGACTGCGAGCGGGAGGAGCCTCAGCCTGGCCCCCAGCCCGGCTGCCTGGAGCCGCGTCCCGGCGTCTTCGACGCGGAGGTGGCCGCCCGCTACGACGCCATCTTCGACGCCGCGGAGCAGCATGGCCTGCAGGTCGTCCTCGCCCTCTTCGCGGTGGGCTTCACGCCTGGGGAGACGTGGAAGAGCTGGGAGGACAATCCCTACAGCACCGCGCGCGGAGGGCCCGCCGCCATGCCGGATGATTTCTTCGACCGGCCGGAGTTGGCGGAGAGGCGGCTGCGCTACGTGCTCGCGCGCTTCGGTGCGTCACCTTCCTTGCTGGCCGTGGACCTGCTCAATGAGCCGGAGTGGGACGGCAACGTTGGCGAGGCGACGTGGATGCCCTGGGCGGTGAAGCTCGCGGAGACGTGGCACGCGGAGGACCCGTACGGGCACCTGGTCACGGTGGGTTCGGTGGGATTGCAGTGGAACGTCGATGGCGACGAGCGCCCCTGGTACGCGAGCCGGCTGGATGACCTCCTGCAATGGCACCTGTACGGCAAGGAGTTCTATGAGGTGCATGCGCTGGCGGCGGAGCTGACGCGCAAGGTGGCGGAGACGTGGGGCTACGACAAGCCCATCCTCCTGGGCGAGTTCGGCTACGGCGGCGAGGACCGCCGGACGTATGACCACACGCACGTGGGCATCTGGGTCACCACCTTCTGTGGCGCGGGTGTGCTCGCGCACAGCGCTCCGCCCTTCACCGAGGACTCCGACGTGCCGATGACTCCGGAGCGAGGCCGGCACTTCCGCGTGCTGGCGGACTACCTTGCCCGGCTGCCTCCGGGGCCGCCGCTGCTGCCGATGGAGTCACCCCCGGCGTCACCGGACGGCACGCGGTCCTGGGCCATGGGCCGCCCGGGCCTCCAGGCGCTGTGGGTGATGGGCGCGGAGCAGGGCTATGGCGAGCCTGTGTCCGGCGCACAGGTGCGCGTGGGGCTTGGGCCCGGGGAGTACCGCATCACCTGGTGGAACGACGTGACGGGCGAGGTGCTGAGCCGCGAGCAGCGGCTGGTGGCCCAGCCGGAGGTGTTGCTCAGCGTGCCCCCGTTCGTGCGGCACGCGGCCGGCGTCGTGGAGGCAGTGCGCTGAGCCTGCTCATGGCGACGAGTCCACAGCAGGGCCTCCCTGTCGCGCCGGGTCCCGTGTGGCACTGGCCGCTCTAGCTTGAGCGATTCATCGGGGGCGGCTCATGGATGGCGCGGCGGTGGCGGGCACGATGCGGGCGGCGGTGGTGGGT
>NZ_RAWM01000218.1 GCF_003668875.1 Corallococcus interemptor | reverse complement strand
TCAACCCGGCCGTGGACTTCGGCGACGTGGACTTCGGCGACCCCGCCCCCGTCCCGGCCTCCGCGGCCACGGGCCTGCCGGACGCGCTGGAGTTCGACCCCACCGCCGCGCCCGTGGATGACCTGGAAGCGGACCTCTCCGCGCCGCTGCCGCCCCCGCCCGCCTCGGGCCCCGCGGACGGCCTGGAGATGCTCAGCTTCATCGACGACAGCGCCGGCAAGGACACCGGTGGCCGCGCGCCGGTGAAGCGCTTCCACGTGCGCCGCCGCTCCGGGAAGATGTTCGGCCCCTTCGAGGAGGGCGTCATCGTCAAGATGCTCGAGGACGGCCAGCTCCTCGGCAACGAGGACGTGTCGCCGGACTCGGAGGCGTGGTCCGCCATTGGCACCGTGCCCGTCTTCGCCGCCGCCATCCAGCGGCTGATGGAGGGCCCGGCCAAGGCGGTGCCGCTCGCGGCCACCCCGGGCGCGCCGGCGCCGGACGCGGCGGGCGCCACGGATCCCGCCAACCCCCAGGCCAGCATGGAGCGGCTGCGCCAGCTCTACGAAGGCCGCATGGCCGCGGTGTCCGTCGTGGACCGCAGCGCCGCGGACGCCAAGTGGAAGAAGCGCCTGCCGGTCCTCATCGCCGCGGGCGTGTCGGTGCTGGTGCTGGGCACCGGCGCCAGCTTCGAGGCCAGCCGCTACGGCGCCTTCGGCCGCCACAAGTTCTTCCCGGCCCGCGTGTCCGCCGGCTCCGCCGAGGCAAAGCTCGTCGACGAGGCCCGCAAGGGCCTGCTCGCGGACACCTACGCCAGCTACAAGGAGGCGCGCGCCAAGAGCGCCCAGGTGCTGGCCAACGGCGAGTACCCGGAGGTCCGCGCCCTCTGGTGCCAGTCCGTGGCCTACCTGCAGCGCCGCTACGCGGACGGCGAACGCTCCGACCTCACCGCGTGCAACACCCGGCACATGGAGGCCATCGAGCTGTTGGGTGAGAAGAACGTGGAGGTCATCAAGACCACCGCCGCCATCGCCATCACCAACCGCAAGGCCGCGGACGTGCAGGCCCGCCTGCAGGACGCCTCCATCCGCGAGGACAACCAGGGCGACCTGGAGCTGGCCTTCCTCCTGGTGGAGTCCTACGCGCAGCAGAGGGACATCCCCAACGCCGTCGCCACGCTGACCAAGATCCTGGAGAAGGACGCGAAGTCCGCCAAGGCCCACCACGCGCTGGGCAACCTGTACCAGGCGCAGGGCAAGGCGGACGAGGCCGCCAAGGCCTACGCGGACGCGCTCGCCGCGGATCCGCAGCACGCCGCCTCCGCGGTGGAGCTGGCCGCGGTGGAGCTGCTGGTGCGCAAGTCGAACATCGAGCAGGGCGCCCAGGCCGTGGAGAGCGCGCTGAAGCTCCAGGACGCGCTGGGGCCCGCGGAGCGCGCGCGCGCCCGCGGCCTCAAGGGCGTGGCCCTCTTCCAGCAGTTCAAGCCCAAGGAGGCGGAAGCCGAGCTGAAGGAGGCCCTCAAGGACAACCCGGACTCCGCCTTCATCAAGGCGCAGCTCGCCCAGGTGCTGCGCTCGCAGCGCGCGTACGACGGCGCGCTGCCGCTCTACGAGGCGCTGGCGAAGGAGGACAGCGGCAACCTGGAGTTCGTGGACGGCCACATCACCGCGCTGGTGATGACGGGCAAGATGCAGGACGCGCTCACCGCCGTGGAGGCCGCCAGCAAGAGCTTCCCCAACGAGGCGCGCATCGCGTACCTCTACGGCCGCATCGAGGACGCGCTCGACAAGCCCTCGGAGGCCGAAGGCCACTTCAAGCGCGCCACCGCCGCCGACCCGAAGCTGGTGGACGCGGGCCTGTACCTGGGCCGCCTGTACCTGCGCCAGCACCGCAACGCGGACGCGCGCGGCCTCTTGGAGGCCGCCGCGCAGCAGGCGCCGGAGCACGCGGGCGTGCACGCGGGCCTGGGTGAGCTGGCGCTGTCGGAGAACAACAGCCTGCTGGCGCAGCAGGAGTTCGACCGCGCCGTGCAGCTGGACCCCAACCTGGCGGACGCCCACCTGGGCCTGTCCCGCGTGGCGCTGCTCAACGGCGACGCCTCCCGCGCGGAGTCGGAGGCCAACCGCGCCCTGGAGCTGGACCCGCACCTGTTGAAGGACGGCCGGCTGCAGCGCGGCCTGGTCCTCTGGCGGCTGCACCGGCTGGACGAGGCCGCCGCGGAGCTGGAGAAGGCCAAGGCGGAGGACCCCCGCTCCACCACCACGCCCATCACCCTGGGCGCGGTGCTCCTGGAGAAGGGAGACCTGGCCGGCGCGGAGAGCAACCTGGGCCTCGCGCTGCGCAACGAGCCGTCCAACCACGAGGCGCTCTACTACCTGGGCCTCGTGCGCGCGAAGCGCTCCGAGTACACCCAGGCGCTCGACAGCATGAAGACCGCCGTGGACCGCGCGCCCAAGCGCCCGGACTACCACTACGCGTACGGCGTCATCCTGCGCGACGCGAAGCGGCTGCCGGACGCCATCGAGCAGTGGAAGGCCGCCGTGGAGCTGCAGCCCACGTACGCGGACGCCCACGAGGCCCTGGGCCACGCCCACCTGGAGCGCTCCGAGTTCGACGAGGCCATCGCCTCCTTCGAGGCCGCGCTCAAGGCGGATCCGCAGCGCACGCGGGTGCTGGGCGCCATGGGTGACGTGCTCTTCAGCGCCGCCCGCTGGGACGACGCCGTCCGCCGCTACCAGGCGGCGCTCAAGGCGGATCCGAAGCTCACGTACGTCTACTACAAGGTCGCGCGCGCCTTCACCGAGCAGGCCCAGTACGCCAAGGCCATCGACTGGTACAAGAAGGCCACCACCGCCGAGCCGGACAACGCGCAGTCCTTCTACTACCTGGGCTTCGCCTACAAGGAGCGCAACAAGCGCAAGGACGCCATCACGGCCTTCAAGGAGTACCTGGAGAAGAAGCCGGACGCGGCGGACAAGAAGGACATCGAGGACGAAATCTACGACCTCGAACACTGACCCAACCCCTCCGGGCGTCCGGCCTTGAGCACCCGGTGCGTGGTGAGCCTTGCCGGCCCACGCCCGGGATGACTACAAGGCGGGCCCCTATGCTGGACCTCCGGAACGTTGCGCAGAACTTCGATGCGGTCGTCGCCCGACTGAAGACGCGGGGCGGCAGCCTGGACCTGGGCCCCTTCCAGGCGCTCTTCACCGAGCGCCGCGACCTCTATGTCTCCATGGAGGCGCTGGCCGCGCGCCGCAACGCCGCCAACGACGAGATGAAGCGCAAGGCCAAGGAGGACCCGGCCGCGCTGGAGAAGCTGCGCGGCGACCTGCGCGGCGTCTCCCAGGAGATCAAGGAGAAGGAGTCCCGCCTCAAGCAGGTGGAGGAGGAGCTCAATCAAATCCTCCTGGTCATCCCCAACGTGCCCCACGAGTCCGTCCCCGTGGGCACCAGCGCGGATGAGAACGTCCAGGTGAAGACCTGGGGTGAGAAGCCCCACCTGCTCTTCACGCCCAAGCAGCACTTCGAGCTGGGCGAGTCCCTGGGCATGCTCGACTTCGAGCGCGCCGCGAAGGTGTCCGGCAGCCGCTTCACCTTCTACAAGGGCGCCCTGGCCCGGCTGGAGCGCGCGCTCGTCACGTTCATGATCGACGTGCACACGTCCAAGGGCTACACGGAGCTGCTGCCGCCCTACCTCGTGCTGCGCGAGACGATGATGGGCACCGGCCAGCTGCCCAAGTTCGAGGACGACGCCTTCAAGACGTCCGGCGACCCCGAGCGCTTCCTCATCCCCACCGCGGAAGTCCCCGTGACGAACTACCACGCGGACGAAATCCTGGAGGGTGAGCAGCTCCCCATCCGCTACTGCGCCTTCAGCCCGTGCTTCCGCGCGGAGGCCGGCGCCGCGGGGCGCGACACGCGCGGCCTCATCCGCCAGCACCAGTTCCACAAGGTGGAGCTGGTGAAGTTCTCCCAGCCGGAGAAGAGCCTGGAGGAGCTGGAGGCCATGACGGACGACGCGTGCGACATCCTCCGCCGCCTGGGGCTGCACCACCGCGTGATGCTGCTGTGCACCGGGGACATGGGCTTTGGCGCCCGGAAGACCTACGACATCGAGGTCTGGCTGCCCGGCCAGGGGGCGTACCGCGAGATTTCGTCCTGCTCGGACTGCGGCGACTTCCAGGCCCGCCGCGCGAAGATCCGCTTCCGCGCCCAGAAGGGGGACAAGCCCCAGATGGTGCACACCCTCAACGGCAGCGGGCTGGCCGTGGGGCGCACGAGCATCGCCATCCTGGAGAACTACCAGCGGGAGGACGGAAGCGTCGCCATCCCGGAGGCGTTGGTGCCGTACATGGGCGGGCTGAAGGAACTTCGCCCCCTGTAGTCAGGCGGATGGGGCCCCCGACGTAAAAAAGGGGCCAACATCTCGCTTGCCACGCGGAAGAAATGATGTAGAAGGGCGGCCCCACGGGCGCGGTTGGCCCGCCGGGAACCGAGCGGCACCTGCTGTGGAGGCGTGGCCGAGCGGTTGAAGGCAGCGGTCTTGAAAACCGCAGAAGGTGAAAGCCTTCCGTAGGTTCGAATCCTACCGCCTCCGATTTTGAGCTTGAGTTTCGTGGTTCTTTGACAGAGAAGAGTTGGAGAGATGGCCGAGAGGCTGAAGGCACAGGTTTGCTAAACCTGCATACTCGAAAGGGTATCGAGGGTTCGAATCCCTCTCTCTCCGCCACTTGATGTAAAGCAGCAGCCGGAAGAAATGCTCCCTTAGCTCAGCTGGATAGAGCGTCGGACTACGAATCCGAAGGCCGGAGGTTCGAATCCTCCAGGGAGCGCCACTTCTTCTTTTGGCGCGCACGTAACATGAGTGACGACATCGCTTTCATGCAGCAGGCTTTAGAGCTCGCGCGGGAAGCGGCTTCACTCGGTGAAGTTCCGGTGGGTGCTGTGGCGGTGCTGGACGGAAACGTCGTGGGCACGGGCTACAACCGCCGTGAATGCGACCGAAACCCCTTTGCTCATGCTGAGATGCTCGCGCTGGCGGCCGCAGCGAAAGCTCGCGATGCGTGGCGACTCTCCGGGGTGACCCTCTACGTGACGCTGGAACCGTGTGCGATGTGCGCCGGTGCGCTGGTTCAGTCTCGTGTCACCCGACTCGTCTTTGGTACAATGGACCCGAAAGCGGGCGCGGTCGGCTCGCTGTACAACCTGGTGGAAGAGCCCCGGCACAACCACCGGCTTCAGGTGACAAGCGGTATCCTGGCGGACGACAGTCGCCAGCTTCTCAAGACGTTCTTCGAGCGCTTGCGCGCGAAGCGACGTGAAAACTGAATATCTGGAGAGCTGGCCGAGTGGTCGAAGGCACCTGACTCGAAATCAGGCGTACCGGCAACGGTACCGTAGGTTCGAATCCTACGCTCTCCGCTCCAAAGTCTCTGGAGAGGTGGCCGAGCGGTTGAAGGCACACGCCTGGAACGCGTGCATATCTGAAAGGGTATCGTGGGTTCGAATCCCACCCTCTCCGTTGTTAGCTTCGAAGTAGCGATTTTGTGGTCGGGACAACGTGGGGGCGCGAACCCCGCCAGGTCCGGAAGGAAGCAACGGTAGCGTACTTCCGCGTGTGTCCCGGCCGTTCTGTTTCACCTGAAGCGCCGACATCCCTCCGGGGATGCCGGCGCTTCGGCTTTGCGGGCTTGCCCTCCCCTGCCCGTCCTCCCTGACGCCCCCTTCAGTCGCGGGCGAGGATGGTCTCGCGCCCCACCTCGCGGACGACGCGGAAGCCGGCGGCCTGGAGCTCCGGCAGGGCCCGGCCCTCGAAGGTGACGGCGCGGTTGAAGGCGCGGTCCCGGATGGAGGCCTGGAAGGCCGCGTCGTGGGGCCAGTCGCAGGTGCGCCAGGGGATGTTCTTGCCGATGTAGAAGAAGCCCCCGGAGCCCCACAGCCCCTCGTTGACGATGAGCAGCCCCGTCGCGTCCCCCCGCGTGGCCCGGACGATGGCGCGGAACTGGTCCGCGCGAAGGTCGCTGGAGGGAAAGCCCCGCCCGTGCAGGAAGCCCAGGGCCAGGGCGAGCACCGCCGCCCCGTTCCTCGGGCCCTGCCGGGGGAGCGTGGTGATGGAGGCGGCCAGCTGGGCCGCGGCCGCGAGCAGCGCCACCACCAGCCCCGGGTAGAGGAAGCGCTCCTCCTTGTGCGGCGTCGTCAGGAGGACGGCGGTGTAGACGGCCGCGCAGGTGAGCGGCAGGGACAGCGGGCGGAAGCGGACCAGGGGCTTCAGCGACAGGGGCACGGCCGCCCAGGCCCACAGCGGCACGGCCTGGAGCAGCGGCTCCCAGTAGAAGTCCGGCGGTGAGGCGCCAAACGCGGCGGCCGCCTTCCCGGAGAGGACGTTGTAGTCCACGTAGGCCAGGAACGAGTGGAAGGGCTGGCCCCAGGTGGCCCAATCCAGCAGCCCCAGGCCCCCGGCGACCACCAGTCCGCCCACGCAGGTGAAGGCGAGCAGCCGCCACCTGCGGGCCACGGCCAGCCACCCGAGCGCGGCCACCACGAAGAGGGCGGACGGGTAGCGCGTCACCACGGCGAGCCCCAGGGCCAGGCCGCCCAGGAGCCCGGCCCTTCGCACCCGGGAGGCCACGCCGGTGTCCGGCCGGTCCAGGGCCTCCATGGCCACGAGGAGGAAGGACGCGGAGAAGGACTCGGACAGGGTGCGTCCGGCGAAGAGGAGCACCGGCGCGCTCAGCCCCACGAGCAGCACCGCGAGCGCCCCACCCCACGGGCCCGCCCGGCGCTCGGAGAAGCGGTACACGGCCCACAGGCTCCAGGCGTGCAGGGCGAACTGGGGCAGCGCCACCACGCTCCGGTAGACGCGCGGGTCGGTGACGCCGAAGCCGTGCGCCACCTTGAGGAAGGCGGCCAGCACGCCGGGGGCGGCCCAGTTGCGCAGGCCCTCGCGCCACTCCCAGGCCAGCACGCCGTAGCCGTGCACGCGCCAGTACGCGGGCTCCAGCGCCTGGAACACCTCGTCCGGGTGGATGCGTCCCAATTCGCGCACCGCCAGGACGCACGGCACCAGCGCCACCGCGAAGAGCCCCAGCGCGCGCAAGGTTCCGGGCAGCCCCGCCGGGACGACAGGGGCCGGTGCTTCCAGCGGGGCCTGGGAGGG
>NZ_RAWM01000217.1 GCF_003668875.1 Corallococcus interemptor | reverse complement strand
CGGAGGAAGTGGGCGCGGCGGAGGCCGGGGCACGGACGCTGGTGGGGTGTGGCCGGACGCTGGCGGAACAGCGACTGGCCATCGTGGACCCGGAGACGCTGGAGCGGCGGGCGCCTGGGCAGGTGGGTGAAATCTGGGTGTCCGGCCCGAGCGTGGCCCAGGGGTACTGGGGCCGCGAGGACGTGACGCGCGAGACGTTCCAGGCGCGAATCGCCGGTGACGCGTCGGGGCCATACCTGCGCACGGGGGACCTGGGTTTCCTGCGGCCGGACGGAGAGCTGTACGTCACGGGACGGCGCAAGGACCTGCTCATCCTGCGCGGGAGAAACCATTACCCGCAGGACTTGGAAGCAACGGTGGAGGCAGCACACCCGGCGCTGCGGCCAGGCGGTGGCGCGGTGTTCTCGGTGGAGGTGGCGGGCGAGGAGCGCGCGGTCGTCGTGCAGGAGGTTGACGTCCGGCGACTGGGAGACTTGCGGCAGAAGCTGGAGGTGGCGAACGCGGCAGTGGGTGCCATCCGTCAGCGGCTGGCGGAGTCACACGAGCTACAGGCGCACGCGGTGGTGCTGATTGAACCGGGCAGCCTGCCGAAGACGAGCAGCGGCAAGGTGCAGCGTCACGCGTGCCGTGCGGCGTTCCTGAACGGGACGTTGCAGGAGGTGATGGCGTGGCGGGCGGAGAGTCCTTCCTCCGTCACTCCCCTTCCCTCCGCTGTCGCGGCTACCGAGGTCTCGCGTAGTGCATCTGCGTTGGATTCGCACTCTGGCCAGGACGCTGAGGCGCTGGTGGGCTGGCTGCGCGACATCGTGGCCCGGCACGCGCGCATGCTCCGTGAGGACATCGACGTCGATGCTCCGGTGACGCGCTACGGATTGGACTCGCTGGGCGCGGTGGACCTGGCCCACGAAGTCGGCACGGGCATGGGCCTCACGGTGCCCATGGAATGGCTGCTCCAGGGCCCGAGCATCACGTCCCTGGCGCACCGGCTGGCGTCCCTCCGTGACACCGCCGGCTCCGCGCCTCGCCGCCGCGACCTGGGCGGGGACCGCGAGGCTTCGTCCTCACAAGCCCGGCTGTTCTTCCTGTCGAAGTACGCACCCGGAGACGTCTCCTACAACCTGCCCGCCGCCGTGCGCCTGGAGGGCTCGCTGGACGTGGCCGCGCTGGAGGGCAGCCTCGTGGCGCTCGCGGCCCGGCATGAAGGACTGCGGACCTCCTTCCGCGAGGCCCCGGGACAGCCCCGGCAGATCATCTCCGCGGACGCGTCCCTGCCGCTGGCCCGGGTGTCGCTGGAGTCCCTGCCCGCCGAAGCCCGCGAGGCCGAAGCGCTCCGACTGGCCCATGAAGAGGCCCGCCGCCCGTTCGACCTGGAACGCGGACCGCTGGTGCGCGCCACGCTGCTCACGCTGGATGCTCGGACCCACGTGCTGGTGCTCGTCATGCACCATGCCGTGTCGGACGCCACGTCCATGGCGGTGCTGGTGCGCGACGTCTCCGCCATCTACGCGGCGCTGCGCGAGGGCCGCCCATCCCCCCTGCCCGCCCTGCCCCTGGATTACGCCGACGCCGCCGACTGGCAGCGGGAGGCCCTGAGCGGCGCCGCGCTGGAGTCGCGGCTGGACTACTGGCGGACGCAGCTCTCCGGCGCTCCCCAGCTGTTGGAGCTGGCCACGGACCGGCCGCGTCCCGCCCGGCGTGGTTCGGCGGGGGCTCGGGTCCCCGTGGTGCTCGACGCGCGGCTCGCGGCCTCCGTCCGGACACTGGCCGAGCGCGAAGGCGTCACTCCGTTCATGGTCCTGCTCGCGGCCTTCCAGACCGTGCTCGCGCGCCGCGCGGGTCAGGACGACGTCAGCGTGGGCACGGCCATCGCGGGCCGTCAGCGCGCGGAGATCCAGGGGCTCGTGGGCCTCTTCGTCAACTCGCTGGTCCTGCGCACGCGGCTGTCGGGCGCCCCTTCGTTCCGGGAGCTGCTGGGCCGCGTGCGGGACACGGCGCTGGGTGCGTACGCGCACCAGGACGTGCCCTTCGAACGCGTGGTGGAGGCGCTCCGGCCTCCTCGCGAGCTGGGCTACACGCCGCTGTTCCAGGTGATGTTCAACCTGCAGGGCGCACGCGTGGACGCGCCCGTCCTTCCGGGCCTCCAGTCGCGGCTCCTGGACGTGCACACCGGCACGTCCATGTTCGACCTCACGCTGTCCCTGGCGGAGTCTCCCGAAGGCTTCGAGGGGTGGCTCGAGTACGCCACGGAGCTGTTCGACGCGGACACCGTGGCGCGGCTGGCCGGTCACTTCCTCGTGCTGCTGGAGGCCGCCATCGCGGCCCCGGACACGTCCATCCTCCAGCTCCCCTGGATGACGGCCGGCGAGCGCCACCAGGTGCTCACCGCGTGGAATGAGACGGCCCGCGCCTACCCTTCCGGCCGCACCCTCCCCGAGCAGTTCGCGCTCCAGGTCGCCCGGACTCCGGAGGCCATCGCCGTGGAGGACGGCGACGTCCGCCTGACGTACGCGCAGCTGGAGGCGCGGGCCAATCCGCTGGCGCACTTCCTGCGGGCGCGGGGCGTGGGCCCGGACGTTCCGGTGGCGGTGTGCATGGAGCGCTCCGTGGACTACGTGGTCTCGGTGCTCGCCGTCCTCAAGGCGGGCGGCGCGTACGTCCCGATGGACGCGTCGTATCCGGCGCAACGGCTGGCCTTCATGATGGAGGACGCCCGCCCCCGGATGCTGCTCACCACGCGCGCGCTGCGGGAGCGGCTGCGCGTGCCGGACGCGTTCCTGCCATGTCTCTTCGTGGATGCGCTGGCGCTCGAAGGCCAGCCCGTCACCGCGCCCGACATCAACGTGGGCCCGCGCAACCTGGCCTATGTCGTCTTCACGTCCGGCAGCTCCGGGCGCCCCAAGGGCGTGGCCGTTGAACAGCGCGGCGTGCTGCGCCTCGTGCACGCCGAGCCGTACTTCCGCCTCGGTACGCGCGAGACGGGCATGCTCTTCGCGCCGTTGTCCTTCGACGGCTCCGTGATGGAGCTGTGGACGATGCTGCTGCACGGCGGCCGGCTGGTGGTCTTCCCCGGTCACGTTCCGGCCGGAGACATGGACACGCTCGCGCGCGTGGTGGAGCGCCACGCGGTGAGCTTCGTCCACCTGCCGTCGGGCCTGTTCTCGCAGCTGGTGGAGCACCGGCCGGACATCCTCGGGCGGTTGCGCGAGCTGCACGTGGGAGGCGACGTCGTCTCCGCCTCACATGTGCGCCGGGCATTGGAGTCCCTGGGGCGGCCGGTCATCAACGCCTATGGCCCCAGTGAATGCTCGGTGGCCGCCGCGTGCTTCACGGTGGAGCGTCCGGAGCAGACGGGCGCGTCGGTGCCCATTGGCGGGCCCATCGCGAACACCACTGCGTACGTGCTGGACGCGCGGCTCCAGCCCGTGCCGGTGGGCGTGCCCGGGGAGTTGTTCCTGGGCGGCGACGGCGTGGCCCGGGGCTACGTGTCCCGGCCGGAGCTGACGGCCGAGCGCTTCGTGCCCGATGCCTTCGCCACGACGCCCGGCGCGCGGCTGTACCGCACGGGCGACCGGGTCCGCTGGCGCGCGGACGGGACGCTCGACTTCCTGGGCCGCACGGATCACCAGGTGAAGGTGCGCGGCTTCCGCATCGAGCTGGCGGAGGTGGAGTCCGCCCTGCGCGAGCTGCCCGAGGTGCACGAGGCCGCCGTGGTGGTGCGCGAGGACGTGCCCGGCGACAAGCGGCTCGTCGCCTACGCGATGCCGCGCGCCGGGCAGGTGCTGGAGCCCACGCGGCTGCGGGAGGCGCTGCGCCGCAAGCTTCCCGACTACATGGTGCCGTCGCTGTTCGTGGCGCTCCCCGCCCTGCCCTTGAATCCCAGCGGCAAGGTGGACCGCAAGGCCCTGCCCGCACCGGACTCGGAGGCCACCGGCCGGCGCGAGCGCTACGTGGCGCCTTCCTACCCGCTGGAGGAGCGGATCGCCTCCACGTGGGCCCGCGAGCTGGGGGCCGACCGGGTGGGCACGCAGGACCACCTGTTCAACGACCTGGGCGGCACGTCGCTGTCGGTGATGCGGCTCGCCTCGCGGCTCAAGGAGACGCTGGGCCGCGACGTGCCCGTGGTCTGGCTGTTCGAACACCCGACGGTGGAGTCGCTGGCCCAGCGGCTGGAGCAGGAGGCCCGGTCTCCGGGAGCACCCTCGCCCACCGCGACGGGCCACCGCCCTCGTGAGGCGTCGAAGGCGGGCACGTCCGGCTCCATCGCCATCATCGGCATGGCGGGCCAGTTCCCCGGGGCTCGGACGGTGGAGGCGTTCTGGCGCAACCTGCGTGAAGGCGTGGAGTCCATCTCGTGCTTCACACCGGAGGAGCTGGAGCACCTGCCCTCGCTGCCGGAAGGGTTCGAGCTCTGGTACCACCCGTCGTTCGTTCCGGCCGGCGGCGTCCTGGACGACGTGGACGCGTTCGACCACGCGTTCTTCGACATGTCGCTGCGCGAGGCGCAGTTCACGGATCCGCAGCAGCGGCTGTTCCTCCAGACAGCCTGGGCCGCGCTGGAGGACGCGGGCATCAATCCGGACCGCTACCCCGGTGCCATCTCGCTGTACGCGGGCGCCGCGGCCTCCGGATACGCGGAGGCCGTGCGGCAGGCCATGCCGCTGGACGCGGCGTCCTTCTTCGAGCTGAACGGCACCGCCACGCACGAGAGCCTGCCGACGAAGGCGTCCTTCAAGCTGGGGCTCACCGGTGAGAGCACGCTGCTCTACACCGCGTGCTCCACGGGCCTGGTCGCGGTGCACCTGGCCTGTCAGAGCCTGCGGGGCGGCCAGTCCGACGTGGCGCTCGCGGGGGCCACGCGGTTGTCGGTCCCGCAGCGCACGGGCTACGTGGCGCAGGAAGGACTCATCTTTTCCCCGGACGGTCACTGCCGTGCGTTCGACGCTCGGGCCCAGGGGACGCTGCCCGGCAATGGCGTGGGCGCGGTGGTGCTCAAGCGCCTGGAGGACGCCATCCGGGATGGGGATGACATCTATGCCGTCATCCGGGGCTCGGCGCTGAACAACGATGGCCGGAACAAGTCCGGCTTCACCGCGCCCAGCGTGCAGGGACAGGCGGCCGTGATTTCCCAGGCGCTGGCCAACGCGGGCGTGTCTCCGGAGGCCGTGGGCTACGTGGAGGCCCATGGCACCGCGACGCCGCTGGGGGACCCGATCGAAGTGGCGGCGCTGACGCGTGCGTATGGGCTGGGCTCGGAGCACCGGGGCCGCATCGCGCTGGCGTCGCTGAAGACGAACGTGGGCCACCTGGATACGGCCGCGGGCCTGGCGGGCCTGATGAAGGCCGCGCTGTCGCTGCACCACGGGGAGATTCCTCCCAGCCTCCACTTCGAGCGGCCCAATCCGCAGATCGACTTCGACGCGGGGCCGTTCTTCGTCAACACCACCTTGCGGTCGTGGCCTCGGAGCGAGACGCCTCGCTTCGCCGCGGTCAGCTCCTTCGGCATTGGTGGCACCAATGCCCACGCCATCCTCGAGGAAGCCCCCATGCGGCAGAGTGGTTCCACCACGCGGTCTCACCAGCTCGTCGTGCTGTCCGCGCGTTCGCCGGAGGCGCTGGAGGCAGCGGCGCGGCGGTTGGAGGCGAAGGGCGTTGCGGACTCGGCGATCGCGGACCTGGCGTTCACGCAGGCCGTGGGTCGCAAGGTCTTCGAGTACCGGCGCGCGATGGTGGTGAAGGACGCAGCGGACCTGGCGCGGCAGCTCCAGAAGCCGTCGGTGGCGGTGAAGGGGTTGAACAAGGCGCCGCGCGTGGCGTTCGTGTTCTCCGGTCAGGGAACGCAGCAGGTGGCCATGGGGCGTGAGCTGGCGGAGGCGTCGCCCCACTTCCGCGCGCACCTGGACGCGTGCCTCGCGCTGCTGGAGGCGCCGCTGCGGGCGCGCGTGTCGGGCCTGCTGTCGCCCTCGGCGGGTGCGGAGACCGAGGCCCAGGCGAGCCTCGCGGATACGCGCGTGGCGTTGCCCGCGCTGTTCAGCGTGCAGGTGGCGTTGGCTCGGATGTGGCGGGACCTGGGAGTGACGCCACACGCGGTGACGGGGCACAGCTTCGGCGAGTACGCGGCTGCGTGTGTCGCGGGCGCGCTGTCGCTGGAGGACGCGATGCGGCTCGCGGTGGTGCGCGGGGAGCTGATGCACCGCATGCCGCCGGGCGCGATGCTGGCGGTGGCCCTGCCCGTGGAGCGCGTGCAGCCGTTGCTGACGGACCGCTTGTCGGTGGCGGCGGTGAATGCTCTGGACCGCTGCGTGGTGTCCGGGCCGGTGGAGGACGTGGCGCGGCTGGAAGCGGAGCTGAAGGAGCAGCATCGGGCGGGCGTCGTGCGGATGCCCGCGCCGCATGCGTTCCATTCCGCGGATGTGGAGCCGCTGATGCCGGAGCTGGCGCGCGTGGTGGGCACGCTGCGCTGGTCGGAGCCCACGGTGCGCTACGTGTCCAGCCTCACGGGCGCGGTGGTGCGGCCGGGGCAGCTCGCGCAGCCGGATTACTGGACGGAGCAGATGCGCCAGCCGGTGCGCTTCACGCGCGCGGTGGAGGCGATCCAGGCGGAAGGCTGCTCGGTGTTGTTGGAGGTGGGGCCGGGACAGGACGTGACGCCCCTGGTGCGCGCGAACCTGGTCCGGGCCGAGGGCGGTCCTGCCGTCCTCGCGGTGGCGTCGTTGCGCCGGGGTGGGACGACGACGGAGCAGATGGGCTGGCTCCAGGCCGTGGGAGACCTGTGGGTCGCGGGTGTGGCCGTGGACTGGAGCGCGTTCTACGCGCACGAACAGCGCCTGCGGCTGCACCTGCCGACCTATGCGTTCCAGACGAAGCCGGTCTGGGTGCAGCCGAGAGCGCGCGCCGCGACGTCCCCGTTCGCGCCGCCCGCGGCGGTTCCCGTCCGGGCGCCCGCGGCTCCGGCAGCGCCCGCTGAACGTCTGCCCGACGTGTCGTCCGACCTGGCCCTGGTGACGGTCCGCGCCCCTCGGTCCGTGTCAGCGATGACGGCCTCGGCTCCGGCGCGCACGGCACGTCCGGACGCGGGAACGCTGCCGCACGAGGCGTCTTTGCCTCCAGGCACGGACACGGCCTTCGCCAGCGCGACCGCGAACACGGCCTCCGCATCTTCTCACGCGGCCCCGTCCCCTGCCCC
>NZ_RAWM01000216.1 GCF_003668875.1 Corallococcus interemptor | reverse complement strand
GCCATGCGTCCCGCGAGCTCGTCATCGTCCCGCCGGGCAGGCCCCGCGCGACGTCTACGAGCTGGACGACGCCGCCTTCGTCGCCCAGGCCCGCCGCGACCTGGAGACGCTGCGCCAGGGCACGGACGGCCTGCGCCGCCTGAAGGAACAGGCCTTCCGCTCCAAGGCGCTCTACCAGCGCGGGAAGGACGTGCCCTACACCCCGGACGAGAAGCAGCTGCTGGTGTCCACCTGGGCCGCCTTCTTCGACTGCTTCGTCTCCACGGAGGTGGTGCGCCAGCGCTACTGGGACTTCCTCAAGGTGCCCGTGCTCACCCAGCCGAAGAAGCACGCCTGGGGCTTCCTGCTCACCCACGCGGCGCTCACGGCGGAGCTGGCCCAGGGCATGGCCTTCGCGGACCTCACCGGCGGCCAGGCGCAGCTGGAGGTGCTGCTGGATGAGCCCAGCCCCGAGTACGGCCTGCCCGCGCGCGCCTTCAGCCGCTTCAAGAAGAAGGTCGTCCACGTGGGCACCAGCACGCAGCTCTTCACCGGCGACGGCTACCGCGCCACGCTGCACCCGGTGCTGGCGAAGTCCGGCGTGCTCGACGAGCCCGGCGTCCCCGCGCTCTTCCAGGCCATGCGCAAGGACAGCAAGGCGGCCCGCGCGCGCCTGATGAAGCGCGGCCCGGTGCTCTTCGCCAAGGCCGCCGCGGACGTCACCCAGGACACCACCGCCCGCGCGGTGTTCCCGGTGCAGAAGACGGTGGCCGAGTGGATGGGCGACACCCGCGTGCACCGCTCCGGCAAGCCGCTCATCACCCGCGAGCAGGTGCTGGCGCTGCTGCCGCACCTGGCCCCGGGCGACGTGATGGTCGCGCGGCAGAACTGGTTCCTGTCCAACATCGGGCTGCCGGGCTTCTGGCCGCACGCGGAGCTGTACGTGGGCACCGCGCAGGAGATGGCGCGGGCCTTCGACGCGGACCCGGACGTGAAGGCCTGGGTGGCCACCCTGCCCGGCCAGCCTGCGACTGGGACTGGGACCTTCACCGCGCACCTGGCGAAGGCCTTCCCCGCCAAGTGGGCGCAGTACACCCGGCCGGACGCGCACGGCGACCCGGTGCGCATCATTGAATCCATCAGTGAAGGCGTGAGCTTCACCGGCGTGGAGCACGGCATGCACGTGGACTACCTGGGCGTGCTGCGGCCCCGGCTGTCCAACGTGGACAAGGCGCGCGCCATCCTGCGCGCCTTCACCTTCCAGGGCCGGCCGTACGACTTCAACTTCGACTTCTTCTCCGACCAGTCCCTGGTGTGCACGGAGCTGGTGTGGAAGTCCTACGCACCCGCCAAGGACATGAAGGGCCTGGACATCCCCCTGGTGAGCGTGGCGGGACGCCGGACGCTGCCGGCGAACGAAATCGTGCGCGTGTTCGACGCGGAGTACGGAAAACCCGGCCGCCAGTTCGACTTCGTCGCCTTCCTGGACGGGCGGGAGGCCCAGGGAGACGCCATCGAAGCGAACGCCGAGGCCTTCCGTTACACCTACCGGCGCATGAAGTGGGACATCGCCCAAGAGTGAAGCGAGAGATACACACCATGACGGAAGACACGGCGAACGAGTTCCTGGCCCTGGCCACCCCCCTCTACGAGCGGATGATTGCCCAGCAGCAGGCGAAGGTCCTGAAGCTGGCGCGCGAGGCGGTGCCCAACATCGGGCCGGAGGAGCTGCGCAACCCGCACGACTTTCCGGAGCTGAAGGACCACCCGACCTTCGAGTTCGAGGACGGCATCCTGGCGGGGCTCATCTCCGCCCAGATGGCCTTGCGGGCGGAAATCAAGGGCCGGCTGCCCCTGGCGCCGCCGGGCATCTGACGCTCGGCTGCCTGCCTTTGCCGTGAGGAGCATCCGTGGGTTACTGGTGCACACCGTGAGCTTTCCCTCTGGTTTCGGCCCTCCGCTGGCGCGCGAGCGGCTGGTGTCTTCCCTGGCCGCTGAGCCGCCGCGGCTGGACCTTGCGGCCCTGGCCATCGCGACGTTGGGCCGTGAGGACCTGGATGCTCCGGCGTGTCTGAGGACGCTGGACGCGCTCGCCGCGCGCGTGCAGGTGGAGGCGGACCGGCTGCGCGAGAAGGGCGAAGCCCTGGCCCCCTTGCGCGCCCTGCGCCACGTGCTGGCGGACCTCGAGGGCTTCCGGGGCAACGAGGACGACTACCACTCCCCGGACAACAGCTTCCTGGACCGGGTGCTGGAGCGGAAGGTGGGGCTGCCGATAACACTGTCGGTGGTCTACCTGGAGGTGGCGCGCCGCGCGGGCATCCCGCT
Source organism: Corallococcus interemptor (assembly GCF_003668875.1). Classification (GTDB taxonomy): domain Bacteria; phylum Myxococcota; class Myxococcia; order Myxococcales; family Myxococcaceae; genus Corallococcus; species Corallococcus interemptor. The sequence goes on along the minus strand of NZ_RAWM01000216.1, from coordinate 5,134 downwards.
GTACGGGGTCCCCTTCCCCGGCCACTTCCTGGTGGCGTGCGACGCGGGGGACCACAAGCTGGTGATGGATCCGTTCCACCACGGCGACATCCTCACGGAGCACGGCTGCGAGGAGCTGCTCAAGCGCGTGGCGCCGCAGCTCAAGTTCGACCGGGCCATGCTGGCGCCCGCGCCGGTGGAGCTCATCGCGTACCGCATGCTGTCCAACCTGCGCCGCGTGTACCTGGGCCGCGACGACAGCCAGCAGGGGCTGGCGGTGGTGGACCTGCTGTTGCTCCTGGCCCCGGACCACCCGGGAGAGCTGCGCACCCGCGCGTCGCTGCTCACCACGCTGGGCGCCTTCCGCGCGGCGCTCAAGGACGTGGAGCGCTGCCTGGAGCTGTCCCCGGACGCGCCGGACCGCGAGCGCCTGGAGCTGTCCGCCCGGGAGCTGCGCGAGCGCGCCGAGCTGCTCAACTGAAAGGACTCCCCGGATGCACTCGAAGGTGAAGCCCTGGCCGCGCCTGCGCCGGGGCCTGGAGCACGACTTCACGGTGGTGAAGGTGCGCGAGGACGTGGTGGCCGACCCGCGCACGAACCTGGAGCACGGCCGCGTGCGCCTGGAGTGCGCGGACTGGGTGAACGTCATCGCGGTGACGAAGCAGGACGCGCTGGTGATGGTGCGCCAGTTCCGCTTCGGCATCGACGCGGCGACGCTGGAGGTGCCCGGCGGCGTCATCGACCCGGGCGAGGACCCGGCCACGGCCGCCGCGCGCGAGCTGGAAGAAGAGACGGGCTACCGCGCCGCGAGGCTGGAGCCGCTGGGCGTCGTGCACCCCAACCCGGCCTTCCAGTCCAACCGCTGCCACACGTACCTGGCGCTGGACTGCGAGCGCGTGAGCGACGGGAACCCGGACGACGGCGAGGACATCGCCGTGGAGCTGCACCCGCGCGCGGACCTGCCCCGGCTGATTCTTGAAGGCCACATCACGCACTCGCTGGTGGTGGTGGCCTTCTTCCTGGAGCGGCTGCGCGCGGAGGCGAAGCGTTAGGCCTGCTCGCGGTCCCAGGTGCCGGAGCGGCCGCCGGACTTGTGGTCCAGCTGCACCGCTTCGATGACCATGCCGCGGTCCACGCTCTTGCACATGTCATAGACGGTGAGCGCCGCCGCGCACGCGGCCGTGAGCGCTTCCATCTCCACGCCTGTGCGGTCCACCGTCTTCACGCGCGCGGAGATTTCCAACCCTTCGTCCACGGGCGTGAGCGTCACCTCCACGCCCGCGAGCGCGATGGGGTGGCACAGGGGCACGAAGTCCGGGGTGCGCTTGGCGGCCATGATGCCGGCGAGGCGCGCCGCCGCGAGCACGTCCCCCTTCTCCACCTTCCCCGCGAGGATGCGCTCGCGAGTCTCCGGCAGCATGCGCAGGCGCGCGGTGGCCACCGCCACGCGGTCCGTCTTCGGCTTGTCGCCGACGTCCACCATCTTCACCGGCCGGCCCCCTTCGCCACCGCGGCGAGCAGGTCGTCCGCGACGTCGTCCGGATCCTCCAGCCCCACGGACACGCGGATGAGGCTGTCGCGGATGCCCGCCTGCGCGCGCTCCTCGGGCGTCATCCGGCGGGCGCTGGCGCTGGCCGCGTGCATCACCAGCGTGCCCACGTCTCCCAGCGACGGACCGGGCCTGGCCACCCGCAGCGCCTCCAGGAACCGGTCGCCCTCCTTCTGCCCCGCGCCCTTGATTTCAAACGCCACCATGGGCCCGAAGCCGCCCTCCAGCACCCGCGCCGCCACCGCGTGGTCCGGGTGGGAAGCAAGGCCCGGGTAGATGACCCGCTCCAACAGAGGCGAGTCCGAGAGCCGCCTGGCAACATGTGCCGCGTGCTCGTTGTGGGCCTTCATGCGGACGGGCAGCGTGCGCAGGCCGCGCAGCGTGAGCCACGCCTCGAAGGGGCCCAGCACGTCACCGGACAGGATGCGCGCGGAGCGCAGCGGGTCGATGCGTGCCTTGGAACCGCTCACCGTGCCGCCCAGCGCGTCGCTGTGGCCGTTGAGCCACTTGCTGGTGGACTGCACGGCGTAGTCCGCGCCCAGCTCCAACGAGCGCTGGCCGACGGGCGAAGGGAACGTCGCGTCCACCGCGAACACCGCCCCCGCGTCCTTGCACGCCTGCGCGAGCGCGCGGATGTCCGGCACGCGCAGGAGCGGATTGGAGATGCTCTCCGCCAGCACCAGGCGCGGACGCCATTCCCTGATGCGCGCGGGCGCGTCCGGGGACGTCTGGTCGAGAGGACGCAGCTCCACGCCCCAGCGGGCGCACAGGTTCTTGTAGAGCGCGCGGGTGACGCCGTAGCCATCCGTGGGCATCACCAGCACGTCGCCGGCCTTCCACGGCTGCGCGTCGAACAGCGAGCGTAGCGCGGCCATGCCGCTGGCGTACGCGACGCAGGCCTCCGCGCCCTCCAGCGCCGCCACCGCCTCCTCCAGCAGCGCCGCGTTGGGCGCGCTGATGCGGGCGTAGGCGTAGTCCTTTCCGTCCAGCGCGTCGGACAGGTCGTCGCTGCTGTCGAACCAGTTCACCGCCGCCGGGAAGATGGGCGGCATGACGGGCACGGCCTTGCTCCCGGTGAGCCGGGAGCCCGCGTGCACCGCCACCGTCTTCTGCTTCTTGCTCATGCGCGTGGGGTCTCGCTTGGGACGGAAAGGACGTGACTACTCGCCGTGCTCGATGAGCCAGCGCTCCGCGTCGATGGCGGCCATGCAGCCCGTGCCCGCCGCGGTGATGGCCTGGCGGTAGTAGCTGTCCTGCACGTCGCCGCAGGCGAAGACGCCTTCGATGTTGGTGCGCGTGCTGCCCGGGATCGTCTTCAGGTAGCCGCCCTGGTGCGTCTCCAGGATGCCCTGGAACAGCTCCGTGTTCGGCGTGTGGCCGATGGCCACGAACAGGCCGTGCGCGTTGACGAGCTTGCTGTCGCCCGTCTTGAGGTTGCGTACGACGGCGCCCGTCATCCCCTTGCCGTCGCCCACGACCTCCTCCACCGCGGAGTCCCACATGAAGGAGATCTTCGGGTTGTTGAGCGCGCGCTCCTGCATCACCTTGGACGCGCGCAGCGTGTCGCGGCGGTGGATGAGCGTGACGTGGTTGACGATCTTCGCCAGGTACGTGGCCTCTTCCATGGCCGTGTCGCCGCCGCCCACCACCAGCACGTCCTGCTTCTTGAAGAAGGCGCCGTCACAGGTGGCGCACGCGGACACGCCGCGGTTCTTGTAGGCGTCCTCGCCCTTGACGTTGAGCCACTTGGCCGTGGCGCCCGTGGAGATGATGACCGTCTCCGAGCGGATCTGGATGCCGCTCTCGCTCTCCAGCAGGAAGGGCCGCTTGGAGAAGTCCACCTTGGTGACGTTCTCCATGTGGATGACGGTGCCGAAGCGCTCCGCCTGCTTCTGGAAGCGCTCCATCAGCTCCGGGCCGGTGATGGCCTCCGGGAAGCCGGGGTAGTTCTCCACGTCGGTGGTGACCATGAGCTGGCCGCCCGGGACGCGCTGGGGGTGCTCCAGGGTGGGGCCGCCAGCGAACACCACGGGCTCCAGGTTGGCGCGCGCCGCGTAGATGGCGGCCGTGTAGCCCGCCGGGCCCGAGCCGATGATGGTGACCTTCTGGATCTTGTCCTGCGACACGGCGCCTCCTGCGCTCATACGTTGACGGCCCGGACGGTAACAGACGCCGCCGTCCTGGCCATGATACGAACCTGGACCCCATGGATGCCGCTGTCCTCAAGAAGGTTGCGCTCTTCGAGGGATTGACCCAGGGCCAGCTCGCCAAGGTCGCCCGCATCGCCCGGGCCCGGACCCATGTGGCCGGGGATTTTCTATTCCGCGAGGGCGACGCCGGCCAGGACATGTTCATCCTCACCGACGGCAAGGTGCGCATTTCCAAATCCGTGCCGGGCATCGGGGAGGAGGCGCTCGCCATCCTCGAACCCGGGCAGTATTTCGGGGAGATGGCGGTCATCGAGGATTCACCCCGCTCCGCGGACGCCATCGCCCATACCGGCTGCACGGTGTGGGTCATCGAGCGCGCGAAGCTGGACCAGCTGATGTTCACGGACAAGGACCTGGCCTACGTCCTCCTCTGGACGTTCGTCCGCACGCTGAGCGAGCGGCTTCGCGAGACGAACGACAAGATCAAGGCCTTCTTCGCCATCTCCCGCTTCTAGCGGCCGGCCGCGCTTCCCGGCTCCTCGCACGCCAGGAGTGCGAGTGGAGCATCGCTGTCCGTCCCGCCACCGGGCCTCTTCACGCGTTGCTGGACGGGGCCGCGCCCCGCGTTCCGGAGTGAACGCTGGAAGGCACATGCCTTGCTCAAGCCCGCCGTCGCGTGGACGGAGGCGGGATGGAACAAGGTGGAGAGGCGTGGGCGGAGTCGGGCGAAGGGGAAGCCACGGGTGGAAGGTCGGTGAGGGCGCGCGGCCCGGGATTGCCAGGACTGGAGGACGCGCGCGAGCGCCTCTTCCGGCTGGGCGCGGAGGCCCTCACCGACCTGGAGCTGTTGGGGCTTCTGTGGACGGAAGGGTTGGGGGACGCGGCGGAGCGCGTGGCGAAGGGCGGACTCAAGGCGCTGGTGCAGGAGGATCCGCGCGTGCTGTGCGCGCGGCGGGGCGTGGGGCCCTCGCGCACGTCCCGGCTCCTGGCGGCGCTGGAGCTGGGGCGTCGCGCGCAGCGCTCCTCGGAGAAGCGGCCCCGGCTGCGAAACCCGAAGGAGGTGCACGCGTACCTGGCGCCCATGCTGGGCGCGCTGGGGCGCGAGGTGTTCCACGTGCTGTGCTTCAACCCGCGCAACGTGCTGGTGCACGACGCGCGGGTGGCGGAAGGGACGCTGAGCGCGTGCCCGGTGGACCCTCGGGAGGTGTTCGCCGCGGTGTTGTCCGCGCGGGCCACGGCCATCGTGCTCGCGCACAACCACCCTTCCGGGGACCCGGAGCCCAGCGTCCAGGACGTGGGGCTCACGGAGCACCTGGCGCGCGCGGCGGGGCTTCTGGGCGTGAAGCTGCTGGACCACGTCGTCGTGGGGGACGGCGCGTTCGTGTCCATGCTGGAGCGGGGCATCCTCCCGGACAGCGAGCGGGAGGGGCGGCGCCGGTGCGGCACGGACGGGGGC
>NZ_RAWM01000215.1 GCF_003668875.1 Corallococcus interemptor | reverse complement strand
GGCCGAGGGGGTGGGGGCGGGCGAGGTTTCCATGCGGGACACTCCCGGAGCGGTCGCCGCGGACGTCGCGAAGGCCGGCGTCTCCAGCGGGGGCAGGATGGCCGGGTCGTCCATGACGGGCAGGCCCGGAGTGGCGTCCCGGTGAGCATCCATCACGGGCAGGCCGGACGAGGCCTGGGGGGCATCCCAATGCTCGGCGGCCGACGGTCCGGAGGCCTCGAGATGGGGAAGACCGGACGAAGCCGGGGCCTGCGCGGGGGCGTCCATCCGGGGAAGACCGGGAGCACCCGGGACCGCGGCGTTACCGCGAGGCTGGGCCGAAGCGGCGTGGGGGCGAGGAATGAGCGGCTCGGTGCCGTAGGCCGGCGTGGGCGCGGAGCCCGGACGCGGCTCCATGGGAGGCACCGGAGGCTGCGCGGCGCGGGGCACGGCGACGCCGGGGTTCTGGAAGCTGGCCTCGGACAGGGTCGAGGTGGGCGCGGCGCGCGGAGGCACGGGGGCGGCGGCCATCGGCGCCACGGCCGGAGGCGGCGCGGCGGGACGCGGAGGCTGCACGGCGGCAGGAGCGTTCCCGGCGGGAGGCGTGGCGCGAGGAGGCACGGGAGCCACTGCCCGGGGCGCCTGCGGAGAGGGAGCCGCCGCGCGAACCTGGGCATCCGCCTGGGGCGGAGTCGCGCGAGCCGGAGCCGCCGCGCGAGACGCATCCGCGTGGGGCGAGGCAGGGCGCGCGGCCGGAGCCGTAGCGCGAATCGTGGCGTCCGCGGAGGCCGGCGCGGGACGCGCGTTGGGCGCGGCGGGACGACCCGTCACGTCGCCCTGGGGCGCGGGCGCGCGCACGGTCGCGTCGGAGACCGGAGCCTGCGGAGGCACGGCGGCGCGCGGCGCGGCGGCGGGGGCCTGCGCGGGCGGACGGGGCGCGGCGGCGCGCGGCGCGGCTTGCGGCGCGGGCGCCATTCCGGGCCGGACCGTCGGCGTCATTCCCGGCGGCGTCACGGGGCCGCGCGGCGGCTCCATCGCGAAGGCCGGCGTGCCACGCAGCGTCTCCGGCTCCAGCGATTCACTGTTCAGGGTGATGGAATCATCACCGCCCACGCCCAGGGGGGCGCGCTCGCCAGGCCTGCGGCGGTCAATGTGGATGTCCCGGTCGAGCAGGCTCGGGACGGGAGCCACCGCGGGTGGGCGCGCGGCATTGGCGGAGCAAGCGGGGCAATCTCCGACCGGCGGCAGCGAGGCGCCGCATTTCAGGCACTTGGACAACGGATCCTCCCGGTGACGCGGACAACCGTCGCCATGAAAGGCCGCATTCAGGCCTGTAGCAAGAAAAGGACAAGCCCCCGCCGCTCCCTCGCCCGAGGAAGCGTCAGGGGCTCATCGGCGCCACGGCAACCCGCCCCGGAGGACGGTGCGTATGGGCGCCTCACGCTAGGCGTGGACGCGGCGCCGTCCCGCTGCTCCCACCAGGAGAAGCACGACGATGGCTCCCACGACCGACATGATGATGCCGGAGGCGTGCAGGTCGAACAGCCGGCCGTTGCGCTGGAAGAGCGAACCGATGAGGCCGCCCACCAGCGAGCCCACCATGCCCAGCAGCGTCGTCGCCACCAGCCCCATGCTCTGCTTGCCCGGAAGGATGGCCCGGGCGATGAGTCCCGCGATGAGGCCGATGATGATGAAGGTGATGATCCCCATGAGAGTCTCTCCCGTGTGAGGGACCCGTGAGGTCCCGAATGGGAGAAACGTAGGAATGGGCACACGGATCCGTGACCCGGGGGGCAGGGAGGGGCTGTCCGCCCGCCTGCTACCCGAGCGACCCGTCCAGGTGCTGCATCACCGCGAGCGCCGCCAGCGCCGCCGTCTCCGTGCGCAGGATGCGTGAGCCCAGCGTCACCGGCCGCGCGCCCAGCCCCCGCAGGCCCTCCACCTCTTCACGCGCGAGCCCGCCCTCCGGACCAATCACCAGCGCCACCGGAGTCCCCGCCGGAACACTCCGGAACGCTTCACCCAGCGGCACCGCGGACTCCTCTTCATCCAGCACCAGCAGCAGCGTGCCCGGAGTCAGCGCGCGCGCCGCGTCCAGCAGAGGCCGGGGCGGATGCACCTGGGGCACGTCATCACGCCGGCACTGGCGCGCGGCCTCCTCGACAATCTTGGCCCAGCGCTGCGTGCGCTCCTCGGCGCGCTTGGGCTCCAGCTTCACCACGCTGCGCGCGGTGGCCACCGGATGGAACGCGGTGGCGCCCAGCTCCGTGCCCTTCTGCAGCACCAGCTCCAGCTTGTCGCCCTTGGGCAGCCCCTGCAGCACGGCCATCTCGCGCGCGGGCGGCGTCACGCGCACGGTCCCCAGCACCAGCCGCACGGATTCGGCATCCAGCCCGGTGACGCGCGCCTCGAAGGCGCGGCCCTTGCCGTCGAACACCTCCAGCGCGTCGCCGTCCAGAAGCCGCAGCACGTGGACGAGGTAGTGGCGGCGCTCGCCCGTGAGCGTCACGTCGGCGGGAGCAGGGTCGGGCAGGGGAACGAAGAGGCGGACCACGGCGGCTTCCTTGAAGGGGAGGGCGTCCGGAAGATAGCCCTCCATGCGTCCGGGAGGGCCCATTCCGCACTCCGCGAGCGCGCGGCCATACCCCGTTCCTGCTATGGCGCGCCCCACGCCCATGGCCACCCTCGTCATCGAGTCCACCCGCTCCGGCTTCGTCGAATCCCTCCACACCGTGTCCGTCGCGGTGGTGAGCGCGGAGGGCACGCGCGTCGCGTACGCGGGCGACCCGGAGCGCGTCACCTTCTGGCGTTCCGCGGCGAAGCCCTTCCAGTCCCTGCCCATGGTCCAGGACGGCGCGGCGGACCGCTACGGCTTCGGCCCGCGTGAGCTGGCGCTCTCCTGCGCGTCCCACTCCAGCGAGCCCGTGCACCGCGCGCTCGCCATGCAGATGCTGAGCGCCTCCGGCTGCGAGGAGCGCCACCTCGCGTGCGGACCGCACCCGCCGCTGTCACCCGCCGTCGCGGAGGAAGCGCTCAAGGCGGGCGTGGTGCTCACGCCCCGGTGGAACAACTGCTCCGGCAAGCACGCCGGGATGCTCGCGCTGGCAAGGCACCACGGCTGGGACGTGCACGGCTACGCCAGCGACGGCCACCCGGTGCAGGAGCGCATCCAGGACGAAATCGCGAAGTGGACGGGGCTGCCGCGCGACGCGCTGGTGAAGGCCGTGGATGGCTGCCGCGCCGTCTGCTTCGGCCTGCCGCTGAGCGCCATGGCCACCGCGTGGGCCCGCTTCGGCATCTCGGAGGCACCCGCCGCGCAGCGCCTGCGGGACGCCATGCTCGCGCACCCGGAGCTGGTCGCGGGCAGGGGGCGCGCGTGCACGGAGCTGATGACCGCCTTCAAGGGCGAGGCCGTGGTGAAGATTGGCGCGGAGGGCGTCTACTGCGCCGCGCTGCCCCGCGTGCGCCTGGGCGTGGCCCTGAAGGTCGAGGACGGCGATGCCCGCTGCGCCGCGCCCGCGCTCCTCGCCGTGCTGCGCCTCCTCGCGGAGCCGTACGGCCTGGGCCTGCCCATGGAGGGCCTGGCGCATCACGTGGAGCCGCGCATCCTCGACACCCGGAACGAAGTCGTGGGCTCGCTGCGCGCGGGCGGGACGCTCGCGTTCGCCTGAGCCGTGCTGTAGCGCGGAAGGTCACAGGCACCAGGGCACCCTGTAACCGGCCCCGCTACAGCCGGGCCCGCATCCCCTGGAGCTTCGGGGAAGCAGCGGCAGGCACGCGGACTGCAATGCCTGTCCGGCACACGGCGGGAGTCGCGAGGTCCTGACGCCAAGGGGGAAAGCCTCGCGAGTCCAGATGGGGTCGGGTTGGCGAGCCTTTTCCGGTTCGCGGCCCGACCCCCTCTTGTTTCTAGCGCTTCAAGTCGATGCGCACCCACTCGCCCTGCTGCGCGCCCTCCAGCACGGTGCACCCCAGGTTGCGGTACGCGGCCTCCACGTCCGCGCGCTGGTGCGCGAGCACGCCGGCCAGCACCAGCCGGTCCTTCGCCTTGGGGACGATGAGGGGCGCCAGTTCAATCAGCGTGTTGGCCAGGATGTTCGCGAGCACCAGGTCGAAGGTGCCGGACACCTCCGTCAGCTCGCGCCCGGAGATGTCCAGGTCGGGCGTCTGGTTGTCGGTGCAGTTCTCCTGGGCCAGCTCCACGGAGGTGGGGTCGTTGTCCGTGCCCACCACGTGGCCCGCGCCCAGCTTCTTCGCCGCGATGGCGAGCACGCCCGTGCCGGTGCCCACGTCCAGCACGCTCGCGCCCGGGTGCGTGGCCATGAAGTCATCCACCGCCGCCAGGCACAGCGACGTGGTGGGGTGGTCCCCCGTGCCGAAGGCCATCTTCGGCTCGATGACCAGCTTCACCTTGTCCGCGGGCGCGTTCTCCACGTCCCAGGGCGGGCCCACCCACAGCCGGCCCACCTGCACGGACTTGATGAGCGACTTCCACTCGTTGCTCCAGTCCTGCTGGGGCTGCTCGTCCAGGGACAGGCGCGCGGTGGGGTGGGTCTCCGCCACCGCGTCACGGGCGTCCTCCGCGCTCTCACGGTCCTCGAAGTAGGCGACGACGATGGACTCGCCCTTCACGGGGGCGCGCACGCCCGGCATGGTGGGCGTCTCCGTGTCGCGAACCTCCAGGCCCAGGGCGCCGGCTTCATGGAGGAGGTCCTGGAGAATCTCGGACGATTCCTCCGCGATATCCACGGTGAGTGACAGGTAGGTCTGGGACATGGCGCCCCTTCTACCGCACCCGGTGCGGCGTGGAAGCGCCGTCGTCGTGACGCTTCCACGCTCGCGGATGCAGGGCTTACGGCCCGACGACCGCCATGGCCATGCGGTCGAAGTCGATGACCCGGCGGGCCACCTCCTGCACGTCCGCCGCCGTCACCTTCGCCACGCGCTCGGAGTAGTGCAGGAAGTTGTCCAGCCCGATGCCGTAGCAGGCGTCCAGCGCCAGCAGCGTCGCGCGGGCGCTGTTGCGCTGCAGGTCGATTTCGTACGCCCCGATGATGTGCTGCTTGGCGCGCTCCAGCTCGTCCGAGGGAATGGGCTCGTCGCGGATCCGCTGCAGCTCGCGGCGCATACCCTCCACCGCCGCGTCCACCTTCTCCGGGCTCGTGCCCATGTAGACGGCGAAGTAGCCGGGGTCCAACCCGTCCATGGAGAAGCTGCTCACGCTGTACGCCATGGAGCGCTTGTCGCGCAGCTCGATGAAGAGCCGCCCGCCCTGGCCCGACAGCACCGTGGACAGCACGTCCAGCGACACGCGCCACGGGTCGCTCAGCCGCGCCGCCTGGAAGCCCATCACCAGGTGCGTCTGCGCGCGCGCCAGCACCTTCTTCTCCGTGCGCGGAGCGGCGGGCGCGGGCTCCGGCTTCACCTGCTTGTGCGCCACCGCGCCGCCGCGCGACCTGCCGAAGTACTCGTTCGCCAGCGCCCGCACCTGGTCCACGTTCACGTCGCCCACCACGCTGAGCGTCATCTGCGACGGGTCCATGTACGCGCGGTGGTACGCGCGCAGCTGCTCGGGCCCCAGCGCCTCCACGGACGCCTTCTCACCCAGGAGCGACAGCCGGTACGGGTGCTGCTGGTAGAGCGTGCGCGAGAACAGCTCGAACGCCAGGCTGGACGGCTTGTCCTCGCGGGTGAGGATGTCCTGGAGCAGGAGCGAGCGCTCGCGGGCGACCTCCTCCTCGCGGAAGGCGGGGTTGAGCAGCACGTCCGCGAACAGCCGGAAGCCGGGCTCGAAGTAGCGCGACAGGAAGTCCGCCTTCAGGCTCACGGAGTTGCGGCCGCCCTGGCCGTTGATGTTGCCCGCGTACAGGTCGCCCAGGTGGCTGATGTCATCCGCGCTGAGCGTCGTGGTGCCCTTGGTGAGCGCGCGGCTGAGCAGCGTGGTGATGCCGTTGTCCTCGGGCGTCTCGAAGCGCGCGCCGCCAATGAAGGCCGCGCGCATGGAGAACAGCGGCACGTGCGGCTCCACGCGGATGATGAGCGTGGCGCCGGAGGGCAGCTTCTCCTGCACGACTTCTGAACGCGCGGACGCCACGGCGCTCCGGGCCGCGCGCGGCGCGCCTTCCGGAGGCGGCTGACGGACGGCGCGCTCCGGCGGGGCGAGGCCCGGGCTCTTCGCCGCCTCATCCAGCGCGGCGTGCACGTGGGCCTCGGTCAGCTCCGCGGATGCCGGCACCAGCGCGGTGACGACGGCGTGCTCCAGCCGCAGGTACTTCTGGGCCACGCGGCGCAGGTCCTCCGGCTTCAGGTTGCGGATGTCCTCCAGGTAGCGCGCCTCGGACTCCAGGCCGCCGGGGCTGGTCTGATACGAGCCCAGGTTGCGCGCGGTGCCCTGCACCGTCTCCTTGCGGTAGACGGACTCCGCCTCCACCACGGCCTGCACCGTGCGCAGCTCGTCCTGGGGCACGCCCGTGGTGCGCAGCGCCTCCAGCACGCGCGCCGTCTGCGTGAGCGCCTTCTGCGCCTGCGCGGGCGGCAGCGTCAGCGACACGGAGAAGATGCCCGGGTCCTTGGGCGTGTACGCGGACGCGTGGATGTCGTTGACCAGGTGCTGGCGGCGCTTCACCTCGCGCACCAGCCACGACGAATTGCCCTGGCCGGCAATCATGGCCAGCACGTCCAGCGCGGGCACGTCCGGGTGCTCCAGTTCGGGAATCGCGAAGGCCAGGTGCAGGTAGGCCTCCTTCACGTCCTCCGTCTGGATGAGCACGCGGCGGCCCGTGGGCGCGGCGTCGCGCGGGCGCTGCACGGGGCCCGCGTAGGGCCGGCCCCAGTCACCGCCGAAGATTTCATCCACCCACTGGCGCAGCTCCGCCTCGTTGAGGTCTCCCGCGACGGACAGCACCAGGTTCCTGGGCGTGTAGTGCCGGTGGTAGAACTCCAGCACCTTCTCGCGGGTGAAGCTGCGCACGCTCTCCTCGGTGCCGATGACGGGCAGCCGGTAGGGGTGCGTCTGGAACGCGGCGGTGAACAGCCCGCGGGACGCGCGGCGCGACGGCGAGTCGTAGCTGCGCTTGATCTCCTCGCACACGACCTCGATTTCACGCGCCAGCTCGTCCTTGTCGAACGCGGAGCGGCGGACGGCATCCCCCAGGATGTCCAGGCCCGTGCGGGCGAACTGGCTGGCGATGACGATGTGGTAGACGGTCTGGTCGAAGGACGTCCAGGCGTTGATCTCGCCGCCGTGCGCCTCGATGTCCCGGGCAATCTCACCGGGGCCCCGGCGCTCCGTGCCCTTGAAGAGCATGTGCTCGTGCAGGTGGGCGAGCCCGGCCTGGTCCGGCCTTTCGTCCGCGCTGCCGGCCTTGACCCAGACCTGGAAGGCCGCGACCTTGGCGGCGTGCTGCTCCTCGAAGACGACGGTGAGCCCGTTGGGCAGGGTGTAGCGGATGGCCATAGGTGTGGTCCGAAGCTGGCATCCCCTCCCGAGGAGAGGCAAGGCAAGGTGTGATGTTTGCTCCATTGGCTAACGTCCCACCCCTCCCACGTCGAGCGGACCGTACCGCCCGCCTCCCTCCAGGCAGGCGAAGCGGCGCGGTTTCCCACGCGTAACTGGTGGAAACCCCCCGTGGTCGGTAACCTGGGCACGCACATGCCGTCTCCCCCGGACGAGGCGGATCCGCTCGCGGACCTGAAGGAACTGCTGGATGAAGGCGACGCCCCCATGGCGGCGCCCGCTCCGGCCCCCACCAGGCCGCTGTCGGTTCCCAAGCCTCCCCCC
>NZ_RAWM01000214.1 GCF_003668875.1 Corallococcus interemptor | reverse complement strand
AGGGAAGGGTGGGTGCCATGACGGGGCGCTGGGGCCTGCTGGGCTTGGTGGTGGTGGGGCTGCTGTCGGGCTGCGCGGACCGGGAGCGCTCGTCGCTCGCGGATGGCCGGCTGACGGCGACGCCGGGCGGCGTCGACTTCGCGCGGGTGGCTGTCTTCGACGCCCGCGAATCCACGGTGACGCTGCGCAACGTGGGCCGCGCGCGCATCACGGTGGACGAGGCCTGGGTGGAGGGGCCGGAAGGCGCCTACAAGGCCGAGTTCACCCACGAGGGTCCGCACAGCCTGGTGCCGGGCAGCGAGTGCACGCTGAAGGTGCGCTTCGCGCCGCTGGCCGAGGGCGGACTTCCCGCGGTGCTCGTCATCCGCTCGGACACGCGCATCGAGCCCTTGATGCGCATCCCGCTCAACGGCGCCGGCGTGGACGCGTGGGCGCGGGTGACGCCGCGCGCGCTGGACTTCGGCCGCATCGAGGCGGACTCCACCAAGACGCTGGGGGTGACGCTGGACAACCCCACGGAGCTGCCGGTGGTGGTGACGCCCAAGCTGGTGGGCGCGGACAAGGATGAGTTCGTCGCGGCTCCCCTGACGGTGAACCCGGGCGAGCGCGTGGAGCTGCCCGTCACCTTCAACCCGGTGCGCGTGGGGAAGAAGCAGATCGCCCTGGCCCTGTCTCCGTGCGCGGGGTGCGCGGACGTGCCGGTGCAGCTGACGGCGGAGTCGCTGGAGCGCGCGGTGGTGGCGGAGCCGGAGGTGGTGGACTTTGGCGCGGTGCCGGTGGACCGCGACGCCATCAAGGCCTCCAGCCTGCGCAACATCAGCACGGAGCCCGTCACGGTCACGTCGCTCATGCTGGATGGCACGGACGCGTCCTTCAGCCAGAACAACACGGGCCTGCCGCTGGTGCTCCAGCCGGGTGAGGTGCGCGCCTTTGAAATCCGCTACAGCCCCGGCCACATGGGCCAGGCCACGGACCGCGCCGTCTACACCGTGGTGAGCAAGCGCCACCCCACGCTGCCCGTGCCGCTGCGCGGCTTTGGCGGCGCGTCCGAGCTGTGCGTGTCGCCGATGATGCACGACTTCGGCGAGCAGCCGCTGGGCTCCAAGGTGCGCGTGGTGGTCAACGTGAAGAACTGCGGCACGGACAACGCCGGGCCGCTGACCATCAACACGCTGGACTGGACGCCGGACGCGACGGGCGCCCAGCTCCAGTTCAACCACAAGCCGGTGACGCTGCCGTTCACGCTGCCGGCCAACGGCGAGCTGAACCTGGAGGTCTTCTACGAGCCCATGCGCGAGGGCAGCGCGAACGGCGCGCTGGTGATGACCACGAGCGCGTTCTCCGCGGCCACCGTGCAGCTGGACTTCTTCGGCAGCGCGAAGGCGCATGCGCCGTGTGACTTGACCATCACCCCGCAGCTGGTGGACTTCGGCACCATCCCGCCGGGCCGCGGCGCGGTGCTGGGCGTGAAGCTGGAGAACAAGGGCGCGGACCTGTGCCCCGTGAAGAACATCCGCATCGCCAACGACGGCGGCGGCGTGTTCAAGATGCCCGGCGGCGAGCTCTTTGGCGGCATCATCTACCCGGGGGACTGGTTCAGCTTCCAGGTGGCCTTCCAGGCGCCCTTCACCGGCGGCAACTTCGCGGGTGAGCTCCAGGTGGAGCAGTACAACCCGGCGACGCCGGTGCGGCAGGTGCCGCTGATGGCGAACTCGCAGACGACGTGCCTGGTGGCGTCGCCCTGGTACCTGGACTTCGGCCTGGGCCGCAAGGACTGCCGCCCCGCGCCGCGCGAGGTGAACTACCTCAACGCGTGCACCACGCCCGTCACCATCTCCAACGTCTTCATCGGGCCGGGCACCACCGACACGGAGTTCGAGCTGCTGGATCACCCGGCGCCGCCCGCGTTCCAGCTCCAGCCGGGCGAGTCCTTCACGGTGGGCGTGGACTACCTGGCGCAGGTGACGGGCATGAACCTGTCGCCGCTCTTCGTGGACTCCAGCGACCTGCCCATCCCGCTGATGGTGCCGCTCATTGGCGAGTCGTCGAAGAAGACGGAGAAGACGGACAACTTCGTGCAGCAGGACGTGAGCAAGGTGGACGTCCTCTTCGTCGTGGACAACACGGCCTCCATGGTGGAGGAGCACCCGAAGCTCGTGTCCGCCATCCCCGCGTTCGTGGACGCCGCGCGCAACAAGGCGGTGGACGTGAACATGGCGGTGACGACGACGGGCATCTCCGCGGTGTCCGGCGCGTGCCCCGGCGGCGCGCTGGGCGGTGAGGCCGGCCGCTTCTTCCCGGCGGACAACAGCCGCCAGCGCATCCTCACGCTGAACACGGCCAACGTGACGCAGGTGCTCCAGCAGAACGTGCAGGTGGGCCAGTGCGCCCAGGTGGAGCAGGGCTTTGAAGCGATGCGCCGCGCGCTGACCTCGCCGCTGGTGAACAACGTGGATGATCCGCGCACGCCGCTGCCCAACGACGGCAACGCGGGCTTCCTGCGCGACTCCGCGGCGCTGGTGGTGGTGTTCGTGGGCGACGAGGATGACCACTCGCCGGACGCGGTCTCCACGTACGTGCAGTGGGCGCAGCAGCGCAAGGGTGAGAACCAGCCGCAGCGGGCCACGTTCTTCGCCATCGCGCCCACCAAGACGTCCTGCGCCACCGCGGGCGGCACCGGCACCCGGTACGCGGACGCGGCGGCCCAGACGGGCGGCGAGGTGCTCAACGTCTGCGCGGCGGACTACGCGCCGCTCCTCCGCCAGGTGGCCAGCAAGGCGTTCAGCGCGCAGGAGCGCTTCCCGCTGAGCGAGGAGCCCGACGCGGGCACTGTGACGGTGAGCGTCAACGGCAATCCCACCCCCAGCGGGTGGAGCTACGACGCGGCGACCAACAGCGTCGTCTTCACCGTGGTGCCGCCGCCCGGCTCCAAGGTGGCCATCACCTACCGCCGCGCCTGCGCCAACGACTGAACGGTGGGGAATCCGTGGTTGTGGACCCCGTGACGGGCCGGCCATCCGGCCCCGAACGGGGGTGTCAGACCCCGGTGCTACAGCACTGCATCTGCCTGTGCGGATGACCAGAAAATTGGAGGCGCTCCCTCGGTGTGTACCCTGCGGAGCGTCTGCACGCTGTTGCCCTGGAGGCGCTGTGAGCACCTGGACCCCTGATGAGCCCATGAAGTCCTCTCCGCGCGCCGGTGCGCCGGGACTGCGGGTCATCCGTGGAGAGGGGCAGCGCAAGCAGGAGCCGCTGGCGGACCGCAACGCGGTGGCCCGGGTGCTGATGGAGGCCGGGGCGGACCTGCTCCTCAAGCGCATCAGCCCGGTGAGGGCGCAGGAGATCGAGCGCAAGGTGGACCGGGTGCTGGACCTGTTCGACCGGGTGGACGCGGCGCCGGTGCTGATGCCGGTGCTCAAGCGCCACCTGGATGAGCTGGAGGCGCTGATGCGGGAGACCCGCGAGGTCCGCGCCGTCCGCCGCTAGGGCGCACCGCCTGGGCGCACCGCCAGGGCGCACCAGCGGTGGAACCGGAAAAAGGCCAGGGGGATTCGATGTTTGATTCCCCTGGCCCGGCCGCTTACGCTTGGGGTTCGCCTCCACGCCTCCGGCCGTGTCCATCGAAACCTACGGCAGCTACCAGCTCCTGAAGCGCCTCGCCACGGGCGGCATGGCGCAGATCTACCTCGCGCGCCGGCCGGGTTCGGATGCTCCGGACAAGCTGCTGGTGTTGAAGCGGATCCTCCCGCACCTGTCGGAGAACGACGAGTTCGTCCGGATGTTCCTGGACGAGGCGCGGATCGCGGCCCGGCTCGCGCACCCCAACGTCGTGCAGATCTACGACCTGGGGGCGGAGGGGGACACGTTCTTCATCGCCATGGAGTACATCCATGGCGTGGACGCGCGCCGGCTGTGGAAGCGCTCGGAGACGTCCGCGCGGCCGCTGCCGGTGCCGCTGGTGTGCCGCATCCTGCTGGAGGCGTGCGCGGGGCTGGACTACGCGCACAAGAAGACGGACGCGGCGGGGCGCCCGCTGGGCATCGTGCACCGGGACGTGTCCCCGCAGAACATCCTGGTGACGTTCGACGGCGGCGTGAAGGTGGTGGACTTCGGCATCGCGAAGGCGGCGGATCAGGCCACCGTCACGCGCTCCGGGGTGCTCAAGGGCAAGTATTCGTACATGTCGCCGGAGCAGGCCTCCGGGCAGCGCGTGGACCGGCGCTCGGACGTGTTCGCGCTGGGCGTGGTGCTGCATGAGCTGCTGACCGGCGGGCGCCTCTTCAAGCGCCACAGCGACATGCTGACCCTGTCGGCGGTGGCGGAGTGCAACGTCCCGGCGCCGTCGCAGGTGGCGCCCCGGGTGCCGGTGGAGCTGGACGCCATCGTGCTCAAGGCGCTCGCGAAGGATCCGGACGCGCGCTACCAGCACGCGCAGGAGTTGCAGCGGGCGCTGGAGGGGTGGCTCGCGTCTCAGCCGCAGCCGTGCGGCACGACGGCGGACCTGGCCGCGTACATGAAGGAGCTGTACGCGGACCGGCTGACGGAGGAGGCGCGCTCCGGCGAGGTGCAGGTGACGGACGACGAGGCCGGTGGGCCTCCGCCCGCGCCCGCGCCGCGCCGGTCGGTGATGCGGCCCGCGACGCCGCCCACGCGCACGGAGAACGAGCCCACCACCACGCTGCGTCCGAACCGGTCCAGCCGTCCCAGCGGGAAGGTGGAGGCGCGCCGCGAGGACTCGGTCGGGGACGGGGCGCGCTCGGAGGCGCGGGGGCCGGACACCCGTCCGGAGGGCCGCAACGCGGAGGCGCGGGTGGAGGCGCGAGCGGCCGACGCTCGTCCGGAGCCCCGGTCCGAGGCCCGAGGTGCCGACCCGCGGCCCGAGCCCAGGTCCGAGGTCCGCAACGCCGACCCTCGCGCCGGCGCCGACGTCCGGCCGGAGCCCCGGGGCATGACGGGCTCGCGGCGGGCCCTGGAGTCACCGCCCTCGCGGAGCATCCGGCCCGTGCGCCTGGAGGAGCCGTCCCTCCCGACGGTGACGGAGGATGACGGGCCCACGCTCGCGATGATGGACACGCAGGGCAAGCTGTCCGGCGGGTTCCAGGTCGAAGAGGACGCGCCCACGCTCGCCATGGTGGACACGCAGGGCAAGCTGTCCGGCGGGGTCCAGTTCCAGGTCGAGGAGGACGGGCCCACGCTGGATCAACGCTCGCTGACGCTGCCCCAGGGGGACGAGGACGACTCGACCCTGGACATGCGCGCCGTCTCCCGCGCCGACCTGGACGAGGGCCCCACGCAGGACATGCGCGCCGTGCCGCGCTCCGAGATTCCGGTCCCCCGTGCGAGCGGGCCCACGCCGTCCGGTGAGCACCGCCACCACCGGCCGCCAGCGCCCGCGCCCCACGCGACCATCGAGGAGATGACCGCGTCCACCGCGCCGCGCTCCGCGTCTCGCGCGCCCATGCCGGGCCCGTGGGTGCCGCCCGGCCGCACCGGCACCGTCACCGAGCAGTCCGCCGTGGCGCCGCCGAAGCGCCGGGCGCTGCTCTACGGCGCCATCGTGCTCGTCGCGCTCCTGGTGGGCGTGGGCATCGTGTGGAGCCTGGGCCTGGGTGCCAGCGGCGTGCACGTGCAGTCCGAGCCCGCCGGCGCGCGCGTCGTGTTCGAGGACCGGGTGCTCCCGGAGCGCACGCCGCTGACGCTGCCGACGGTGAAGCCCGGCCGTTACTGGGTCGTGCTGATCAAGGAAGGCTACCGCGAGCTGCGCACGCAGATCGTCATCCCGCCGTCCGGCCAGCTCGACGTGGGGCCGCTGAAGCTCGTGCCGCTGCCGTCCTCCGGAAAGCCCGGCACGGAGCCCCCGGCGACCACGACGCCGGAGCCGGGCGTGGGGCCCTCCGGCGTGGCCACTCCTCGCGCGCCGGACACGGCGGAGCAGTCCGCGCCGGTGAGCTTCGAGGTGACGCCCGGGGCGGACGTGACGTGCAACGGCCTCAAGCTGGGGAAGACGCCGTTCAAGCCGGTGGATCTGCAGGTGGGGTCGTATGAGTGCAACTTCACCAACCCCGAGCTGAAGCGCACCCTCAGCCGCCGCATCGAGGTGCGCCCCATCGACCTCAACGTGGTGACGGTCAAGTTCGAGTAGGCGCGGCCTTGGACGACCCTTCCGTGACGCTCGAGGCAGGAACCCACGTCGGCAAGTACGTCGTGCGGCGCAAGCTGGCCGAAGGCGGCATGGCGGAGATCTTCCTGTGCACCGCGCGCGGGCCGGAGGGCTTCGAGAAGGAGGTCGTCATCAAGCGCGTGCGGGCGTTCCTCGCGAGCGACCCGGACTTCGTGCAGATGTTCATCGCGGAGGCGCGGCTGGCCTCGCGGCTCAACCACGCCAACGTGGTGCAGATCTTCGACTTCGACAAGCACGAGGACACCTACTACCTGGCGATGGAGTACGTGCGCGGCTGCTCGCTGTGGGAGCTGCGCAAGCGGAGCAAGGAGACGATGACGCCGTTGCCGCCCCTGCTGGTGGCGCACATCGGCGCGGAGGTCGCGCGCGGCCTGCACTACGCCCACCGGCTGCGGGTGAACGGCGAGCTGTTGAACCTGGTGCACCGGGACGTCACGCCGCACAACGTGCTGGTGTCCTACGACGGCGCGGTGAAGCTCACCGACTTCGGCATCGCGAAGGCGGGCAACAAGCTGACGAACCCCGGCGTGCTCAAGGGCAAGTTCGCGTACATGTCCCCGGAGCAGGCCCGGGGCGAGAGCGTGGACGTGCGCACCGACGTCTTCGCGCTGGGCGTGGTGCTGTGGGAGCTGCTCACCGGCGGGCGGCTGTTCCAGGGGGACTCAGAGATCGCCGTCCTGCGCGCGGTGCAGGAGAGCACCATCGTGCCGCCCGCGCGCCTCAACCCGGACGTGCCGCCGGACCTGGACGCCGTCATCTGCCGCGCGCTGGAGCGCGACCTGACGAAGCGCTACCAGACGGCGGGTGAGCTGGAGCGCGCGCTGGCGCAGTGCGTGTTGAACCAGGCCCGCTCCGTGGACGACACCGACGTGGGCGCGTTCATGCGCCAGCTGTTCCCCGTCGCGGCCAGCAACCAGGCGCTGCCCGCGATCCCGGAGCGCACGGCGCTGGAGGACGGAGCGCTGCCCGACGCCCCGCCGCCGCCCCGCGAGCCCACCGCCGTGATGCCGTCGCGCGACCATGCCTCGGGAGCGAAGCGGGTCGCCTCTCCGGACGAGGACCGCCACGGGACGACGCTGGTGCTGTCCCGGGACGCGGATGCCAACGGCCGTCCCCCGCAGCCCACGCCGCAGATGCCGTTGCAGTCGATGGGGAGGGAAGCGCCGCTGTCCCGGCGCGCCGAATCCCGCGAGGTCCCCGCCGCCAGGCCCGAGGGCTCGAAGGTCTGGGGCGACGACAGCGGCGCCTCCGCGCGCCGGGCCGCGCCCCGGGACGAGTTCCACGACGAGCTCCCGGGCACCACCGGCGAGCTCGACACCGTCTCCGCCACCGAGCCGGGGCCGCCCGCCGCTCCGGGCCGCAAGCGCGCCCTGTGGGCCGCGGGCGCCGCGGTCGGACTCGCGGGCCTCGTGGGCCTCCTCGCCGTGGCCCGCTCGAACACCGTGGCCCGGGACGCGGGGCAGGGGAGCCCGCCCGCGCAGGCCACGGCCCCGGCGACGACCCCTCCGCCCAACCCCGGCGCGACTCCGGTCACGGAGGCCGTCGACGCGGAGCTGGAAGGGCAGCGGCGCGAAGCCGCCCTGACCCCGACC
>NZ_RAWM01000213.1 GCF_003668875.1 Corallococcus interemptor | reverse complement strand
GGGCGGGATCCGCGGCGAGGCCGCCACGGATGGGCGGTTTGTCCGCGTCGGCCATGGGAGAGGAAGTGGGGAAGAGTCGCGGGGGTTCCGAGGGGCCTGGCTCCGGCTGACGCTGGGACCGGCCGGCGTTCGTGCTCCGGGAGCCGTTCAGCAGGGAGCGCATGGGCACGATGGGCGTGGGCGCGGGAGCTTCTTCTTCTTCACGCATCACCCCGGTCCGGCGCACGACGGGGGTGGGGGCTCGCTCGTCCTCCTCGGAGAGGGACGCGGGCCTGCGCACGATGGGCGTGGGGGCCGGCGAGCCCGTCTCGTCTTCCTCCACCGGCCGGCGCACCACCGCCGTCGCTCCGGAGGAGGCATCGGCCTTCGCATCGGAAGCCCCGGCGGCGTCCTCGCCGGCTTCCTTCAAGCCCAGGGCCTTCACCAGGGGACGGGTCACCATCTCCGTCGCCGGTGCCGGCTCCGAGCCACGGCCTCCCAGCGGTTCCGGAGCCTCATCCTTCACGGGGGCGGAGGGGAGCGCCGTCTTCGCGGTGTCGTCGGTCAGCTTGGACGCGGACGCGGGCTCCGGCGGGGGCGCGGCTTCCTGGCTCGCGGCGGACTCGCGCAGCGGCAGGCCCATGACCATGGGGACTTCGTCGGGCCGCATGTCCGGCTCGGTCTTGACCAGCCGGGTGTCCATCCCTTCGTCCAGGGCCATGCCCATCACCACGGGCGCGTCCTCCGCGGCCTCCTTCGAGGGAGACGGGGCGGCTTCCTCGGGCGGCTTGGGCGCCGGCGCGGGCTTGGACGCCTCCGGCATGCCCAGGTTCGCGAGCCGGTTGGTGGGCGTGCCCGTCATCGTGACGTCGGGCGGCTCGCTGGCGGCCTCCCTCGGGACGTGGCTCCGCTTCTCCAGCAGCGAGTCGTAGAGGTCCAGCAGCTGACCCCGGATGAGGCCCGCGTCCAGCACCTTCTCCGCGAACGCGCGCCCGGCCTTGCCCAGCGCCACGCGGCGGGGCACGTCGCGCGCCAGGTCCAGGATGCGCTCGGAGAGGGCGCGGCTGTCGCCCGGGGGGAAGAAGATGGCCGCGTCCTTCGGGATCAGCTCGCGGGTGACGGGCAGGTCCGCGGCGATGACCGGCCGGCCGGCGGCCAGGTACTCGGAGACCTTGGCCAGCGGTCCACCCTGGAGCCGGTTGCGCTCCGAGTCGTCCAGCGGCAGCACGCCCACGTCCGCCAGCGCCAGCACCTTGACCAGGTCGTCGTGCGCGACGGGAGGCTGGAAGTCGACCTTGTCCTTGATGCCCAGGTCGTTGACCAGGTCCTCCAGGTGGGGCTTCCAGTCCGGGTGGTGCGCGCCCACCAGCGTCAGGCGCACGTCCACCTGCTGGGACGCGAGCGCCGTGGCGCGCAAGAGGGTGGGCAGGCCCTGCCAGCCCACGTGGCTGCCCAGGTACATCATGCGCAGGGGAGAGCCGTCCGGGGCGCCGAGCACCTCCGGGTCGTACGGCTTCAGGTCCACGGGCGCGCGGAGGGTGCGCAGCTGGTCCTCCGCCGCCCCCAGCCCCTGGATGTACGCGCGCGTCGTCTGCGAGCCGGTGACGACGAGGTCCGCGTTCATCAGGCAGAAGAGCTCCTGGCGGCGGATCTTCGACAGGAAGCGGCGGTCCCCGTCCGTCTGCGGATGGGTGTAGCGCAGCTCCTGGGACGGGAAGGTCTGCGCCTCATAGATGAGGCGGTAGCCGTAGTCCGCCTTCAGCTCGCAGAGCGCGTAGCCGCCGAAGGGGTCCGTGAAGTGGGCGAGGGCGTAGTCCTCGCTCTCCAGCTGCCGGCGCACGGCCCGTTCGAAGGACTGGATGCGCGACGCCAGGTCCCCGGAGCCTACCGGGACGCGGAGCAGCCGGGCGCCCTGGTACTTCTCGATATGGGAGTGGTCGGGCGTCTTCGCCGACAGCACCACCACGGAGAAGCGATCAGGCAACGCCTTCAGATACTCGGTCAGTCGGCGTGAGGAGCCAGACGGGCCGGGGATGACATCGAAGCTGCACAGGAGAAGTCTGGGCAGGTCACTCAAGCCGCCGCAGGATACTTGGACACGGGTGAGGTGTCATCGGCCGTGACAGAAGATGAAGGGGGTCAGCGGAACAACACATCCCGTGACGGATGCGTTGACCCCCTGTATGCCGCGTCATAACGAGGCGAGGTGTCCATGGATGAGCGGAAGGGCGTCACCGTGAGCTACCTGCGGCAGCTGGCCCGGAAATACCTCCGGGAGGGAGCTGGCGCGTCCCGCGGACGGGAGTTGGTCATCTCCCTGGCCGAGCGCATTCCCGCCCTGGGGCGGCTCGCGCGCATGGCCGGGCTGGCGACCTCCCGGCGCGGCTCCGGTGACGTGGGCGGCGAGGAGCGGAAGCTGGATTCCGGCCGGGTGGATTCCATCCCCACCTCCGAGTCCGTACCCCTGCCTTCGCCGGAGACCGCCACCGCGCCGCAGGCACGGGAACTTTCCGAGGAGCCCATCACGGAGCCTGGCAGCGGCCCCAGGACGCGGCCCGCGAGGGTGGTGACGTTCCCCGCGCGCGTGAAGGCGCGCCGCGAGCCGGATGACGAGGACACGCAGCCCCTGTCGCCCGAGGCGCCGACGCCGCGCCCGTCGAGCGCCCCCAAGGGGGACGTGCCCGCCGCCGCGAAGCCCACGCCCCCGAGCGAGCCGGCGCATGCCGCCGAGCCCCTGGTGGAGGGGTTCTTCGTGACGAAGATGGCGGGGGAGAAGGAGGCGCGCCGCCACCACCTTCTAGAGGAGCAGGCGCCGCGCCTTCCTCCGGCGGACGCTTCACCGGAGCGCGACGAGCACCTGGCCATGCTGCCCCTGGACTACCAGGACGACGCGATGGTGCTGCTCGCGAGGGATCCGCACACGCTCTTCGTCTTCTGGGACTTCAGCGACGCAAGCCGCAACCGGGCGCTGGACGAGCTGCCGTCGCCCCGGGCCGTGATGAAGGTGTTCGACGGCGAGGGCGTGTCGCGCGAGGTGGACTTCGCGCTGGAGTCGCGCAGCTTCTATCTGCAGGGCATGACGCCCGGGCGCACGTACCGGGTGGAGGCGCACTTCGTCGGCTCGGATGGCCGGTCGCGCCGCATTGGACATTCGTCCAATAGGGCCACGCTGCCGCCGGCGGGACCGTCCGTGGACACGTCCATCCGGTTCCTGCGCATGCCGCCTCCGCCGGTGGTGGACCGGCTGCGCGCGGAGATTCCGGCGGCGGCGCCCGCTCGCGTCCCCCAGGTGCAGGAGCGCGAATACGTCACCTGGCGCCGGGTGCAGCTGCCGGGGAGCGCCGGGGTGGTGGACGTGCCGGAGGTCCACCGCGAGCGCACAGAGACCTATGTCGATGCGCCGCGAGCCCCGGGCGCGTCCGACCAGCGCTACGCGGAAGAGGCCTATCTGGAGAGCGCTCCGCGTGCTCCGGGGGCTTCGGACATGCAGTACGCGCGCATCGGAGAGGCGACGCTCGGTGAGGGCGCGGTGCTGGCCCCGTCACGTGCACCCGGGGCTTCGGATCAGCGCTACCTGTCCGTGGAGCGGGCTCCGGGGGCCTCGGAGCAGCGCTACGCGCAGGGGGCTGCCTCCCCGTATCTGGAGGTGCCTCGCGCGCCGGGCGCTTCGGATCAGCGGTACGCGCCGGGTGGTGTGTCCGAGTACCGCTATCTGGAGGTGCCGCGTGCACCGGGCGCTTCGGACCAGCGGTATGTGGCGGGCGGGCAGGGGGCCTTGGAGGTGCCGCGTGCGCCGGGAGGCTCTGATCAGCAGTATCTGAGCGTGCCTCGTGCGGCGGGAGCTTCGGACCAGCGTTACCTCACCGTGCCGCATGCGGCCGGCGCGTCGGACCAGCAGTACCTGACGGTGTCCCGGCCCGCTGGCGCTTCGGACCAGCGCTACCTGTCCGTGGAGCGCGCGACGGGAGCTTCCGATGAGAAGTACCTGACCGTGCCGCGCGCGGCGGGCGCTTCGGATCAACGCTACCTGTCGCCGGATCGCGCCACGGGCGCTTCGGATCAGCCATACCTCGCTGTGCCTCGGGCGGCGGCCGCTTCGGATCAGCGCTACCTGACGGGAGATCGCGCACGGGGGCTTTCGGATCAGCTTCATGTCGGTCCGCCGCGTGCGTCCGGGGGCGCGGATGCCCGGCCCGTGCCGGCTCCGGCGGGTGGGGCCCCGGTCGTCGCCGGTCCCTCGACGGTGGAAATGGCCTCGTCGGAGACGTGGCGGCCGTCGGAGCCCGAGACTCCCAAGGACCCGTGGACCTTGAACGTGGCGCGCGGCCCCACCGCGTCCGAGCAGCGTGCGCTCGACAGGGCCCGTGAGGCCGCGCGAACGGCCGTGCCCGCGAAGGCCGAAGTTCCGGCCACTCCGCCCGCGAAGGCCGCCGAGCCTCCGAAGGCGGCCACGACTCCCTCCGAGCCCAGGTCCCCGGGCTCGAAGACCTCCTCCAAGTCCCGGCCGTCGCGCCGTGGACGGAAGTGAACCCGCACGGCTTCTCCGACCGACCTATGAGCCTGGGCTCCCTCGCGCTGGTCCTTCACGCGCACCTGCCGTTCGTCCGCCACCCCGAGTACGAAGACTTCCTCGAGGAAGACTGGCTCTACGAAGCCATCTCCGAGACGTACCTGCCGCTCCTGCGCGTGTTCGACACGCTGGTCGAGGACCGCGTCCCCTTCCGGGTGACGATGACGCTCTCGCCCACGCTCGTGTCGATGCTCAACGACGACCTCCTGCGTGAGCGCTACGCGAAGCGGCTGGACTCGCTCTGCGAGCTGGGCGCCCGCGAGGTGCACCGCACCCGGGACGATCCCACCTTCCATCCGCTGGCCGTCTTCCACCGCGACCACTTCGAGTCGCTGCGGCTCGCGTACCACAACCACTACCGGCGCGACCTGGTGGCCGCGTTCCGCAGGCTCCAGGACTCCGGCCACCTGGACATCCTCACGTGCAACGCGACCCACGGCTTCCTGCCGCTCATGCAGCAGACGCCGGAGGCCGTGCGCGCGCAGGTGACGGTGGCCGCGAACCACTACCGCCAGAACTTCGGCCGCGACCCCGCCGGCATCTGGCTGGCCGAGTGCGGCTACTACCCGGGCCTGGAGCGCATCCTCGCCGCCGAGCGCATCCGCTACTTCTTCGTGGACACGCACGCGCTCACGGACGCCACGCCGCGCCCGCTGCACGGCCCCTACGCGCCCATCTTCACCGAGCCCGGCGTGGCCGCCTTCGCGCGCGACCCGGAGAGCAGCCAGCAGGTCTGGAGCACCGAGCACGGCTACCCCGGCGACCCCGTCTACCGCGAGTTCTACCGGGACATCGGCTGGGACCTGGACCTGGACTACGTCCGGCCCTTCATCCAGCCCACCGGCGACCGCAAGAACACCGGCTTCAAGTACTTCCGCATCACCGGCAAGACGAACGACAAGCAGCCCTACAACCCGGCCGCGGCCCGCGAGCGCGCCTGGGTCCACGCGGGCAACTTCCTCTTCAACCGCGAGCGCCAGTTCGAATACCTCGCGTCGCGCATGGGCGGCCGCAAGCCCGTGGTCGTCGCGCCCTATGACGCCGAGCTCTTCGGCCACTGGTGGTTCGAGGGCCCCCACTTCATCGACGCGCTCATCCGCCAGGCCGCGCGCAACCCCAGCCGCTTCCAGCTCATCAGCCCGCTGGACGACCTGCGCGAGCACCCGGAGAACCAGGTGGCCACGCCGCCCCTGTCGTCCTGGGGCGCGGGCGGGTACGCGAACATGTGGCTCGACGGGACGAACGACTGGATCTACCGGCACCTCAACCACGCCGCGCGGCAGATGGTGGAGCTGGCCCGGGACTTCCCGGACGCGTCGTCCCTCAAGCGCCGGGCGCTGAACCAGGCCGCGCGGGAGCTCTTGCTGGCGCAGGCCTCCGACTGGGCCTTCATCATGAAGACCGGCACCATGGTGGACTACGCCGTGCGCCGCACGAAGGAGCACCTGCAGCGCTTCCTGCGCCTGCACGACCAGGTGCGCGCCGGCACCGTGGACGAGTCCTGGCTCGCCCACGTGGAGGGCAGGAACAACCTGTTCCCGGAGCTGGACTACCGCGTCTATCGGCCTGGTTGAGCGGTCCGGGAACAGGCGGCCAGCCCGGGGGTTCACCTTCCGTCACCGGGCAATGTCGTTCCGGTTGCGGGGCTTCGTTTCCGCTTTAGGTTGAGGAAATCCATGACCCACACGCTCCCTCCGTTCCGTCGCAAGCTCGTGGCCGCCGTGCTGGTGCTGGCGTCTCCCACGCTTGCCCTCGCGCAGGCTCCCGCTCCCCAGCCGTCCGCGCCCAAGACGCAGGGGGCGGTCTCCGGTCAGGCCGGCAACCTCCAGCCCGCCACGCGTGAGGCCCAGTCGCTGGCCTCGCTGGCGCCGCTGGTGGATTCGGTGAAGTCCGCCGTGGTGAACGTGGACGTGCAGGCGAAGCCGCAGCTGCCGGAGGGCATGGAGGACAACCCGCTCTTCGACAAGTTCTTCGGAGGCAACGGGCGGGGCCGCGGCGGCCGCAGCGAGCGCGAGCAGATCCGCCAGGGCGCCGGGTCCGGCTTCATCATCGACCCCAAGGGCCTGGTGCTCACCAACAACCACGTCATTGAGGACGCGGTCACCATCACCATCCGTCTGGACGACGGCCGCTCGTTCACGGGCGAGGTGGTGGGGCGCGACCCGCTCACCGACGTGGCCGTGGTGAAGATCAAGGAGAAGGTGGATCAGCTCCCCACCGTGAAGCTGGGCGACTCCGACGCCGTGCGCGTGGGGGACTGGGTGCTGGCCATCGGCAACCCGTTCGGCCTGGCCTCCAGCGTGAGCGTGGGCATCCTGTCCGCGCGCGCGCGTGAAATCGGCGCCAGCGTGTACGACGACTTCCTGCAGACGGACGCGGCCATCAACCCCGGCAACTCCGGCGGCCCGCTCTTCAACATGAAGGGCGAGGTGGTGGGCATCAACACCGCCATCGTCGGCGGCGGCACGGGCATTGGCTTCTCCGTGCCCAGCAACCTCATCAAGGCGCTCCTGCCGCAGCTGGAGAAGGAGGGCGCCGTCACGCGCGGCTGGCTGGGCGTGGGCATCCAGCCCCTCACGCGCGAGCTGGGCCAGGCGCTGAAGCTGCCGGTGAGCGAGGGCGCCATCCTCACGCAGATCACCCCCGACTCCCCGGCGGCGAAGGCGGGCCTCAAGCCGGACGACGTGGTGGTGGCCGTGGACGGCAAGCAGGTGCGCTCCGACAGCGACCTCACCCGCACCGTGGCGCTCAAGAAGCCCAACAGCGTCGCGACGCTGAGCCTCTACCGCGACGGCAAGAAGCAGGACGTCAAGGTGACCATGGGCACCCGGCCGGACCTGGAGGGGTTGTCCAAGAAGAAGCCGGAGGTCTCCGACGAGCAGGACAGCTCGCGCCGCGTGGGCGTGTCCCTGCAGGACCTGGATGCCCGCACGGCGTCGCAGGCCGGCTTCACCGAGCGGGCCGGCGCGCTCGTCACGGACATCATCCCGGGCTCGCCCGCGGACCGCGCGCAGCTGACGCCGGGCATGCTGGTGGTGGAGGCGAACAAGAAGCCCATCGCGAGCGCGAAGGAGCTGGCCGCGGTCATCCGCGCCGCGCCCAAGGGCAGCACGCTGCTGCTGCGCGTGGCCGGTCCCGGTGGCGGGCGCCTGCTGCGCGCGCTGACGGTGCCTTGAACACGGAGGTGAACGAGGGGCGATGAGCGTCAACTACGTCTCGTTGGGTGACAGCACGGCGGTGGGGGTGGGGGCGTCGC
>NZ_RAWM01000212.1 GCF_003668875.1 Corallococcus interemptor | reverse complement strand
ACCCCACCCCCACAGCATGCCCACGAGCGCCCCCACGCGCCGTGCCCACCTGCCTGCCTGACGCGCTCGCGGCCCCATGGCACGCACGGTACCGGCGCCCCATCCGCTGTCTGTCCGTCCCAGAGGCCGCCCTCCGGTGTCGGACAGTTCGCGCGCCCGCTTCTGGAAACCCTGTCCTCGCCCGGACGGAGGCGCATCCTCGTAAACCCTGGCATCCGGTCAGAAACGGGGTCCCGGGCCTTTCCCGCCGGTGGCTGCACCGGTGTAGAGTCGGACCCCTTCCATGGCTGGGACGACGCTGACGCTCACTCCGGACGGGTTCCGCGGCCGGGTGTTGGGCAAGTACGAGGTGCTCTGCCGCCTGTCGACAGGCGGGATGGCGGAGATTTTCCTCGCGGCCCAGAGGGGCCTGGCCGGCTTCCGCAAGATCGTGGTGCTGAAGCAGATCCTCCCCGACATCCGCGGCGAGGAGGAGTTCGTCCGGATGTTCCTGGACGAGGCCAAGGTCACGGCCGCGTTCAACCACCCGCACATCGCCCACGTGTACGACCTGGACGTGGCGGACGGTGAGCTGTTCCTCGCCATGGAGTTCGTCCCGGGCGCCACGCTGGTGGAGGTGGCCCGCGCGTGCCGCTCCGCCCACGAGCCCATCCCCATGGGCCTGAGCCTGATGGCCGTGCGCGACACGGCCGTGGCGCTCAACTACGCGCACAGCTTCACCGACCCGCTGGGCCGGCCCTCGCCTGTCGTCCACCGCGACATCGCCGAGAAGAACATCATGGTGACGTACGAGGGCGTCACCAAGCTGCTCGACTTCGGCATCGCCAAGAGCCTGGCGCGCGCGGGCCGCACGCAGGTGGGCATGGTGAAGGGCACCAGCGGCTACATGTCCCCGGAACAGATCATGGGTGACCCGCTGGACGCCCGCAGCGACCTGTTCAGCCTGGGCGTGGTGCTGCACGAATGCCTCACCGGCATGCGTCTGTTCTACGCGAAGAGCGCCGAGGCCATGATGAACGCCGTGTTGAGCGGCGACGTGACTCCGCCCTCGCGCGTGAACAAGGAGGTGCCGCCGGAGCTGGACGCCATCGTCCTCAAGGCGCTCGCCAGGCGGCGCGAGGACCGCTACGGCACCACGCTGGAGTTCGCGCGCGCCATCGAGCGCGCCGTGGGTCCTCGCATCTGGCACCCGGAGCAGAGCAGCGAATTGATGCTGCGGCTGTTCGCCGAGCGCCGCGACCAGACCCGCCTGCTGCTCATTGGCGCGCAGTCGAACGGGGATGGCACCTCCAGCGAGACGCAGGTCGCGCAGGTGATTGCTCGCGGTGGGGACATGCCGGATCCGGTCACGGCTCCGCTCACGCCGCCGCCTCCTCGTGCTCCCGCGGCTCCCGCCAAGGCACCTGCTCCGGCGAAGGCGTCACCGGCTCCCACTTCGGGAGCGGGTGGACGCCGCAACACGACGGAGGAGCTGGCGGTCCGCAAGCCCCCGGCGCCGCCGTCGTCCCGCCGGGTGTCGCCTCCCACGGAGACGCTCCGGCCGCCTCCGCCCACGAACGGGATGGCCGCGCAGCCGGATGACTCCGAACCGGGCGTGCGCACCCAGCCGGCCCTGCCGCCGGTGATGCTGGATTCGTCACTGCGCATCACGGCGTCCCAGGTCACCACGTCTCCCGGCTACGTCGAGGGAGAGACCATCCTCACGCCGCTGTCGCGCGTGGGTGCGCAGCCTCCCGAGGAACCGAAGGCGCGGCCTCCGGCCTTCGTGCCTCCGCCCGATGAGCCCCGCGCCCGGGGTGGACGTGAGCCCGAGGAAGGCCGTGCCCGGTCCGCCCGGGAGGGCTCCGAGGATCCGCGTCCGCGCGCCGGACGTGAGGCCTCGGAGGAACCGCGTCCCCGTCCTCCGCGTGAGGCCGTCAACGTGCCTCCCGAGGAGGCTCGGCCCAAACCGCCGCGTGAGGCTTTCAGCGCGTCCGAGGATTCCCGTCCCCGTCCTCCTCGCGAGGCCGCGCATGGGTCCGAGGAGGCTCGTGCGCGTTCCGCCCGTGACGCCGCGCATGGGGCTGCAGATGACGCCCGTGCACGGTCGGGCCGCGATGCCTCGAACAACGGCTCGGAAGACTCGCGTCCCCGGCCTCCTCGCGACGCTTCGAACACCGGTTCGGAAGATTCGCGTCCCCGTCCTTCACGGTCCTCCACGCAGGACAGCCTCCGCGTCACGCAGCCGCATCAGGCCCCACAGGCCCTGATGAGCGACCACGAGACGGCCATCTCCCGCGTGCCGTCGCTGCCTCCCGAAGAGGCCCCGGAGAAGACGCCCGCGGTGCGCCGCTCGCCTTCGTCGCGCCGCAAGCAGACCTCGCCTCCCGCGCGCGTCACCCCGGCCCGCGCTTCCGGCCGCCCCACCGAACCGCACGAGTTCCTCCCCGAACCCGAAGCCCCCCGCCGCCGCACGGGCATCGCCATCGTGGCCGGCATCGCGCTCCTCGGCATCGCGGGCCTCTGCATCACCGTGGCCCTGGGACTCGACGGCGGCCGCGTGTCCTCACTGTGGAGCTCCTCGCGTGCTCCCACTCCGGGCGCGAACTCCTCCACAACTTCTCCACCGCCTGCCGAACCCGAGGCCCGGAAGCCCGAACCCACCGGACCCGCGGCGCCGGTGGAACCCCCCGCCGCGGTCGTCGAGGCCACGCCTGCTCCGGAAACCGCCCCCTCGGACCCGGCGGCTCCTCCCAGCAACGACACCGACGACGCCGAGACCCCGAAGGCGAAGACGCGCACCCCCCTCCGCAAGAGCAAGAGCGACCCGGCGGCCCCTTCACCTCGCGGCAAGTCCCGCACGGCCGCCGCTCCCGCTGATGACTCGGAGGCGGACCTCCCCGCTCCGGATGACAGCGCCACCGAAGCGGCCGCGCCCCAGGGCTTCCTCACCCTCATCACCGAACCTTCCGCGCGCGTGTCCCTGGCCGGCCGCTCGCTGGGCGAGACGCCCCTCACCAAGGTCGCCCTCCCCGTGGGCCGGCACACCCTGAAGCTCATGGACGGCACCGGCCGGCCCCTGAAGCTCCTGGTGGAGATCAAACCCGACGACACCACCTCCGTCCGGGTCCCCCTGGAGATGCTGGCCAATCCCTGAACCTGTCCGGCCGCCGGACAGGTTTTCGCCGCCTCCATGCAATCACCCGGCGCCGCCCGGCGTACCCGGGGCATTCCGCCGGGACGTGCTCCCACGTCCTCGCGCCTCGCCCGGAGCCGCCCATGAGGATGCCCACGCTGTCCCTGCTCGCCGCCTGCTGCCTCGCCACCACCGCCTGCACCGCCCACGCGGAGGACGCGGTGAAGCCCTCCCAGGGCTCGGGCGAGACGCGCCAGGTGGAGGACTTCCACGGCGTCTCCGTGGGCCACGGCATGCGCGCCGAAGTGACGGTGGGCCCCAAGTCCGTCCGCCTGGAGGGCTCTCCGGAGAACCTCTCCCGCATCCAGCTGGAGGTCGAGGACGGCATCCTCACCACCCGCGTGGAGCGCAAGGGCTGGAGCCGCCTCAACGGCCAGGTGCGGCTCATCGTGTCCTCGCCCCGCATCGACCACGTGGAGGCCAGCGGCGGCAGCCGCATGAACGCCGAGGTCACCGCGACCGATGAGTTCGACGCCGAGGCCAGCGGCGGCTCCGTGCTCAAGGTGAGCGGCGTGGACGCCAAGAACGTGGAGGCCGAGTCCAGCGGCGGCTCCGAGATCACCCTCAGCGGCCGCGCCACCCACCTGGACGCGGAGGCCAGCGGCGGCGCGCAGGTGCATGCCCAGCAGCTCCAGGGCATCTCCCAGCTCCAGGTGGAGGCCAGCGGCGGCTCCATCGTGGAGGCCGACGCTCCCTCCAGCGTGTCCGGTGACGCGTCCGGCGGCAGCATCATCCGCCTGTCCAAGCGGCCCCAGAACGCCAGGGTCGACGTCAGCGGCGGCTCGCGCCTGGACACGTCGAACTAGCAGGACCGGGAAAGGTTACCCGGGCCCCGGGGATGACCCGGGGCCCGGACAGGCCCCCACGAGGCACAAGAGACGCCGCACACCGGACCTCCAAGGTCATCCGGGCGACCGTCCTACCTTCCACGTGGATGCCGGCCGCACCGGAGTGCTGTCGGACAGGCGCGTGGGCCCCATGGAACGCGCTCGAGTGACCGAACGCTTCGCAGTCCCCAAGATATCGGGACTCCGTCCCAATCCCAAACACCCAGCGTCGCTTTCGCCGCAGGACCCGGAGGGGAACCCGCGTCATGCGGCGCTTGCCATCCCGGACGGGCTGTAAGAACGAAAGCACCGCGCTCACACAGCGCGTCGTTGAGACGCGTCAGGTCGGGTCCATCCAGCGATGATGGAAAACTCCGTACGCGCGGGACTCCCTGAGCAACCGGCTCAGCGGGCCGGGGGCAGGCGGTCCGCGTTCTGACGCTCCACCATCCAGCCGGGGTACTCGAGGGGCAGCCGGGAGACGGCGTCCAGCTTCGCGAGCTGCTCGGGGCTGAGGCGCAGCTCGGACGCGGCCAGGTTGTCCTCCAGCTGGGCCTGCGTCTTCGCGCCGAGGATGACGGTGGTGACGTGCGGCTGGTGCAGCAGCCACGCGAGCGCCACGCGCGCCACGGTGGTGTCTGTCTCCTTCGCGACGGCATCCATCACGTCGACGGCGTTGTACGCGCGCTCCTTGTCCACGGGCGGGAAGTCGAAGGTGGTGCGGCGGGCGCCCTCGGGGCCTTCGGCGTCGCGGCGGTACTTGCCGGACAGGAAGCCTCCCGCGAGCGGGCTCCACACCATCAGGCCCACCTGCTGGTCCTTCATCAGCGGCACCAGCTCACGCTCCAGGTCGCGGCCGGCGATGGAGTAGTAGGCCTGGAGCGATTCGAAGCGGGACAGGCCGCGGTGGTCGCTGATGCCCAGCGCCTTCATGAGCTGCCACGCGGCCAGGTTGGACGCGCCCAGGTAGCGCACCTTGCCCTGGCGCACGAGGTCGTCCAGCGCGCGCAGCGTCTCCTCCAGCGGCGTGGCCACGTCGTAGCCGTGGATCTGCAAGAGGTCGATGTGGTCCGTGCCCAGGCGCTTCAGGCTGGCGTGCACGGAGTCGAAGATGTGGTAGCGCGACAGGCCGGTCTCGTTCTGGCCCGGGCCCATGCGGCCGCGCACCTTGGTGGCCAGCACCACCTGCGAGCGCTTCGCCGAGAGCGCCTTGCCGAGCAGTTCCTCTGATTGCCCGTACGAATACACGTTCGCGGTGTCGAAGAAGTTGATGCCCGCGTCCAGGCACCGGCCCACCAGCGCGTCGGCCTCCGACTGGCCCTGCTGCCCGATGTTCTTCCAGTAGCCCTCGCCACCGAAGGTCATGGCGCCGAAACACAGTTCAGAGACAAACAGGCCGGTGCGGCCCAGCGGACGGTAGTGCATGTGCGTGTCACCTTGGGTGGAAGTGAAGGCGGCCCCTCTTAACGTCCGGTGCATGGCCCCGCAGCAGGAAGACACGCGATGACGCACGCGCGCCGCTTCGTGGGCTGGGACCTGACGGACCCGTTCGCTCGCAATCCCCGCTCCGTGGACGAGGCCATCGTGGACGGGGACGGCCGCGTGCGCTTCTCCCAGCGCGTCTGGCCCGCGACGTTGGAGCCGGAGGCGCTCGCGGAGGTCTTCGCCATCAGGCCCGGCGACGTGGTGGTGGTGGACGGGCCCCAGGCGCTGGCGAACCCCGGCGCGAAGGTGCGGGACGCGGAGCGGAGGCTGCGCGCTCCGGGCCGCACTCCGGACGTGCTGCCCGTGCCCGGCGCGCCCTTCGCGGGCTTCGTGCGCGGCAGCGTGCTGCTGTTCGCCGCGCTCCGGGTCCACGCCCGCGTGCCCATGCTGGACCTGGACACGCCGTCGCTCTCGGACGCGCGCCTCTTCGAGGCCTTCCCCGGTGCCACCTGGCGCGCGCTGGCTGTGGAGAAGTTGGGGGGAAAGTCCACGCCGGAGGGACGTGCCCGGAGACAGGCGCTGCTGGAGGCCTCCGGCCTGCGCTTCGAGGACTCACGGACGTGCACGCACGACCAGCTGGATGCCGCGCTCTGCGCGTGGCTGGGATGGCGCACGCGCACGCGTCCCGGGGAGGTCACCGCGGTGGGCCTACCCCTCACGCGCGATACAGATGGAACAGTGCGCGAGGGGCGCATCCTGGACCTGGACCTGGACCGCGCTGACGCCGTGAGGCTTCAGCGCCCGCGCACCGGGTCCTCGTGATGGTCGTGCCCTGGCCCGCCGAAGGTTCCGGGCCAGGGTTCCTCCGCGGGCTTCAGGCCGGGAATCGGGAAGCGCCGGAAGCGTGACTGGCTGTAGGCGAAGGGCGGATCGCAATCGCCGCACGTCGTGGCCCCGTCCATCATCACCAGGCTGTCCGGCCCCAGCTCCAGGAACTGCGCGGGCGTGACCGCGTCCGGCACCGGGCACTGGAACACCTGGCTGCCGTCCTTCGCGCTCACGGCGAAGAGCACCGGCCCCCGCGCGTCCATGCCCGTGCCCACCACCACCGTCTCCGGCGGCTGGCCCGGCCAGGTGGGCCAGCTCGCCAGCCGGACCTCCGGCGCCACCGGCCCCGGCCACCCCTGGAAAGCGTGCGTCCACGACGGCGTGAGGCCCGGCAACGCGTAGCCCTCCAGCGTCCAGCCGCCCGCGACGGTGTCCTCGGACGGCGAGGGGATCACGTGCCCGGACGTCGCCAGCGCGCGCCCCAGCTGCCGGGGGAAGGGCTGTGAACCCACCGCCTGCCCGTCCTGCGTGCGCAGCGCCTGCGTGGAGCGTTCGTTGAGCAGAAGCCCGTTCACGATGGCCAGCTCCCCCGCGGCGAAGGCCTCCGTCTTGCGCCAGCGCGGCACCCCGTCCTGCGAGAACGCCATCAGCAACGTGGGCGCTCCCGGATACAGCGGCGCGCCCACGTTCTGCGTCTGTCCGAACGCCACGTACAGGTCGCCCGCCGCGTCGGACGCCACGCCGTACGGGTGCGGGTGGTTGCACTCGGCGAGCAGCGGGTCCTGCAACTTCTGCGCGGACACCATCCCGCCAAAGGCATCCAGCACCACCAGGAAGTACTGCCGGCACAGCGTGTCGCGGGACGTGCCCGCCGGGTACGCCTCGAAGAGCGCCGCCAGCCGGTCCGGCTGCATCACCCCCAGCCGCGCCATGAACACCGTCGTCAGGCCCTGCGTGAAGTCCGGCCGCGCCTTCGCCAGGTCGAACGTCCACCGGGGCGCTCCCGTCACCCGGTCCAGCAGCGACACCTGCCCGGACAAGGGCAGGTCCATGCACAACAGCCGGTCGTTCCACAGCATGCACCGGCGCCCGGACGTGCTCGCGCGCACCGGCACCGGGCCCGCCGCGTCCAGCAGCGCCGGCACGAAGAAGCCCACCAGCGTCACGTCCCCCGTGGGGCCCACCAGCAGGTCGTGCAGCGCCTCGCCGTTGGACGCCGCGTCGTAGGTCCAGTCCGGCGCCAGCGCCGTCACGGCGGGGCGCTGGCACACGGAGCCCTTGCACTTCCCCGGCCCCTGGCAGGGGCTGGCCGCCGCGCACGGGAAGTTGTCCGGCGGGTCGCGGCGCTGGCACGTCCCGTCCAGGCACACGTCCGCCAGGTCACAGCCGCGCTCCGGGCCGCAGAACGTCCCGTCCGGCGCCTTCGCCAGCGTGCACCCCACCTTCGGGTCGCACGCGCCCACCTGGCACTGGCCGTCCCCCGGACACGGCGGCGCCGGCACCGACGTGCAGCCGTCCAGCGGGTTGCACACGTCCGTGGTGCACGCGTTGCCGTCGTCGCAGACGCGCTCCGTGCCCCTGCACCGCCCGGCCGTGCACGTGGCGCCCAGGATGCACGCGTTGCCCGGGTCGCAGGCCGTGCCGTCCGGCTCCTCGGTCTCCACGCACTGCTCCGCCGCCACGTCGAACGTGGAGGTGTGGCAGGCCACCGGCGTGGGGCACTCCGGGTACGGGTTGGACTCTCCGCGCAGCTCCACCCGCACCTCCCCGCCCCCCGGCGCCGCCGTGTCCGGGGGACGGCCAGTGCC
>NZ_RAWM01000211.1 GCF_003668875.1 Corallococcus interemptor | reverse complement strand
CCTTCTCCACCACCTCGGTCTCCCTGACCCGAGCCTCTTCCACCACCGGATTCATCGTCCCTGCCTGGGTCGCCCTGCACACTAAACTGCTGGGTACGGACTGTCTCACTCACCTTGGCAGAGAGGGCGCAGCCGTGGCGACCCCATGGGGGCCGAGGAGGTCCGCATCAAGCGGGACCTGGGCGAGCAAAGGTTCGAGGTCGTCCTGAGCTGCTCGAAGCCTGTTTAGGCCATCAAGGGTCGCGCCAGCGTTTGCGTTCACCAACGCATTGGCGGTGGCGATATCAGCGTCGGTGATGCGGTTGCGTTGTGGGTGCTTCCCGTTGAACACGTAGTGGTCGTACGCGAACGTCGTGCCGCGCTCATACTTCGCGATCAGTTTCTCCCAGGGGTCGGCGATGAACCAGTCAGATCGCGCAGACTTCCACTTGCCCAACTTGTCGACGCGACCGACATCGACGTTCGGAAGAAAGAGGCGCTCGGTCGTCATGTGCTCGCTCCTTGGTCCTCGCGTAGGTAAGGGACTCTCTCGGACGGGCCTTCGTCGAGCTAGCACTCGGGAGGTTGAGACTGCTCACGCGGCCTGCGCAGATGGCTCAAGCGCAGGGGCCACCCCAGGTGGCGTGGTGTTGAGCCCCTCGCTCCCACAGTGACCTGGAAGCCCACGCCCCTGCGGCCTGCCGCTTGGCTGGGCCGCTTTGGTCGGCATGGGCCCCGAGGGGCGGCACAGCCTCTGCTCCGGCCCGGCGCGCAGCCCGCGCGTCGCCCTCCAGCGGCCATTCTTGGCTCCTCTTCATCAGCCCGCCGCCCTCAACATATACTTGCAGTGAGCCACTTGCCCTGGTGAGAATCCGCATGGCCGACTGCTACCCTGCCCCGGAAAAGCTCGCATCGCTCAAGGTGCCCCTCGAGCCAGGCGAAGCGCACTTGGTTGCGTTCCTCTGCGAAACGCTGGACGACGAGTACGAGATCTTCGTCCAGCCCTTCTTCAACGGCGACCGCCCGGACATCGTCCTCGTCCGCCGTGACGCCGGAGCCCTCATCATCGAGGTGAAGGACTGGGACCTCTCCGGCTACGTCTACAAGGACAAGAAGACCTGGAGGCTCGTGACAAACGGAGTGTCCATCCTCTCGCCGGTCGAACAGGTCGAGAAGTACAAGTGGAACCTCTTCAACCTCCACGTCGGTCAGCTCCTCGAGAAGAAGATCGATAACTCGAAGAGCGCGAAGCTCGTCTCCACCGCCGTCTACTTCCACCATGCTTCAGAGGCCAACGCGCGGAAGAAGTGTGAGACGTCACCGAATACACATGTCCTGGGAAAAGACTCCCTCACACGGGAGAGGTGGGTGCGCCTGCTCCGTGACTGTTGGCTCCACCGGCGTTCGCAGTACTGGGACGACGAACTCTACCGCGCCCTGCGCCGGTACCTCGTCCCGCCGATCCACACCGAGGAGGAGGGGAAGCCTATCGTCTACCGGGGGAAGCAGAAGCAGCTCGTGGAGAGCCGCGCGGGCGTCCAGCAGAAGATTCGCGGTGTCGCCGGCTGCGGAAAGACCTACGTTCTCGCCGGCCGGGCCGTCCGCGCGCACGCCCGGACGAACAGCGACGTCCTCGTATTAACCTTCAACCTCACACTCCGGAACTATATCCGCGACCGGATCAGCGAGGTCCGCCTTCCCTTCCCGTGGGACGCGTTCCACATCAGCAACTACCACGAGTTCTTCAAGTCCACGGCGACCAATCTCGGCCTCGCCATGCCGGAGGCGTTTTTTGAGGCCTGCTCCGACGAAAACTTCTTCGCGCCCGCCGAGCACCTGACGCCCCGCTACCCCGCCATCTTCGTCGACGAGGTCCAAGACTACGAGACCGCTTGGCTCCGCATTCTAAAGCGGTACTTCCTCACGCCCGACGGAGAGTTCGTCGTCTTCGGCGACGAGAAGCAGAACGTCTACGGCCAAAAGCTTGACGAGGAGCGCAGGCCCAACACCACCATCCCCGGACGATGGAACGAGCTCACCGACTCGTTCCGTCTGAACGCTGGACTCGTCGGCTTGGCTCAGGCCTTTCAGCGATCGATCTACGGAGACAAGTACGTCTTCGACGATGAAATCAGCCTCGTCCAGTCGGACCTTTTCCACACGCCTCCGCTCATCACCTATGGCCACCGCCCCGGCATGACCGCGGCAAAGCTGTTCGAACTCATCCAGGGCCTCGCCGAAAGGCTCGGCATCCACCCCAACGACCTCACGATCGTCTCTCCCCTCATCGACGTCCTTCGCGACCTCGACGACTACTTCCGCAGGGTCGCAGGCGAGAAGACCATGCAGACGTTCGAGACCAACGAGGAGAGAAAGCTACTCGCCGGCCGGCACGGAGAGGACTCGCAGGCGTTCGACCGAGAGGTGAATGACATCCGTCGCGGCCGCAAGCGCAATTTCGAGATGAAGGCCGGAACCGTGAAGCTCTCCACCATCCACTCCTTCAAGGGCTGGGAGGGCCACACCGTCGTCGTCATCTTGGGTGAGAACGCGGAGCGCCACGAGGAGGCGTGGACGACAGACGAACTCCTCTACACTGCCATCACCCGCTCCCGCCAGAACCTAGTCGTAATCGATACCGGCAACGGCCGGTACTCCGACTTCTTCGACGCGAATGCAGTCCCACTCCCGCTCTGACACGCAGACGACGGGACGCTTCGTCACCGGGTGATGACAAATCGGCGGCGCTGTCGAACTGCACATTCAGCCCCAACGGCCTCGCGCAGCAACTCCATCGACTCGGGGGAGAGCGCGGCCATCTCAATGTCCAGCTCATGCAGGTCCACATCGGAGAGCCAGAAGGCGTTGCTGGCCCACATGGCGCCACGAGGAGGCGCCGCCTCGCGAGGTCCAGGTGACGCTCACCCAGTCCGTCCAGGCCGTGGCCGTCCCCTTCCAGCTTCAGGCGGCACGGCTCAATGTGCGGCCAGCGCCGCGCGGTGGATGGCCACCCAGAAGTCGGCGGCCCGCCGGGCCCCTTCGAGCAGCGGCTCCGGGTGCCCGGCGCCCAGCGTCTCGCAGAGCGCCTGGGCCCGCGCGCCGTGCTCCAGGTCCACGTCGAGGTGCACGAGGATGAAGCGCGCCTGCGTCCGCTCCAGCCCGAGCCGTCCCAGCCCCTGGCGGGCCTCGCCTCCCAGGTGCCGCGCCACGCCCTCCAGCACGCGCAGCGCGCCCAGGAAGGCGAGCTGCCGCTCCGGCCCGATTCCCTCCCAGAAGGCGTGGAAGTCGGCCACCTCGCGTGGCGTGCCGGACGAGGGCTCGCGCCCGAAGGCCGCGAGGTCCGCCTGGGCCAGCAGGTAGTGCGACTGCTCGTCACCCGCCAGCTCCGCGAAGAAGGCCTTCAGCTCGGGGAGCGTGGCGCGCTCGGCCGCGAGCCGCAGCCGGTCTCCGCTGCGCCGCGTGTAGTGGAACATCATGTCGAGAAACGCCACGTAGCGCTCGGGCGTCACCGACGGCAGCCAGCTTGAGACCTGCCGCGCCATCCCGACGGTGAGCGCCTCCAACTGCTCCTCAATCAAAGACATCCTCAGTCCCTCCGGTCCGAAAGCAGCGCGCCCAAGGTCCGCCGGGCATGCGCGAGGTGCGGCGCCGCCCGCTTTGGGGGCAGCTCGTCCAGGCGCACCACGCCCGCGTCGAGGAACCCCTCCCCACCGAGTCCCCGTCCACAGGCGGTGGGCACCGCGCGCAGATCCACCGGCTGGAGCACGCCCCGCGCGTCCCTCGCGAGCGCGAGCTTCAGCACGGCCCCCGTCTGGCACGCCAGCGTGGGCATGATGCTCAGGAAGTTGCCCAGCGAGTACGCGATGAGCCCCATCCGCGCGGGCCCGCCCCGGCGCACCTGCGTGGGGCAGGTGGCGTCCGCGCCATCAATGGACACCCACTCCACCGGCTGGAGGACATGCGGCGAGGAGCCCAGGAGGACGTCCGCCCCGCGCTCGATGAGCCGGTACGCGTGCTCGCGCTGGAGGGCCTCGGGCCAGTACTCGTATTCGAAGCCCCAGTGCGGCATCAGCACCACCAGGTCCGGCCCCACCGCGCGAGCAGCGTCGATGAGCGCGCCCAGCCGCTCCCAGTCCGGCGCGTGGAGCGGGCTGCCCAGCCGCGTCGCCGGCACCCCGGAGGGCGGCGCACCCACCAGGTGGTTGATGTCATACGTCACGGCGGCGATGCCCATCCGCACCCCGTCCACCTCCAGGGCGGCCACCGCGTCCTCCGGCCGGGGGCCTCCCACGCAGCGGTGCTGGGAGGAGGCCAGCACCGTCCGCCGGGTCCGCTCCAGCCCTCCGGCGCCCTGGTCGAGCGCGTGGTTGTTGCAGAGGGAGAAGACGCGGTGGCGCGCCGTGCCCTCCCAGGCCGCGAGGTAGTCCGGCGGGGCGTTGTAGTGGAGCGTCTCGTAGACAAGCCGGGGCACGGGCCGCGCCGGATCCACCGGCGTCTCCAGGTTGGCGAAGGCCACCGCGTCATCCGCCATCACCTCCCGGACGCCGGGAGAGAGGGCGCGGTGGAAGCCGCTGCGGATCCACATCATGTCGCCCACGGCGCTCAGCCGGAGCTCCGGCGCGCCCGCGTGCCGCCAGCTGCCCGAGGCGACGTGCCGGGCGACTCGCGCGAAGTGCTCGCCGGTTCCGGCCGAGCGCGGCTGTGGCAGGTGCAGGAGGCTCTTGGTGATGTAGCGCAGGTTGAGGTCCCACCGGGACAGCGGCCAGCGGCCGTCCTCGTAGCGGAGGTCCGCGTACAGCCGGCGCAGGGCGTTCATGGGCGCTTTCGCTCCAGGGTGACGAGTCGCACGTCCTCCTCCACCACCATGGGGCCGGCCAGGAGGGCCCGCCACATGACGTGGAGGTAGCTGTCGAAGACGGGGGCGCCGCGCGCGAGCAGTTGAGAGCGCAGGAGCGCGTGCAGCCGCGCGAGGTTGTAGCCGGGCACCCGCGGATAGAGGTGGTGGTCCAGGTGGTGGTTGAGGCCGTTCCACAGGAAGGTGACGAGCCGGGTGCTGCGCACCGTCGTCGCGGTGTGGAAGCGGTCGCCGCGCCAGACGTTGGCGTGGTGGTCGGAGATGGACTTGAGCCCGTTGAGGGGGCTGGCGAAGAGCACTGGCAGCAGCCAGCACTCCACCGCGCCCCCGAGCAGCCCGTGGCCCGCCAGGAGCCAGAAGAGCAGCGCGTAGAAAACCCCGTAGCCGAGAAGCACCAGTGCATGGCGGCGCAGGCGGCCAGCGTCGAAGTGCTGCACCGGGTAGAGGACGTTGAAGTAGACGAGGCTGAGCGGCAGGCCCAGCAGCACGGTGGCGTAGAAGAGGGCCCACAGCCCGGGCGAGCGCCGGCCCGCGTTGTAGGCGTCAGGGTCCTTCTCGGTGCGGTTCCAGCGGTGGTGCGCGAGGTGGTCGTGCCGCATCGGCTCGTAGGCGATGCCCACGAGCAGGCTGAGCGCGTTGCCGAAGAGGCGGTTCTGCCAGGGCCTCGGGAAGAGCGTGTCGTGCCACGCGTCGTGGTCCAGCTGGATGAGCCCCATGACGCCCTGGGCCGCCAGCAGCCACAGGGGCAGCTTCAGCCAGAAGCCGCTGACGTGCGCGAGCCCCACGCCGGCCAGCGCCCACACGCCCAGGTGGAGGGCCGCCATGCCCAGGGCCCGCGCGGGGCGGATGCGCAGCAGCTCCACCAGTTCGTCGCGGGAGGGGGCAGCGGGTGAAGCCAGGACGGGGGCGAGCTGCATGGAGCCTCAGAGGTAACGGGGGACGCGCTGGCGGTAGCGCGCGTAGGCGTCACCGAGACGGGCGGAGAGGTAGCGCTCCTCCTGGAGCACC
The DNA here is from genome assembly GCF_003668875.1 of Corallococcus interemptor. Classification (GTDB taxonomy): domain Bacteria; phylum Myxococcota; class Myxococcia; order Myxococcales; family Myxococcaceae; genus Corallococcus; species Corallococcus interemptor. The sequence continues at coordinate 2,337 of NZ_RAWM01000211.1, read as the reverse complement.
AGCCCGTGGAACAGCACCCCCAGCACCGCGCACGCCCCGAGCGTCACCAGCGACGGAGCCCAGAGCGATGCGCCCACGAGGTACAGGTAGGAGAAGACGTAGATGGGGTTGCGTGAGTAGCGGTGGAGTCCTCTCTCGTGCAGCACGGGCGGGGCCTCTCCCGCGTCCACGCCGATGCGGAACGTCGCGCCCATGCCGTACTGCGCCGCCAGCATGCCCACCAGGCCGAGCACGCCCAGCGCCCAGCCCACCTCCGACGGAAGGGCCAGCAGGGGCCGGCCCCAGGGCAGCTGGGACCAGCGCGGCCAGAGCGCCGCCGCCACCACCGAGCCCGCCCACACCAGCGAGGCGCCGCTGATGCGCCGCGTGAGGCGCGTGTGGGCGGAGTCGGCCCCGGTGCTCCGGTAGGCCAGCGGGCTGCGGCCGAAGCGCAGGCGGTAGGCCAGGCTTGCGCCCAGGTGCCCCAGCAGCAGGTGCAGGGAGATGAAGCCCAGGTAGAGCGCGGGCGCGTCGCGAAGCCCCTTCATGGTCCCACCACCTCCGCCGCAAGCCCAAAGCCCGAGGACGCCCAGCCCGCGAGCTGCTCGGTGAAGTCGCGCAGCTCGCCCCGGGTCCACAGTCCCTCGAACGTCGCGGTGTTGATGTGGAGCGTGTCGCCAAAGCCCAGGCCCGTCGCGCCCCAGGTGGCCGTGTGGCTGCGCATGGAGTGGATGCGGAAGGGCGCGTCCACGAAGTGCTTGTCGAGCCGGCCCAGGTAGGTCGCCACCAGCGTGTTGGTGCGGGGCTCGGCCACCAGCCCGGGGCGCGCGTTGCGCCGCAGCACGGGCCCCGGGGCGAGCCGCGCCACCGCCATGCACTCCAGCGCCGTCGTCCAGTGCACGCCCTCGTCGAGCACGCGCCGCAGCGCCTCGCGCACCAGCGCCGCCAGGGCGGGCGCGTCCTCCAACCGGGCGCGGACCTCCCGCAGGGGAAACTCCAGCGGCACCGTCGAGCAGCCGTTGCCCAGCATCCGCCCCAGCCCCAGCATGCGCCGCAGGTCCACCGGCACCCGCAGGCGGATGAGCCCTTCCTTCGTGGGCTCGCGCAGCGCGACGCCCGCCAGCAGCGCGGCGAAGAAGACCTCCGAGGCCTGGACGTCCGTGCGGCCCTCCGGGAGCGTCAGGCGCGCCGTCGCCATCACCGAGCGGCCCGCCGTGTCTCCACTGCGGCGCAGGCCCAGGCCCCGCTGCGCGAGGAGCCGGCGGCGGGGGCTTGCGAGGCCCAGCACCCGGCCCGGCCCGCGCAGCGCCGCGAGCAGCACCTTGCCATCCGTCAGCGTCGAGGGGCCCAGCGGCGGCGACTGTGACGCGCGCCCCGCGCAGTGCAGCCACAGTCGCTCCAGCAGGTGGGCGAGCGCCTTGGCGTCCCCGATCGCATGGTGGAGCTGGATGGCGAAGAGCCACGGGCCCGGCGCGCCATCGGCCAGGGGGTGGAGGTGCAGCCGCAGCGGCACGTCCCTCGTAAGGTCCACCCGGGTGTTGATGACGCGCGTCACCGCCTCGGGCTCGTCCAGCGGCTCGGCGCCTTCCAGCAGGACCGCGTCCACCGCATCGTCCGTGCGCGGCGCGGGCACCCACGCACCGCGCGCGTCGTCCCAGGCCACGTTGAGGCGCTCGCTCTCTCGCACCAGGGCGCGCAAGGCCCCGCGCAGCCGCGCCACGTCGGGCCGCGCGTCGATGCGCAGCAGCACCGTGGCCCAGATGGTGGCCACCTCGCCGTCCAGCCGCGCGAGGAGCGTGTCTACGAAGTTCGCGCGCATCGCTCCACCCATCCCTTCCACAGGGCCCGGGCCGCCTCGCCGTCCAGCCGCGCCCGCCCCACCGCCTCGCGCGCCCGCTCCGGCGCCGGCAGGTGCTGGAAGACGATGTCGTCAGGCGCGTCCAAACGCGGGCGGAGGCCCGTCGGCAGGTAGCCCGCCGCGAGGAGCACGGGCGTGGCCTCGGCCACCCGCTGGGGCTCGCCCATGGACAGGTGGACCAGGTCCACGCGCGCCCGCGAGGACGGCAGCGCCGTGGTCCCCTGCCCTTCCCCGGCGGTCCCCACCAGCTCCCGCCGTTCGAGCCGCAGCGACTCGTTCCAGTCGAGCGGGCGCGACACGAGGCCCCCGGCGCGAGGGCGGCGCTCCAGCGGCGTCAGCTCCACCGTCCCCGGCAGGCCCGAGGCGGCGAGGATGGACGCAAGCCACTCGCCCCACGGCCCCGCGGGCAGGAAGCGCCGGCGCGGAGGCAGCGGCGCGAGCACCGTCGTCATCGCCAGCGCCTGCATCGGCAGGCCCGAGCCCTCCACCCCCACCAGCGT
>NZ_RAWM01000210.1 GCF_003668875.1 Corallococcus interemptor | reverse complement strand
TGAGCGTCTCGTGGGCTCGGAGATGTGTATAAGAGACAGGACGGGGGGAGGAAGGGGCCAGGCGTGATGCGTCCGACATCCGGCGCCTTGACGGTGGGGGAGGGGGCAGGGGAGAGAGGACATCATGCTGAAGACCGCCCTGGGCCGTTTCCGCGCTGTCGCCTTCTGGGAGGGCCTGTCCTTCCTGGTGCTGCTGCTCATCGCCATGCCGCTGAAGTACGTGCTGAACATGCCCCTGGGCGTGCGCGTGGTGGGCATGGCGCACGGCGTGCTGTTCATGGCGTACCTCTACACGCTGATGATGGCGGCCATCGAATACCGCTGGGGCCTGAAGCGGATCGCCGTGGCCTTCGTGGCCTCGCTCGTGCCGGGCGGGACGTTCTGGCTGGATGCACAGCTGCGCGGTGAGGCGCTCGCGCTGGAGACGGCGAAGACGCGCTGATTCACCAGTGTTCGATGATGAATGGCAGCACGCCCATTAGCATTCCCCAGAGGAACGGAGGGGTGTTGAGCACGATGCCGATGACGGCGGGTACGACGATTCCGGGGCGGAGGCGTCCCTTTTCCCGGATGAGCGCCGCGACACCGCAGGCCAGTCCCAGCGTGAAGCCGATCAGGAAGATGATCAGCCACAGTGCGACCATGTCCGTCCTGCGCGCCAGGTAGATGCCCCCCCCGGTGAGGAAGGCCGTCAGCCAGCTGAGCTGGGCAAGGTATTCGCCCAGGGTGGAGTGGTTGCTGGGACGGATGGCGCCCGTCGCCAGCAGGTGCTTCCTGCACGTGCGGCAGTGCGCCGGTTCACTATCAGGAGCAACGCACGCCCGGCACATGAAGGCACCGCATCGCGAGCACTCCACCGCCGCGACCCTGGAATGCGTGGCACAGCGCGCGTTTGTCTCGTTCCCAGGAGTGGGGGCCGGTGTGGATGTCATTCGTCGCGAAGTATAGACGGCGGTTCGAGAATTCCTTGGCGCGTCGCTTGCTCAAGGCCTGCGCGGGGGCGATTGACCATGAAGGCCATCCGACACAGGCTGAGGGTCATGGGACGTCATACCGACAAGGTTGGAGACGCCTTCCCCCGGGCGCCTTCTCAGGAAGAGTGGGATCGGATGGGGCAGGAGGAGCGGGACCGGGTGGTGGCAACACTGCCGCATGAGGTGACGTACGAAGAGATGGCGATGCCCGAGGGGGACGACCATCAGGAGCCCAAGCTGCTCGCACGCGAGGCGCTCCGGGGCTACTTCAAGCGTCGTGGACGCAAGGCTTACGTAGGCTCGGAATTGCCTGTGTATTACCCGGCGGAGCGACGGTTCGCGCCGGACCTGCTGGTCGTGCTGGATGTGGAGAACCACCGACGGAAGAAGTGGTTGGTCAGCCACGAGGGGCACGGGCTCGACTGGGTGATGGAGATCCACGCCGGGGGCGACCGGAAGAAGGATGCCGAGTTCAACGTGAGCCGGTATGCCCGTCTGGGAATCCCCGAGTACTTCATCTTCGATGGAGGAAGGCTCACGCTGGAGGGCTACCGGCTGGCGACACCGGATGCGCGCAGCTACACGCGCATGGAATCCCGGAATGGTCGCTTCACCTCTGAGGTGCTGGGCCTCGACCTCCAGGTCGAAGGCGAGGACGTGCGTTTCTGGACAGGCAATGCGCCGTTGCTGGTCTCCGATGAGTTCATCGAACGTCTGGAAGATCAGACGATGATTCTGCAGCGGCGTGCGCAGGAAGAATCCCGGCGTGCCCAGGAAGAATCCCGGCGCGCGGATGAAGAATCCCGACGCGCGGACGAGGCCGAACGCCGCGCCAGGGAACTCGAAGCCGAGCTCGCCCGGCTCAGGCGAGGGTGAACGCCCTCGCCAGGGTCAGCACCTCCACGCGCGTGGCCCCTGCTTCCCTCAAGGCGACAGCGGCGGCCCGCGCGGTGGACCCCGTGGTGAACACGTCGTCCAGGAGCAACACCTCCTGCCCCTTCACCTCCCGCGACGCCACGAACGCTCCGGCCACGTTGCCCGCGCGCTCCACCTCGCTCAGCCCCACCTGCCTTCGCGTCTCTCGCGTGCGCGTCAGCCAGCCCGCCGGCGCCGTCCTTCCCGTGGCCTTCGCCAGCTCCCCCGCGAGCAGGTGCGCCTGGTCGTACTGCCGCTTCCGGAAGCGCTTCACGTGCAGCGGCAACGCGACCACATGCCCGGGTGAAGTCCTCAGGAACCGCCGCGCCTCGTCCGCGAGCAGCGCTCCCAGCGGCGCCGCGAGGTCCGGGTGGTCCTCGTACTTGAACCGGTGGATGGCCCTCGCCACCGGCCCCTCGTGCGCGAAGGGCGCCCAGGCCCTGCTGAACGGCGGCGGCACCGTCCGGCAGCGGGGACAGGTGCTTCCCTGGAACACTCCCGGCTCCGCGCACGTCCGGCAACACGCCGGCGGCAGCCGCTCCAGCGCCGTGTCACACGGCTCGCAGAACACCGCGCCCAGGCCCGGCAGCACCTTCGCGCAGGCCAGACACATGGGCGGATAAATCAAATCCAGCAGGGCCTTCCACATCACTGGGACTCCCAGGGACCGCGCATGGGCGCGTCCCCGGTGCGAGCCCCGTGCCGCTCACTCCGCCGTGCGGCCTCGCGTCTTGTACGTGAGCACCGGCGCCAGCGTCGCCACCACCCTCACCAGCCCCGCCTCCACCAGGTCCGTCACCACGCGGTCGATGGCCTTGTAGGCCGGCGGCGCCTCCTCGAAGAGCAGGTCCCGGTCCTCGCACACCACGTGGCTCTTGAAGGACGTGCGCGTCAGCGACTCCGCCGTGAAGCGCTCCTTCAGCCGCTCCCGCGCCGCCGAGCGCGTCCACTTGCGGCCCGCGCCGTGCGCCAGGCTGTACGCGCTCTGCTCTCCCGTGCCCACCGGCAACACCAGATAGCTCAGCGCGCCTCGGCTGCCGGGAATCACCACCGGCCCCTCGTCCCAGGGCGCCGCGCCCTTGCGATGCAACCACCCGACGCGCCCGTCCGCATGCCGCGCGGTGACGCTGTTGTGGCACACGTCCAACACCCGCCGCCCCGTCGCCCCAATCCCATCCAACGTCCGCCGCGCCACCAGTGCCCGGTTCGCCTTCGCCCACAGCACCGCGCCGTCATGCCGCTGGAGGTATGCGCGCGCTTCCTCCGAATCCGCCGCCAGTCCGCCCGCCGCGTGCCGGTCCACGTGCTTGCGCAGGATGCTCTCCCCCAACCCGCGCGACCCCGAGTGCACGAGCAGCAGCAACCGCTCCTCCCGCAGGCCCAGCGCCTCGAAGACGCGCGCGTCGTGCACCTCCTCCACCCGCTGCACCTCCGCGAAGTGGTTGCCGCCGCCCACCGTGCCCAGCGCCGACTCGAAGCCCGTGCCACTCGCGCCGTGCTCCGCGAGCACCGCCTCCGTGTCCCCCTCCCACGGCCCCTCCAAGTCCAGCTTCGCCGCCCACCGCTCCGCCTTCGCCTTTCGCACCGGCAGGTCCACGTCCCACAAGCCCATGCCACAGCCGATGTCGCTGCCCACGAGGTAGGGATAGAGGAAGCCCTCGGACTCGAAGGCCGCGCCCACCGGAGCGCCCTTGCCGGGGTGCAGGTCCGGCAGGCCCACCGCGAGCCGCATGCCGGGCAGGCGCGACACGGCCTCCAGCTGGCGGACGGCCTCGCCCTCCACCCAGGACTGGGGCGAGGCGATGATGCGCACGGTCGCGGCCGTGGAGGTTTCAGAAGAAGGCGTGTTCATGATGGGCGCTCCCGACGCGGGCGCTCCACGCGCCCTGACGCCTCCGGAGCCTGGGCCCCTGAGTCTGCCCGGCCGCCTACTTGTGGTAGGGCTCGCCCTTCAGGATGGTGAACGCGCGGTAGAGCTGCTCGATGAGCACCACGCGCGCCAGCCGGTGGGGCAGCGTCATCCGCGACAGCGACATCACCTGATGCGCCGCGCCGCGCACCGAGTCATCCAGCCCCTCGTCCCCGCCAATGACGAAGAGCAGGTCCTTCGAGCCCGTCTGCGCCTTGGCGACGTAGCGGGCAAGCTCCACCGAGTCCAGCAGCGTGCCGCGCTCGTCCAGCGCGACAATCCAGTCCTGCGGCTTGCGCTTGCCCAGGATGGCCGCGGCCTCCGCGGACTTCGCCTCCCCGGGCTTGAGCTTGCGCCCCGACGCTTCGTTCAGCTCCAGCAGCTCGAAGCGCGTGTAGTGCTCGAGCCGCCGCGCGTACTCCTGCACGGCGGGCTCGAACAGGCCGGAGCGGTCCTTGCCAATGGAGAGGAGGCGGACCTTCACGGGACTAGGACAGCTTCTCCCGGGGCGCGTCCGCCCACAGTCCGTCCAGGTCGTAGAAGGCGCGCACCTCGCCGTTGAACAGGTGCGCCACGACGTCGTCGTAATCCAGCAGCACCCACTGGCCCGTCTCCAGGCCCTCGGTGCTGATGGGGCGCAGCGGCTGCGCCTCCTGCTTGAGCTGCACCTGGACGTTCTCCGCCATGGCGCTCACCTGGCGGTCGCTCTCGCCGGAGGCGATGACGATGTAGTCCGCGTAGGACGTCATCCCGCGCATGTCGAGGATGACGACGTCCGTGGCCTTCTTGTCCAGCAGCAGGTTGCCAATGCGGCGCGCCAGCTCACGCGCCTTCGCGTTCTCAGCCGGCTTGGGAAGCGGGGGCGGGGCGGCGGGCTTCGGCGCCTTCTTGCGCGCGGCGGCGGTCTTCTTGCGCGGCGGCGGACGCACGCCCGGCTTCGCCTTCTTGGCGGCCGTCTTCTTGCGGGCCGGAGCCCGGGTCGCGCTCTTCGCCTTCGGCTTCTTGGATGCGGGGGTCTTCTTCTTCGTGGCCATGTGGCGGATACCCTATCGCACCCTTGGCAAGCTTCCAGCGCTCCTCTAATGGGTTCCGTCCATGAGCGACGCCCGCCTGGAGCAGTTCAAGAAGATGACGGTCCAGTTCCCGGAGGCCCCCATGGCCTGGTTCTCCCTGGGGAAGCTCCACCTGGAACGCAAGGAGTACGACAGCGCCATCCAGAGCCTGGAGGCCGCCGTCCGCCTGGACCCGAAGTACGCCGCCGCCCTCGTCTCCCTCGGGGACGCCTACGCGGGGGCCGGCCAGACGCAGAAGGCCAGGGAGGTGCTCACCACCGCCCGGGACCACGCGCTCGCCCAGCAGCATCCCAGCCTGGCCGAGGAAATCGACGAGCGCATCGCCGACCTGGACTGACGGTGCTCCGGAGCCGGGCTCCTAGTCCTGGTCCCGCCAGGTGAAGCCCACGCCGAACACCTGGCGCGTGTAGCGCAGGCCGTTGCGCGGCAGGCGCGTGCTCCACAGGCCCCAGGACACTTCCAAATCCACGCGGGCGGAGACGGGCCGGGCCAGCTTGAGGGACAGCGAGTTCTGCCCCTCGTCCTCCTCCACCAGGATGATCTCCGGCGACAGGAAGATGCCGTCCGGGTAGCGCGACAGGCCCAGCGTCCCCTGCGCCAGGAGCGTCACCCGCCAGGGCAGCCGCACCCCGGCGCTGCCCACCAGCCGGTGTCGCAGCGCCGTCTCTCCGAAGCTGTTGGAGCTGACCTCCTGGAAGGCATACGTGAGCGACAGCTTCACCGGCCCCCGGTACGTCCAGCCCGCGCCCGCCGTCAGCGCGCCGTCCTGCCGCCGCACGGGGGCCGGGCTGACGCCCGGGAAGGGCCGGGCGAAGGGGCCGTAGCGGCGCGAGCCCCAATCCCCAAACACACTCAGCGTGTGGCGCGGGGTGAGCCGGTAGCGGCCCAGCACGCCCACCTCCGGGCCGCCGAAGTCGGCCGTGTGGTCCGGGCGGTAGACGAAGCGGCGGGCGCCCAGGCGCAGGCGCAGGGCCAGGCGCACGTCCGGGGCGTACTCGGCGAAGAGGCTGGCGCCCAGGTCCGAGTACGCGCGGCTGCCGCCCCGCCGGTCCTTGGCGTGGCCTTCGGCGCCCACGCCCCACTCGGTGCCCAGCGCGAAGGAGCCCTCCAGCGCGCCCGCCTGCACCAGCGTGTCCTCGTTGCCGTAGGCCACGTACTTGCGCGCGCCCAGCTCGTAGCGGCCCACCACCTGGGAGCGCTCGCCGGTGCCCCGGCCTTCCGCCACGCCCAGCACGCTCATCGCCAGGTCCGCGCCGGGGCCGGACGTGGCGCCGTCGGAGAAGTCGCGCGGGGCGTTGCTGTCCACCAGCAGCCGGCCGGTGCCCCGGAGCGAGCCCTCCCACTCGGCCGCGCGCGCACCCGGGCCCCACGGGAGGCTGAGGGCCAGGAGGAGCGGGAGGAGGCGGCGGTCCAAGACGCCGCGCACCATACCCCGGCCCGGGGGCATGCCCACGCTCGCAAGTGCCCTGGACGGCCGCGTCGTCCCGGGGACAGCCGGGGAGCGCCCACGGTCGGTGACGCCGCACCCGGCCGCCCGGTACATTGCGGCCATGTCTTACGCGTCCTTCCTCGCGGTGGCGACCGGCCTGTCGCTCTGCGCCTGTTCCGCGGCGTCCTTCACCACGGAGGTCCAGGGGGAGGCGACGGTGCCCGCGAGCCCCGCCGGCACCCCCACGCTCCTCAACGCGTTTCCCTCCATCAGCAGCTTCGCCGCGCTGGACTTCAACGAGAACCAGGACTTCAAGAACCGCGACGTCACCAAGGACGAGGTGACGCGCGTGCAGGTGAAGTCGATGACGCTCAAGGTCCTGAGCCCCAATGACCAGGACTTCGGCTTCCTGGACTCGCTGGAGGCCGTGGCCCGCGCGGGCAACTCCGAGTCGCGCTTCGCGTCCCGCGACGGCATCGCGCGCCTGGGCCTGAGCCCGCCCAACCCCACGGTGGGGCTGAACACGGACGGCAGCCTGGACCTGAGGCCCTACGTGGCCGCGCCCAGCATGGCCATCATCCTGCGCGGCACGGGGCGCCTGCCGGAGCGCGAGGTGCGCGTGCAGGCCACGGTGGTGCTGGAGGTGGAGGGCGGCCTGCTGTAGCGGCTGCGCGGCGGTGTCGCGTCAGGGCGCCAGCGTCTTCGCGCGCTGCTCCAGCGCGCCCGCGCGCCCGTCCAGGTCGCGCGCCAGGGACTCCAGCCGCGCGGCCTCCTGCTCCAGCGAGGACAGGTCCTCCGGGCCGCCCGCTGCCAGCGCCTGGGCGCGCACCGGGTCCACCTGGGGCCGGCGGTCGCTGGCGGTGGCGCTGACGGACGGGGCCAGCCCGCCCGCGGGAGTCCCGCCGGTTCCCCCTCCGACGGAAGGGTCGCCCGAGTAGTTCGGCGCCTCCGCGGAGTCGCCCACGGTCACATCCTGAAACCGGCCGCCGCCCCGCTGGGTGGGCGCCACCTGCAGGCCCCGGTCGCCCGCCGTGCGCAGGCGCAGGCGGCGGTCCTGGTCGTCGAACATGGACTCCTCGCCCAGGAAGTCGTTCATGCGGCGGTCCAGGTCGCGCTCCTCGCGCACCTCCGTGATGCGCGCCTTCAGCGCCTGGAGCCGCTGGCGCACCTTGTCCTGGGTGTCGCGCAGCGCGTCCGCCTGCGCGAGCAGGTCCTCCGGATCATCCCCGCGCGCCGAGCCATCCAGCGCCGGCACCTGGGAGGCGGGCAGCGCCGCGCGCACGGCCTCGCGCTCGCCGCGCACGGAGCGCATCTGCTCCAGAAGCCGCGCGCGCTGCGTCCGGTCCGTCGTCGCGTCCCACGCCGAGCGCAGCCGCGTCAGCTCCTGGGACAGCGCGCCGTGCAGCGCCAGGTGCGCGCGCTCCACCTCGCCGTCCGCGCCGGACACCGACTGCGCCAGCCCCGTCAGCTCCCCGCTCAGCTCCTGCGAGCGGCGCAGCGCGGACTCCAGCTCGCCGCCCGGCGTGAGCTTCCCCTGCCGCTGGGCCTTGAGCGCTTCGATGCGCGCGGCCAGGCCGTTGAGCTCGTCACGCAGGCCCTGCTGACGGGTGCGCAGGCCGCGGGCCTCCGTGCGCGCGGACTGCGCCTTCGCGCGCGCCTCCTCCAGGCCGGACGCCGCCCCGGCGGGAGCAGCCATGAACAGGCACAGGAGGAGGGGGAGGGCACGCAGCTTCATCGGGGGGACGCATTCAGCAAGGCGGATGCCAGTCCTTCCCTCCTACCCCGTTCCCCCACCCGACGGAAAGCGCCGTGGTTCCGGGCACCTGCACGGGCAGGGTGGGGCG
>NZ_RAWM01000020.1 GCF_003668875.1 Corallococcus interemptor | reverse complement strand
GGGCACGGGGCGGGGGGAAACGCTTGAAGCCATCGACGTCCACCCCTGAGGCCGCGCGGCCACCGCCGCCCGTGCGCCGGGTGTTGATGACCGCCGACACGGTGGGGGGCGTCTGGTCCTACGCGCTGGAGCTGTGCCGCGCGCTCTGTGCCCGGGGCGTGCGCGTGGAGCTGGCCACGATGGGCGCGCCGCTGTCCTCCAGTCAGTGGCAGGAGGCACAAGCGCTGATGGGGCTCACGGTGCACGAGAGCACCTGGCGGCTGGAGTGGATGGACGCGCCCTGGGACGACGTGCGCGCCGCGGGTGAGTGGCTGCTGGAGCTGGAGGCCCGGCTGTCGCCGGACGTGGTGCACCTCAACGGCTACTGCCATGGCGCGCTGCCATTTCGTGCACCGGTGCTGGTGGTGGCGCACTCGTGCGTCCTCTCCTGGTGGGAGGCGGTGAAGCGCGAGCCCGCGCCAGAGCGCTACGAGCGCTACCGCGCGGAGGTGGCGAAGGGGCTCCACGCGGCCTCCGTCGTGGTGGCGCCCACGCGGGCCATGCTGGAGGCCGTCCGGCGGCACTACGGCGCGCTCCCCGACGCGCGGATCATCCCCAACGCTCGGCGCGCGGAGGACTTCGTGCCCGCCACCAAGGAACCCTTCGTGCTCGCGGCGGGACGGCTGTGGGACGAAGCGAAGAACCTGACCGCGCTGGAGGCCGCCGCACAGGAGCTTCCGTTCCCCATCCATGTCGCGGGAGACGCCACCCCGCCAGGCAACGGCGCGGTCGCGACGACGCGGAGCACCCGGCCCCTGGGCCACCTTCCGCCTCCCGTGCTCGCACGGTGGATGGCGCGCGCGTCCGTGTACGCGCTGCCCGCGCGCTATGAGCCCTTCGGCCTGTCCGCGCTGGAGGCCGCGCTCGCCGGGTGCGCGCTGGTGCTGGGTGACATCCCCAGCCTGCGTGAGGTCTGGGGAGACGCCGCGCGCTTCGTGCCGCCGGATGATCCCCGGGCCCTGGCACGGACCCTGCGCTTCCTCATGAGCCACCCCACGGAGCGCGAATCCCTGGCGGCGCGGGGCCGCCAGCGCGCGCTCACCTTCACCTCCGAGCGGATGGTGGAGGCGTACCTCCAACTCTACGCGGGCCTGCTCCGGCCCGAACGCCGAGTGTCCTGACGAACCGAGGAGTCCCACCACCCATGCGTGTCATCCTCTTCTGCCACTCCCTGCTGTCCGACTGGAACCACGGCAACGCCCACTTCCTGCGCGGCGTGGTGTCAGAGCTGTCCTCGCGAGGCCACTCCGTGCGCGTGCTCGAACCCGCGGACGCGTGGAGCTTCCAGAACCTCCTGGAGGAGCCCCTCGGCCTGGCCGCCCTCAACGAGGTCCGCGTCCACTACCCGCACGTGCGCCCGGAGCGCTACGTCCCCAACGCGCTGGACCTGGAGGCCGTGCTCGACGGCGCGGACCTGGTGCTGGTGCATGAGTGGACCCCGCCGGACCTGGTGCGCCGCATCGGGGAGCACCGCCGCGACGGCGGCCGCTTCCGGCTCCTCTTCCATGACACCCACCACCGGGGCGTCACGACGCCCGAAGGAATGGCCGGCTACGACCTGTCCCAGTACGACGGCGTGCTCGCCTTCGGAGACGTGCTCCGGGACCTCTACCTGGAGAAGGGCTGGACGCAGCACGCGTGGACCTGGCACGAGGCCGCCGACGTGCGCGTGTTCCACCCGCACCCGCGCAACCGCGAGGTCCGGGACCTGGTCTGGGTCGGCAACTGGGGCGACGACGAGCGCACGAAGGAGCTGGAGGAGTTCCTGCTGGAGCCGGTGCGCACGCTGGACCTGACGGCGCGGGTGCACGGCGTGCGCTATCCCGCCCCCGCCCTGCGAGCCCTCTTCGACGCGGGCATCGAGTACGCCGGCTGGTTGCCCAACCACCGCGTGCCGCTGGCCTTCTCCCAGGCGCGCGTCACCGTGCACATCCCCCGGCGTCCCTACGCCACGCGGCTGCCCGGCATCCCCACCATCCGCCCCTTCGAGGCGCTGGCGTGCGGCATCCCGCTGGTGTCCGCCCCCTGGGAGGACTCGGAGGGACTGTTCACCGCGGGCCGGGACTACCTCGTCGCCCGAGACGGAGCGGAGATGCGGCGCCACCTGGCCGCGCTCATCGCGGACCGGGAGATGCGGCACGCCTTCGCGGAGGCCGGCCTGCGCACGGTCCTGTCGCGCCACACCTGCGCGCACCGCGTGGAGGCCCTGCTGGGCATCTGCCAGTCCCTGGGCATGTCCTCCGACGTGCTCCATCCGCTGTCCTCCGAAAGGGTCCCCGCATGAGCCACGGCCTGCGCATCGCCTTCTTTGGTTCGAGCCTGGTGTCCGCCTACTGGAACGGCGCGGCCACCTACTACCGGGGCCTCATCCGCGCCCTGCACGCGCGCGGACACCACGTCACCTTCTATGAACCGGACGCCTACGGCCGGCAGCAGCACCGCGACCTGCAGGACCCGGACTGGGCCCGCGTCGTCGTCTATTCCAACGACCGGGGCTCCGTGGACGAGTGCCTGGACGACGCCTTCGGCGTGGACGTGGTGGTGAAGGCCAGCGGCGTGGGCACCTTCGACGCGTACCTGGAGGCGCAGGTGCTGGAGTTGCGCCGCTCCGGCACGCAGGTGGTGTTCTGGGACGTGGACGCGCCCGCCACGCTGGAGCGCGTGGCGAAGGACGCGAAGGACCTCTTCCGCCCGCTCATCCCGCGCTACGACCACATCCTCACGTACGGCGGCGGCGCGCCGGTGGTGAACGCGTACCGCGAGCTGGGCGCGAAGCAGTGCGTGCCCATCTACAACGCGCTGGATCCGGACACGCACCACCCCGTGCCGCCCGAGCCGCGCTTCGCCGGCGACCTGGCCTTCCTGGGCAACCGGCTGCCGGACCGCGAGGCGCGCGTGGACGCCTTCTTCCTCAAGGCCGCGGAGGCGCTGCCCCAGTCCCGCCTGCTCCTGGGCGGCAGCGGCTGGGAGGACCGCGTCGTGCCCGCCAACGTCGTGCGCCTGGGCCACGTCTACACGCAGGACCACAACGCGCTGAACTGCTCGGCGCGCGCGGTGCTCAACATCCACCGCGACAGCATGGCCCGCTTCGGCTTCTCACCGGCCACGCGCGTCTTCGAGGCCGCGGGCGCGGGCGCCTGCCTCATCACCGACGCCTTCGAGGGCGTGGAGCAGTTCCTGGAGCCCGGCCGCGAGGTCCTGGTGGCCCACTCCGGAGAAGAGGTCGCCGAGCACGTGAAGCGCCTCACCCCGGAGGACGCCCGGCGCATGGGGCAGGCGGCGCTGCGGCGCGTGCTGGCCGGGCACACGTACGCGCACCGCGCGCTGGAGGTGGAGGCGGCGCTGGGCTACCGCGCCCCGGCCTGGGGAGGACCGGTGTGATGGAACTCGCGCGCATGCACATCGTCATCCTGGGGCTGTCCATCACCTCCAGCTGGGGCAACGGCCACGCCACCACGTACCGGGCGCTGGTGCGGGAGCTGGTGCGGCGCGGGCACGACGTGCTCTTCCTGGAGCGGGACGTGCCCTGGTACGCCGCGCACCGCGACCCGGGCGGCACCTGGCCCGGGCGCACGGAGCTGTACGCCAGCCTGGACGACCTGCGCGAGCGCTTCACCTCCGAGGTCCGCAAGGCCGACCTCGTGGTGGTGGGCTCCTACGTGCCGCAGGGCGTGGACGTGGGCGCGTGGGTGCAGGGCACCGCGAAGGGCGTCACGGCCTTCTACGACATCGACACGCCCGTCACGCTGGCGAAGCTCGAGCGCGGGGACTTCGAATACCTCGCGCCCCACCAGGTGCCCGGCTACCAGCTCTATCTGTCCTTCACCGGCGGGCCCACGCTCCAGCGGATTGAACGGGAGCTGGGCTCGCCCGCGGCGCGGCCGCTCTACTGCTCCTGCGATCCGGAGCTGTATGGCCCGTGCGAGGGAAGGCCGCGCTGGGACCTGGGCTACCTGGGCACGTACAGCGACGACCGGCAGCCGGTGCTGGAGCGGTTGATGCTGGACGCCGCGCGCGGCTGGCCCGAAGGGCGCTTCGTCGTGGCCGGGCCCCAGTACCCGGAAGGCCTTGCGTGGCCGTCCAACGTGGAGCGCGTGCAGCACCTGCCGCCGCCGGAGCACGCGGCCTTCTACACCGCCCAGCGTTTCACCCTGAACGTCACCCGCGCGGACATGGTGCGCGCCGGGCACTCGCCGAGCGTGCGGCTGTTCGAGGCGGCCGCGTGCGGCGTGCCCATCATCAGCGACGCGTGGGAGGGGCTGGACACGTTCTTCACGCCGGGGCTCGAAATCCTGGTGTCGCACGACGCGCGGGAGACGCTGCGCTACCTGCGCGAGCTGCCGGAGTCAGAGCGCCAGGCGGTGGGCCAGCGGGCCCGGGCGCGGGTGCTCGCCGAGCACACGGCGGCGCACCGCGCGCGGACGCTGGAGCGGTATGCACGGGAGGCCGCGTCCGGCCGGGTGGCCTGAGAGAGCGGCGTGAAGGGGGAGCCGTATGCGGATCGCCGTCATCGGGACGGGCTATGTGGGGCTGGTCGCGGGCACGTGCTTCTCCGAGTCCGGCCACGACGTCACGTGCGTGGACGTGGAGAAGGCGAAGGTGGCGGCGCTCAACCGGGGCGAGCTGCCCCTCTATGAGCCGGGCCTGGAGGAGCTGGTGCGCCGCAACCGCGACGCCGGGCGGCTGCACTTCACCACCGACCTGCCCGAAGCGGTGGGAGGCGCGACGGTGGTGTTCATCGCGGTGGGTACGCCCATGGGCGAGTCCGGCGGCGCGGACCTGCGATACGTGCTGGCCGCGGCGGAGGCCGTGGGCCGGGCGCTCAGGCACTACACGGTGGTGGTGGACAAGAGCACCGTGCCGGTGGGCACGGCGGACCGCGTCCGGGAGGTCATCGCGCGCAACACCGGGCATGACTTCGACGTCGTCTCCAATCCGGAGTTCCTGAAGGAGGGCGCCGCGCTGGAGGACTTCCTCAAGCCGGACCGGGTCGTCATCGGCGCGGACTCCGAGCAGGCCCGCCGCATCATGGGCGAGCTGTACGCGCCCTTCGTCCGCACGGAGAGCCCCATCCTGTTCATGGACCCGCGCTCCGCGGAGCTGACGAAGTACGCGGCCAACGCGATGCTCGCCACGCGCATCTCCTTCATGAACGACGTGGCCGCGCTCTGTGAGCGCGTGGGCGCGGACGCGGACCAGGTGCGCCGGGGCGTGGGCGCGGACAAGCGCATCGGCTATGCGTTCCTGCACCCGGGCATCGGCTACGGGGGCAGCTGCTTCCCCAAGGACGTGCGCGCGCTGATGGCCACCGCGCGGGACGTGGGGCTGGAGCTGGACCTCCTGCGCGCGGTGGAGGCCACCAACGCCCGGCAGAAGAAGAGCCTGCTCGCGAAGGCGCTCCGCCACTACGGAGACGTGTCCCGTCACACCTTCGCGGTGTGGGGCCTGGCCTTCAAACCCAGGACGGACGACATGCGCGAGGCGCCGTCCGTGGACCTCATCGAAGGGCTGCTGGACGCGGGCGCGCGCGTGCAGTGCCACGACCCGGTGGCGGGCGAGGCCGCGCGGCGCTGCTTCGCGGACCGCGTGTCCTACGCCTCCACCTGCTACGACGCGGCGGAGGGCGCCGACGGCCTCTTCCTCGTCACCGAGTGGAGCGAGTTCCGCCACCCGGACCTGCGCCGCCTGAAGTCGCTGATGCGCCGCCCGGTCATCTTCGACGGCCGCAACGTCTTCGACCCGGAGCAGGCGCGCGGCGAGGGCTTCACCTACTTCGGCGTCGGCCGGGGTTGAAAGCCGGCGCGGCGGGACATCACCTGGCGCCGCAAGTGGGCGCGCGTCCATGGAGCCCGTGCGCGAGGCAGCACGCAGGCTCGTCGCTCGCGGCGTGCTGGACATCGTGCAGGGGGGCAGGGTGGTGGACCCATCCACCGCGCGCGGCCCCATCCGGCTGCGGCTGCGCCCCTGAGGCCCGGCCACCGGACAGGTCGTTCACGCGCGGTGCAATCGCGCTTGCGCGCACATGGAGGGTCCGGCTACGCGCCGCCCCATGGCCCACGACAAGAAGCCCGCGTTCGACATCATCCTGTGGGGTGCCACGGGATTCACCGGCCGCCTGGTGGCGGAGTACCTGGCGCGCACGCAGGACACCCACCAGGCGAAGTGGGCCATCGCCGGCCGTGACGAGGCGAAGCTGGACCAGGTCCGCTCGGAGCTGGCGAAGGTGCGGCCGGAGTTCGCGGACCTGCCGGTGGTGCTGGCGGACGCGAAGGACGCGGCCTCGCTGGACGCGATGGTGGCGAGAGCGCGCGTCATCATCTCCACCGTGGGCCCCTACGCGCGCTACGGCAACGAGCTGGTGGCCGCGTGCGTCCGCGCCGGCACGGACTACTGCGACCTGACGGGCGAGGTGCAGTGGATGCGCAAGACCATCGACACGCACGAGGCCCAGGCGCGGCAGACGGGCGCGCGCATCGTGCACACCTGCGGCTTCGACTCCATCCCCTCCGACCTGGGCACGCTGATGGTCCAGGACTACATGCGCGAGAAGCACGGCGGCCACTGTGACCAGGTGCGCTTCCACCTGACGCGCATGCGCGGCGGCTTCAGCGGCGGCACCATCGCCAGCATGATGGACACCCTGGCGGCGGTGAAGGCCGACCCGTCCCTCAAGAAGGTGCTCACCAGCGCCCACGCCCTGGACCCCGAGCCCTCCCGTGGCACCAAGGAGGAGCGCGACCTGGCCACGGTGAAGAAGAGCCCGGACACTGGCACGTGGACCGCGCCCTTCGTGATGGCCTCCGTCAACACGCGCGTCGTGCGCCGCTCCAACGCGCTGTTGGGCTACCCGTGGGGACGCGACTTCTTCTACTCGGAGGTCTCCGACTTCGGGCCCGGGCCCAAGGGCATGGCGCTGGCCGCCGCGACCACCGCGGGGCTGGGCGGCTTCATGGTCCTGTCCAACGTGGACCCCGTGCGGGAGCTGCTGGAGAAGCACGTGCTGCCCGCGCCGGGCCAGGGCCCGTCCGCCACCGCGCGCGAGCGCGGCCTCTTCGAGGTGCGGCTTTTGGGTGAAGGCCAGTCACCCAAGAGCGGCCAGCGCGTGAAGGTGGAGGGCAAGGTCGCTTCAGCCGGAGACCCGGGCTACCAGGCCACGGCGCGCATGCTGGCGGAGTCCGCGCTGTGCCTCGCCTTCGACAACACCCCCAAGCGGGGCGGTGTCCTCACCCCCGCGTCCGCCATGGGCATGGTGCTGGTGGAGCGCCTGCGCAAGGCGGGCATGACGTTCGAAGTGCACGACCGCGCTTGAGCGGGCCTCAGTCCCGCAGGTAGTGGCAGGTGTAGCCGCCGGGGTTCTTCACCAGGTAGTCCTGGTGGTAGCCCTCGGCGGGCACCCACTCCCCGGCGGCGGCAATCTGCGTGACGACGGGCCGGGACCACTTGCCGGACTTGTTCACGCGGGCCTTCACCGCCTCCGCCGTCTGCCGCTGCGCGTCCGACAGGTAGAAGATGGCGGAGCGGTACTGAGTGCCCACGTCGTTGCCCTGGCGGTTGAGCGTCGTCGGGTCGTGCATGCGGAAGAACCACTTCTCCAGCAGCGCCTCGTACGTCAGCAGCTTCGGGTTGAAGACGACGCGCACGGCCTCCGCGTGCCCCGTCTCCCCGGTGTGCACGTCCTCGTAGGTGGCGCCCCTCAACGCGCCGCCCGTGTAGCCAACCTCCGTGTCGATGACGCCCGGGATCTTCCGCAGGATGTCCTCCATGCCCCAGAAGCAGCCACCGGCCAGGTACGCCGTCTCGCGCGTGGCCTCCGTGGGGGCCGTGGCCTTCGCCAGCACGACGGCGCCCGCGGCGGGGGCGAGCGCGCCCTGGGGCTCACCCGGGGCCGCGCGGCCGAACGCCGGCAGCCACGCGCCATAGCCCTTCGCGGCCAGCTCGTTGACGGGGATGAAGCGCAGCGACGCGGAGTTGATGCAGTAGCGCAGGCCCGTGGGCTCCGGCCCGTCCTCGAAGACGTGGCCCAGGTGCGAGTCGCCGTCCTTCGAGCGCACCTCCACGCGCTCCATGCCCAGCGTGCTGTCTCGCTTCTCCACCACGTGGGCCTTGTCCAGCGGGCGGGTGAAGCTGGGCCAGCCGGTGCCGGACTCGAACTTGTCGCGCGAGGAGAACAGCGGCTCGCCGCTGACCACGTCGACGTAGAGCCCCTCCTCGTGGTTGTTCCAGAAGGCGTTGCGGAAGGGAGGCTCGGTGGCCTCGTGCTGCGTCACCTGGTAGGCCAGGGGGGACAGGGTGCGCTTCAGCTCCGCGTCGGACGGCTTCGCGTACTTGCGGCCGTCCTGCACCGGAGCGGACATGGTGGCCTGGGGCTTCGAGCCGGGCGGCGCGCCGCGTGCCTCGGTGCAGGCGCTGAGCACGGCGGCCAGCACCAGCGCGGCGGGCCACAGCCGGCGGGCCCAGGGCAGCCGGGTGGAAGGGGACACTGCACGGACGGAAGACATGGGTCGCGAAGCCTCCGGGCGCCGTCATGAAACAGGGCGCTCTTCCCTGAGTACGCGGGACCCCCGGGGACGGTTACCGCGAGCACCGGCCAGCCGGGCGGGCCGTCCCGTGGACTCCCGGAGGGCCGGGCAGTGGCCGCCCGGAACTGGAGGCGTTACGTTTCCCCACCACCGGGGAGGCAGCCGATGAGCCGGGCACGCGGACCGCGAGGTCCAATCGGGCGGGTGACGGGCATCTCGCGCGCGGAAG
Source organism: Corallococcus interemptor (assembly GCF_003668875.1). GTDB lineage: Bacteria > Myxococcota > Myxococcia > Myxococcales > Myxococcaceae > Corallococcus > Corallococcus interemptor. The sequence goes on along the minus strand of NZ_RAWM01000020.1, from coordinate 83,440 downwards.
GCGCCAACGTCATCCTTCGCATCCGGGCCCTCCAGGGGGTGGAGGCCGCGGCGCCGGTGGCGGAGCGCAACGCGCCCCGGCGCTCCTTCGCGGAGGTGATGGAGCGCCACGCGCAGGGGCTGAACTCCGCGGAGCCCCTGCCGTTCCCCGTGGCGCCCAAGCCCCTGCCGCCGCCCGTGCGCGGCTACGAGGACGAAGAGGCGATGACCGCGGAGCCCGCCCCCGACACCTTCGTCGGGCTCATGTGGTCCAAGCTGAAGCGCTCGCGCTGAGAGCCCCTACCACCACGTCGCCGCGAGCCCACCCAGGGACACGTAGTCCTGGCTGGCGACGTCGTTGGCCGGGTGAGGATCCGCCGGGACGCTGAGCGTCCGGGTGGCGGTGATGCGGTAGGACAGGCCCAGGCTGGAGCGCGGCAGCGGCGCGGAGAACCGCAGGACGGCGGAGTCACCCACGGCGAGCGGCCCCACCTCGCACTGGAGCGCGCCAGCCGTCATCAGGCAGTCCCGGGTGGAGGCCAGCAGGCCCGGCGGCAGGGCCACGGTGATGACGGCGCGGGTGAGCGGATCCGGCCCGTGCTGCGTGACGGTGAGCGTGTAGTCCAGGCGCGGCGTGGCCCCGCCCTTCCGGGGGACGGCGGTGAGCGTCACCCCCACGTCCGAGGACGCGGCGGCCCTCAGCACGGACACGTCATGGCCCCGGGCATTCGCGGTGACGACGTCCGGCTTCAGGTCGCCGTCCAGGAGCCCCACCGCCACCGCCGAGGGCCCATCCCCGGTGGGAAGGCGCGTGGGCGCGCCGAAGGCGCCACGGCCCAGGCCGGGCAGGAGGGACACGGTGTTCTCCGCGGAGTTGGCGGTGATGAGGTCCAGCGTCCCGTCGCCGTCGAAGTCGCCGGCCGCGACGAAGTACGGCCCGCCCTCCACGGGGAAGTCCTGACGGGAGGGGAACGCGCCGGTGCCGTTGCCGCGCAGCACGGACACGCTCCGGCTCCGGAAGTTCGCGGTGACCAGGTCCAGCTTCCCGTCGCGGTCCACGTCCTCCACCGCGATGGAGTAGGGCGCGTTGCCCGTGGCGTAGTCGCGGCGAGGCTGGAACGTCCCGTCCCCGTTGCCGAGCAGCACCGACACCGTGTCCACGAAGTTCGCGGTGACGAGGTCCGCCTTCCCGTCGTGGTTGACGTCACCCACCGCGACCGCGAACGGGTTGGTGCCGGTGGCCACGTCCTTCTGGGGCACGAACTGGCCCGAGCCCCGGTTGAGCAGCACCGACACGGAGTCGTCCAGCGCGTTGGCCGTCACCACGTCCAGCTGGCCGTCACCGTCGACGTCGCCCACGTCCACGGACGAGGGCTCCGCGCCCACGGAGTGGTCGGTCCGCGAGCCGAACGTCCCGTCGCCGCGCCCCAGGAGCACGGACACGGTGCCGCCGTAGTGGCTGGTGACCGCGTCCAGGTGGCCATCCCCGTCGAGGTCCCCCACCGCGACGGCGCCGGGAAGCGCGCCGGTGGACTGCTCCATGCCGGCAGCGAACGTCCCGTCCCCCAGGCCGCGCAGCACGGACACGGTGCCCGCGGTGTGGTTGGCGGTGATGACGTCCTGACGCCCGTCCTCGTCGAAGTCGCCCAGGGCCACGGCGCGCGGGCCCCGCCCCGTGGGTGAGGCCCGGGGCCCGTCCAGCAGCGGTTGTGGCGAGCCGACCACCATGCGCGGCAGGGCCGTGGCCATCAGCGCCAGGACGCTGAACAGCAGCACGCCCGCATGAGCCATTCGTGGGTGTCGCATGTCCTTCCCCCTCTTCATCCACGGCCTGAACCGGCAAGGCCGTATGAACGCGGTTTCCATGACATCCCCGCGTGATGGGAAAGAAGTAAGAAGGGGCGCCGGGTGGGGCCATGCGTCGCGGGTGTCGGACGGGTGGCGGGGAGTGGACAGGGGAATGCTCCCGGAGGGACGGCTTGCGCGCGGGGTAGGCTGGACCGGTCCATGTCCCGTCCGTCCGAAACGCCGCCTTCCGCCCGCCAGCCGCTGGTGGTCACCACATCGGACCGGGTGGACGCACCGCTCGCACAGCGTGCGCGGAGCGCGGCGGAGGAGGTGGGGGTGCCGTATGTGGAGCGTCACCACAAGCTGCCCCTGAAGAAGCTGCTCACCGACACGGCGGACGCGCTGGTCGTCTTCGAGTCCACGGCGGTGTCCCTGGTGGACGCGGAAGGCACGCTGCGCTTCTCACCGGGCCTGGCGCACCTGCGGGTGAAGCAGCTGGATGCGGGCGTGATGGAGGACCAGTTGGTGCGCGTCGCGGGGCTGCGCGAAGGGGAGCGCGTGCTGGACTGCACCCTGGGGCTGGGCGCGGACGCGCAAGTGGCGGCGAGGCTGGTGGGGCCGGGCGGGAGCGTCACCGCGCTGGAGAAGAGCCCGGCGCTCTACCTGCTGGTGCGTCACGGACTGGAGGGGCTGGAGCGCCACCCGGCCTCCTGCCCGGTGCAGGTGGTGCACGCGGACGCGGCGGCGTATCTGCGCGCGCTGCCGGACGGTGCGTTCGACGTGGTGCTCTTCGATCCGATGTTCGAGCGCGAGCGCAAGTCCTCCGCCGCGTTCGAAGCGCTGCGCCGCCACGCGGACTATTCGCCGCTGACGCGCGACACGGTGGACGAGGCCCGGCGCGTGGCACGCCGGTGGGTGGTGCTGAAGGGCTCGCGCTACTCGAAGGACTTCAAGAAGCTGGGCATCACCCCGGAGCCCGCGAGGCCCAACGCCACGGTGTTGTGGGCCCGACTGCCCGGCTCGGGGAATCCAGTACATCCTGGTGGGGCCGGAAGTCCCTGATAGCGTCCCGGACGGCAGTGACTCACACCGGGAGCGACACATGAAGACGCTGAAGCGCGGGCTGTTGCTGATGGGCTGTCTGCTGGGGACCGTGGGCTGTGGCGTGGAGGCCCCCGAGGAGGGCGCTCCGGTGCAGGAGGACGCGCAGGAGGTGTCCGCGCAGGCCGGCTGCATCCCCGGCCAGACGCGCACCATCAAGGTGGGCTGCTGCACGCCCACGCTGGAGCGCCGGCAGAATCAGATCTGCACCAACTCCGCGGGCTCCTGGAGCAACTCCGGCTCCAGCTACTGCGGCGGCTCGACCCTGAACTGCTACGGCGGCTGAGCAGGATGATCGAGGCGCGGTGACCCCTTCTGGGCGGAAGCAACGTTCGCGCAGGGGGGTCCACAGGGCCTCGTGGGTGGAGCGTCGGCGTGAAGGAGGCCGAGCCCATCCCCTCTCTCTCGGGTCGTAAGCTCCGGCGCAACGGGACCGAGGCTCCGCCCCTCGACGCAAGGGCATGCCTCAGGCGCATCATCCTCCGGCTCGACGGCTGCCACGGGCGCACCGAGGCTGCCCTCTTTGATGGGGTGGGCCTCGGGGGCCGCGGGTATCCGAGGCGCAGGTGCGAATGCATCCAGTACAAGGTCATCGTGTGCCTTCATCAGCGCCGGCAGGTCGTGCTGAATGGCCCGCGTATCGCGATCATGCAGGGCATCCTTCGCGCAGTTGGCCCACTGGCGCAGCGGCTCACCTCCCAGAAGAGGCAGCAACTGGGCCGCGCCGACCATGAAGGCCCGCTGCAGGGACTGCACGAGGAGCACGTGCCCGGGCCGGTCCGCTACCCGGGCCGCCAGCCGCAGCAACTCGAATTCCACCTGGGCGCAGGAAGCCCCCGACTCCCAGCGCGCCGCGTCCCAAAGCCCGAAGCAGATGCTCCCCAGTTGGTCCAGGTCCCGCTTGGAGGCCCGTGCGCAGCAGTCGGACAGGAGCTCCACCAGCACCTGCCGCCGGAGACTGAAGTAGCCCTCCAGGAGCCACCGGGCATCCGGCGAGCGCGTGTCATGCAGCGCCAGGCCCAGGTTCTCCAGCGACAGGGACTCATCCAGTGGCACCGCGCGCGTCTTGCGTCCAGGCCGCTGCACCACCACGCCCCGCGCCGCCAGCCGCCGCAGCGCTTCACGCGTGGTGCCCCGGCAGACGTCATAGTGACGCGCCAGCTTCGCTTCCGAGCCGAACTGCCCGCTCGGGTGAATCCGTCCCAGCGCGATGTCGCGCTCAATCTGCGCTTCCACGTACGCCACGAGCCCGCCGTGTCCCATCCCCATTCCCCCTCCTCGTCACAGCATGGCCATCCAACCACAGGGGTCTGACATGGACGCGTGAGGCCCCCTCCGGAGCCGGACGAAAAAAACCTGTCCGACTGTCGGACAGGTTTTTCGGCAACCGCCCCCGGGCGGGCGTCTCTGCCCGTGACTCACCGTGGCATCTGCCCACGAATGGCAGCGTGCCCCTGGCGGCAATCGCTGTCACGGGCCTCATGCGCCGGAAGCCGGTCCGACAGTCGGACTGGTTTTGAGGGAACCCGGTTCAGGTAGGGGCGTCCGGCCGCATCCCTTCTTGGTGCCCGCGAGTACGTCGTTGCACGCTGCCGGGTGGGTGTGGCCTGGGACTTCATTTGGCGGAAACCTGTCTGACTGCTGGACCGATCTGGCGGCGCCCGGGTCTGGCCAAGCGCCTCTTCGCGTGGCTCTGTCCTGACGTCCCTGCCGGCGCATCGGTCGCGGGCCACCGCTGCACTCCGTGATGCACGTGTCCTTGGCTTCATACGGCGCGAACCTGTCCGACTGTCGGACAGGTTTTGATGGAACCGGGCCCGGGCGGGCAGCTTCATCCGTGGACCGGTTTGACGCCCGTCCATGCACGACGTCGCGGCTTATTGCCGCGCTCTGCGATGTGTCTGTCTTCACGGAGAGATTCGGATCGCAGGCTTGCTGGCGACCTGATTGGCCAGCGCTTCTGGCGGGCGGGAACGCCTCAGGCCCGCTTGAAGGCGCTGGCGTCCGGCAGACCGCTGCCGCTCAGGTCCGCGCCCATGGCGGTGAGGACTCCGGAGAAGATGTCCGGCTCGTTGGACGTGAGCTTTCCCGGCTGCGGCGCCCCAGTGCGCGCGTCGAAGCCGTAGGTGAGCGTGGTGTTCGGATCCACGCCCCCCAGCACGGTGTTCCCCTTCACCATGGGCGACAGCAGGAGGAAGCCGTTGTTGAGGTCGTGGCCTGAACCGAACTCCGTGGCGCCGGAGGGCCGTGGGCGCGTGCGGCCGAACTCCGTGGCCACGTAGATGAGCGTGCGGTCCCACATGGACTCGCCCGTCTGCGCGTCGAAGGGCTCCGCCTTCAGCAGCGTGATGAGCGAATCCACCGTGGACAGGATGCGCGCCCACATGAAGGCCTGGCCGCCCCGGTGGTCGTTGTGGCTGATGTCGAACGCGAGCGGCGGATTGGCGATGCCGTTGGGCCCGCCCACCGCGACGTTGAAGTCCGGCCCCAGCGTCACCGACACGGACACGCGGTACTTGAGGAGCAGGAACGCGAGCGCCGCCTGACCCTGCACCGGGTCGGTGAAGAAGCCGGGGAACACCTCGCGCAGCCGCGCCCCGTCCGGTGAGCTCGCAAGTCCGTACTTCGACAGCGGGATGGCCGGCAGGTCCGGCAGGACGTTGAGCTTCGTGATGAGGTCCAGCGCCTCCAGCTTCGGCTGCTGCACGCCGCGCTGCTCGCTCCAGCGCTTCAGCGCGGCGCTGTCCTGGAACGTGCGGCCGAAGATGGACTTGGAATCCAGCGCGTCCCGCGTGCTCCGAGCCAGCGCGATGACGTCCTTCGACGGCGCTCCCGCGATGCCTCGCGAGCCGTCCAGGCCCAGGGGCCACAGGGACGGGTTGACCACGGGCTCGCCGAAGCAGGACAGGGGCAGGCTGTCATCGGTGCCACGCTCGGCGTAGCCGCCGGTGCCCATGTTGACGTTGGGCAGCGGCATGCCGTTTCCCCACTGGAGCGCGACGGCCTCCTGGAGCGTGCGGCCCCGCCAGGCGCCGTTGCCGGTGAGCGAGCGCTTCTGCGCGATGCCGTGGTTCACGGACGTGCCCACGGAGGTGGCCACCAGCATCTCGTGCGCGTGCTTCTTCACGAACGCCAGCTGGTCGGTGTTGACCGGGATGTTGATGCTCCCCAGCCGCGAGTTGCTGTACTTCACCGCGCGGAACGGGCTGTCCGCCACGCCCTGCACCTGCGCGTCCGGGAAGGTGTTGAGCCCCGCGGCGTTGGCGGACTCGGACTGGCGCACCGCGAGGAAGCTGTCCACGATGGACGCGCCCCCCGCCGCCCCGATGACGATGAGGAACTTCGGCTTGCCGTCGAGCCTGTCGCGCTGCTGGCCCAGCTTCTCCAGGGACTCAGGCGTCTGGAGCGAGTCCCGGCAGCCGGAGAGGAAGGGCGCAAGCGTGGTGCCCGCGGCGCAGAGCGACAGGGCTCGCAGCATCTCGCGGCGCGACAGCCGGCCCGTGGTCTTGAGCGTCATGGCGTGGGTTCCTCAGTAGAAGACGGCTTCGGCGGAAGAGAAGACGGCGAGACACGCGGCCTGCATCCAGGCGACGCCCGGAGTGGCCACGCCAGTGGCCTGCACGTCGGCGGACAGCCGGACCAGCGTGTCCCGCTCGTCCTGCGTCGGGTCTCGCAGCCACGCGCGGCGCACCAGGGACGTCACCGCCGTGGCCACGGCGGGGCTCGCGGCATCCGCCAGCTTGCCGTCCGCGGTGAGCACCACGCCCTTGAACACCACCGCGGAGGCAGGCGTCTTCACGTCCAGCGCGATGCGCGCGTTGCACGCGGAGAGCACGGTGCGCTCCACGGCGATGGGCGTGGTGGCGCCCGTGACGGAGGCGGTCTCGTAGACGCTGTGCTCGTAGGGGTCCACGCCGCCCAGCGCCACGCCGTGCACGTTCTGGCAGGGGTACTGGCCCAGTTCGTTGCACACGGACGCCGCGGGTAGCTCCAGCGCCTGGGCCAGGTCGAGCGACAGGCGCTCGGGGCCCTTGAAGCGCAGGTTCCCCTTCTGGGACTTCGCGACGCCGCCGTCCCACACGGGCGTGACGCCGGGGTTCGCGTCCGGGCCCAGGTCGACTGCGGGCGGGATTGTATCGGAGCAGCCCGTGAGGAGCAGACAGGTCAACAGCAGGCGTTCAGGGCGCACCGTAGGCCTCCGTGCGGATGAGGTCGTGAAGCATCTTCTGCACGCGGTAGGCGTGCGTGGTGCGGAAGGCCTGCCAGGTGCGGACGAACTCCTCGTTCTCTTCAGGCAATGGCGCGTGGCCGACGAGCAGCTTCCAGTAGTCCGTGACGGTGGAGATGGCGAAGGCGTCGCTGTTGGCGGCGACCCGGGCCCAGTCCATGAGGGTGTTCACCGGCTGGCCCAGGATGACGCCCTGTTCCGGCGTGTTCTTGAGCGTGGCCACTTCGTTGGGGAACAGCAGCTCCAGCCGGTTGGGGATGTAGCGGTTGGGCAGCCCGCCCAGGCCGTTGTAGTTGCGGTACGGATACGACAGCGGATCCAACGTCGCGTGGCACGCGGCGCACTGGGGCGCCTGGACGCCCTTGGCGTCGTAGTCGCGCGGCTCGTTGGGGACGCTGTGCAGGCCCTCCTGCTTCGCGATGTCCAGGCCCAGGTACGCGCGGTACATCTGCGACGCGGCGTTGCGCGGCAGCGCGGTGAACATCACGAACGAGGTGAGCGTCCACGCGGTCGTCATGTTGCCGGCGCGGCGCGAGGCCTCCACGAACTGGGACGACAGGCTGTTGGCGGCGCTGTACGTGCTGCCTGAGCGCTTCACGTAGAAGTTGGCGGTGAGGACGTCGCGAGCGTCGTGGTCGTCCGTCTGGGACCAGGCGAAGAGGGCGTAGTCGTCGTAGTAGTCCGCCAGGGGGATGATGCCTGCGTCCTCGCCGGACTTGATGGAGCCGACGGGGCGGATCTTGGGGTGGGCCACCTTCCAGAGCTGCCCGTGCTTGCCGCGCCAGAAGTCGGACTGGAGGCAGCGGTCCAGCTCCTGGTCGATGAAGGCGCGCTGCTTCTCCTCGCTGCCCAGCTCCCGGAACGTGGCCACCTGGGCGTAGGTGGGGGACGTGCCGCAGAAGTCGCTGAGCATGCGGCGGTACGCGAACCGGGTGTCGTACTGGCAGACCTTGAACTGGGGGTTCTCCCCGCCGCCGCACACGCCGCTGGGCGGGACGCTGGAGGCGTCGCCAGGGAGCGAGCCCTGCTCGACCTCGAACTGGTTGGGGGCGCCGTCGCCGTCGGTGTCCTGGGTGGCGATGGCGCGCAGCGCGGCGGGGAGGGCGGCGGCGAAGTCCGCGTCGGAGAGGGGGCGCGGCTTGCCGGGGGCGAGGTGCGGCTCCAGCGCGGCGCCGTAGCCGTTCCGCTGGGGCGGGGCCACGTGACAGTAGGTGCAGGCGGGCTGGGTGCCCTGGCACGCGGGCGCGGTGGGATTTTCAGCGCAGAAGGCGCCAGGGCCAGTGGGCATGGCCACGGCCGGAGTGGCGAACCCGAGCAGCAGCAGCCCGGGCAGCAGCCATCGGCGCGGGGGTGGGAAGGGGAGGGGCACACGGGCTCCAGGAACGTTTGCTGTCTGGACACCGCGGCGCGGAAAAACAGAAAGCGCTTCGGAAAATCGTGGTCGCCCGGCTCACCAGGGCCGCCGCTCGATGAGGTGGCGGGCCTGGGGAGAGGGGGCGAGGAACGACACGGGCGCACCCGCGACGCGCTCCAGTTCCTCCAGGTGATGACGGGCCGCGTCGGTGAGCTGGTCGAAGCGCCGGGCGTTCCAGTTGGTCGCGCTCAGGTCCCCCGCGAGCACGAGCGCCAGGTCCGTGGGGGCGTTGAGTGAAGCCGCCTCGCGCAGTCCCACCCAGTCGAACGTGTGGCCCTCCGAGCGGCACACCATGACGGTCCGCCGCACCCGGCCCGGAGCGATGCCCGCTGTCTGGAGACAGCCGCTCGCGCAAGGCCCGGCGCCCTCGACGAGCACGCGGTGGCCCCGGGCGAAGGCGTCCTCCAGTTCCTCGCGCGAGGGCTTCGGAGCCGACCGGAGGAGGACGGCGTAGTGGGGGGCGAGCTGCGCCGTGAGCGGACGCAGGTCCACGTCGCCGGAAGGCCCCGGGATGATGAGGTCCACGAGCCGTTCGCCGGGCCGCCCATACAGCCCGAGCCGGCTGGCCACCCGCACGAGCACCGCGTCGGGCGGAGTCCTCGCCGTGTCCACCACGAGATTCGCCAACGAGGCCAGCGGGTGCACCGCGCGTTCGGCGGGATGCGCCCAGGCTGCCTCGAAAGGGTCCGGCTCCGCGTAGCGCAAGGCCTGCTCCGGCTCGGGGACCGCCAGGTGGACGTGCACGATGCGGAGCCCGGGAGTCGTGCGCAGGGCATCCAGCTGGGCCTCGCTGCTCGCGGCATCCACGATGATCAGCCTGGAGGCGTGCAGCGCCGTGCGCACGTCCTCCGCCAACCAGCGCCCACCCGTGTTGCTGTCCAGCGTGAGGCTCAGCTCCTGGCGGGCGCGCCGCGAACCCTCACCGCCGTGCTTCCGCAGGAAATCCTCCGAGTGGAGATGCCGCGCGCCGAACCGCCGCGCGAGCCCCTGCGCGAGGGTCGTCTTCCCCGCGCCGATGGGCCCCGACACCACCACCACCGTGACCGCCATGGCTTGTTCCTCCCGAGGAGGAACACCCTAGAAACCCTGTCGCGGTGCGGACCATCCCCCGTTGGAGGGATGGCGTCAGCGCTTTTCGGAGACGCGCACCCAGTCCACTTCCATCGTCTGCGGCGCGTTGCGCACCAGATCCACCGTGGACCGAGGCACGCCGAAGTACGGCTCCTTCGTCTTGTTCACGCCCTCCGGATACCCGCCGCCCACCGCGAAGTTGAAGATGATGAAGAGGGGCTTGTCGTAGGCCCACGCGCCGTGGCGCTCCACCTCCTCGCGCGTGGAGGTCTTCACGCGCTCCCCGTCGATGTACCAGTGGATGGCCTCCGGCGACGTCTCCACGCCGTACTCGTGCCAGTCACTCACCGGCGTGCGCGGATGGAAGCGTCCGTTGATGGGCGTGTTGCCGCTGTAGCCCGGCCCATGCAACGCGACGGACACCCAGTCGCCGTAACCGACGTTCTCCATGATGTCGAGCTCACCGCACGCCGGCCACCCCGTCTTGGAAATGTCCGCGCCCAGCATCCAGAACGCCGGCCAGAGCCCCACGCCCACCGGCAGCTTGATGCGCGCCTCGACGCGGGCGTGCGTGAACTCCCGCTTGCCCGCGCTCTCCACCCGGCCGGACGTGAACGGATAGCCATTCGCCGTCTCGAAGCGCGCCGTGAGCTTCAACGTGCCGCCGCTCACCGACACGTTGTCCGGCGACGTCGTGTACTGCTGCTGCTCGTTGTTCACGTGCACGTCGGTCTGGATGCGCCAGTTGCTCGCGTCCACCTCCGAGCCGTTGAACTCGTCGCTCCACACCTGGACCCAGCCGGCGTCCCTCCCGGCCACCGCTTCCGCGCGCTTCGGCGCCCCCGCGCACGCGGACAACCCCGCCGCCAGCGCCCAGACCGCCACGGTCCTGCCCGTGCTCGTCGCCATCACGTTCCTCACCAAGGGAGTCACCTACTGGAGCGTCCGCCGGTCCACCGGCGCTTCGGGCGGCTCACCCCGGTACGGCGTGGCCGGAGGCATCAGCAGCGATTCGTGCAGCCGCCCCTCCACGTCCACCGTCACGTCCACCACCGTCTGCCGCACGGGCTCCACGCTGCCATCCGCGTGCAGCAGCACGCCGCCCCCCTGCGGAATGCCCAGCCCGCGCGTGGGCAGCCCCATGCGCCGGACGGCGAGCTTGAGGCCCGGCCACTCGGGCGGCTCATGCACGCCGATGAGGTAGGGCACCAGGCCCAGCGTGGGAAAGGGCTCGCCCTCACCGGGCAGGTCTTCACACCACGCGCCCAGGCCCAGGTGCATGGCCCCGGCGGACACGCCCATCAGCACGGCGCCGGCCTGGTGCCGCTCGCGGAGAATCGCATCCACGCCGTGCGCCTGGAACGCGTTCCAGCCCACGCGCGGGTCGCCGCCCGCCAGCAGGATGACGTCCGCCTCCTTCAGCCACGCCAGGTCCTCGCTGGACGGCGCGGCCGGGATGCTGCGGCTGCGCGTGAGGCCAATGCCTTCCATGGCCGCGACGAAGATGTCGTAGAACTCCGGCACGTCGCCGTTGGACGCGCCCAGGTACGCGGCCCGCACCGGCGGCACGCGCAGCTCCGCGCCGGTGAGCACGCGCACGTAGTCCAGGAAGGGGCGCCCCTCCACGCGCCAGAACAGCGGAGCGCTGTCAGCCAGCAGGAGGAGGGGCGGGAGCGTCATGCCCTCAAGCCTACCGCCACTGGTAGGCGCGCACCCAGTCCACTTCCATCGTCTGCGGCGCGTTGCGCACCAGGTCCACCGTGGACTGCGGCACGCCGTAGTACGGCGTGGAGGCGCCATTCACGCCGAAGGGATAGCCGCCGCCCACCGCGAGGTTGAGGATGATGTACAGGGGCTTGTCGTAGGCCCACGCGCCGTAGCGCTGCACCTCCGTGCGCGTGGTGGTCTTCACCAGCGCCCCGTCGATGTACCACTTGATGTCCGACGACGAGTACTCCGTGCGGTACACGTGCCAGTTGCTCACGCTGGACGACGGATAGAAGCGCCCGTTGATGGGCGTGTTGCCGGAGTAGCCCGGGCCGTGCAGCGCTCCGGACGTCCAGTCGCCGTAACCGACGTTCTCCATGATGTCGAGCTCGCCGCACGCGGGCCAGCCCACGGAGTTGATGTCATTGCCCAGCATCCAGAACGCCGGCCACAGGCCCGCGCCCACCGGCAGCTTGATGCGCGCCTCGACGCGGCCGTGGCTGAACTCGCGCTTGCCCGCGCTCTCCAGGCGGCCGGAGGTGAACGGATAGCCGTTGTTCCACTGCAGGCGCGCGGTGAGCTTCAGCGTGCCGTTGCTCACGGAGATGTTGTCGCCGGAGTTCGTGTACTGCTGCTGCTCGTTGTTCACGTGCACCGTGGTGTTGGGCGTCCAGTTGGCCGTGTTGACGCTGTTGCCGTCGAATTCGTCGCTCCAGATCTGCACCCAGCGGTCCTCGCCGCCCCCCACGACGCCAAAGGAGAACGCCTCCCAGCAGCCGGCCGTGGCGCGGTTCGCGTACAGCGGCGCGCTGGCCCCCTGGTTCGCGTCCGCGGACACGTACTGGCCCGTGCTCTTGGCGCGCAGGCCCACCGAGCCGTCCGCGAAGGGCACCCAGGTGAAGCGCTCCCAGTCACCCACCGCCGTGCGGAAGCCCGTCACCTGTCCGCCCGCGTTCGGATCCGCGGACACGTACAGGCCCGTCTCCACCACGCGCAGGGAGATGAAGTCGTTGCCCGCGTCCGCCACCTGGAACTGCTCCCACCCCTGCGCGCTGTCGCGGTTGGCCACGAGCGGCGCCGTCGCCCCCAGGTTCCGGTCCGCGGACACGTACTTCTGCGTCGCACACGCCTTCAGCCACACCGTCTGCCCCAGCGGCGCCGCCGTGGCGGACTGCTCGCGCTCCGCCACCACCGGCGTCGTCAGCGCCGCATCCCGAGCCGGTGCCGTGCCCTCACCACAGGCCGTCAATCCCAGCACCGCCGCCAGCGCCCACAGCGTCTTCCTGGCACTCGTCGCCATCGTCTTCCTCGCAGGTGTGTCCAGCCCCGACAGGGAGCGGGAACCCGGCCCCCTTCAGGCCAGGGATGAAAATGGCTTAACCTTATTTCCATGAAAAAGTCACTTAGTGGGGCGCTGGGTGTGTTGCTCGGGACGGCGCTCGCGGGGCTGCCCGGGGCGGTGTTCGCGGAGGGCCGGCCGTCGCTGGTGAACACGCGCATCGGGACGCCCTTCGGGGCGAACGGGCACTCGTCCACGGTGGACGGGCGCATCTTCGTGGGCAACATCCGCGAGGACCCGGCGACCACCACGACGACGTGGATTGCCCGGGTGTTCCGTCCGGAGGCGGTGACGTACGACCCGGCCGGCAAGCCGTCGTTTTCACAGGCCTTCTCCGCCGGGAAGACGGTGGCCGTGCGCAACGGAGAGAACGCGCTGGCGTTCTGCTTCACCCACCCCGCCCAGCCCTACGCGCTGTCGAGCGGCGTCGCCGTGTACCAGCCGTTCATCTTCGACTCGATGATGTTCAACGGCGACAACGTCTTCCGGCGGCGCACGACGGACATCCGCGTGTCCCAGCCCTTCACGACGTCCGCGGAGGTTGCGTCGTTCAGCACCGGCCCGCTGGAGACGCTGCGCACCGTCACCGGCGCCACGATTCGCGGCATCGAGCCGACGATGACGTCCGACGGCCGGCTGCTCATCTGGCAGGGTGGGCCCGCGAACAATGGCGCCATCGACCACATGATGTACGCGTACAACCCCACGCCGTGCGCGGCCTCGGGCTGGAGCAACCCGCGTCCGCTGTCGATGATGTTCAACGACACGAACGCGGGCGTGAAGCGCTACCCGCTGTCGTGGAAGCGGCTGAAGGCGGCCACGGGCGAGGACTTCGGCGACACGACCTCCGGCGCGCTGGTGCGCGGCGCCTACGCGTGGGTGGACCACGAGGGCCGCAACCTCCTCTACATCGCCGTCACGTACACGGACGGCGCACGGCGCGAGGCGGTGAGCCTGGTGGGCGCGGACACGAACTGGACCGCGTACCACATCGATGGGGCCATCAACACGGACCGCATGGACATCGCGCACCTCTTCTATTCGGGGCCCATGTGGAACTTCGAGCAGGAGCGCCTGCCATCGCAGAGCTTCCCGCCCGGACAGAGCAACGCCGCGCACTATCTGCCCGTCACCAAGACGCACGACGTGCTGGCCCTCTTCGGCAGCAACACGTCCGACTACAACGAGGTGGACCTGGGCGAGCTGATGGACCCCTTCCACCTGCTCTTCCTGCCCATGAACGAGCTCGTTACGCGCGCGGGCGCGTATGACCTGACGCGCACGCCGGACCTGTCCGGCCGCTTCTTCACCGGCACGCTGGTGGGCGGCGCGTCCATCTCGCCGGGCAACGCGCTGACGCGCGCGTCGCCAGACTCGCTGTGGCAGCCGCACGGCAAGGGCAAGGCGCTGGTGCTGCCCGGCGGCGGTGCGCTCCAGGTGAACCTGGCGGACCCCTCCGGCACGGTGCCCGGCGTGGGCGCGTTCGTGCGCGGCCTGTCGGTGGAGTTCGCGGTGCGGCCGGACGCGGACATCCAGCAGGGGTGCACCAGCGGCAATCCCTATCGCTACTTGATGCAGAAGGCGGGCGGGCTGGACGTCATCTACGAGGCCAGCAACCAGGTGCAGTTCTCCCTGGTCGTCAACGGTCAGCGCGTGCGGCTGGGCGGAAGCCCCGTGCTGCCCGTGGGGCAGTGGAGCCACCTGGCCTATACGTGGGACGGCACCACCGGCGCCTTCACCGAATACCTCAACGGCGTGCCCACCAACCGCGCGCTGCCCGTCGCGCCGGGAACGGCCCGGCTGGGCACGGGGACGCTCTACCTCGGCGCGGGCTCGAACCTGGACACGCAGCGCTGCCCGGCCAATGGCGAGGGCTCGTTCCGGGGCGCCATCGACGAGGTGCGCATCTTCTCGCACGCGCGCTCCAACCGGAGCATCTGCATGACCGCGCACGGCGCCAACTGCCGCGAGGAGGCCATCCAGCACACGCCCTCCGCGGGCCAGTTCGTGATGAGCGCCCAGGCGCCCGCGTGCACGGGCACCAGCGCCCTGGGCTCGGCGGCGTGCCTGTCCGCGATGCACCGCGTGTGCGCGCAGCGGGGCGCGAGCGATGCGCTGGCGAACACGTCCAACACCTGGAACACCATCCTGCAACTGGTCAGCAACCGGCCGCCCATCTCGCTGGCGGGCGTGCCGGTGTCGTCCACCGCCACGGACCTGACGGTGGCGTGCGCACCCATCCAGCATGAGAGCGTGGCGGTGACGTTCGAGGAGTTGTCGCGCATCCACGCGGGCTGCACCGACGAGCGCGGCGTGACGAGCACCCACTGCGCCGCCGCCGCGCACCGCTTCTGCAACAGCCAGGGCTGGACGACGGGGCAGGTGTTCGAGGTGACGTCCCGGCCGTGGGTGGGCTGCTTCAACTCCGGGCTCCAGACGGACGTGGAGAAGTCCGTGCTGGGGCCGGTGTCCAACCTGGGAGACTACACCGCGCCGGGGTCGCGCCTGGAGGTGAGCCAGTGGTGCCGCACGCAGGGCTACGGGGCCGGCGTCGTGCAGGAGATTCCTGCCGCCACCAAGGCCCATGTGCACTGCTTCCAACCGGCGGTCACGGCGGCGTGGAAGTACCAGCCGTAAGGCATTGGGGGACGTGACAAACCCTTGCGTTTGGAATGGGACAGACTTGCCTGTCATGGCGAGCCTGTCCCGTTCCAATTCCTTGCAGGGGGAGTGACATGTCGACCGTGCGCGGGCCGGGCGGCTCGCACATGCTGGCGCTCCAGTCGGACGGCACGGTGTGGGCGTGGGGCCTCAATGGCCAGGGACAGCTGTGCACCGGTAACGCAGGCTACCGCGTGGTGCCGTACCAGGTGTCGCCCACGCCCTGAGTGATGGGAGGCGATGACGCTCGCCCGGACCTCATCCACACGGTCCGCGCGGGTGCCCGGGGGGCCCCGCTGTGCGGTGGTTGCGCGCACGCTATCGTGCGGCCCGCATGGACTTCGACGAGGCACTCCGCGAGCTGGGTGTGGACGCGGACCCCGGGGACGACACGGTCCGCCGCACGTACCTGCGCAAGTTGAAGACGCGCAAGCCGGAGACGGATCCGGAGGGCTTCGCCCGCCTGCGCGCAGCGTATGAAACCGTGCTCGCGCGCCGTGAGGGACGCGAGGGGCCGCGCACCCAGGCGGCACCCTGGACCCAGGCCACGCAGCAGCATCCCCAGCCTGGAGCTGCGTCCGCCACGGTGGCGCCGATCCAGGATGCACTGACGCGCTTCCGCGCGGAGTTCTGGGCGCTCCCTCCGGATGCGCCTCCGGAAGTGCTGGTGGACGTGGCGCGCCGCGCGGTGGAGGCCGTGCAGGATGCGGCCGAGCCCCGGCGATGGCTGGTGGCGGCGCTGCTCCGTGCGAACCGCGACAAGGAGGCCCTGGCGGCGTGCCGCGACGCGTACCGGCAGGGCCATGCCGGGTTCCTGTTGGAGCTGGCGCAGCGCTTTCCCCGCGCGCTGGAGGACGCGGAGATCGAGCTGCTGGGACGCGACGCTCCGCACCGCTTCCTCTGGCGGTTGGCGGACCAGCTGCTGGACTTCCATGACGTGGAGCGCGCGTGGAAGGTGGCGCGGGTCGCCTTCGAGCGGACGGGCTCGGCCCCGACGGAGCCGCCTCCGCCCCACCCCTGGTTCGTGAACTTCGCGTTGCTGATGCACCTCAACAACCGCCCCGGCCTGGCGCGGGAGTTGGTGCGACGCTACGTGGCGTGGATGGACCGCGAAGGCAGGTCGCATGCCTTCGAGTCCGGGGACGTGGGCGCCGTCTGGCCGCTGGTGCTGGAGCTGGGAGCCCTGCCGGACACGTTCAACGGCTCGCTGCGCAGGAGCCTCGTGAGGCTCGTGCTCGACCAGGACCTGGAGGGAGCGCGGTTCACGCTCCGGGAACTGGAGAGGAACCTGCCCCAGGGGGCCGTGGACGCGATCCATGCGCTGCGCCAGCATGCCCCGAAGCTGAATCAGTTGTTGGGCGCTCCGATGCTGCCCAGGGTGGGGAACACCGGACCCCCATCGGAGCGCCTTCCGGGCCCCGTTGCTCTCTCGAAGGAAGAGACTGAAAAAGCCTACCGGAGCTTCAAGGTGGCGATGAGGGTGGTGGTCGTCGTGGCGCTGCTCGCGGTGGCCGTGAGCGTCCACATCCTCCGCATGCGCTCGGAGGGGCCGAGCGAGCAAGAGCAGTGGATGGCCTCTGCCCAGCGACAGGGGCAGGTGCTCTGCGAGCAGTTCCGTGGCACGGGCCACCACCCGTTCTGCGTCGGCCTCCGGGCGCTGGTGGCGCGGAGGGAGAGGGGCGACTGCACGCCGATGGACGCGGAGTTCCTCGCGCTGAGGCAGCAGTTGGGGCATCCGTTCGCCCCCTTCCGTGGGAGCAGCCTCCCTGCGTCCCAGGAACGCCAGCGCCCGACGAACGAGGACTTCACGGCCTTCGAGCAGGCGTTGGGGAACGTCTGCCAGGGGTCGGAAGTGAGCCGGGTGCGGTAGGCGCCCGCGCACGCTATCGTCGGCGTCCGTATGGACTTCCAGGAAGCGCTCCGGGAGTTGGACGTGGAAGCCGACCCCGGTGGCGACGTCATCCGCCGCGCGTATCTGCGCAAGTTGAAGACGCGCAAGCCGGAGACGGACCCGGAGGGCTTCGCGCGCCTGCGTGAGGCCTATGAGACGGTGCTCGCGCGCCGCGAGGGACGCGAGGCCCCTCGCACCCAGGCGGCGCCGTTGGAGGAGGCCGCGAAGCCGGCGCCCGAATCCGGGCCCACGTCTCCTGTCGTCGCCACGCCGGCTTCGCTGGAGCGCTTCCGCGCGGAGTTCCGGGCGCTGCCGCCAGATGCCCCTCCGGAGGCGCCGGTGGACGTGGCGCGCCGGGCGGTGGAGGCCCTGCAGGATGAAGTGGAGCCCCGGCAATGGCTGGTGGAGGCCCTGCTCGCCGCGGACCGCGTCCCGGAGGCGCTGGCCGCGTACCGCGACGCGTACCGGCAGGGGCACCTGGGCTTCCTCGCGGAGCTGGCGCAGCGCTTTCCCCGCGCGCTGGAGGACGCGGAGATTTCGCTGCTGGGCCGCTCGGCGCCGCACCGGTTCCTGTGGATGGTGGCGAACCGGCTGCTGGAGCTCGACGAGGTGGCGCACGCGTGGAAGGTGGGGCAGGCCGCCTTCGAGCGGATGGGGAACAACCCCGAGGAGCCGCCCCCGCCCCCCGGCTGGTTCGTGCAGTTCGTGTTGCTGTTGCACCTGAATGTCCTCCCCGGTCCGGCGCGCGAGCTGGCGCAGCGGTACGTGGCCTGGGTGAAGGCGGAGGGGCTGTCGGATGCCTTCGCCTCCGAGGAAGTGGCCCCGCTCTGGCCGCTGGTGCTGGAGCTGAACGCGCTGCCGGACACCTTCAGCGGCACGCTGCGCAGGACCCTCGCGAAGGTCGTGCTCGACGGGCACGTGGAGCGCGCGCGGGCCGCGTTCCTGGCGCTGGCGAAGGTGCGTCCCGAAGAGGCCACGGACGCGGTCCACCTGCTCCGTCAGCACGCGCCGCTCCTGTACCTCGCGCTGGACCGCCCCGCGCCGCCCGAGGCCAGGAAGGACCGGCGTGGCGAGCGCCGGAGGAAGGAGACCGGCCCCTCGCCCAAGGCGGGGGATGCATCGCCTGCCGCACAGGCCCCAAGCCTGCCCGCGCCGAAAGCGGCGAGCGCGGCTCCTGAGCCCGTGGCGGACCCCTGGGGCCCGAAGGGCGCGTCCCGGGGCTTCAAGGTGGCGCTGGGAGTGCTGGGGGTGGTGGCGCTGCTCGTCGTGGCCCTGGTCGTCCAGAACCTCCGCTCCCGTCCCGATGTGGGAAGCCGCGTGCCCGGACAGGAGCGCGTGGAGGCCGCCCGGCAGGCTGCGTTCGGGCTCTGCGTCCAGTTCTCCATCCTGGACCGCAGCAAGGGGTGCAACTACCTCCAGTCGGTGGTGAAGCTGGGGGACCAGGGCGACTGCAAGGCGCTGTACGACGAGCGCATCGCGCTGAGGACGCGGCTGGAGAACCAGCTCGCCGTCTTCGGCGCGAAGGACGACCCGACGCTGCGGGACCGCCAGCGCAAGATGGACGAGGCCTTCACGGCGTTCGAGCAGGCGCTGGGACGGATATGCCAGAGGTGAGGCGATGAGCGGTGGTTCAGGCACAAAGCCCATCCTGGGCATCGACCTGGGGACGACGTACTCGCTGGTGGCGGTGCTGCGCGATGGCCGGCCCACCGTGCTGCCCAACGCCCTGGGCGAAATCCTCACGCCCAGCGCGGTGAGCATCAACGCCGCGGGCGAGGTGCTGGTGGGCGCGGCGGCGAAGGCCCACTCGGTCCTGGACCCGGCCTCCGGCGCGGCGGCCTTCAAGCGCGACATGGGCACGGACCGTCAGCGCGTCATCGGCGGCCGGAGCTTTTCGCCGCAGGAGCTGTCCGCGCTGGTGCTCGGTGCGCTGAAGCGGGACGCGGAGGCGGCGCTGGGCGTGACCATCGAGGAGGCAGTGGTGACGGTGCCCGCCTACTTCGGAGACCTCCAGCGGCAGGCCACCCGCGACGCGGGCGCCATCGCGGGCCTGAAGGTCGAGCGCATCATCAACGAGCCCACCGCCGCGGCGCTGGCCTATGGCCTCCACGAGCGCGACCGGGAGATGCGCGTGGCGGTGCTCGACCTGGGCGGCGGCACCTTCGACGTGACGGTGCTGGAGATCATCGAAGGCGTCATCGAAATCCAGTCCTCCGCCGGAGACGCGCGGCTGGGCGGCGAGGACTTCGACACCGCGCTGGCGCGCCACGTGGCACGCGAGGTCCGCATGAAGCAGGACGTGGACCTGGAGGAGCACGCCGCCGCGTGGTCCCGCCTGCGCGAGGCCTGCGAGGCCGCCAAGCGCCGGCTGTCCGCCTCCGAGCGCACGCGGGTGGTGCTGCCGGAGCTGCCGCTGGACAAGGGCCGCCGGCTGACGGTGGACCTGGAGCTCACCCGCGACGACGCGGAGCAGGCGTGGGCCTCCGTGCTGGAGCGCATGCGCGGCCCCATCCGTCAGGCGCTCCAGGACGCGTCGCTCCAGGCGAAGGACGTGGACGAGGTGCTGCTGGTGGGCGGCTCCACCCGCATGCCCTGCGTGGCGGCGATGAGCGCGGAGCTGTTCGGCCGGCTGCCCTTGCGCAAGCTGCCGCCGGACGAGGCCGTGGCGCTGGGCGCCGCGGTGCAGGCCGCGATGAAGGGCGGCGACCGCGCGGTGGAGGACCTGGTCGTCACCGACGTGGCCCCCTTCACCATGGGCGTCGCCACGCTGGCGCAGGCGGGGCGGCAGCACGTCACCGGCGTCTTCAGCCCCATCCTGGAGCGAGGCACCGTCATCCCCACCAGCCGCGTGGAGCGCTACTACACGAGCAGCGACTTCCAGCGGGAGATCCAGCTGGAGATCTACCAGGGCGAACACGCCCGCTGCGAAGACAACGTCAAGCTGGGCGAGTACCGCTTCCAGGGACTGCCGCCCGCGCCCGCGAGCGAGCAGGCCGTGGACGTGCGCTTCACCTACGACCTCAACGGCATCCTGGAGGTGGAGGTGACGGTGGTGGCCACCGGCCGCAAGGAGGCCTTCGTCATCCAGCAGCGCCCCGGCCGCCTCACGCCGGCGCAGATTGAGGAGGCGCGCCAGCGGATGGCGGCGCTCAAGCTGCACCCGCGCGACGCCCTGCCCAACACCACCGCGCTCGCGCGGGCGGATGCGCTGTTCGTCCAGCTCACCGGCCTGCCGCGCGAGGAGCTGGCGTCCGCCATCGCCGCGTTCCGGCTGGCGCTGGAGGCCCAGGAGCCCGGGCGCATCGCGGACATCCGCGAGCGCCTCAACGCGATGGTGCGGGTCCTGCGGGAGCGCTGAGCGCTACACGCGCTCGATGATGGTGGCGATGCCCTGGCCGCCACCGATGCACATGGTGATGAGCGCCGTCTGCTTGTTCGTGCGCTCCAGCTCATCCAGCGCGGTGCCGAGCAGCATCGCGCCGGTGGCGCCCAGCGGGTGGCCCAGCGCGATGGAGCCGCCGTTGACGTTCACCCGCTCCGGGTCGATGCCCAGCGCGCGCGTCGTCTGGAGCACCACGGCGGCGAAGGCCTCGTTGATCTCCCACAGGTCGATGTCGCCCGCCTTCATGCCGGCCATGCGCAGGGCCTTCTCGCTCACGGGAGCGGGGGCGGTGAGCATGATGAGCGGCTCGGTGCCCAGCGTCGCCATGGCGCGGATGCGGGCGCGCGGCTTGAGGCCCTTCTCCTTCACGTAGCGCTCGGACGCCAGCGCCACCACGGCGGCCCCGTCCACGATGCCGCTGGAGTTGCCCGCGGTGTGCACGTGCTGGATGCGCTTCGCTTGCGGGTAGGCGGACAGCGCGATGCCGTCCAGCGTCTCGCCGCTCGGGCCCACGGCCGTCTCGCCCATGGCGACGAACGCGGGCTTGAGCGCGGCCAGGCCCTGCGCGGTGGTGTCCGGGCGCGGGTACTCGTCGCGCTCCAGCAGCACGGCGCCGGTGGCCGGGTCCTTCACCGCGAAGAGGGACCTGGCGAAGCGGTTCTCCTCGATGGCGCGCGCCGCCTGACGCTGCGAGCGCAGGGCCCACGCGTCCACGTCCTCGCGGGTGATGCCCTCCAGCGTCGCGATGAGGTCCGCGCTGATGCCCTGGGGCACCTGGTAGACGCGCTCGCGCAGCCGCACGTTGCCGCCGTCCTGGCCGCCGCCGTCCGCGCCCAGCGACAGGTGGGACATGCTCTCCACGCCGCCCGTCACCACGAAGTCCATGGCGCCGGAGGCCACGCCCATCGCGCCGAAGTTCACCGCCTGGAGCCCGGAGCCGCAGAAGCGGTTGAGCGACACGGCGGACACGCCCTGCGGCCACCCCGCCGCCAGCACGGCATTGCGAGCGATGTTCGCGCCCTGCTCGTTCACCTGGGACACGCACCCCGCGATGACGTCACCCACCTCGCGAGCATCCCAGCCGCCGCGCCGCTGGAGCGCGTTGAGCGTCTGCGCGAGCAGCTCCTGCGGGTGCAGCCCCGTCAGGGCTCCCTTGCCCATCTTCCCGCGCCCGCGCGGGGTCCGGACGGCGTCGACGATGTAGCTGGCGGTCATGTGCGGCTCCTTTGATGTCGGTCGTAATATTATCGTCGTAATTTGGAAGTCAAGGCGACCTGGGGTGGGAGAAAGCGCGACGGGCCCGGCGCCTGTGCTGGCACCGGGCCCGCCGTGGGGATGGAACGTGGGGGAGGGGGCCTGATTAGACCGCGGGCACCATGGACAGGTGGATGGGGGTGGCGTGGGCCAGGTTGTCGCTGACGGGGCAGCGCGTCTCCACTTCGCGCAGCAGGTGGGCCAGCTGTTCCTGCGTGACGTCGCCCTTCACGTGGATGGTGGCGGTGAGGGACTGGTAGCCCGCGTGCGCCGCGAGGATGAAGTCGAGCGGGCTGGGCGCGCCGTTCTGGCCGCCCAGCTCCACGGGCTCGTCCATGAAGATCTTGAACGCCTGCGCCTCCGTGGTGCTGCGAGCCATGCTCTCGCCCACGGTGCGGACCTGACCGGTGTACATCGGCTGTGCCATGTCGTTGGCCTCCTGCACTGCATACGCAGGCAGGGCGCCGGACGGGTTCGCGGTGCTTTTTCCGGGTGGGCAGTGTTGATGACCTTGAAGTCCAAGGTGTTCGGGGCAGACACCGCGACAGGCGGCCCGGTACAAGGCCTGAAGCGGCCCGTCCTCCCAGGGCGCGTAGGGGCATCCCTTGGGGGGAGGCGGCGGAGACCTTGACCCCTCCACAACGGCTGGTCCTGGGAATCGCCGTGCTCGCGTCGCTCGTCACGTTCCTGGACGGGGCGATCATCAACGTCGCGCTGCCCGCGATGGTGCGGGACCTGGGCGGCGGGCTCACCCTCCAGCAGTGGGTGGTGGATGCCTATCTCATCACGCTGGGCTCGCTGATGCTGGCCGCGGGCTCGCTGTCGGATGTCTTCGGGCGCAAGCGCATCCTGCGGCTGGGCCTGCTGGGCTTCGGGGCGACTTCTCTGTTGTGCGCGCTGGCGCCGACGGGCGCGGTGCTCATCCTCGCGCGTGCACTGCAGGGGGCCACGGGCGCGCTGCTGGTGCCGGGCTCGCTGGCGCTCATCCTGTCCTTCTTCTCCGGCCCCGAGCAGGCGAAGGCCATTGGCGCGTGGACCGGCTGGACGGGAGGCGCGTTCATCGCGGGGCCGCTGGTGGGCGGGCTGCTGGTGGACACGGTGGGCTGGCGATGGATCTTCGGCATCAACGTGCTGCCCATCGCGCTGACGCTGACGCTGCTCGCGCGCATGGAGGAGCCCGCCCGGCCGGAGGGCGCGCGCGTCGACGTGCTGGGGGCCGTGCTGGCATGTCTGGGATTGGGCGGTCCGGTCTACGCGCTGATTGAACAGGGGTCGGTGGGCTGGACGCATCCCACGGTGCTGGCGTCGCTGGGCGTGGGCGTGCCGGCGTTCCTCGCGTTCCTCTGGCAGGAGCGGCGGTCGTCGCACCCGATGATGCCCCTGGGGCTGTTCCGGGCGCGCAACTTCTGGGTGGGCAACCTGGCCACGACGTCCATCTATGGGGCGCTGGCGCTGAGCGAGTTCGTCATCACGCTGTTCCTCCAGCAGGTGGGAGGACTGCGCGCGACGCTGGCGGGCCTGGCGCTGCTGCCGACGACGATCATCATGTTGTTGTTCTCGTCGGTGTTCGGCGGGCTCGCGGGGCGGTTCGGTCCTCGCCTGTTCATGGCGGTGGGGCCGTGTGTCGCGGGCGCCGGGTTCCTGCTCATGCTGCGCGCAGGCACGCCGCTGGACTTCTGGACGCAGATGCTGCCGGGCGTGCTGGTGTTTGGCGTGGGGCTGACGACGACGGTGGCGCCGTTGACGGCGGCGGTGCTCGGGTCCGTCCACAAGGAACAGGCGGGCATCGGCTCGGCCATCAACAACGCCATTGCCCGGGTCGCGGGGCTCATCGCCATCGCGTTCACGGGGCTCATCGTGGGCCCGCGACTGGACGTCGCGGGCTTCCACCGGGTGATGATCGTCTCCGCGGTGATGCTGGTGCTGGGCGGAGTCATCTCCGCCCTGGGCATCCTCAATCCTCGGCGGGCTGGAGGGAGAAGTACACGGCCTCGGTCCCCAGGTTGAAGGTGTCCCCGTCGGAGATCTTCTGGCGCTTGATTCGCTGGTGGTTGATCCACGTCCCGTTGGACGAACCCAGGTCCTCGATGAAGTAGTCGTTGCCCTCGCGCACGACGGCGGCGTGCTCGCGGGAGACCCTGCCGGACTTCACCACGAGGCTGCACTGCGGACCGCGTCCCAGCGTGAAGCGCTCCACGTCCACGCGCGTGCCGGGGTCGTCCGGGCTCAGCCGCACGAACAGGTCCATGCGCGCGGGGGCCTTGGGGGCGGGCTTGCGGCTCCGGTTGGATTCCGCGGGCGTGTTCTCCACGGGCTCGGAGGCGCGCAGCACGCGGCCCTGCCTGCGGCCAGCGGAGGCCTTCTCGGCCGGAGGTGCCACGAAGGGCAGGTCCTGCTCGGGTTCGCCTTCCGCGCCCGGGTCCCGCGGCTCCTCGTCCGCTTCGGAGGCCGCGGCCGCGTCTTCGTCGGAGCCCGTGGCCTCCTCACCCGTCTTGGCTTCTTCGGGGCCTGAGTCGTCGGCCTCGTTGGCGCCCGGGAGTTCTTCGGAGCCGATGGCCGCTTCGATGTCCGCCGCGGATCCGTCGTCTTCTTCCTCGGGGGCCGTCGAGTCCTGCTCGTCCGTGCCGGAGGGCTCCTCGTCGGCGGCCGCCTCGTCCTCCGAAGCCTCGTTGTCCTCTTCGGCCGACGCGTCTTCACCCGCGCTGGACTCGCCCGTGTCGGGGGCATCGGCTTCGGACGCTTCGTCCTCGTCCGACGCTTCGTCCTCGTCCTCGTCCTCGTCCTCGTCCTCGTCCAACTCCTCATCCTCATCGGACGCCACCGGCACGTCGCGGGGCAGGGTGACCGCGTCCACCGCCGCCAGGACCTCCTGCATGCGGGAGCGCGCGTGGGCCGCCTCTTCCGCGGGCGTCGGGGCCTTCACGGGTTCGGGCTCGGCGACCGCGGACACGGCGGGCTTCGCGGGCGCGGCGGCGGGGGACTCAGCCGGGCGCACCGGTGCGGCGGAAGGGACCTCGGCCGGGCGCACCGGTGCGGGCTCCGGGGGCCGGGCCGCCGGGGCTCGCACGGGCTCTCCCTCGGCCGCCACTCCGAGCGCCACGGGCGTGGGTGACACGTAGCCGTTCTGTTTCGCGAGCAGGAACAGCGCCTGGGCCACCAGGGCGTTGCGGTCCACGCCCAGGTCGTGGCTCATCTGCTCCAGCGCCCGCCACAGGGGCTCCGCGACCTCGATGGTTTCACGAATCCGATTCATGCCTAGCTGCCCCTCAGGTTGCTCTGCCACGGAGAGACGTGATCCGGGTCATTGAGCCAATAAAACATCGCTTGCGTCTCCGCGTACTGCCGCTCCGCGATGGACACCAGGTTCGGGTGCAGGTCGCCCAGCGGGACGCCCTCGAACAGGAAGCCCTGGCCGGGCTTCGTGGTGCTGGCGTTCCCCCGGAACTTGCGGTCCCGGCTCTGCCACAGCCGCTGCGAGGCCTGTCCCGCCGCCTGGCCATAATCCGCCGGCGGCGCGACGCGCGTGGGCATCCGGAACGACGTCTCTCCGCACGACCACAACAGCCACGACAGCGCGCTCCAGTCCCCGCGCAACATCAGCGTCAGGTCCGCGAGCCCCATCTCCAGGTCGAGCGTCTCGTCGACCTCCACCAGGTCGTCATCATCTCCCGCCAGTTCGTACTGCTTCAGCTCCACCGGCCCATCGCCCAGCAGTCCTGACAGGTCCGGCGGCAGCCAGGAGACCGAAGCACCGGGCTTGAACCGCTGGAGCAGCGCGCCGCGCATGGCCTGAAGCCGCGTGGCGTACCTGCGCACCATCTGCTGGATGGCCTCCAGGGACTGCGCGGGCTTCTCCGGCAGGCCGTCGTAGGCGCAGCGCGGAGGCTCCTGGCCCGCCCAGAAGTCGAACCGGGGGAACAACGCCCGCGCGTACGTGGCCAGGAACGCGGCCGTGTCCGGCTCCACGGAGGAGAGCCCTTCCGCGTCCTTCCGCACCTGATCCGCCACGCCCAGGTTCAGCAGGATGAGGCCGCGCGTGAACAGGTTCGCCTTGCGCTCCGGCGCCAGCAGCATCGCCGCGTGCAGGAAGTCCAGCGCCGCGCGCGGCCGGTCCGTCTGATCCAGCAGCACCGCGTACGCCCGCAGAATCGTGGCGGCCTCTCCGCCGCGCATGAGCGCGTCCGCCATGGGCGCCCACGACCGGCCCGCTCCCTGCACCACGTCGTCCGCGACCTCGCGGGCCGAGTCCTGGGTGCGCGGCAGCGTCAGCTCCTCCAGTCCGTCCTTCAACGGCTGGACGTCCAGGGACGTGGCGCAAGCGCGCGCCGTGGCGAGCAGGGCCTCGCGGTAGCGCCGCTCCGCGCGGGCCACCTTCGCCAGCTCGCGCCAGCCCTCCGCGCTCCGCGCGAGGTTGGAGAACACCATCGAGCGCGCCAGCGTCCGCTCATCCTGGGCCTGGCCCAGGTCGCGCTTGAGCACCACCGCGCGCTGCGCGTCCATCAGGGACCACTCGCCGCACGCGAGGTCGCCTTCCGCGCGGCCCTCCTCGAAGTGCACGCGGAAGTCCGCGTAGGTCTTCTCCGCGCGCGACCAGTAGCGCCCGTGGCGCCGTCCGTCCTCGAACTCGGCCTCCCAGAGCAGCTGTCCCTGCACGTCCCAGAAGCGGGTGAGGCCGTGGCGCTCGCCGTCCGCGTTGAGCGTCACTTTGGTCCACTGGTTCAGGTCCTCGCGCAGCTCCGCGTCCTCGGGCAGGTGCGCCGGGCGGGTGGGGTAGGGCTCTCCGGTGGAGGGCACCACGCGCTGGCCCTGTCCGTTGAAGTGCTGCACGTGCCGCACGGCGCCGTGCTCGTAGTGCATCACCGTCTTGCGCACGCGCGCGTTCACTCCGCCTTCGTGCATGCGCTCGGTGGTGAAGCTTTCGGACGCAATCCAGGTGCGCGGGCCGTGGAGCTGGCCCTGCTCGAAGGCGCCCTCCTGGGACACGGAGCCGTCTTCATGGAAGCGCTTGAAGGGCCCGTGCGGCCGGCCGTGCTCCATGATGCATTCGTTGCAGAGCGTGCCGTCCGCGCGCCAGTACCGCCACGTGCCGTGGGGCAGGCCCTTCGCGTCCTTGGGGCCGGAGGACCACTCCCCATCGCCGTCGTCCCAGGTGGCGTCCTCGGGGATGCCGGGAGGGGGCTGGCCCGCTTCGGTCCGCTCGCGGTTCTCGGCGCGGCGCTTCTGCTCCGCGACGTCCACGGCCCGCAGCGCGGTGAGCATCCGGTCCAGCGCGTCGGCGGGCAGCGCCTCGGAGACGCGGTGGACCTCCAGGCCGTCCTTGTACGCGACGAGCGTGGGATAGGTGTCGATGCCCAGCGGCTCGGCCACCGACTCGTGCGTCTCCGCGTCGAGCCGGGCGAACGTGATGTCCGCGAACCGGGTGGCCGCCTCGGCGAACACGGGCGCGAACGCGTGGCAGGGTTCGCACCACGAGGTCCAGAAATCCACGACGCACATGCCGGGCTTCTGGGTGACTGCTTCGAAATCCTCCGGGGTCAACTCGACCGGGACACCTGCCAACGGGAACTCCTGCTCAGGGGGAGGGGCGATAAGAGGGGCGCCGGGGGCGCGCGTCAACCGGCGCGTCACGGGGAAACCCGCTTCCGTCCGGGCCGGACAGGGCCGGCCTGTAGCAATGCAGGGAGCGTCCGGACGCCCCCTGCGGCCAAGGACTCCGGCATGCGTCCTGTCCCCACGGCTGAGAAGTTGAGAACCCCCGCAAAGGCCTCCCCTCCGGCGGCGCTCCGCACAAACCTGTCCGACAGCCGGACAGGTTTTTGAGCAACCGGGTTCCGGGGGCGGTCGTTTCATCCGAGCCGCGGGGACTTGTCCGACTGTCGGACAGGTTTTGGCCGACCGCGGCCAGGGGGCGACCGTCGACAGACGTCCGTGCGGGCTGGCACCCTGGGCGTTCCTCCTTCACGAGCCGGACATGGCGGGAACCGCCCACGGCACGCCCGCGGAGTTCGCGGCCGCGTTCCGGCGGCTGGTCACCGTGTTCCGCCAGCAGGGCGTGACGAACGTGGGCTACCGCGTCTTCGACGTGGTGCGCCTCACCGACCACGAGACGCCGCTCACCGGGTCCGCGGAGCAGCTCTCCGGCTGGCGCGAGTCCGGCGGCCAGCCCTTCGTGACCGAGGACGCGCTCCAGGCCTTCACCCGCGAGCACGGGCTGGAGACCACGCCGCGCATCCTGGAGCAGGACGGCGCCGCGCTTCCGAAGGACCTGGAGGGCGCGTCCGCCTGGCTGCGCGAGCACGCGCCGTCCACGCGGTGCGCGCTGGATGGCGGGGCCGGGAAGCACCCGGAGGGCATCGTGGTGCGCACCCGCGACCGGCGCACCATCGCGAAGCTGCGCTACGAGGACTACGAGCGCACCCCGCGCGTGAAGCGTTGAAGCCGAGGAGGCGGCGGTGGCTCCGATTCCACCGCCGCCTCGCTCCATGCTTCGCTTCAATCAATCTGCAGTTCGGCGATCTTGTGCGGCTTGTCGCTGATGAGGTCCATCAGCTTCCCGAAGCCGAAGGTCAGCAGGCCGATGCCCGCGCCCACGGCCATGCCCAGCGGGCCGCCAATCGCGCCCACCGCCACCGCGCCACCCAGGCTGCCCGCGATGCCGACAGCACCCTTGGCGATTTGCGCGCCGTCGTTCACCTTCGCGCCGTTGACGATGTCCATCACGCCGCCCGCCGCGCCGCCCACCGCGCCCAGCACGTTGGCCGCGCCGCCCGCCGCCTTGAGCGCGGAGAGCGCCTTGCTCCCCATGCTCGCCGCCGTGCCGGCCACCTTGCCGATGCCGCCCATGCCCTTCACCGAATCCAGCACCGTGCGCGTGAGGGCGCCGCCGACCTTCGGATCCGCCAGCGTCTTCGCCCAGGGGATGCTCTTCGCGGTGTTGGCCGTGTTGGCGGTCGTGGTGAGCGCGCCCGCGTTCTTGAAGCCCTTGATGGCCTCCGTGAACGCCTTGCCGCCGGTGTACATGTTCAGCGCGCCGTTGGCCGTGTCCGCCACGCCCTTCACGATGTCCGGCATGTTGTTCTCGCGGATGCCTCGCGCCAGCGACATGCCGCCCGCCACCACGCCCGCCACGCCGCCCAGCGCGCTCGCGCCGCCCTGCGCCGCGTTCAGGCCCTTGGAGACGGTGTCCCTGCCCAGGATCTCCGTCGCCTTCGCCGGCAGCCGGCCTGCGTCCTGGCTCAGCCCCTGGAGCATCGTCAGCGCCTTCGCGCCGCCGCTGTTGGCGTACTGGTTCACCGTGTTCGCGGTGGAGATGGACGCCTGCTCCAGCAGGACCTTTCCGAATTCGTCGTCCTTGAAGGACTCGGCGTCCGTGACGTCGCGCAGGTCCGCGCCGTCCTTGCCGGACAGCTGCATCCGCTCGCCGTCCTTGCCCACCTCGTGGATACCCTTGCGCCCGTCCGCGTCCGTCACCGTGGTGCGCGAGCCCACCAGCTGCGCGCCCTGATCCGACACCAGCGACGTGTCCTCCTTGAGCGCGCTCTCCGTCCTGCCGTCCTTCGTGCGCCGGGTCTCCAGCGACTCCTGGAGCTCCAGGCCCTGGTCCGTGGCCTTGCGGCTGCTGTTGTAGTGCTGCTCCAGGTCGGAGCCGTCCGGCTCGCGGCTCCTGGCGTCCAGCTTCTCGATGGAGCCGTCCTGGCCGTACGTGGTGGAGGACTCGCCGCTCACGGGCACGCGCTTGGAGGAGTCCGCGCTCTCGAAGGTCTTGCCCTCGAACTTCTCCTTCAAGGTGCTGCCCTCGCGCGTGCGCTCCGTCTTGAGGGTCGCGTCCGGGTAGCCCTCGATGAAGGTCTGCGAGTCCAGCCGGTCCGCGCCCTTCTGCAGGTCCACCGTCCAGCGCTTCGGCGGGCGGCCGTCGCCCGTCTTGTCCGCGTCGTAGTCCTCACCGCCGTGCTGGGAGTACTCGTCGCGCACGCGGGCCATGTCCTCGTACGTGTGCGGCCCCTCGCCTGCGTACCGGGTGTGGCCGTCCAGCGTGCGGTCCACGTAGGACGTGGCCTTCACGTTGTCCTGGGAGAAGTTCTGCACGCGGCTGTACTGCGGGTCGCCCTGCTTGCCGTCCGCGCCCGGCGCCGGGATGGAATACGCATACGTGTCCGAGCGGTCCACCGGCTTGTCGAAGTCGAACGGGCCCTTGAGCTTGTTGTCGATGCTGCCGCCGCCCTTCTGCTGGTAGAAGGACGTGCGGCTGCCCTCGGCGTTGCCGTTCACCTGCGAGTACTCGTCGGTGTGGAGCCGGTCGCCATCCTTGTGCTTCTCGATGGAGACCTCGTTGCGCGTATACGTCAGCCCCGCGTCGCGCGTCTTGGAGATGTCACCGAAGGACTTGAGGTCCGCCGCCTCGTTCCTGTCGCCCTTCCACTCCGCGCGCTCCACCAGCGTGGCGCCGTCCGCCTTCATCTCCAGACGGTCGCGCGTGTTGACGCCGTCCTGATAGGTGGCGCTGTCCACCACCACCGCGCCGTCCTGTTTCGTCGCGACGGAGCGCTCCACGACTTCCTTCTGGCCGTTGACGCGGGTGAGCTCCACCTGCGTGTCGGACAGGCGCTTGACGCTGGCGCCTTCGGGGACCTTCTCCTGGCCGTCCGCCATGGCGAAGAGCCGGTCTGCCTCCTGGGTCGTCTTCTCGCGCAGGGACTTCTGCGCATCCAACGTCTCCTGTCGCGTCTCGCCCACCGTCTTCAGGTCCACGGCCTGCTTCGCCTTGTCCTCGCCGGACACCGTCTGGCGCTCCGGCGGAGCCGCACCCGTCGCGGCCAGCCCTACGCGCAGCTGGGGGACCGCAGGGGGCGTCACGGCCGTGGCGGCGGCCTTCACCGCGCGGCCCACGCCGCTCAGGTCCGGGCCCGCGGCCGGCTTCTTCACGTCGAACCCGTCCGCCACCACGGCGGGCTTCTTCGCCTCCACCGGCGCGGCCTGGGGGGCGGCCGCGGCCGGCTTCTTCGCGACGGCGGGCGGGGTGACGGGAGTCAGCGGCTTCCGGGTGGCGGGGGTGAGGACCATGGAGGAACTCCAGAAGGGGAGGGCTGCGAGCACCGCGATGCGCCACCCCATTGCGTCCCGCATGCCAGCGCCGTCGCCCCCGGGCCGCCCCTGATTCCAGGGGTTTGTATCCCACCCTGTGCGCACGCCCTGATGACGGGCGTTGGCCGCTGATGACGACCGTCACCAGGCAGGCGTCCTGGGTTGACGCGGCGCGGAAGGATGTTCGGAGCGGGCGAGGGCCGGCGGTAGACTCGCGGCCCACGGCCCATGACGAAGAGAGACACCGGAAGGCGAAGCGCAGGCACCGGCTCCATGGACTCCGCGCGCTCGGGCGCCGGGACGGGACGGGGCTCGGGATACGGAACGGGCCCCCGGCCTCGCCGCGCGGAGGACGTGCCTCCGGTTCCCCAGGTGGGCCGCTACCTGCTGCTGCGCAAGCTGGGGCAGGGCGGCATGGGCGTGGTGTACGCCGCCTATGACCCGGACCTGGACCGCAAGATTGCCCTGAAGCTGCTGCACCCGAACGCCAACCGGGACAATGAAGAGGCGCGCTCCCGGCTATTGCGCGAAGCGCAGGCCATGGCGCGCGTCTCCCACCCCAACGTCATCCCCGTCTTCGACGTGGGCATGTGGGGCGACCAGGTCTTCGTCGCCATGGAGCTGGTGGAGGGCGGCACGCTGGGCTCGTGGCTGAAGGAGGCGAAGCCCTCCTGGCGCGAGGTGCTGGAGCGCTACCTCCAGGCGGGCCGGGGCCTGCAGGCCGCGCACGCGGCGGGGCTGGTGCACCGCGACTTCAAGCCCGCCAACGTGCTGGTGAGCCACGCGGGCCGCGTCTACGTGACGGACTTCGGGCTGGCGCGGCAGGTGGGGGAAGGGCCGGAGACCGCGGCCTCGCCGGAGGAGGCCCAGGTGCTGGAGTCCTCCGACCGGCGCATGCTGGACACCACGCTCACGGAAGCGGGCCTGCTGGTGGGCACGCCCAACTACATGTCCCCGGAGCAGTTCCGGGGCACGCAGCTGGACGCGCGCACGGACCAGTTCAGCTTCTGCGCGGCGCTCTACGGCGCGCTCTACGGCACGCGCCCCTTCGACCCCGGCAGCATCAAGGCCTACGTGTCCGCCAGCCGCAGCGCGGAAGTGGAAGCGGACGGCACCGCGTCGCTGGGCGGCACGCAGTCCCTGAACGCTGGTCCCGCGAAGCCCGCCCCCGTCATCTCGCCGCCGCCCGCGCTCATCCGCGAGCCGCCGCGCGACGCGAAGGTGCCCGGCTGGGTGCGCCAGGCGGTGCTGCGCGGACTGTCGCTGGACGCGGACGCGCGCTTTGCCTCCATGCAGGCCCTGCTGGACGCGCTCTCCCAGGAGCAGCGCCACGGACAGCGCAAGCGCTGGCTGGGCGCGGCGGGCGCGATGACGACCGCGCTGGCGGTGGCGGGCGGCGTGGCGTGGCAGCAGTCCCAGGTGTGCACGGACGCGGGCGCGCTGATGGACACCGTGTGGACGCCGGACGCGAAGGCGAAGCTGGAGTCCGCCTTCCGCGCCACCGGCAAGCCCTTCGCGGAAGGCATGGCCTCCCGCGCGGTGCAGGTGCTGGGGCAGTACGCGGACGCGTGGAAACACCAGCGCGTCCAGGCGTGTGAAGAGGCGCGCGTGAGCGGCGTGAAGCCGGAGGAGCAGCTGGACCGGCAGGTGGTGTGCCTGGAGCGCCGCCGCAAGGACCTGCGCGCCACGGTGGACCTGCTCGCGAGCGCGGACGCCGCCATGGTCGCGAAGTCCGTGGACATGGTGCACGCGCTGCCCGCGCTGCACGAGTGCGAGGACGTGGAGGGCCTGGCCGAACAGCAGCGCCGCCCCTCCGACCCCGCCCTGCGCGACACCATCGAGGCGCTGGAGGACCAGCTGTCGGAGGTGCGCGCGCAGGTGGACGCGGGCCGCTACCCCGCGGCGCTCGCGGCGGTGAAGGCGCTGGAGGCGCCGGTGGAGAAGACGGGCTATCTGCCGCTCAAGGCGGAGATGCGCTTCCACCTGGGCTGGCTCCAGGAACAGACGGGCCAGTCGCCGGAGGCCTCCCGCCTGCTGTCGCGCGCGGTGTTCGACGCGGAGGCGGGCAGGGCGGACCGGCTGAAGGTCGCCATCCTCAACAAGCTGCTCTACGTGGAGGACGGCCAGAAGCACTACGACCCGGCGGCGAACTGGGGCGAACTGGCGGAGGCCACCCTCCAGCGCCTGGGCGGCGAGCCCGTGCTCCAGGCCGACGTGAAGGTGAACCAGGCCAACCTCGCCATGTCCCAGGGCCACATGGAGGAGGCCCGAGCGCGGCTGGAGGAGGCGAGCGCCCTCTACGACAAGGCGCTGCCCCCCGAGCACCCCAAGCGCGCGCGGGCCCTCTTCCTCCTGGGCCGGCTGGTGCTGGGCACGGGCGACGCGAAGGGGGCGGTGCCGCTCCTGGAGGCGTCGCTCGCGAAGACCGAGGCGGCCGTGGGCCCGGTGCACCCGGACATGGCCAACCGGCACGGCCTGCTGTCCCTGGCCCTGCGCGACGCCGGTCAGCCCAAGCGCGCGCTGCCGCACGCCCAGGCCGTGGTGGACCTCTTCAAGAAGCTCCACGGCGACAAGAGCGCCCAGGTGGCGGAGGCGCTGGACGAATTGGGCATGTGCCAGCTGGGCATGAAGCGCTACGACGACGCGCTCAAGACCTACGAGCAGGCCGTGGCCCTCAAGCGCGAGCTCTTGCCCGAGGGCGACGAGGGCCTTCAGCCCTCCTACGACGGCGTGGGCCAGGCGCTGCTGGGCCTGGGCCGGGCGCGCGACTCCGTGGCGCCGCTCCAGCTGGCGGTGTCCTTCGCCTCCGCGCCCCCGGACGCGCTGGCGGAGTCCGGCTTCGCGCTGGCGCGGGCGCTGTACCAGACGGGCCAGTCACCAGAGCTTCGGGCGCAGGCCCGCGGCGAGGCCACCCGCGCAAGGGCGCGCTTCAGCGAGTCCGGCATGGACGACCGCGTGGGCGAGGTGGACTCGTGGCTTCAGACGCTGCCCGAGGAGTCCCCGCGCCCGCCTGCCCGCAAGCCGGGCCGGGGCCGGCGCAGGTAGGACGTCACGCGCGGCTGCTGGCGACCCAGGCGGGGCGTGCTAGCGTCCCGCGCCGTGTCGCTGCCACCAGACGAGGACGAGGCGCTCCTGGATGCCACGGCCACCCTGAACCGGGGCCGTGCGGGACAGGTGCGGATGGTGCTCCGGGTGCTTTCCGGCGCGGAGGCCGGCAAGGCCCACCCGCTCAAGCAGGGGACGTACACCGTGGGCAAGGCGCCCACGTGTGACATCGTCCTCTCCGACAAGGCCGTCTCGCGCCAGCACCTGAAGCTGGAGGTGCATGACGAGCACGTCGTCGCCACGGACCTGGGCTCGCACAACGGCTCGTTCGTGGAGGGGCTGCGCTTCACCGCCATGGAGCTGCGCCCCGGCAGCGTCATCACCCTGGGCACCACCGAATTGAAGCTGGTGCCGGAGGACACGCGCGAGCGTTCGCTGCCCCTGTCCTCGAAGGACCGCTTCGGCGCGCTCGTGGGCCAGAGCCGCAAGATGCGCGAGGCCTTCACCGTGCTGGAGCGCCTGGCGCCCGGCGGCGCGGACGTCCTCATCCACGGCGAGACGGGCACCGGCAAGGACCTGTGCGCGGAGGCCATCCACCAGCAGAGCCCGCGCGCCAAGGGCCCCTTCGTCATCGTGGACCTGGCGGGCGTGCCCTCCACCCTCATCGAGTCCGAACTCTTCGGCCACGTGAAGGGCTCCTTCACCGGCGCCCAGGCCGACCGCGCGGGCGCCTTCGAGCGCGCGCAGAACGGCACCGTCTTCCTGGATGAGATTGGCGAGCTGCCCCTGGAGCTGCAGCCGCGCCTCTTGCGCGTGCTGGAGCGCCGGCAGGTCAAGCGCGTGGGCGGCAACGACTACTTCACGGTGAACGTGCGCGTGGTGGCCGCCTCGCACGTGAACCTGGAGCAGGCCGTCAACCAGGGGAAGTTCCGCCGGGACCTCTTCCACCGGCTCGCCGTGCTGCGCGTCACGCTGCCCGCGCTGCGCGAGCGCCCGGAGGACATCCCGTACCTCATCGACCACATGCTCAAGCAGATGGGCCGGCCGCAGAGCGCGCTGTCGGACCAGACGCGCGCCCTGCTCATGCAGTACCCCTGGCCCGGCAACGTGCGCGAGCTGCGCAACGTGGTGGAGCAGGTCGTCAACCTGGGCGAGGAGGCCCTGCCGGACCTGGAGGCGCCCCCGGGCGCGGACGGCCGCAGGGGCCCGGACCTGGACCTGCCCTTCAAGGAGGCCAAGGAGCACCTCATTGAAGTCTTCGAGCGCGACTACCTGAAGAACCTCATCGAGCGCTGCGAGGGCAACATCTCCCGGGCTTCCCGAGAGGCGGACATCGATCGTGTCTACCTTCGGAAACTCCTGCGCAAGCACGGGTTGGATCCGTCCGGGGACCCTTAACACGGAGCGGCACCCGGGGTAGGATGGCATCCCCCATCCCCCCCCTCCGGAGACGCTACCGTGAGCGTGAACCTCTCTTCCAACCTCCTCCGTACCTTCCAGCAGCTGGCGGAGGTGAAGCCGTCCGCCCTCCCGCAGCAGACCGCGCAGCAGGTCGGGTTGCCGGAGGAGAAGGTCGTCTCGCAGGTGGAGGGCGCGCCCACCCCCGTCCAGACGGAGCAGGCCACGGACGCCTTCTCGGCGGTGCAGGCCCTCAACCAGGCGTGGGCGAACCGCTTCCAGGTGAACGCGGGCGCCTCCGCGCAGGAGCTGGGCGTCACGGGCGCGCTGGCGAACGCGCCCCAGGCCCCGGAGATTGGCGGCTGGGACACCGCGGCGGCCGACCCCGAGGTCGTCAAGCAGACCAACGCGAACGACTGCGGCGCCGCCGTGGCGGTGATGCTGGGCAAGGAGATTGGCACCAGCAAGGCGCAGCCCACGTCGGACAAGGAAAAGATGGCCGCGCTGGAGTCGCGCTTCACGCAGGGCCAGGGCACGTCGCCGCATGAGCTGTCCAACATGCTGGCGAACCAGGGCACGAAGGTGACCCAGACGTCGTCCAAGCTCGACACGAAGGCCCTGGATGACGCGCTCGCGCGCGGCGCCAAGGGCGCGGTGATGGTGGACTCCTGCCTGGTGGACCCCACGACGAAGCCGGGCGAGACGGGCCGCGCGCACTGGGTCTCCGTGGAGGGCAAGGACGACCAGGGCCGCTACCTGCTCAAGGACCCCAGCACCGGCTCCAAGATTCCGGTGGACGCGCAGCGGCTGGCGGACTCCATGGAGATCTCCTGGAACCAGCACCAGGGCGGCGGGCAGATGATCGTCGAAAGCGCGCAGGGCATGTCGGAGGCCCAGGCCGCGCAGGAGGGCGGGCTCAAGGCCGTCGCGCTCGGCAACACGGATGGCGGCGGCTCGCGCGCCATGGGCAACTTCGGCCGCGAGTCCTCATGAGGGACTCAAGGCCGCGCGCCTCACCGCTTCAGACGGTGAGGTGCTGCACGGCCTGGAGCCGGAGCAGCTGACGCGCCAGCGCCTGCACCTGCTCCACCTCCTGCTCCCCCATCACCTTGCGCAGCGCCAGCTTCTTGTCCGTGGAGGCTCGCAGGAGCAGCGCGCGCAGCTGGGGGTTGGAGAGCAGCGGGTTCAGCTGGCGCAGGTGGCCCACCAGCGCGCCCAGCTGGGGCAGGGTGAGGCCCGCCACCATCACCTGCGTCGCGGTGCCCTCGTCCGGAGTCTGGCTGGTGGCCAGCATCCACGGGGACAGCAGCACCGAACGGGTGAAGTCCTTCTCGCACGACAGGCCCAGCCGCGCGCACTCCTCCACCACGGGGCCGCTGTCGTGGCCCGCGATGATGGGCTGGATGCGCGCGGCCTCGTACTTCTGGAGGACGCCGTCGTACGCCTTCCGGGCCTCCACGCCCTGCGGGGTGCGCGGGAACTCCGCGAAGGCCTGGGCAATCTCGTCGCGCAGCCTGCCCATGAGCGTGGCGTCGTCCGCCGTGCCGGGCTCGCCCAGCACCTGGGCCAGGTAGGCCCGGTCCTCGGGGACCGCGTTCGCGGACTTCCACCACTCGAAGGTGACGGTGCTCACGCTCAGCACCACCGGGAGCGTGACGACGCCCTGGCGGCCGGCGTTGGGGAGGAAGGCGCCCATCTTCCCCTCCACCTCCATGAGGCCGCGGTGGAGGCGGTTGAGGACGGCGAGGCGCAGCTTCGCGCGGCCCTCCAGCGCCTGCTTCGCGGCGTCGGATGACTGGCCGTCGGTGGCGGTGCGCTCGCGGGGAGCTTCGGAAGCGCCCGGCTTGCGCGCGAACCGGGGCTCCACGTTCGCCTGCTGCGGCACCACCAGCGGCTGGGGGAGCGCCGGGGCCGTCTGGGGCGTCTGGGCCGCGAGGGCCGGGGGCTGCTCCAGGGCGCCCAGGGGGGCGGCTTCGTGCGGCGTGCCGGCCGCCAGTCCCTCCTGCTGCTGGGCTCCACGCGCGCCGCCGCCTTCGTTGCGCTCCGCCTCTCCGGAGCGGACGGAGGTGTCCATGCCGTCCTGGCCGGAGGACTGCTCCAGGCCTCCCTTGGCGGAGGCGCCGTGCGCGGAGCCTCCCTTGACGCTGGCGCCGCCCTTCGCGGGGGCTCCCTTCCCGGTGGCCTTGCCCGGAGTCCTGGACTCGGCGGGCTGCTGCGCCTTCTCACCCTTCTCCTGCGCGGGCCCTTGCAGGGGCAGGCCCGGGCGGGGAAGGCCAGACGGAAGGCGGACACTCATGGACGGGGCCTCGGGGAGGGGGGAATCAGGCCAGGTTCTTCAGGTGGACGACGAGGTTGCTGTTGTTGCTGCCCAGCGTGCTCGCGTCATCCGTGGGGATGACGTAGCCCTGATCCGCGCCGACGTGCTTGCGGAAGAAGTCTACCACCTCCGGATCCTGCACGTTGGACGTGGTGCTCTTCTTGATGCCGTACGCGGCGCCGTCCGCTCCCCTGGCCTTCACGGAGTCAGGCGCGGAGGCGAGCAGGTTGTCCATCGTGCCCGACAGGCGGCCGCCGCCCTCCGGCTGGATGGTCATCGCGGCGTTGTGGCCCTCGATGTAGCTGACGTCGTAGTAGGTGTTGCCGAACCCGCCGTCGAACTTCACTTCACCCAACGTCGCGTTCTTGCCGTCGCCGTTGTCGCTGCGGAAGTTGCCGGACCAGTTGTCCGGGAACTGCACCGTCTTCTTCTCACCGGGCTGCAGCGTGACGGAGTCGACGGCCTTCTCGCCCGCGTTGGGGGTGAAGTTCACCGTCATCGGCTTGTCGCCGTCGTTGTTGAGCGTGAGGGTGTTCTTGCCCTTCGACGCGCCCGAGGCGCCCACGGACGCGGGACCGGCGACGTCAGCGTTCTTCTGGGGAGCCGCGGGAGCAGCCGCCGCCTCCGGAGCAGGAGCCGCGGCCTGCGCGCCCAGCGTCTGCACCAGCTGGGTGAGCATCTGGACGAGCTCACTCAGCTGCTCCATCGGGTTGCCGCCCTGGAGCGCGCCCTTCTTGCCCACGCCCGCCGGCGCGTCGAAGCCATCCGCCTGGAACAGCCCCTGGAGCGAACCCGGGCCGCTCTTCGCCGTCACCGCCGCGGGGCCGGCCACCGGGCCGGACAGCTCCGTGGCGGACACGCGGGGGGAGAAGGAGGAGCTGGCAACGGACGGCTTCGACAGGGGGGTGAGCGCCATGGCGGTGTTCCTCGGAAGATTGGATGGGGCGGCCGGGAAGAAGCCGTCCGGTGCAGCGATGCAGGGGGCTGGAGCAGGGCGCGTGCCAGCCCTCCCCACGGTCCAAGTCCCTGAAACAACTGGCGTGTGGAGCGGCAGCAGGCCGCCGGACTGATGACTGCCGTCAGGCCCCTGGTGTCTGCCGTCATCAGGCCCGTGAAGACAGTCATCCGTTGATGGCTGGCGTCATCGTTTGAGCGTCCACCGGGACCTCATGGGTGGTGCCCTACCCAAGGGTGTCTCATGAAACGCCTGTCCAGACAGACCCACGCACAGGGTTTGTTTGTTTGGAAGGTGAAAAATTCGCATGTCTGGGATTGGGTGTTACCAACTTGACACCTCGACGCTGGGTGTGGGTCGGGGGCGTGCTCCCGCGCGCGTCGCCGCATTCCCTCGCGGGTCTCCCTTCTTCGCTCCCCATTCCTATGTCCGTTCAAATGCCTCTTCGGGCGCCGCCCCCTTCGTGGGGACGGTTCCTGGTCGTCGTGTCCGCATTGCTCACCCTGGCCGGCTGTCAGAAGGCCGCCGCTCCCGCCGAGCCCCAGGCGGAGGACGTGGGCGCCGCGCGCTTCGTCGTCGCCGTGCACCAGGCGGTGACCGCCTCCGACGTGCAGCGGGTGGACCTCACGGTGGATGGCCCGGGCCAGCCGGAGCTCACCGTGCAGCTCGCGCCGGACAACTCGGTATGGACGGGCCTGTTGAGCCAGCTGCCCGCGGGCGCCGGGCGCCGCTTCCGGGCCTTCGCGTATGACTCGAACGCGCGGCTCATCTACCGGGGCGAGGCGCTGGACGTCACCATCACCGCCAACCAGACGGTCCAGGTGAACATCCTGCTCCAGCAGGTGGACCCGTCCCCCGAGTTCGAGAACGCCGGCCCCATCATCACCTCGCTGGTGGTGTCGCGCTCCTCGGTGGAGGTGGGCGGCTTCGTGGACGTGCGGGCCACGGCCTACGACCCGAACAGCGGCGACGTGCTCACGTACGCGTGGACGGCGACGGCGGGCACCTTCGGCACGCCCGCGGCGCTGGCCTCGCGCTGGACGGCCCCCATGACGGAGGGCGTGCGGACGCTGACGCTGACGGTGGCGGATCAGCTGGGCGCGTCCACCGCGGTGAGCTTCCCCATCCTCGTGGAGGGCACGGGCGTGGGCGAGGCGGAGGTCTTCGTGCGCTTCAACTCCTGGCCGCAGGTGGTGTCGCTCACCGGCTTCCCCACGCAGGTCGTCCCCGGCCAGTCCATTGGCGTGAGCGCGCAGGGCCAGGACAACGACGACGTCGCGGCGAACCTGCACTACGCCTGGACCGCGAGCTGCGCGGGCACCTGGACGGACGAGGGCACCGCGAACGCGCGCTTCACCCCCTCGGAGCTGCCCGCGCAGGGCACCTGTGACAACTGCCAGCTCACCGTGCGCGTGACGGACGGCCGGGGCGGCGAGGGCCTGGGCCACCTGGGCGTGTGCGTGGGCGCGCCGGTGTCCGCCAACGTGGCGCCGAGCATCACCAGCGCCTTCCAGACGGCCCGCACCGTGGGCCCGGGCAGCACCGTGCGCTTCAACGTCCGCGCCATGGACCCGGAGGGCACCGCCCTGGGCTTCGCCTGGGAGACGACGGCCGGCACCCTGGGCACGTCCGCCCCCATCTCCGAGGGCAGCGAGGT
Source organism: Corallococcus interemptor (assembly GCF_003668875.1). Classification (GTDB taxonomy): domain Bacteria; phylum Myxococcota; class Myxococcia; order Myxococcales; family Myxococcaceae; genus Corallococcus; species Corallococcus interemptor. The sequence goes on along the minus strand of NZ_RAWM01000020.1, from coordinate 43,173 downwards.
GACGTGGACGGCCCCCGCGTGCGTGGACGCGCAGGCGACGCCGGTGGTGCACGCCCGGGTGACGGACGCGGAAGGCCTGGAGGCCGTGCAGACCTTCTCCCTCACCTGGACGGGCCCCGCGTGCGCCACGGCGCTGGGCTTCCTCACGCAGCCCTCGGACGTGCTCGCGACCAACGTCATCACCCCCGCGGTGCGCGTGGTGCTGCTGGACAGCCTGGGCCGCACGTCGCTGGCCCCCTCGGGCCCGGTGCGGCTGGCGCTGGGCGCGAACCCCGGCGCGGGCACGCTGTCCGGCACGGTGGAGGCGGCGCCTTCGGCGGGCATCGCGACGTTCGCGGACCTGAGCATCGACGCGTCGGGCGTGGGCTACACGCTGGTGGCGTCCGTGGCGGGGCTGCCGTCCCTGGCGAGCCAGGCCTTCACCATCCAGCCGCTGGCCGTGCGCGGCGCGTCGGTGGACCGCTTCGTGACGACGGGCAACGCGCAGCTGAGCCGGAACACGGACCTGGGCGCCACGGTGGTGCAGGCGCTGGTGGAGCAGGGCAACGGCACGTTCACGACGTTCAACGGCGCGGGCGCGGCGGATGGGACGTTCTCCATCCAGGGCGTGCCCTCGGGCGCGTACTACCTGCGGCTGGGCAAGGACTACGTGGTGACGAACTCGCGCGCGCCGGACCTGGGGCGTGACGGGCAGGGCCGCCCGGACGCGGCCCCGGCCAGCGCGAGCACGACCCTGTCCGTGGACCTGCAGGGCCTGGCGCCCTGGCAGGCCGGAGACGACCTCGAAGTCTTCTCCGCGGGCACGGGCCTGTGGGCGCAGGGCGTGCCGGAGTACGCGCTGACGGGCGCCGCGCTGGGCGCGGGCAGCCAGCGCTGGACCCAGACGCTGGAGTACGCGGGCATGCGCAACGCGAGCCCGGTGGAGGCCGCCTCGGGTGACACCGTGACGTTCCACCAGCTCTCCCTGAAGTCGGAGGCGACGAGCGGCGCGCCCGTGGCCTACACGGCGGCGACGCGGGCCTTCTCCGCGCCGCTGGCGGTGGCCCAGGGCGGCACGGCGAGCTTCACGGGCACCCTGGCCGTGCTCGCGCAGGACCAGGTGCTGAACGTGGACCTGCGCACGCAGGACTTCGAGGCGCTGCGCACCCAGGTGCACCCCAGCGCCCAGCCCGTGGACCACGCGCTGTTCGTCGCGGCGTTCCCGGACGGCACGCGGGGCAGCTACGCGTCCGCGCCGGACCTCTTGACCTACTTCCCGGTCACGGGCGCCGCGAACCGCGCCTTCTCCTTCAGCTACGGCAACCCCTTCCCGGGCTTCACGCAGGCGGGCCTGGCGGAGACGTCCTTCACGGTGCCGCTGCTGGCGCCGGGCGCGACCACCGCGCTCACCGTGCGGCCTTCGGTGGGCCAGGCGGACGCGCTGCCGTCGTTCCACGCCTCCGCGCTGGCGCCCCGGCTGGGCCCCGCGCGCTCGCCGACGCTGGCGGGCCAGGATGCCTTCGGGAACGTGACGGGCGTGGGCCTGACGCCGCGCCTTGCCTGGACGGCGCCGTCGGTGGGCACCGCCACGCACTACCGCGTCCGCGTCTATGAGGTGTTCGTGAACGCGCAGGGCCGCACGGCGCAGGCCGCGGGCGGGCCGGTGGCGCAGCTGTACACGGCGGCCACGTCGCTGCGCTTCCCGCCCGGCGTGCTGGCGGCGGGCAAGCAGTACTACGCCATCCTGGAGGCGGCCTCGTCTGGCAACGCCGACTTCCAGGGCCACCCCTTCCGGTCCGCCTGGCCGGAGGCGCACGCGATGCTCGTGACGGGCATCTTCGCGCCGTAGGCGTCGCGGCGTCCTGAAGCGCCGCTTCCGCCCCGAGCCTCCAGGTCCTCGTCGGGCCCTGGGGGCTTCGGGCGTTTCCGCAGTCACCCCCGTCGTCGCCGGAAGCTCCCCATGTCCCTACCGCGTTCGGTGCGTGCCCTGATGGGCACCGCCGTGTTGTGTGTCCTTTCCCTGTTGTCGGTGAGTTGTGCCACGGATGAGCTGGATGACGCCTGCGACGCGGGCTGTGTCGCGGGCGAGGCGTGCCAGGACGGAGGCTGTATCGATGAAGCCTGTGTCGGGGTGGTGTGTCCCGACGGAGAGGTGTGTACCGGGGGCGACTGCGTCCAGCCCGCGGTCATCATCCCCACGCCGGTGGAGGCGCAGTGGGGGACGAAGAAGGAGAACGGCGAGGTGTGCGCCGCCAACCGGGATTGCAACAGCGGCACCTGCGCGGATGGCGTCTGCTGTGACTCCGCCTGTAACGGCGCATGCGACGCGTGCAACCTGCCCGGCAACGAGGGCATCTGCACCGTCGCCCCGCGCGGCACGGCGTGTGACGACGGGGATGCCTGCACCCTCGAAGACGTCTGCGACGGTGAGAGCGCGACCGCCTGCGGCGGCACGCCCAAGGCCTGCAACGCCCCGCCGGACCAGTGTCACGAGGCGGTGGGCGCCTGCTCCGAGGGAACCTGCACGTACACGACGAAGCCCGTGGGCACCGCGTGTGATGACGGCAACGCCTGCACCAGCGGGGAGACCTGCGGCACCGACGCGAGCTGTGCCAACGGCACGCTGAAGGTCTGCGAGTCGCCGGGCGGCGTGTGCCTGGAGAACGCGGGGGCCTGTCAGCCGGAGACGGGCGCGTGCACGTACACGCCCCGGTCGCCGGGCACGGCGTGCCGCGCGGCGGTGGGCCCGTGTGACGTGGCGGAGGTCTGCACAGGGGCCGGGGGCGAGTGCCCGCCGGACCTGAAGCAGCCTGCGGGGACGGCGTGCGTGGACGACGGCAACCCCTGCACCACGGATGTCTGTGATGCGTCGGGCTCGTGCCTGCATCCGGTGCTGGCCATGGGCACGGTCTGCGGCGCGGGCAGCGTGTGCAACGCGTCCGCGCAGTGCATCTCCAGCTGCTTCATCGACGGAGCGCTGGTCGCGGCGGGGACGACGAACCCTTCGGGCGCGTGCCAGGTGTGCGACCCGTCCCGCTCCACGTCGGCCTGGAGTTTCAAGTCCGCGGCCTCGCAGTGCCGGGGCGCGGCGGATGCCTGTGACGCGGTGGAGTTCTGCACGGGCAGCAGCGCGCAGTGCCCCGCGGACGGCGACGTCGCGGCGGGGACCAGCTGCGGCGCGGGCAGCATCTGCGATGCGTCCGGCCAGTGCTCCGCGAACTGCTTCATCGACGGCACGCTCTACGCCTCCGGAGCCACGAACCCGGCGGGCGCGTGCCAGGTGTGCAACCCGACGCTGTCCACGACGGGCTGGAGCTTCAAGCCCGCGACCACGCAGTGCCGCTCGGCCTCGGGTGTCTGCGACGCGGCCGAGTACTGCACGGGCAGCAGCGCGCAGTGCCCGGGCGATGTGGCGCTGGGCAACGGCACCACGTGCGGCGGCGGAACCGAGAGCGCCTGGGGCGCGTGCGAGGGCTTCTCCGGGACGTGCGGTGAGACGGGCACGCAGTCGCGCACGGTCACGGTGCAGGCCTGCTTCAACGGCGGCTGCCAGGCGTCCCCCACCACGGAGACCCGCGCCTGCACGCGCAGCACGCAGGGCAGCGCCTGTGGTTCCTCCAGCACGGGCAGCTGGGGCACGTGCAGCTACTCCGGCACCTGTGGCGAGAGCGGCAGCCGGTCCCGCACGGTGACGGAGGGCTTCTGCTCCGCGGGCACCTGCCAGCCGTCGAGCCGGACGGAGACGGAGGCCTGCACCCGCGACACCGACGGCATCACCTGCGGCAGCACGACGACGGGCAGCTGGGGCTCTTGCAGCTACTCCGGCACCTGCGGGGAGGACGGCGTCCAGTCGCGCACCATCACGGAGCGGTTGTGCTCCGCCGGGACGTGCCAGGCCTTCAGCGACACGGAGACGGCGGACTGCTACCGCAACACCGAGGGCAAGTCGTGCGGCACCACCACGACGGGAAGCTGGAGCACGTGCAGTGGCTACTCGGATTCCTGCGACGAATCCGGCACGCAGTCGCGCAGCGTGACGACGCGGACGTGCTCGTTTGGCTCATGCAGCGCCTCCTCGTCCACGGAGACGTCGACCTGCAGCCGCAGCACGTCAGGCAATGCCTGTGGCACCCAGGTCGGCGCCTGGTCCGCGTGCGGCGGCTTCAGCGGCACGTGTGGCCGGTCGGGCACCCGGTCCCGGACGGTGACGAACATGGCGTGCGGGGGTGGATCCTGTGGCGGTGCTTCGAGCTACACGGAGACCCAGGCGTGCGAGCGCGACACCACGGGCGCCTCCTGCAACGACGGCAACGCCTGCACCACGGGCGATACGTGCGACAGCGGCGGTGGCTGCTCCGGCACCCAGAAGACCTGCCCCGGCGGCGCGACGTGCTCGAACGGCGTCTGCCCGGCCGTTTGCAGCGCACCGGACGAGGCCATGTGCAACGGCGTCTGCACGACCACCTCGGATGACAACAACAACTGCGGCGGCTGTGGAAACAAGTGTCTCACGGGCGCGGGCTTCTTCTGCGTGGACGGCGGCTGCATCTGCCTCGGCTTCAAGGGGCCTGATGATCCCCGGCGGGACAAGGCCCTGCCGCGCTGCGCGCCGTAGCAGGACCTGAAAACACTTCTCGCGCGGGACGCATGCGCCCCGCGCGAGAAGTCTTCACGGCTTCAGGCCGTCCAGGTCAGACCCTTCGGACCGTGCTCGAATGGATGAGCCGCAGGATGAGTAGCAAGACCACCGCTCCGATGAACGCCACGAAGATGGTGCCCGCGAGCCCACCGAACGGGGCGCCCGTGCCGAGCGCCCGGAGGATGAAGCCTCCCAGGAACGCGCCCACCACGCCCACGACGATGTCGCCAATCACGCCGTATCCACCACCGACCACCGCGGACGCGAGCCATCCAGCAATGAGGCCGATGACCGCCCACAACAGGATTGTCTCCAGCGCCATGTCTTTTTCCTCCCTAGCGAGGTGATGGACGAAACATGGGCATGAATTCCGGCCGCGCTCGCCCCACCCCAAGGGCGACGGCAGGGCAGGCAGGCAGCCTGGAAGGGCTCCAGAGGGAAGCGGGGCAGAATGCCCCACGAAGACGTGGGGCAAAACGCCCCATTTTGACGCTGTGTTCGCGCTCTGCTGGCATCGAGTGAACACCTGTCGCCACGCGCGGCAAGGAGTTCACATCCGTGAATCGCATCTTTGAATCCACCGGGGCGCCGTTGCAGTTCGACCGTGAGTCCTTCCGGTGCCGTCACACGCTCCTGGGACACCCCGCGCTGGAGCTGGAGAACCTGGCGGGCGTGGTGCAGCGGCTGCCTTCCGAGAACGTGTTCTTCAGCTCCGGCCTGGTGCCCAAGGACGCGGACTTCGACCGCGCGCACGTGGACTACCGCACCGGCCTGTCGCTGAAGGACACCGTGGAGAACATGATGACGAGCAATTCGTACATCATGCTGCGCGCGCCGGAGCAGGACAGAAGCTTCCATGAGCTGTACCGCGCGCTCTTGTCGGAGGTGGAGGACCTGATGCGCGCCCAGGGCGTGGGCACGCGCGCCGTGGACCCCATGCTCTACCTCTTCATCGCGTCCCCCGGCAGCGTCACGCCCTTCCACCTGGACCGCTACTCCACGCTGCTGATGCAGTTTCGCGGCACCAAGGCCGTGCACGTCTCGAAGGCGTGGGACGAACAGGTGGTCCCCGCGCCGGACCTGGAGTCCTTCGTCGCGCGCTCCGGCTCCAAGGTGAACTACCGCGAGTCCTTCGACGCCACGGCGACGCGCTACGCGTTCGGCCCCGGGGACGCGCTGCACATCCCCTTCGTGGCGCCGCACTACGTGAAGAACGGCGCGGAGGACGTCTCCGTGTCGCTGTCCATCATCTTCAACACCCGTGAGACGGCCCGGCACCTGCGCGCGCTGCGAGCCAACCACGCGCTGAGAAAGCGCCTGGGCCCCCTGGGCTACCAGCCCACGCCGGTGAACCGCTTCCTGCCGCTGGACCACGTGAAGAGCGGCATGGAGCGCGTGGTGCGCCGCGCCCGGGCCCTGCTGCCCGCCTGAGCCCTCGCGCCTGCGGGCAGGCTGTGCGCATGAGGCCGGGACACATGCGCGAGAAGCGGAACCGATGCACGCCGGCACGAGGTGTTGACGGCACTGCCCTTAAAGATGCATTTGTAATGCATCTTTTGGGGCGTGGGCCCGGAAAGGCAGCGAAGCCATGACGAGCGTGTACGAGAAGATTGGCGGGGAGCCGGCGATGGCGGCGGCGGTGGACGTGTTCTACCGGAAGGTGCTGGCCGACGAGCGCATCAGCCACTTCTTCGAGGACGTGGACATGGAGCGCCAGGCCGCGAAGCAGAAGGCGTTCCTGACGATGGTGACCGGCGGGCCCGCGAACTACTCGGGCAAGGACATGCGCGCGGGGCACAAGCACCTGGTGGATCGCGGGCTGAACGACATGCACTTCAACGCGGTGGCTGGGCACCTGAAGGAGACGCTGGAGGAGCTGGGCGTGCCCGCGGACCTGGTGGGCCAGGTGATGGCCGTCGCCGAAGGGGCGCGCGCGGACGTGTTGAACCGCTGAAGGCAGCAACAAGGAGGCACGTCATGGCCAAGGTGCGGCATGAATCCGAGTGGTATCCGCTGGAGCCCGGGGAGACGGTGCTGGACGGGCTGCTGCGCCAGGGCGTGCACGTGCCTCATGCGTGCCGGGCAGGGGCCTGCCAGTCCTGTCTGATGCGGGCGACCTCGGGCGCGGTGCCCGAGGCGGCGCAGGTGGGGCTCAAGGACACGCTGCGGGCACGCGGCTACTTCCTCGCGTGCGCGTGCCGGCCCCAGGAGGGCACGGCGCTGGAGGTGGCGGGGGCGTCGGAGCTGCGCGTCCCCGCGCGCGTGGTGGCCCTGGAGTCGCTCAGCGGGGACGTGTTCGCGGTGCGGCTGGAGGTGGAGTCGCCGCTTGATTATCGCGCGGGGCAGTACGTCACGGTGGTGCGCGCGGACGGGCTCGCGCGCAGCTATTCGCTGGCGAGCCTGCCTCGCGAGGGCCAGCTGGAGCTGCACGTGAGGCTCGTGCCCGGCGGCGCCATGAGCGGCTGGTTCGCGCGAGAGGTCCGGCCGGGTGAGCGGGTGCACCTCCAGGGGCCGGCGGGGGACTGCTTCTACGTGCCCGGTCAGCCGGAGGCGCCCCTGCTGCTGGCGGGGACGGGCACGGGGCTCGCGCCGCTGTATGGCATCCTGAGGGACGCGCTGGAGGCGGGCCACACCGGCCCCATCCACCTGTTCCACGGGGCCCGGGAGCCGGCCGGGCTGTACCTGGTGGACGCGCTGAGGGCGCTGGCGGCGAGCCACCCGAACCTCCACTACCGTCCCGTCGTGCTGGCGGGAGGAGGTGGGCAGATGGAGGAGGGGGCGTTGGATGCGAAGGTCCTGACATGCCTCCCGAAGCGGCCGGTGGGCTGGCGAGCGTTCCTCTGCGGCAACCCCGAAGCGGTGCTATCCCTGCGCAAGAAGCTCTTTCTCGCGGGGTTCTCGCTGAAGGACATCCACGCGGATGCCTTCCTGCCGAGCACGCCGCGAGCAGGGCCCGTCGCCGGAGCCGCCTGACTTGCACCTGACCCTTCACGCCGACTACTCGCTGCGCGTCCTGATGTACCTGGCGGCGCGGCCGGGGCGCCCGTCCTCCACGCAGGAGATGGCGGACGCCTACGGCATCTCCAAGCACCACCTGGTGCGCGTGGTGCAGACGCTGGCGCAGGAGGGCAACGTGGAGGTGAGGCCCGGGCGGGCGGGGGGCGTGCTGCTGGCGAAGGCGCCGAAAGACATCCGGCTGGGCAAGGTGGTGCGCGCGGCCGAGCCGGACTTCCACCTGGTGGAGTGCTTCGACCGGGAGCACAACACCTGCCCCATCGCGCCGGCGTGCGGCCTCAAGGGAGTCCTGGCGGAGGCGCGCGACGCGTTCCTCGCCACGTTGGACAAGTACTCGCTGGAGGACCTGCTGCGCCGCTCCAAGCCCGGCCTGTCGGACCTGCTGCTGACGCCGGCAGCGCCACAGGGCTGAGCTTCCGGCACGTGCGCATCAGTCCTCGTCCAGGGCATCGAGTTGAGTCTGGGCGATGTCCCGGTAGTGCGGCACGACTTCGACGGCGAGGACGTCCAGCATGGGCTGGCGTGCGCCCTCGGTGTCTCCGGCCTGCTGACGCTGGTAGGAGGTGTTGAGAGCGCGGGAGAGGCGACGGGAGCCCTCGCGGATACGTTGCGCGATTTGCGCCAGGAGCGCGGCTGCACTCGCTTCAGCCTGAAGGGCCCTTTCTGCTTCTTCGGAGGGGATGGCAACGTCAGAAGCGGTGCTTCGGAGCAGGGCGCACACGCTCGCGGTCAGTGTGAGGGGCTGGCCCAGCTCCGACACGCTTCGGTTCAGCTCCCAGATTTCATCCCAGGCCTTGGGGTCGGGCATGTGTGCCTCCGTGCTGGCGGAGTCGCGGGTGGCACTGCGCGAATGGCCACTGACGCTGGCCCTCACAGTTCCTCAAGCAGGCGTAGCAGTCACCTACCCAGTAGGGCTTCTTCGAGTCCTTGCACTGCACGTAGGTCTTGATGCAGTGCTCCCGCCATCCCTTGTCGGGATCGTCCAGTTCGGACAATGCGGCGCCAGCAGCAGCACCGCTTGCGGTGGCTCCCAGGATGGCGGCTGCTTCGGCATCCGTGAGGCCGCACGCGGCAGGGTTGCCCGGGTGGGCCTCTACGCAGCATGTCTCGCTGTCGATGCACGTCGCGGTCGCGCAACTCATCAAGAGGGCGGCGCATGGGGCTGCCATGATGGCGGGCCAGGAAGTGGGTGTCAGGCTGCCCTCCAAAGGGATCCGAGTAGCCCGTCCTCCGGGCAGCGGCGATGGCGAGCGCCTGCCCCACGCGGTACTCGGGTTCCTCCGCCAGCAGGTCCAACAGGGCCTGCATGACCTGCTCCGGCATTCGTGTCTGGCTCATTCACCCGCCGACGAAGAACGCCCAGTCATCTGACTGGACCGTGACGCCCGACCCCTTCCGCCAGGCAGTGACCTCCGCCTTCCAGGCCGCGGCGCCGCCTCGCAGGGGGAACGCACGCGTGACCGCGAGCCGGTGAACCTGTTCATGGTCACGCAGGAGGCTGCGATTGACCGCTTCGACCTCACCGGGCTTCGCACGCAGGCGCAGCTCCGCCGCCTTCATGGCGCCGTCCTGGCGGTACAGCGTGGACAGGTCCTCCACCACCAGCCAGCGCTCGACCAGGGCGAAGTAAATCAGCAGGACCGGCGGAAGCGTCCCGTCCCGGGCGTGTTTGCGCCAGGCCTTCACCCGGCCATCGTCCTCGGGTGAGGGTGCGCGCAGCGGCATCACTCCGCCACTGCGCTCCGGGAGGGCACCGGCTTCCGCCCAGGACCAGTCCTCCGCGCGGAAGGGAGGAAACCGCGATGCCGCGTCGAGCCCGCACGGAGGCTCCGGAAGAACTCCCGTCCCGATGATGGGCACCGTGGAATATCCCTGTGTCAGACCGCCATGACCCCGCCATCCACGAAGAGCTCGACGCCCGCGACGAAGCGGCTCTCGTTCGACGCCAGGAACAGCACCGCGCTCGCGACCTCCTCCGGCTGGCCGAGCCGCCCGAGCGGTGTCAGCTGTTTCAGCACGTCCTCCATCCCCGCGTTGCGCTGGAGGTACGTCTGCATCGCGGGCGTCTCAATGACCCCCGGTGAGACCACGTTGACGCGGATGCCCCGGCTCTTCAGGTCGGTCGTCCAGGTTCGCGCGAGGGAGCGGATCGCGGCCTTGGTCGCGTTGTAGACCGACAGGGCAGGGAAGCCTCTGCTGCCACTGGCCGACCCGGCGAGGATGACCGTCCCTCCGTCGGTCATGAGCGGCAGCGCCTTCTGCACGGTGAAGATCATGCCCTTCACGTTCGCGCTGAACACGCGATCGAAGTGCTCCTCGTCAATCTCACCGAGCGCCCGGGTCTCGGAGATTCCCGCATTGGCGAAAACGACATCGACCCTGCCGTGTTCGCGCTGGATGCGCTCGTAGAGCCGGTCGAGGTCGGAGAGGTTTCCAACGTCCCCCTGGATGCCAACGGTGGCACCCCCGATCTCGGTGACTGCCTCGTCGAGCCGCTCCTGCCTTCGCCCGGTGACGTAGACCCTGGCCCCCTCCGCGGCGAAGGCCCTGGCGGTCACGAGCCCGATGCCGTCACTTCCGCCGGTGACGACCACGACTTTGTCTTTGAAACGCGTCATCTGGATTCCTCTCCTTCAAGGATGGCGCGTTCAAGGTATCCGTTGCATACCTAGGTTCAAGAGCGTACCTTCAGCATCCCAGGTATGCCGCGCGATACTGAAGACGAACGCATCTACCGAGCCGACTGCCCCACCCGGCCAATCCTCGACCAGATTGGCGACAAGTGGTCGATGATGGTCCTTGCCGTGCTCGTGCCCGCGCCGAGGCGGTTCAACGCCATCAAGCGACAGCTCGAGGGAATCACCCAGCGCGTGCTGACGCAGACGCTGCGAAAGCTCGAACGCAACGGGATGGTCCGCCGCCGCGTCCTCGGCGGTTCGCCGCCGGGCGTCGAATATGCGCTCACCCCGCTGGGCAGGTCGCTCCAGGAGCCGTTCGCGGTGTTGTACGACTGGACCCTCGCGCACATCGACGCGATCCAGAAGCACCAGGAAGCCTACGACCGCGAGGCGGTGGCCGCCGCTCGCGACTCGGACTGAGACGGCGGGCCCGGTTTCCAGGCCCGCCGCGAGTCCGCTTCAACGGCTCAGCGCCACGTGTCGTTCACGGTGGAGGTGCCCGTGGCCGGCGTCGTCAGGGTGCGGTTGGCGCCGCTCTCCCAGGTGACGTTGTTGGCGGCGTCCTTCTTGATGAACTTGTACTCCACCGCCGTGGAGCCCGGCAGTCCGACGGCCGCGCTCCAAGTGGGGTAGTTGGCCGCGGACAGCAGGATGGCGTTGGCCGGGCTCCAGCTCCCCAGCGCGGCGACGCTGCCCACCACGTACACGTTCTGTCCCACCACGGTGCTCGCCGTGACGTTGAACGTGACCGTCGCCCCGCTGGTGGACGTGGTGACGGAGAGCGCGCTGCTGGCCGCGGACGTGTTGCCCGCCGCGTCGCGTGCCTTGACCGTGTAGCTATAGGCCGTGTTGGAGGACAGCCCGCTGTCCGTGTAGCTCGTGGACGTGGGCGTGCCCACCTGTGTGCCATTGCGGAACACCTGGTAGCCCGTCACGCCGACGTTGTCCGTGGACGCGGTCCACGTGAGCGTCACGGAGCGGTCCGTGCGCGTCGCCGCGAGCCCCGTGGGAACGGACGGCGCCGTGGTGTCCACGCGCAGGAACGGATACGTGCCCGTCACCGGGCCGTTGATGTCCTCGATGTACTTGCCACCCTCCAGCCGGTACTTCCCCGCGCCCACCTTCGCGTGGTGCGAGTAGTACGTCACCAGGTCGTCGTGCGGCATGGGCGCGCCCGACGGCAGGAAATAGGTGTAGTTCGCCGGAGGCGACTGCTTGATCTGGATGACCTGCGCGTCATACGCGTAGCGGATGGGGCCGCCCACTGGCGTCGCGTTGTATTGGGTCAGGTCGTAGTACGCCCAGAAGTTGGGCATGTGATTGTGATACACGTGCGCGGCGGCGATTTGAGCCTTTGCCGGTGGCGCGTGTAACAGCATGACGGCGAACACCGCGAGCAAGGCCCGTTGCGACTGTCTTTTCATGGCGCCTGCTTACGGGTGTTTGACTCGGGCTTTCCCATGTAAACTCGGAATGGCAATCTGTAAATCCGTACTGCGATGCGTCAGGCATTCGCGCAAAGGCTGTCGTTGACAGAGGGGGAGCGGGCCCGGACAGTCAGCCGCGCCATGGCCACCTATCCCGCGTCAGCCCGTGAAGCCTTTGTCCAGTTGCGTACGCTTTCGGAGGCGCTGGCCCGGCCGGAGGAGCGTGCCCAGGCGCTGGCGGAGCTGCGGGAACTGGCGGAGCTGGCGCGCGACAAGCCGGAGGGCGCGCCGCTGCGCCTGGCGTCGGTGGTGGTGGCGGTGGGCGCGTCGCAGGAGCGGCTGGAGTTGCTGATTCCGCCGTCCATCTTCGCCCCCGAGGCGTGGGCCTTCACGTTCCTGGAGGGCCTCTTGAAGGTCCCCCTGGACGAGTACGCCGGCAAGCAGCTGGTGGAGGTGGGCTCCGGCTCCGGGTGGATCTGCATCGCGCTGGCGAAGTTCACGGGGCTTCAGCGCATCCGGGGGTTGGATCTGAACCCGCAGGCCCCGGCGGTGGGGCTCTGCAACGCGTGGCTCAACGGCGACGAGCAGCTGGTGTCGCGGCTGTCCTTTGGGGAGAGCGACCTGCTGCTCGGCGAGCCGCAGAAGCCGGCGTGGGATTTCATCGTCGGGTGCATTCCCCAGGTGCTGCGCAGCGACGAGCTGCCCGCGGAGCTGGCGCAGGCGGATGCGCAGGCGCTGTTGGACCTGTCCAACTACACGTCGTTGCAGAACGTCTACGAGGATCACTTCGGCCTGGGGCTCATCGCGCGGCTGCTCAACGAGGCGCCGGAGCGGCTGTTGCCGGGAGGCCGGTTGCTCCTGAACCTCGCGGGCCGTCCGGGCCGCGCCATCATCGCGCGGATGTTCACGCGGCGGGGCTTCACCACCCGCGTGCGCGTGGCCCGGCGGGTGATGCAGGCGGCGGACACGGACATCCGTCCGCTCGTGTCCCTGGAGCAGCGCACCGGGCGCGAGTTCGAGTTCTTCATGGAGGCCCACAGCCCGGAGCCCCTGCGCGCGGCGACGGCGTTGGGCTGGCTGCAGGCGGGCCACCCCATCTGGCACGAGGTGGCGGTGTGGGAGGCGCACCTGTCACTGCCCCGGGAGACGCTGGCCCTGCGCGCCGCGCTGCGCTCGCTGGGCGTCGCCGCGCTCCAGGAGGAGCTGGACCTGGGGGCGGTGTCCGCGGAGCAGCTGGGCTTCGTCACGGCGCTCGCGGAGCGGCTGTCGCAGGCGCCGTATCTGCCCTACGCGCACGAGTCCGGTGACGCGTCCTTCCGCAGGCTGGTGGCCCGCTACCTGGACCGGCACTTCGGCCTGAGGTTGTCGGAGGACTCGCTGTTCGTCGCGCCGGAGCGGGAGCAGGCCGTCTATTCGTTCCTGCTCGCCACGTGCGACCCCGGGGACGCGGTGCTGGTGTCGCGCAGCCTGCATCCGCTCTACGCGCGAGCGCTGGACAAGGCGGGCGTGCGCGCCACGGTGACGCACAACACGCTGGGGGAGATCCGCCGCCTGCTGAGCGCCTTCGACGTGAAGGCCGTGCTCCTGACGGTGGAGCCGGGCGAGCGCACCAACCTGGCCGTCCTGCGCGACATCGTGGCGGAGGCCGCGCGGCGCGGCATCTGGGTGGTGCTGGACGAGAGCGCCTTCTTCAACATCACCGGGGAGGTGGAGCCGCGCACGCTGTTCGAGTTCCTGGCCCGGACGCAGCACGCGCCCAACCTGGTCATCCTGTATGGCCTCATCAAGAACGCGGTGTGGCCGGACCTGGAGCTGACGCTGCTGCTCCCCGTGCCGGAGCCGCTGCGCGTGGACCTGGAGGTGGCGGCGGAGGTGACGTACTCGCGCATCAGCGTCCTGGCGGAGTGGTTCTACGAGCGCACCTTCTCCGAGCTGCTGGCCTTCCGCATGGCCTTCGCGGAGCCGGAGCCGCCCTCGCCGCACCGGGTGCCGGAGGTGCCGCTGCCGCGCTCGCAGCGCATCGCGCGGCTGGCGGAGCTGCCCGCGTTCGCGCCGAAGTTCTTCCGCGAGGACGACCCGGAGCTCGTGCGCCTGGACTACGGCGAGAACGAGGGCCCGCTGCCGCTACCGCTCGTTGAAGGGCTCATCGCGGCGGGCGTCGCGCCGCGCTCGGACGGTGCGCAGACGGGGCTGTCGGAGGCGGTGGCCGCCTTCCTGCTGGAGACGCGAGGCGCCCGCTATGCCCCCGAGGACGTCGTGGTGGCGCCCGGCGTCTGGCCGCTGATGCACCACCTGGGCGTGGCGCTGCGTCAGCGGCTGGGCCGGGGGCCGCGCGTGTTCCTGGTGACGCCTTGTTACGGCGTGCTCGCGCCCACGTTCCTCGCGGCGGGGTGCGAGGTGGAGTCCGGCCCGCTGGGCACGCTGCTGTCGCGCCGCGCGCGGGGGGGGACGCCGGACGCGGTGGTGCTGTCGCAGCCGGCGAACCCCACGGGGCACTACCTGTCGCACGAGGAGTTGATGGCGCTGGCGACGTTCGTGGTGGAGCAGCGCTGCCTGTGGATCTCCGACGAAATCTTCGGCCTGGTGAACCTCACCAACCCCACGGCGGAGACGGTGCACAGCCCGGTGACGCTGGAGGGCGCGGTGCCCGGAATCGGCGCGAGGACGGTGCTGCTGGGCGGCCTGTCGAAGGAGTTCGCGGCCGGAGGCCTGCGCGTGGGCTGGCTGGCCACGAAGGACCGGGCGCTGGTGACGGCGCTGCGGGACAGCGCCCCGGGTGTGCTGCACACGCCGACGGCTCGCGCGGCGGCGTACCTGTACGCGGCCCACGCGCGGGGGCCGGATGGCCAGCTGCTCTATCCCGCGCGGCACAAGGCGTTGAGGAACTACCTGGCGCGGATGCGGCGGGAGCTCGCGGAGAAGCGGGCGCTCATCGCGGAGGCGCTGCCCGACGACGGCCGGGCGGAGGCCACCGAGGCGGGCGGCCTGTTCCTCGCGCCGCCGATGACGGCGTGGCTGGGGCGCTCGGTGGACGGGGTGAAGCTCACGCCGGAGAACCTGCCGCGGATCATCTACGAGCACACCCACGTGGTGCTCAACGGCGGCGCCTGGTGCGGCGATCCGGAGCGCGTGCGCGCGGTGTTCTCCATCCCGAAGGAGAAGGTGTTGAAGGCCCGCGACCGCCTGCGGGCCTTCGGCCAGCGGCTGCGCTGATGGAGTCGGCGCGGCCTCATTCGACGACGCAGGAGTCCTCGCAGACGCAGCCGTTGGCGCGCTCGTACCAGCACCTCAGCTGACAGGTGCAGTCCGGGTCCACGCAGACGCTGGGACACATGGGAAACGCCTCGGCCTGCGTTGTCGGCATGAAGCCCGCCGCTCCGCCGGCCAGGACTCCCAGGACAAAGGCCAACTTCATCATCCGCTTGTGCATGATGCCTCCTCGGGGAAACAGCGGGCCGGAGTCTACCGCTACACTGCGCCGGCCCATGCTCCGCGCCCTCTGTGTCCTGCTCTGCTGTCTGCCCGCGGGTGCGCTCGCGGCCTCCGAGTCCTGGCTCGTGACGACCGACCTGGACGTCCTGCACGGCAAGCCGCCGCCCTCCACGCCCCGCGTGGAGTCCCCCGCGCACCTGATGGCCCTGGGGCAGGGCGGCTCGCTGGATGACGCCCTGCGCTCCGCGACGCAGTGGCTGGAGCAGGACTCCGGGCTCACGCTGTCGGAGAGCGCCCAGGTGCTGGGCAGCTCCGTGCAGTACGTCGTCGCGAACCTCGCCGGGCGCAGCGTGGGCGTCGCCGCGAAGCTGGACAAGGCGCGGCTCCAGGCCCTCCAGCCCACCGTGAAGTGAGCTGTAGGCCCGGGTAGGCCCCGGGGCGGGAAATAGGGGCGGAAATGCCGTGTCGATTCCACGGCCCCTCGTTCGACGTGGAGCTGAACCCTCGAACCTGGATCCCTTCATGGCCATCAAGCTCGCCATCGCCGCCCTTGTCCTCGTCGCCGCCCTGGGCGCCTTCGTCGCCACCCGGCCGGACCACTTCCGCATCGAGCGCAACGCGCACGTGGCCGCGCCCCCGGCCACCGTCTTCGCGCTGATCAACGACCTGCACCGCTTCGACACGTGGAACCCGTTCCGCTCCGAGCCCGCCCCCGGCGTGACCAAGTCCTGGGATGGGCCCAACGAAGGGCCGGGCGCCAGCTTCTCCTATGCCGGCGGTGAGTCCGGGGACGGGCGCCTGACCATCCTGGAGAGCCAGCCCGGCGAGCGCGTCGTCATCAAGCTGGAGTTCTTCAAGCCGTTCGAGGCCACGAACCAGGCCATCTTCACGCTCACGCCGGAGAACGGCGGCACCCGCGTGAGCTGGGCGATGGAGGGCGAGAACACCCTGATGGGCAAGGTGATGTCGCTCGTCGTGAACATGGACACGATGCTCGGCAAGAACTTCGAGCAGGGCCTCGCGAACATGGACGCCATCGCGCGAGGCGCTGCCCCGGCCTCCGGCGCGAGCGCCCAGGCGCGCTGAAGCGCGCGCCTCAGTCCTCCAGCGCCCGGTAGGCGCCCTTGGAGAACTCCAGGGCCAGGGCCTCGTCGTCGGGGCCCTGCGCCCTTCGCTGGACCATGAGGATGGCCGTCAGGTCCTGCCGGGGATCGACGAAGAACATCGGGCCATAGCCGCCCGCCCAGCCATAGCGGCCCGCGGTGGGGGAGACGCCATCCGGCTTCGTGCACACGGCGCCGCCGAAGCCCCACCCGGATGCATCCCAGAAGCCGGGGAAGAAGGGCGAGGCGGCCTTCGTCTCCTCCGGGATCTGATCCGTCAGCATCTCCTGGAGGTTCGCGGAGGACAGCAGGCCCTGGCCCCCGCTCAGCAGCATCCGGCAGAACGCGAGGATGTCATCCGCCGTGGACACCAACCCGCCCTGGCCACCTCCGGAAGGGAAGGCGGGAGGCCGCGACCAGAAGCTGTCCGCCGGGGTGTCCCACGCCTCCAGCCTCCCCGTGGCCTCGTCGAGCCCATAGGCCGTCGTGAGCCGGTCGAGCTTCTCCGTGGGCACGACGAACGCCGTGTCCTTCATGCCCAGCGGCGCGAAGAGCCGCTCGCGCAGGAAGTCGTCGAAGGGCCTTCCCGAGGCCCGCGCGACCAGCACGCCCAGGACCTCGTAGCCGGTGTGATAGGCCCACCGCTCTCCGGGTTGATGACGCAGCGGCAGCGAGCCCAGCCGCCGCATGAACTCATCGGGCGGATCCGTCAGCATGTGGAAGCCGGGCGTCAAGCGGGCCTCGGCCATGGCCCGCTGGATGGGGTGCGTGCCGGGAGGTGCCATCACCGCGCCCAGGCCCCAGCGCAGCGTGAGCAGGTCGCGCACGGTGATGGCGCGCTTCGCGGGGACGGTGTCGTCCAGCGGCCCGTCGGGCGTGCGCAGGACGCGGCGGTTCGCCAGCTCCGGCAGCCACGCGTCCACGGCGCCGTCGAGCGGAAGCGTCCCGTCCTCCACGAGCATCAGCGTGGCCACCGCCGTGATGGGCTTCCCCATGGACGCGAGGCGGAAGAGGCTGTCCCGCCGCATGGGCCCATCCGAGGCCGTGAGGCCCTGCGTCCCCAGCGTGTCGACGTGCACGGTGTCCCCGCGCGCAATCAGGGCGACGACGCCGGGCAGGTCGCCGCCCTCGACGTGGCCGCGCAGGGCGGAGGTCACTTCGGCGAGCCGTGGCGCGGAGAGCGTGGCGGAGCGTGGGGGCATGGCCCCGAGTCTAGCCCTCAGCGCTTCGCGAGGATGAACGCCGTGACGGAATAGCGCTGGTGACCCCGGGCCTCGGACGTCCACTCGGTCACCCGGTGGGGAGCGCCCTTCGCGCGGAAGATGAACACCGAGTTGAAGAGCGGCGGGACGCGCATCATGTCCGCGTCCACCTCGGGATGCCGGAAGGTGAGGACGCCGCCGAAGCGGTCCTCCCACGGGCGCGTGAAGTTGTAGACGACGGCCAGCCCCTCCTCGTCCGTGTCCCGGTGCTCCGGAAAGAACTCGCCCACGTCCATGCGCGACACCTGCACCTGGCGCGTCTCCAGCGGTTCAGGCCAGCCCACCAGCGCGGCGTGGAAGGCCGCGCCATCCGCGCTCTGGAGCCACGCGCAGAAGTCCGTCAGGGCGGAGGGGGCCTGCTGCTTCAACGGCGCGATGTGCAGCGGATAGGGCCCGTGGTGGTGGCGCACGAAGTGCGCGTCGCGCAGGGCCTGGTGCAGGGCCTCGGCGCGCTCGGGGAGGAGCGCGTCCCGGAGGCAGAGGTGCGGCACCCGCCCGCCTTCGATGAACTCCTGGCGGAGGGTGGCGTGCAGTGCTTCGGACACGGAGGCCAGCCGCGTCCAGCCCGCAGCGGACGCCGGGAACACCTCGGGCTTCGCGGCCGGGACGGGGCCGAACATGCTGTCGGCGAAGTCCGGGATGAAGAACCCGCTCGGGCGCTCAGGCCTTGGAGACGAGGTAGCTGGCGAGCCGGGTGATGACTTTGCCGTCGCGCGGATCATCGAAGAACGAGATGGCGGGGGTGGGGTTGAATTCGAGCGCCACGAAGGCGCCGTCCGGGGTGCGCCGCAGGTCCACCGCCGTGAAGACCATGCCCAGCGCCCTGGCTCCCTTGAGGCACACCTCCCAGGCTGCCTTCGGCAGGCGGGCGGGCTTCACGCGGTGCAGGTTCTGCCGCGCGTCCACCACGCCGTCGGTGGGGATGTGGAACGCGGACACGGGCTCGCCGTCGAGCACGTAGGCGCGGAACTCGTCGCCTTGGATCTGCTCCTGGAACAGCACCGGGCAGTTGGCGAGCAGCTGGAGCCGCTCCTCGGTGAGGTCCGCCTCCCCCACCTTGCGCACCAGCGCGCCGCCGCCCAGCGGCTTGTAGACGACGGCCCCGTGGCGCGCGACGAACTCGCGCACGGCGTCCGGTGAGGCGGAGGCGAGGGTGCTGGGGACGGGGATGCGATGGCGGCGCAGCAGGGCCAGCTGGTGCAGCTTGAGGTAGTGCAGCTCCACCGCCTCCATCGGATTGACGAACGAGCCGCCGCGCCGGTGGAGCGAGCGCAGCACGGAGTGGAGGAACGACTGGCGCTCCCGCTCGGCGAGGTATTGCTCCTGCCAGCGCGGGAAGTTGCGCTCGGACAGGGCCTCGGGCTCGGGGACCGGGAGCGAGAGGCGCACGAGCTTGATGTAGAACGAGCGCAGGTCGCTGAGACATTCACCGTCCCAGTGCACCTCGCCGTCCTCCCAGGACAACGCGGCGGAGTCCGGGACCCGGTCCGTTTCCAGGACGACGGCTCGCGCGCGGCGCCGCTCCACCGCTTCGGCGACGAAGCGGGTGGCGTCATCCGAGCGCGAGCCGATGACCACGACCTTCTTGCGAGACGTCATGGGAACCGTGACTTCGCCTGCCCGGCGTTCAGACCGGGCTGTCCATCTTGACCTTCACGATGCCGCCATCCAGCGGCTTGAAGTCCGGCACCTTCAGGCCACCGGTCGGATCATCCATGCGGATCTTCACGCGGCCCTCGTCCGGGAGCTTGAAGTCCGGCAGCTTCGAGCCGCGCGTGGGGTCATCCATCATGACCTTCACCATGCCGCCGTCCTGAGGCGGCTTGAAGTCCGGCACCTTGAGGCCACCGGTCGGATCGTCCATGCGGATCTTCACGCGGCCACCGTCCGGCAGCTTGAAGTCCGGCAGCTTCGAGCCACGGGTGGGGTCGTCCATCATGACCTTCACCACGCCGTTGTTCTCCCGAGGCTTGAGGCCCACGCCCTTGCCGCCCACGAACTTGTCCGCGAGCTCCCGGGCCTTCGGGGTCAACTTGACCTGCTCGAAGGCGTCGCGAAGCTGGTTCTTCTGCTGGGGGCTCAGCTGGGCCGCGTCGGCGCCCTGGAGCGCCTTCTTGAGGGCCGGGGCGCCCACCGCCTTGCCAGCAGTGCTGGCGGTCTTCAGCGCGGTCTGGAGCGAGGAGACGAAGCCCGTGGGGGATTTGATCTGGGTCATGAAGATTCCTTTGCGAAGGTTATCGTCTGACCCAGGCAGGAGTTGCTTGGTTCTCTGAAGATGAGAGCTCCCGTAGGGCAGGGCGCTGCCTGCCCGCCTGCTGCCTTCCGTCAGTCTGTGTACGTCCCAACCTTTGAAGAGAAAGGGGAGGACACGTCATGGCGCACCGAGACGACGGACTGCTGGTGCGGGCGCTCGCGGAGTCCGTGCGGCCCCTGCGGGGGACCCGGGAGGACTTCGATCCCTTGATGGAGCTGGTCGGTGAGGCGCAGTGCGTGCTGATTGGCGAAGCGACCCACGGTACGCACGAGTTCTACCGGCTGCGAGCGCTCCTGACGCGGCGGCTCATCGAGGAGAAGGGTTTCAACGCCGTCGCGGTGGAGGCGGACTGGCCGGACGCGTACCGCATCAACCGCTACGTGCGCGCCATGGGCACCGACGCGGATGCGGTGGAGGCGCTCTCCGACTTCCAGCGCTTCCCCGCGTGGATGTGGCGCAACGCGGACGTGCTGGACTTCGCGGGCTGGCTGCGGACGCGCAACGACCGCCATTCCGCGCGTGAGAAGGTCGGGTTCTACGGGCTGGACCTCTACAGCCTCCACGCCTCCATGGGCGCGGTGTTGAAGTACCTGGAGCAGGCGGATCCGGAGGCCGCGAAGCGCGCCCGGCACCGCTACGCATGCTTCGAGCACTTCGGCGAAGACCCGCAGGACTACGGCCACGCGACGTCACTGGGACTGTCGCCGGATTGCGAGCGGCAGGTCATCGCGCAGCTCCGCGAGCTGCAGCGGGAGCGCGAGTCGCTGCTGCACCGGGACGGGCAGCTGGCGGAGGACGCGCAGTTCGAAGCGGAGCAGAACGCGAGGGTCGTCCAGAACGCGGAGGAATATTACCGGTCCATGTTCCACGGGCGCATCTCGTCCTGGAACCTGCGTGACACGCACATGGCGGACACGCTGGACACGCTGCTGGGGTTCCTGACGCGGCGGTCGAGGCACGCACGCGTCGTCGTCTGGGCGCACAACTCGCACGTCGGGGACGCGCACGCGACGGAGATGGGCGAGGCGGGCGAGGTGAACCTGGGGCACCTGACGCGCCAGCGGCATCCGGGAGCAACGCGGCTCATCGGCTTCAGCACGTACCGGGGCACGGTCACCGCGGCCTCCAACTGGGGTGGGGCCGCGGAGCGCAAGAAGGTCCGCCACGGGCTGGCGGGCAGCTACGAATCGCTCTTCCATCAGGTCGGGCTGCCAGGCTTCCTGCTGGACCTCCGGGAACTGGGCGAGGCCACGGGAGCGCTCCGCGAGCGGCGCCTGCAGCGGGCCATCGGCGTCATCTACCGGCCCGACACGGAGCGCATGAGCCACTACTTCCACACCCGGCTGCCGGACCAGTTCGACGCGCTGCTCCACATCGACGAAACGCGAGCGCTCGAACCGCTGGAGCGAACCACCGGCTGGGAGCAGGGCGAAGCACCGGAGACCTATCCCACGGGCCTCTAGCCGCAAGGGCCCGAGGCGCGAACGCTGCCTACGCGTGGTGCCCAAACGGACCACGCCCTCCGGAGGCGAACCGAAAAAACCTGTCCGACAGTCGGACAGGTTTTGGATGACCGGGTCGGGCGGGGGGCCACGGGAATATCAAGGGCCCTGGCGCTTCCGTGCAGCGGTCTTGGCCTGTGCGGACAGTGCCTGCTTGGAGGCTTGCGCTCCTTCTGGCCCACCTCCAGGTCCTGCTTCGCCGAGCGCCTTGTTCTCGCGGAGGCCTGCTCCTTCTTCGGTGTCTTCAGCGGTACGCCCGCGCGGCGCGCCTTCGACAAACCGATGGCGATGGCCTGCTTCGTGGACCGTGCGCCGTGCTCGCCTTCGCGGATGTGCTCCATCTCTTCGCGCACGAACTCACCCGCCGCGGTGCTGGGGCTCTTGCCCTCGCGCAGGTCCTTCTTCGCTCGAACCACGGTCGCCTTGTCGGGCATGGCTTCCTCTCATTCGGGTTACGGTCCTGGCCCAGAGGTGCGGATGCTCCGCGCCCTGGCAAGCCGTGCCCCGGCTCCGGAGGGTGCTCCATGCGGTGGTGGTGTCTCGCGCTGTTGCTTGCTTCCTGTTCCGCGCATCGCTCCTCCGGCAATGGCGCGCTGGACGCCGCGAACACTCGCGACCTGCGCGCCCGCATCCTCGAGGCCCGGGGCGAAGCGGCCACCGAGTCCTCGCAGTGGAGCGTGGCGGCGGCTTCGTTCGCGCTGGCCCGGACGTCGCGGGACTCGCCCGGCGCGCAATGGGGACAGGCCCGGGCGTTGGACCGGGCCTCCACGCTGCGCTGGTCGAAACACATCCAGGGGTCGGTGCTTGCCCTGGCGTTCACTCCGGACGGCCGGATGCTGGCGTCCGGGCACTATGACTCCGTCGTCCGGCTCTGGGACGTGGAGCGCGGTGACCTGCTGGCCGAACTGAAGGGCCACACGGCCGAGGTCCACGCCGTCGCCTTCTCTCCGGACGGCCGCTGGTTGGCTTCCGCGGGAAGGCCCGGCGAGCTCCGGATCTGGGATTGGCGCCAGCGCCGGGAGCACGCGGTGATTCCGGGCCACACCGACGTCGTGCTCGGCCTGGCCTTCTCTCCCGACGGCGGACGGCTGGCCTCTGGCGGCCTGGACCATGCGGTCCGCGTCTGGGACCTCGAGACCCGCGCCGAGTTGCTGCGCTTCCAACATGACGACAACGTCATCGACGTCACCTTCTCCCCGGACGGCAAGCAGCTGCTGTCCACGAGCGCTGACCGGAGCGCCCGGGTCTGGGACCTGGCGTCACGCAAGGAGGTCCACCGCCTCCTGGGGCATGAAGAGAAGGTGGAGGCGGGCGCGTTCTCCTCGGATGGACAGCGCATCATGACCGCGGCGGGCGACCGGGCCGTGCGCTTCTGGGACGCCCGCTCGGGCCAGCTCACCGACGTGTTCCGCAACTCCGGCAACGTCTCCGTGGCCGCCATCGACGGCGCGTTCCAGCTTCTGGTCCAGGGTGGATGGGATGGGCGTGTGCAACTTGTGGATGGGCGTGGGGGCGCGCTGCTGGAGCGGATGGATGCACATCACGCGGCGGTGATGAGCGTGGCCTTGTCTCCGGACGGGCGCACGTTCGCTTCGGGCGGGATGGACGGCGTGCTCGACGTGTGGCGCCGGCCGGACGTCCCCGCGGAGGTGCGGGTTCACGGCCCTGGCGGCTGGATGGAGGCGATTGCGTTCTCCCAGGACCGGGAGCTGCTGGCCGGCGGTGAGGGCGGATGGTGGCGGTGGCGCATCGCCGAAGGAACGGACCTCCACTCCGAGCCGGGCGGCACGGAGGCCGCCGTGTCCCTGGCGGTGAGCCCGGACCGCGAGCGCATCGCGGTGGGCACCCTGAAGGGAAAGGCGCTCGTGCTGGACGCGCGCTCGGGGCGGGTGCTGCTGGAGTTGCCCGGGGTGAAGGGCTCCGTGCGCGCGGTGGCGTTCAGCCCGGATGGGGCGCTCGTCGCGGTGGCGGGCGACCCGGACATCCAGCTGTGGTCCGTGGCCGATGGCACGCCCGTGGGACTGCTCCAGGGACACACCGGCAAGGTCTGGACCCTGGCCTTCGACAGCACGGGGCGCAGGCTCGCGTCGGGCAGCACGGACAAGACGGTGCGGACCTGGGACGTGGAGCGGCTTCAGCCCCTGCTGCGGCTCGACATGGGCGAGCCCGTGCGCGCCGTGGCCTTCACTCCGTCCGAACCCCACCTGGTGACGGCGGGGCTGCGGCAGCCCATCCGCGTCTGGGACGTGACGGCGGGCCGGCTGTTGAAGACGCTGGATGAGAAGACGGTGGGCGTGCTGGCCCTGGCCGTGTCGCCGGGGGGCCGCTTCCTGGCGTCATCAGGGCTGGAGCAAGTGGTGAAGGTCTGGAGCCTGCCGTCCGGAGAACCGCTGGGGATCCTCGCGGGACAGCAGGGCTTCCTCGCGGCCCTGGCGTTCTCTCCGGACGGCGCGTTCCTCGTGTCCGCGGCCTCCGACCGGACGCTCCAGTGGTACCGGTTCGACACCCTCGCGCATCCGCCCCAGCCCGGCGCGGACGTCAACGCGCTCCTGCGCCGCTACGGGCTCGCCTGGGACGAGGCGCGGTTCCGCCTCACATCAGCCGCAGGAAGCGATTGAGGTCTCGGAACAACCAGAGGGGATTGCCGTACCACACGGCCCTCTCCAGCACCGCCGCCCAGACGACGAGCCCCAGCCTCACCGCCGACGGCCAGCGCGGAGCCCGCAGCACGCCCACGGACAGGGGCACCAGCATCAGCGCGGAGGCATGCCACCAGTGGCGCGTGTCGATGACCGCGAGCACCACGCCCAGCCCCACCGACGCGGTCACCAGCCCGTCCGACCCGCGCCAGGAGAGCGCCAGCACCGCCGCGCTCAAGCCCATCACCAGGGCCACCGTGCCCGGCTCCCCCAGGATGGAAGGCGTCGCCGCGTCCGTCTGGGCCGCCAGCGGCGCCATCCACAGGAACGTGCGCACGCAGAGGAAGCCCGCCGCCGCCACACCGAACAGCGTGACCCACGGCCACTGACGCACCGGCCGTCCACGCACCACGCGCCACAGCGCCACCACGCCCACCGCGATGAGGACCAGCGCCCGGTAGTGCAGCAGCGCCGCGAGCGCCAGCCAGCGCAGCGCCACCACCGGCCGGTCCTTCGCCAGCGCCGCCAACGCCAGCACCCCGCAGACGAGCCACGCGCCGTCGTACTGGCCATAAAGCGCCAGCCGCATCAGCACCAGCCAGCAGAGAAACCCGACCGCCCAGCGGCCTCCCGCCGGTTGCCCGTCCAACAGCCGCAGCACCGCGTAGAGCGCCACGTGCGCGAAGACGAGCAGGTACAACAGACACACCTGACCGAAGGCCTGGGGCGTCATGGGCACCCACTCGCCCACGAGCGCCAGCGGCAGGAAGAGCACCAGCGCGCCGGGCGGATACACGTACGGCACGTCCAGCCACTGGTCGATGGCCTGACGGTAGGGGATGCCCTCGCGCAGCTCGCCCAGCGGCGCGGTGTAGAGGGCCTGGAGCCCCCGGTGCAGTCCCACCCAGACCACGTACGGATGGCGCACGTGGTCCGTGTAGCCCTCCTTCAGCGTCCCCAGCGACGTCACCCCGGACAGGGGCACGGCGGACAGCAGCAGGAGCGACAGCAGGGTGAGCAGCCCCCACCGCGCGGCGGGGTGTCGGACGAGGATGCCGGGGCCTTCCATGGGGGGCGTAACAAACCCCGCCCGGGGCCCGCGCTCAATCCTCGTGGGCCCTCCTTGAAGGAGCGCCTCACGGGGCCGTCACGCCCGCTTCACGTCTCCGGCACCGGGGAGTGGATGTCTGTGTATGGGCTGGGCTCTCAAGACAGGCGTTATCTGCCGTGGGCTTCACGTCAGGCGATATCTGCCCCAATGGCAGGCGTTAAATGCCGTAAGCCCTCGCTCCCGGGGCTGGGTGGCGAAACAGTCCAGTGTGGGCGGATTGAACTTGTTAAAAAGCTTGTTACGAGATTTCTGCTATCGATTTGTTTTTGATGATGTTATGTCCAATGTCCGTCGGTCGCGGTGCGTCCATCCGCCGTCAGGACCGCCGTGGGCCGGGTTTCAGAGGGGGAATCATGGGTAGAGACTGTCGCGGTACCGGAAGCACTCGATGACCGCCTGAACAACTTCCGCTGGACCGGGGCATGGCTGAGCACGCGCCAGTTCCTCCAGCGGGTTGCAATCCATTGACAGAAAACCCGTGGCCGGTCTGGACGTGATTCCAGGACGGACCGCCATGGGCTCCGCCAGCCTCGAAGGCCCTTTCCCGGGGGCCCGCGTGCGCTGGCGCTGACGGACACATATCCATTGAAGGAAGCGGCCCTGCTATGTGCGGATTCATTGGCGTCTACCAGCGTTCCCCCTCCGGCTTCGACGAGCGCAGCCTCATCACCGCGCTGACCACCCTCCACCACCGTGGCCCCGACGAGCGCAGCCTGTGGCATGACCCGGCCGGCCGCGCGGTGCTGGGCCACGTCCGGCTGAGCATCATCGGCCTGGACAACGGCCGTCAGCCCATCGTCGCGGACGAGGGGGACATCGCGCTGGTGGTCAACGGCGAGCTCTATGACCACGAGCGGATCCGCCGCGAGCTCCAGGCGCTCGGCTGCCACTTCAAGACGGAGTCCGACAGCGAGATTGCCCTGC
The DNA here is from genome assembly GCF_003668875.1 of Corallococcus interemptor. GTDB lineage: Bacteria > Myxococcota > Myxococcia > Myxococcales > Myxococcaceae > Corallococcus > Corallococcus interemptor. The sequence continues at coordinate 17,208 of NZ_RAWM01000020.1, read as the reverse complement.
ACCTGTACCGCCGCTCGGGCCTCGCGGGCCTGAAGCAGCTGCGCGGCGAGTTCGCCATCCTGCTCTTCGACCGGCAGCGCCGCCTGATGCTGGCCGTGCGCGACCGCCTGGGCATCAAGCCCATGTTCTACGCGCAGCACCGGGGCGCCTGGTACTTCGCGTCGGAGGTGAAGGCGCTGCTGGCCGCGGGCGTCCCCGCGGAGTGGGACGAGCACGCGTACGCGAGCCGCGCCTTCTACCTGCGCGACCACACGCTCTTCAAGGGCGTGAAGAGCGTGCAGCCCGGGTGCTGGGTGATGGCGGACAGCGGCGGCCTGCACCACGGCCGCTACTGGGACATGGAGTTCGCCCGCCAGGACGCGCCGGACCCCGCGGACGAGCAGGGCATGGTGGAGGCCATCCGCGCCGCGGTGGAGCAGTCCGTGCGCCTGCGCCTGCGCGCGGACGTGCCCATGGGCGTCTACCTGAGCGGCGGCATTGATTCCTCCGCCATGCTGGGCGTGGCCACGCAGCTGTCCGGGCAGCCGCTGGACGCGTTCAACCTGTCCTTCACGGACATGGATGACTACGACGAGAACAAGTTCGCGCGGCTGGCCGCGGAGCACAACGGCGCGCGCTTCCACACCGTGGCCGTGTCCCAGGACGACCTGGCGGACCACTTCGAGCAGGCGCTCTGGCACAACGAGACGCCGTTCTTCAACGCGCACGGCGTGGCCAAGTACATCCTCAGTGAGACGGTGCGCGACGCCGGCATGAAGGTCGTCCTCACCGGCGAGGGCGCCGACGAGGTGTTCGCCGGCTACCCGCACTTCCGCCGCGACATGCTGCTCTACAACCCGGAGCGGCAGGACCCGGCGCTCGTCACCAGGCTGCGCCAGCGCATCCAGGAGAGCGAGAACGGCTACGTCCAGCCCGACATGCCCCAGGACATCCACTGGATGGTGCAGCAGCTGTCCCATGGCGTGTCCTGGCTGGACAACCAGGCCGGCTGGTTCAAGGCGCTGGAGGCGCTCTACCGCCCGGACTTCCGCGAGCAGTTCGCGGGCAGCGACCCCTACCGCCAGTTCTACGACCGGTTGGATCACCGCAACCTGGAGGGGCGCGACCCCGTCCACAAGTCCATGTACCTGTGGGCCAAGTCCTACCTGCCCAACTTCGTGCTCACCACGCTGGGTGACCGCATGGAGATGGCCCACAGCATCGAGGGCCGCGTGCCCCTGCTGGACCACCACGTGGTGGAGCTGGCGTGCCAGATGCCCGTCTGGATGAAGGTGCGCGGCTCCACGGAGAAGTACGTCTTCCGTGAGGCCATGCGGCCGTACCTGCCGGACGCCCTCTACAAGCGCAAGAAGCACTACTTCCGCGCGCCGCCCGCCACGCTCCAGCAGAAGGGCCGGCTGTACCAGCTGGTGCGCGACGTGCTGAACGGCTCGGAGCTGGACGCGCTGCCCTTCTTCGACCCCGCGCGGGTGCGCGGCCTGCTGGAGAAGCTGCCCACGCTGAGCGCGCATGAGCAGGGCCTGCTGGACCCGATGCTGATGGAGCTGACCAGCCTGTGCCTGTTGCAGAACCGGTACTCGCTGCGCGCCTCCAGCAGCCAGCCCCTGTGGAGCGCCCGCGAGGAGGCGGCATGAGGGTCGCCATCATCGGCGCGGGCCTCAACGGGCTGGCCTGCGCCGTCATGCTCAAGCGGCTGGGCGTGGACTGCGTCGTCTTCGAGCGCGGCACGGGGCCCCGGGACTCCGGGACGGGCATCTACGTCTGGCCCCAGGCCATGCAGGTGCTGCGCTTCGTGCTCAAGGACCGCGCCTTCCTCTCCCGGGGGCAGCCCATCGAGTTCCTGGACACGCACGACAAGCACGGGCAGCTCATCCACAGCCAGCCGGTGCGCCCGGCCGGGATGGGGCTGCCCGCGCCCGCGATGATGTTCCTGCGCACGGAGCTGTTCCGCCTGCTGGCGGACCGCCTGGACGAGGACGACATCCACTACGGCATGGGCTGCGAGTCACTGGAGAACGTGGGCGACCAGGTGCGCCTCACCTTCACCAACGGCCACCGCTTCGACTTCGACCTCGCGGTGGGAGCGGACGGCGTGTCGTCCACGACGCGCGCCTTCGTCAACCCGGGGCTCGTGCCCCATGACACGGGCCTCGTCGCCAGCCGGGGCGTGGTGAACTTCGACTCGCCGCTGCTGCACTCCGACCGCTGTCAGATCTTCACGTCGCGGCACTCGCGCGTGGTGACGTACCCGCTCAACAAGGCCACGTCGCTGCGCTACTGGTTCGCCGCCTACCAGCACCGGAACCAGCCGCTGCTGGACCGGCAGGGGCTGCTGGAGCTGTTCGCGCCGCTGCCCCAGGACCTGCTGCGGATGATGGGCCAGACGCCCGAACAGGACATCCTCACCCACAAGCTCAAGGCGCTGACGGGCGAGGGCCGGTGGTTCCGGGGCCGGGTGGTGCTCCTGGGTGACAGCATCCACGCGATGCTGCCCACCCTGGGCTACGGGCTGACGCTGGGCCTGGAGAACGGCTTCATGCTGGCGCAGGCCCTGGTGGGGCACTGCGACGCGGACCTGGAGGCGGCGCTCCAGCGCTACGAAATCCGCGCCGCGCGGCGCTCGCGGGAGATGCTCCAGGTGATGGACGACTTCACCCGGCTCTACTACTTCGAGCCGGAGGGAGAGGTGTCCCCCGCGAGGCTCGCGCCCATCGTCCAGCGCTTCCAGCAGCTGGCCCAGAGCACGGTGTTCTAGATGGACTCCAGGACGGACGACTTCCGGGGGCGGGTGCGCACCTTCGTCAACGACCAGGTGCGGCCCCACGTGGACGCGTGGGAGCGCGAAGGGGCCTACCCGCTGGAGCTCTGGCGGCAGGCGGGCCGGGCGGGCCTGCTGTCGCTGGGGCACTCCCCGGAGGGGCTCCCGGACGACCCGGGCGCGCTGGCGGTGCTGGTGGAGGAGCTGACCCTGGGCGGCGCTCAGGGCATCACCATGGGGCTCGCATCGCACTTCGTCAGCCTCAAGGCGGTGCAGGGCGCCGACGCGGCGGTGGCGGCCCGGGTGGTGCCCTCCGTGCTGAGGGGCGACCAGAGCATCGTGCTCGCGCTGACCGAACCGCAGGCCGGCTCGGACCTGCGCGGCTTCGAGTGCCGTGCCGGACCTCATGGAGATGGCCACCGGCTCACCGGCGACAAGCGCTTCATCTGCAACGGCGGACGCGCGGACCTGCTCCTGGTGGGTGCGCTCCTGGATGGGGCCCTGGCGCTGTTCCTGGTGGAGGGCAACGCGCCGGGCCTGAGCCATGAACGCCTGGCGTGCCTCGGCTGGCGCTGCCTGCCGCTCGCGGCCCTGCGCTTCGAGTCCACGCCCGCGCGCCTCCTCATCCACGGCCGCGAGGCGGGCCGGCTCCTCCAGCAGTGTCTGCAACAGGAGCGGCTGAACCTGGCGGTGATGGCCCTGGCGTCCGCGGAGCTGGCCCTGCGCGACACCGTGGAGCACTGCCGCACGCGGCGCGTGGGGCCGGAAGCGCTGCTGGACAAGTCCGTGCTGCGCCAGCGCCTGGCGGAGCGGCACTCCGAATTGAGCGTGGCGCGTGTCTTCGTGGAGCAGGCGGTGCGCTGGCAGGCGGAAGGACAGCTCACCGCCGCGCGGGCCGCCATCGCGAAGAACACCGCCGTGGACGTGCTGGAGCGGGTGGCCCACGACGCCGTCCAGCTGCACGGCGCGCACGGCTGCGTCGAACCCTCGCGCGTGGAGCGCATCTACCGCGACGCGCGCCTGCTGGGCATTGGCGGCGGCGCCCGGGAAGTCATGCTGGACATCATCGGACGGACCCTGTGACGAACGACACGACGACGGACCTGAGCGAGCACGCCCAGGCGCACTCCCGCGCCCTCCTGGAGCACGCCTACCAGCGCTACTGCGGCCTGGAGCTGCTGGAGCAGCGCCCCGGCTTCTGCAAGTGCCGCCTGCGCGTCACGGAGGCCATCGACAACCTCAGCCACACGCTGCACGGTGGGGTCATCTACTCCATGCTGGACGTGGTCAGCATGCTGGCCACGCTGCCCACGCTGGGGCCGGACGAGTACGCGCTCACCAGCAACTTCAACGCGATGATGCTGTCCGCCACGCCCCTGGGCACGGTGGTGGAGTTCGAGGCCACCGTGCTGCGCGGCGGCCGCAACGTCATCTTCACCCAGAGCCACGCCTGGAAGCTGGCCGCGGACGGCGCGCGCACGCAGGTGGCGTCCGCGCAGCTGAGCAAGCTGCGCATGCGTCACGACTGGCAGACGAACACCCGCAAGGGCTGAAGTCAGGCGCCGCGCTTCGCCTGGGCGCCCAGGTTCCACCCGGGCTCGTCCGCGAAGCGCCGCGCCAGGAAGTCCATCCACGCGCCCACCTTCGGCGTCACGGTGCGCCCCTGCGCGTGCACGGCCCAGATGGACAGCTCCGGGAGCGTGTGGTCGTCCAGCACCTCCACGAGCTGTCCGTCCCGCAGCTCCTCCCATACGGCGAAGAGGGGGAACTGCGCGATGCCCGCGTGGCCCAGCACCGCCGTCTTCAGGGCCAGGCTGCTGTTGGCCTTCAGCGTGCCGGTGGTCTCCACCAGGGACTCCACGTCCCCCGGGCCGCGCAGGCGCCACGCGGCGCCGGAGGCCAGGTACGTGTACTGGAGGCAGCGGTGCTGGCGCAGGTCCTCCGGCCGGTGCGGCGTGCCGTGCCGGTGGAGGTACGCGGGCGTCGCGCAGATGACCCGGCGGCTGGAGGCCAGCTTCCGCGCGAGCAGCGACGAGTCCGGCAGCTGCGCGATGCGGATGCACGCGTCGAAGCCCTGCTCCACCAGGTCCACCACCCGGTCATCCAGCTGGATGTCCAACTCGATCTCCGGGTAGCGCTCCAGGAACTCCGGCATGGCCGGCAGCACCCGTAGAAGCCCGAAGGACATGGGGATGCTCACGCGCAGGGGCCCGCGCGGCTTGCGGCGCAAGAGCAGCACCTCCGCCTTCGCCGCCTCCAGCTCCTGCGTCATCCGCTGACACCGCGCCGCCAGCGCCCGGCCCTCCGCCGTGGGCGACAGCTTGCGCGTGGTGCGCTGCAACAGCCGCACGCCCAGCGCCTCCTCCAGCGCCATCACCTGCTTGCTGACGGTCGCCTTGGACAGCCCCAGCGAGCGGGCCGCCACCGTGAAGCTGCCGGTGCGCACCACCTCCGCGAACGTGAAATAGGGCGCCACCTGCTCCATGGGGATTGGTCACCTCCAGGAAACAATCCTTTTCCAATCGGCGCGTAGTGTCCAGACGTCAACGGGCTCTATAGGAAAGCCATGGATTCCCCACGCCCGGTGCTCCCGGGGCTCGCGGTGCTGCTGGCCGCGCTGTCCTGCACCTCGCCAGCCAGTGACGTGCCGCGCGCGGCGCCGGAGGTCCGTGAGTCCCGCGTGCTGGCGTCCACGGCGCCGGAGCCGTCCTTCCGGCTGCCCGCGCGCAAGGGGCCTCGCCCGGAGACGACGGACGCGCCGCCGGGAACGCCGCTGGCGCACCGGCAGCTGAGCCAGCTGGCGCCCCCGGAGCTGCAGGAGCGCCTGTTCACGCGCGCCGCCGCGCTGCCGGACGTGCGGGTGGCGCCCAGCGGCATCTCCGTCCCCGGGGCGCGCGCCTTCTGGCTGCGGCCCGAGTCGGCCCGGGGGCCTCGCGCGGCGTTCCAGGTGGGGACGGAGTTCGCGCACATCCACCCGGCGGAGGACGGCAGCCTGCACCTGACGTTCCCGCCGGAGACGGCGCGGCGGGTGTTCCAGCAGGGCTGGGGCATGCCGCATCCGCGCTCCGGGACGCCCATGCTCTTTGGTCCGCGCGACGAGGCCGAGCTCGAGGTCGTGTGGCAGCTGCTGCTGCGCTCCTACGCCTGGGCCCATGAGGGCCAGGACGCGGGCGTGACGGTCGAATGACGCAACCTGAACGTGAGAAGAGGCACACCATGAAGATCCTTGTGACGGGCGCGACGGGCTACATCGGCGGGGCGGTCGTGGACGCGCTCAAGCAGGCGGGCCACCAGGTCCTGGGGCTGGCGCGCTCCGAAGACGCGCGCAACAAGCTCGCCGCCCGCGGCATCACGGCGGTGGCGGGCGACATGGCGGACGCCAAGGGGCTGGCCGCGCTGGTGAAGGACATGGACGCGGTCGTCTGGACGGCCACGGCCAACAGCGAGGCCGTGGACGCGCCCGCCGTCGCGGCGGTGCTGGACGCGCTCCAGGGCACGAACAAGGCGTTCATCTACACGAGCGGCGTCTGGGTGCACGGCGACACGCAGGGCGCCGTCGTCACGGAGGATTCGCCCCTGGCCGCGGCGGCGCTGGTGGCGTGGCGTCCGGCGGTGGAGCAGCGCGCGCTGAACACGCCGGGCGTGCGCGGCGTCGTCATCCGCCCGGGCATCGTCTACGGACGCGCCGTGGGCATCCCCTCCATGCTCACCGCCTCCGCGAAGCAGGACGGCGCGGCCCGCTTCGTGGGCACCGGGGAGAACCACTGGCCGGTGGTGTTCGTGGAGGACCTGGCGGACCTCTACGTGCGCGCCGTGGAGAAGGCCCCCGCGGGGACCGTCCTCGTCGCAGTGCAGGGCCCGGCCGTGAAGCTCAAGGACATCGCCCAGGCGGCCAGCGAGGGCGCGGGCGCGGGCGGCAAGACGGTGGCCTGGCCCCTGGAGGAGGCGCGCAAGCAGTTCGGCGCGTTCGCGGACGCGCTGGCGCTGGATCAGCGCTTCTCCGCCCAGAAGGCCCAGTCGCTGCTGGGCTGGACGCCCAAGGGCCCCGGCATCATCGACGAGCTGCGCAGCGGCTCGTACGCGCGAGGCTGACGTCAAGCGAAGGGGCCCGGCTCGCGCCGGGCCGCAATCCCAGACACCTCCGCCCACGCCCCCGGACACCGCGCATCCCGCGGTGCACGGGAGACGTGCGCGCGAAAAGAAGACATCTCGCAGCAAGTCGAGGGGGACATCATGCAGGCAGGACTGGAAGCAATCGGGGTCGCCGTACCGGACACCTACGTGGAGCTCGCGGACCTGGCCATGGCGCGCGGCGTGGCGCCCGGCAAGTACGTGGAGGGCCTGGGGGTGACGCGCATGGGCGTGCCCCTGGTGAACGAGGACACCGTGACGCTGGCGGCCCGCGCGGCGCGCATGGCGCTGGAGTCCGCGGGCTGCTCGCCGGAGGACGTGGGCCTGCTGGTGGTGGGCACGGAGACGGCGGTGGACCACTCCAAGCCGGTGGCCTCCTACGTCCAGGGCCTCCTGGGGCTGCCCACGCGCTGCCGCATCTTCGAGACGAAGCACGCCTGCTACGGCGGCACCGCGGCGCTCCAGATGGCGCTCGACTGGGTGCGCTCCGGCAGCGCGAAGGGCCGCAAGGCGCTCATCGTGTGCTCGGACATCGCCCGCTACGGCGTGGGCACGCCGGGCGAGCCCACGCAGGGCGCCGGCGCGGTGGCCATGCTGGTCTCGGACACGCCCGCGCTGCTGGCCCTGGAGGCGGGCAAGACGGGCGTCTACTCCAAGGACGTGATGGATTTCTGGCGTCCGCTGTACTCGAAGGACGCCCTGGTGGACGGGCACTACTCCGTGCAGTGCTACCTGGACGCGCTGGAGGGCGCGTACCGGGCCTACCAGGAGGCCGCCGCGGAGCCCGCGGGCGAGGGCGCGTACAGCGACCGCTTCGCCGCGCTCGTCTACCACGTGCCCTACGGGAAGATGTCCCGCAAGGCGCACCGGCACCTGCGCACGCTGGACGGGGACACCGCGCCGGACGCGAGCTTCGACCGGCTGGTGGGCAACAGCCTGGTGCTGCCGTCGCAGGTGGGCAACATCTACACGGGCTCCATGTACCTGGCGCTGGCGAGCCTCCTGTCCACGGCGTCCCAGGACCTCACCGGCCAGCGCGTGGGCCTGTTCTCCTACGGCAGCGGGTCCTGCGCGGAGTTCTTCAGCGGCGTGGTGCAGGCCGGCGCGCAGGAGCGCGTGAAGGCGCTGGGGCTGGAGGCCCGCCTCACCCGCCGCCGCGCGCTGTCCATCCCCGAATACGAAGACGTGATGCGGGCGCGCGAGCACCTGGACGAGCGGCCCGCCGCGGACGCCGCCGGCACCGGCTTCCGTTACCAGGGCACGCGCGACCACAAGCGCATCTACGCCACCTGAAGCGCCATTCCCCTTTCCTGTTGGAGACACGCCCCATGACGCCGTTCCTCAAGTCCCTGGCCCTCGTGGCCACCCTCGCCGTGCCCTCGCTGGCCGGCGCCACCGCGTACGACATCCACCCGACGAACTCGTCCGCCCTCTTCTCCGTGAAGCACATGATGGTGTCCAACGTGCGCGGCTCCTTCTCCAAGGTGACCGGCACGGTGCAGCTGGACGAGAAGGACCTGACGAAGTCGTCGGTGGAGGCCGTCATCGACGCCACCACCGTCACCACCAACGACGCCTCGCGCGACGAGCACCTGCGAGGGCCGGACTTCTTCGACGTCACGAAGTTCCCCACGCTCACGTTCAAGTCCACGAAGGTGGAGAAGTCCGGTGACGGCCTGAAGCTGACGGGCGACCTCACCATCCGCGGCGTGAAGAAGCCGGTGGTGTTGCAGCTGGACGGGTTCGACGTGGAGTCGAAGGACCCGTACGGCAACGTGAAGCGGGGCGGCACGGCCACCACGAAGATCGCCCGCAAGGACTTCGGCCTGAAGTGGAACGCCGCGCTGGAGACGGGCGGCGTGGCGGTGGGCGAGGAGGTCTCCATCACGCTGGAGATCGAGCTCGTGAAGAAGCAGCCGGCGCAGCCGGTGAAGTCGGCCGCGGGCAACACGCCCTAGCCACGTCTGGCACCGGCCTGCGGCGGTGCCGCCTTCCCAGGGAGTGGCGTCATGGCGCGGACCACCGGACATCCCCCGGCCAGCCGGCTTGTGGGGCTCGACAATCGAAGGCGGCAGTGCGCCGCCTGTGGTGGACGGGTGCCGGCGGACTACCGGGCCCGCCGCAACGTGGTGACGCTCAACGGCGTCGTCGCGCTCAAGGTGCAGGTCCGGGTGTGTCACCGCGAGGGGTGTCCGCTGCGCCAGAAGGCCATCCGCGCGGAGGAGGAGGGGCTGTGGGTCCTGCCGGAGCACGAGTTCGGCCTGGACGTCATCGCCCTCATCGGGGCGCTGCGCCACCAGGAGAAGCGCAGCGTGCCCGCCATCCACGCCGCCCTGCGTGCCCGGGACGTGCCCATCTCCGCGCGCAGCGTCTCCAACCTGCTGGAGCGCTATGACGCCCTGCTGTCCCCCCGGTCCCTGGACCCCGCGCGGCTCCAGGCGGTGACGCGCAGGCTGGGCCGCGTGGTGCTGGCCCTGAGCGGCCTGGTCCCGGAGGCGGGCGACGCCGTGCTCTGGGTGGCGCGAGACTGCCTGTCCTCCGAGGTCCTGGCGGCCTGGAGCCTGCCGGAGCCCCGGGCCGGGGCGCTGGTGGAGCACCTCCAGACGCTGGTGCGCGCGCTGGACGTGCCCGTCGTGGGCGTCGTCTCCGACGGGCAGGCCCCCATCGTCCGGGCGGTGGCCGAGGCGCTGCCGGACGTGCCGCACCAGCTGCGTCCGTCCCATGGCCGGTTCGATGCCGCCTGTCCTCCCGCCACCCCCGAGCCCCTGGAGGCGTCCTCCAACGCGCCCACGGCGCTGGAGCGCGGCGTGTGCGCTCCGCTGGGCATGGCCTTCACCCTGGGCCGGGACCTGCTGCCCGAGCTGCTCGAGTTCGGCGCCACCTGGGCGGCCCCGGGCCCGTGACCTTCCTCCTTCCTTCTTCCTGCTTCCCTTGCGTCCTTCGCCATGAACCCACTCATCCGCTGTCTCTGCGCCGCCGCGCTGCTCCTCGCCGCCCCGGAGGTCCTGGCCGCGGACCCCGCGCCGCGTCCTCCGAATGCCCTGCTCTATGAGACGTATGCCTACTCCGGGACGCTCAACGGGCAGCCCACGACGGTGTTCGCGCCCGCGCTCTCCGGGTCCCTGTCGCTGTCGGAGCGCGTGAGCCTCAACGCCGCATGGCTGTTCGCCTACGCGCCGTCACGGGCCGGAGGCCCCACCGCGTTCCAGGCGGGCAACCCGTCCGTGGGCCTGGGCGGCGTGCTGTACGACGACGGCGCGCTGAAGGTCCGCACGGGCGGCAACCTGGTGCTGCCCTTCACGCTGATCACCGACCCGGACGACTTCGGCTCGGCGCTGCTGCGGCGCGCGGCCACGCTGCGCGGCAACAGCGGCTTCAGCCTGGTGGCCCCGGGGCTCCTGGGCCTGACGCCCTGGGCGGACGCGGCGCTGCGCCAGGGACGGTGGCGCTTCGCCCTGGACGGGCGCATCCCCATGTCCGCCCAGCTGTCGGAGAAGCGCGGCCAGCGGGTGGACGCGGTCTTCCAGGTCTCCGGCACGGCGGCCGTGGACCTGAGCTCGCACGTCCTCCTGGGCTCCACCTTCCAGGCCATCTACGTGTCGACGGCGGCGGAGGGCGCGGACCCCACCTTCCTGGCGCTCATCCCCCACGTCCGGGTGTACGGCACGGCGGGCTTCGTGGAGGGGCGGCTGGTGATGAACCTGGATGCGCCGTTGGGCTTCGCCTTCTCCGACAACGGCCTCTGGGCGGCGGCGCTGGCGCTGGGCACCACCTTCTGACGGACGCCCGCCCATGACAACCCAGACGCTCGTTGGAAGCCGGCTGCGCCAGCTGGGGGACGCGCCGCTGCTCTTGTTGATCGCCACCGGCGTGCTGCTGGGCAGCATGCTCCCCATGTCCCGGGTGGCCCGCGCGGAGGGCTGGTCGCCGCTGGCGTTCGCGTTCTGGCCCGCGCTGGGCAGCGGCCTGGCGCTGGCGTTCGCGGGGGCGCGAGGCGCCTCCCAGGCGCCGGAGGCCGGGCCCGTGCTGCGCTACAGCCTCATCGCTGGCGTGCTGAGCGTCGCCGTGCCCAACAGCGTCACCTTCATCGTCATGCAGAGCGTGGGCACCAGCGTGACGTCGCTGGTGTACACGCTGCCGCCGCTGTTCACGTATGCCTTCGCCTGGGGCCTGGGCATTGAACGGTACCGGCCCCTGCGGCTCGCGGGCATCGTGGTGGGGCTGGCGGGCGCGGCCCTGCTGGTGCTGGGGCGGGGCATGGCGGGGGGCTCCGGCTCCGCCTGGTGGCTGGCCCTGGCGCTCTGCACGCCCATCAGCATCGCGGCGGGCAACGTGTACCGGAAGCTGCGCATGCCGAAGGGCGCGCCCGTCAGCCTCCTCGCGGGAGGCATGCTGCTGGGCGGTGCGCTCGCGCTCCTGCCGCTGCTCGTGGCGAACGGGGGGCTGACCCGTCCCGGCATGGCGGGCTGGACGGTCATCCTGGCCCAGTGCGTCTTCACCAGCCTGGGCTACCGCGTGTACTTCCACTTCCAGCGCGTCGCGGACCCGGTGTACTTCAGCCAGTTCGGCTACGTCGTCTCCGCGACGGGGGTGGTGTCCGGGCTGCTCTTCTTCAACGAGCACCTGACGCTGCCCATGCTGCTGGCCATCGGCGTCATCCTGGCGGGCATCGCCATGGTGAATGCCCGGGCCCCCTGAGGGCGGGCGCCTCAGGCGCTGGCGGCCACGCGCGAGCGCAGGTCCTGCTTGAGGCCCAGCGCGAAGAGCGCCAGGGTGAGCAGGTACACGGGTTCGATGAAGAAGAGCAGGGGGCCGCCCAGGGACAGGCCGTGGGTCTTCTTCTCGAAGAGGACGTGCGCGCCCACCACCATCGCGAAGCGGAACACCATCACGCTTACGGCAATGCCCGCGGCCGTCCCCGTGGGGAGCCGGGCCACTCCTTCCGCGGCGAACAGCGTGGGCACCAGCGGCACGGCCATGAGCAGGCCCGCGGTCCATTCCAGCGTCAGGGCGTACACGGCCACCGCGGCCACCAGCAGGTGCGCGGCGGTCAGCGGCGTGCCGGGGACGCGCACCCAGCACAGCGGCACCAGCAGGGCGAACGTGAAGAGGTAGGCCCCCATGAAGTGGGCGGTGCGGCTGACGCCGTTCTCATGCAGGGGCATCCAGGCGCGCATCTTGTCGGCGAAGCTCATGGGCCCCCACCGTACTCCAGGCGGTGTGAAACCCGGAGGGCCCTGGTGCATCCAGGGGCGCGAACCTGAAACCCAAAGAAGGGGTGGACCATGAGAATCCTGGTGACGGGCGCGACGGGCTACATCGGTGCGGCGGTCGTGGACGCGCTCAAGCGCGCGGGACACACGGTGGCGGGGCTGGCGCGGTCGGACGAGGCTCGGGGCAAGCTGGCCGCCAGGGGCGTCCAGGTGGTGCGGGGCGACCTGAAGGACCCGGCGGGGCTGGCCGCCGCGGTGAAGGACGTGGACGCGGTCATCTGGACCGCGACGTCCAATGACAAGGACGTGGACGGCCCGGCCGTGGCGGCGGTGCTGGACGCGCTCCAGGGCACGAACAAGACGTTCCTCTACACGAGCGGCGTCTGGGTGCACGGCCACACGCAGGGCGTGGCCCACGAGGACTCGCCGCTGAACTCGACGCCCATCGTCGCGTGGCGTCCCGCCGTCGAGCAGCGCGCGCTGAGCACGCCGGGCGTGCGCGGCATCGTCCTGCGTCCGGGCGTCGTCTACGGGCAGGGCACCGGCATCCCCGCGATGCTCGGCGCGTCCGTGAAGGACGGGGGCGCCGTGCGCTACGTGGGCACGGGGGAGAACCACTGGGCGGTGGTCTTCGTGGACGACCTGGCGGACCTCTACGTGCGCGCCGTGGAGAAGGCGCCCGCGGGCAGCGTCTTCATCGCCACCCAGGGCCCGGGCGTGAAGGTGAAGGACGCCGCCCAGGCCGCGAGCGAGGCCGCGGGCGTGCCCGGCAAGACGGTGGCGTGGCCCCTGGAGGAGGCCCGCAAGCAGTTCGGTCCGTTCGCGGACGCGCTGGCGTTGGATCAGCGCTTCACGTCGGAGAAGGCGCAGAAGCTGCTGGGCTGGGCGCCCAAGGGGCCGGCCTTCCTCGACGAGCTGCGCACCGGCTCCTACGCGCGCCGCTAAAGGCAGCGGCAGGGGCATGGTGTCCCCGCGGGTCAGCTCCGGGACGCCTTGAGCACCTTCGCGACGACGGCCGCGTCCGTCACGCGGTCGTACTTGAAGGGCTGCCCGGGCACCGCCTGGTAGCGGTACACGGTGAAGGGGCCCTTGTCCTCGCTGGCGTGCTCCGGCACGAGCACCGCGAAGCTCTCGCTCCCCACGCCAATCATGTCGGTGCAGCGCAGCCGCTCCAGCTTCCCGGCCGGGTCGCGCAGGTTGTAGACGTCGTCGATGCCGAAGCCGGCGGCGCCTTCCGGTTCGGGCTGCTCCGGCAGGTACTTGCGCAACAGGGCCACCACCTGGCCCAGGTAGTTCCGGGCGGCGTCCGGCGTGGCGGGCAGCTCCTGGCGCTTCGCGTCCTCACGCGCCAGCGTCACGAGCGCCGCGCCCGGCACCTTCTTGTCGGCGAGGACGGCCTCCAGCCCATCGAGCCCCGTCATGAGGGGAATGGTGTTGAAGCCCAGCGCGTGCCGGACCTGGTCCTCCACCTCCTGCAGGGTGGAGTTGTTCGCGCAGTAGGCCTTGAGGAAGGTGCGCGCCTTCTCCAGCGGGGGCGCGCTCTTGAGGTCCTCCATGCGCGCCTTGAGCTGTTCGAGGGTAGTCATCGGGAGTTCGCCTCAGGGACCAGGGAACGCGGTCAATACCACCACTTGGGGCGGCACGCCGTCGACCAGTCGCAGCTTGATGTTGTAGGTGGTCGCGTTGGCCGGAGCCGCCCTCACCGCGCCCGTCACCGGGTCCTTCACCTGGGTGAAGCCCCGGCCCACCGTCGTCCCGGGCGGCGCCGGGATGTTCAGCTCGTCGGCGTAGCCCTGCATCATCAGCTTGTCCTTGATGCTGGACCAGTTGTCCTGGACGTACTGGTTGATGGTCGCGTCCATCTGCGCATCGCTGTTCCACTGGAACGAGTTCGTCTCCACGCTGCCCCAGCCGTCGCCGGTGGTGACGCGGCTCTCGATGGTGCGCGTCCCCGGCGGCTGGCCCGCGGAGGTGTAGGGCAGCTGGGCGCCGTGCCGGTCCAGGGTGTGCGCGTTGTGGGCCGAGCCGTGGGCCACGTCGTTGGCGGCCACGTCGAGCGTGGGGCCGTTGGGGAAGGCCTCGGTCAGCTGCTGCTCGCGGACGATGGCCCGGCGCAGCATCTCCTGCTCGGCGAGCTGCGCCCGGGCCTTGGCGTACTGCTGCGTCTCCACGGGCACCTTGTTCCCGGTGGACGGATCCACCTGGGTGAAGGGGCTCGGGTCCAGGTCCCGGTTGAGCTGGGCCTGGGTCCGCGTCGTGGGGTCGTAGGTGCGCTCCGCGTACGCGCGGTGCCCTTCCGCCTGGCGGGCCTTGAATTGCGCCTTCGTCTCCGTGGGCGCCCGCACGTCGTTGATGGCGGCGTGCTCCGCGGGCGACATGGGCCCCTTCGCCGGCGGCGACACCGCGAGCTGCGTGTTCACGGAGTCGCCCACGCCCGGCCAGTCCGGCGTCGTGGTGGTGGGCGTGCCGTGCATGGCCACGGAGCCCGAGCCCGGCGCCAGCGAGTCCAGCCGCTTCGCGTGGAAGTCGATCTGGAACTCCACGTTGGCGATGTCGCGCTGGAGCGCCGCGCGCTCGGCGACGGTGGCCGCGGTGGGCTTGCCGCTCATGCTGGCGATGCTGTCGTCGATGCGCTTCTGCGCCGCCTCCAGGCCGCCCAGGATGTTCTTGAGCTTCTGCACCTCCAGCTTGGACTCGAAGCCCTGCGTGCCGTAGCCCGGCGTCTTGGTGAGGGCCTGCTGGACGCGGTCCTTGAGCTGGCGGATCTGCCCGGTGGGCCCCTCGTACTTCTGGAGCAGGCGGGCCGTCTCCTGGTGCGCGGCGATGTCCGCGGCGGAGGCGGTGGGCCCCGCCTCGATGCGCACCTGGCCGTTGTCGTAGCGCACCTTGGTGGTGCTGCCCGGCAGGTCGGGGTTGCGCAGCACGGGGATTTCACGCGGGCGGAGCAGCTCCCCGCCCTTGGCCAGGCCGCCGCTCACCACGCCGCCCGTCACCGCGCCCACGGTGCCGTCCGTCACCGCGCGGGTGCCCACGCGGCCCAGGCCCGTGAGCGCGCCGTCCTTCCACGTCTCGCTCTGGGTGGCCGCGTCCACGGCGCCACCGGCCGCGCCGCCGAAGGCGCCTTCCTTCACGCCCTGCTTGATGGCGGTGCGCACGGTGCCCTCGGTGGTCTCGCGCAAGGCCGTGCGGGCCGCGGCCTCCGTGGCCGTGGTGGCCGCGGCGCGCGTGCCGCCCGTGACGGCGGTGGCGCCCTTGCCAATGGGAATCACGGCCGTGCCGCCCTCCACCGCGCCGATGAGCGCCTGGCGGCTCAGGTCCTGCGCTCCGGCGGCGTCACCCTGGATGGCGGCGTACGTCACCGCGCGCGTGGTGGCGCCCACCGTCGCGTAACCGGCGATGGCCAGCGGCGTGGCCGCGCCGCCCGTGGCGACGACGGCGACGGTGGTCGCGGCGACGACGGCCACGGTGGCCGTGGTCTCCGCCAGCGAGTCCTTGGAGGCCTGGAGCGCCTTCAGGTCGTCCGTGGCGTAGCCCGTCAGCGTGTTCGCGCGCTGGGTGTCCCCCGTGGCGATGGCCTGGTCCGCGCGGCCCAGGTTGCGGTTGAGGATGTCGTTGTCGGACTCGCCCTTGGTGAGGTGCTGGATGCCGTCCAGCAGGTTCACGCCGAAGCCGGACTCGTTCTGCTGGACCTCGCGCAGCCGGCGCACGCGCTCCCGCGCGGCGTTGGGGGCGTTGGGGTCGATGGCGCCCAGGTCGTAGTCCTGCTTGAGCAGCTCCAGCTCGTCGCGGCCGTCCAGCTCGCCGTCCAGCTCCGCGCGCAGGTCCTTGCCGTACTTGTCCTGGTACGCGGCGGCGATGTCGTCCAGCTGCGCCTTGGACTTGCCGCCCAGCTCGGCGCGGATGGCGTCCTCGTCCGTGCCCATGCCGTCCATGGCCAGGAACAGCCGCTCCGCGGAGGCCTCCGCCTGCCCCGCCGCGTCGTTGGCGGCGGGCGGGTTGAGCATGCGCAGCGTGACGTCGCGGTCGCCGCCGCTCCAGCCCCGCACCTGGGTGTCCAGCGACTGGCCCGTCTGGCGCTGGTACTCGGCCTTGATGGCGTTGACCTCGTCCGGCTGCTTGCCCTGGAGGATGTCGCGCACGCCGCTCTCGTCCGCGCCGAAGAAGCCGCCCATGGCCTCGCGCAGCCGGGCCGCGTCCGCCTGGGCGGAGTTGCCCTGCATCAGGCCGATGGCGCGGTCGTACTCCTCGGTGGACAGCTCGTCCTTGAGCTTCGCCTTGAGCCCCTCGTCCTGGGCGAGCACGGCGCGCTGCTCGGGCGTGGCCTTCTCCAGGCGCTCGAAGATGCGGCCCTCGTCGGTGCCCCAGCCGGCCATGTCCTCTTCCAGGCCGGCCTTGAGCGCGCGCGTCTCCAGCGCGTTGGCCTCCGCGGGCGTGGACGCCCGACCCGCGCCGAGCATGCTCCGCGCGCGGTCCAGCTGCGCGCCGTCCATCTCGCGGCCCAGGCGGGCGAGCAGCACGTCCTCGGGCTTCTGGCCCGCCGGCACGCCGCCGTTCATGTCCGCGTACTGCTGCGCGATGGCGTGGCGCTCCGCGGGGGAGCGCTTCTCCAAAATCTTCAGCATGTCCTCGTTGGAGCCGAAGACGCTGTCCATCTCGGACTGGAGGTTGACCGCGTCGCTCTTCGCGCCGTTGCCCTGGAGCAGGCCTTCCGCGCGCTGCAGGTCGGAGCCGCCCAGCTCGTCGCGGATCTTGGCGTCCAGGTTCTTGCCGTAGTGGTCCTGGTAGCTCTGGCGGATCATCGCGATCTGCGCGGGCGTCTTGCCCTCGAGCGTCCGGAAGAGCTTGTCCTCGTCGGTGCCCCACCCGGTCATGCCGCCGTCCATGGCCTCACGCAGGGCGCTGGCGTCCTTGTCCGCCTGGGCCTGGGTGTACTCCGGCGCGGCCGGGGCGGGAGCCGGGGCCGCGCCGGAGTACACCCAGGCCCAGGCGGGCGAGCAGCACGTCCTCGGGCTTCTGGCCCGCCGGCACGCCGCCGTTCATGTCCGCGTACTGCTGCGCGATGGCGTGGCGCTCCGCGGGGGAGCGCTTCTCCAAAATCTTCAGCAT
>NZ_RAWM01000209.1 GCF_003668875.1 Corallococcus interemptor | reverse complement strand
GCCCAATGCTCCCGGCGGCACGTCCGCCGCCTCCGCCGCCCGCTGGAGCGTCCCGCCGAATGCCAGCGCCAGCAGCGGCAGCGCCACCAGCAGGGAGACGTGCACCCGGATGGGTACGCCCCGGAACGACCCCACCCGAAATGCCCCCGGCCTCTCACGCATCGCCCACCTCCCTGCCCGCCAAGGGACACGGTGTCGGAAATCCTGAACTTCCGTCCCGTCCGCGCCCCGTGCACACAGGGCCCGGCCGTCCGCCCACCCCTCCGGAGGCAAGGGAAGCGCTGCCACCGCCCTTCAATCGTGTTAGAGCGGCCCCCCATGGCCACGACCCCCGAGAACGATCCCTTGCGCGCACGGCTCCAGCAGATGGAGCAGCAGGCCGAGCAGGGCGGCGGCGCCGACCGCATCGCCAAGCAGCACGAGGCCGGCAAGCTCACGGCCCGCGAGCGCATCGACCTGCTCCTCGACCCCGGCTCCTTCAGCGAGCTGGACAAGTTCGTCACCCACCGCAGCCACGACTTCGGCATGGGCGACAAGAAGATTTTGGGCGACGGCGTCGTCACCGGCTACGGCACGGTGGAGGGCCGCCAGGTCTTCGTCTTCGCCCAGGACTTCACCGTCTTCGGCGGCTCGCTGTCCGGCGCCTACGCCCAGAAGATCTGCAAGATCATGGACCTGGCCACCCGCGTGGGCGCGCCCGTCATCGGGCTCAACGACTCCGGCGGCGCGCGCATCCAGGAAGGCGTGGAGAGCCTGGCCGGCTACGCGGACATCTTCCTGCGCAACACGCTGGCGTCCGGCGTCGTCCCCCAGATTTCGCTCATCCTGGGGCCGTGCGCGGGCGGCGCGGTGTACTCGCCCGCCATCACGGACTTCATCATGATGGTGAAGGACACGTCGTACATGTTCATCACCGGCCCGGACGTCATCAAGACGGTGACGCACGAAGAGGTCTCCAAGGAGTCCCTGGGCGGCGCGCTCACGCACAACCAGAAGTCCGGCGTGGCCCACTTCGCCGCGGAGAACGAGCAGGCCGCCATCGCCATGACGCGCGAGCTGCTCTCGTACCTGCCCTCCAACAACCAGGAGGACCCGCCCGCGCAGCCGTGTGACGACGACCCGTTCCGCGCCGAGGAGTCGCTGAAGACCATCGTCCCGGCGAACCCGAACAAGCCCTACGACATCAAGGAGATCATCCGCGCCATCGTGGACTCCAAGCACTTCTTCGAGGTGCAGGAGCACTTCGCGAAGAACATCGTCGTCGGCTTCGCGCGCATGAACGGCAAGAGCGTGGGCATCGTCGCCAACCAGCCCGCGGTGCTCGCCGGCTGCCTGGACATCGACGCCAGCGTGAAGGCCGCGCGCTTCGTGCGCTTCTGCGACTGCTTCAACATCCCCCTGCTCACCCTGGTGGACGTGCCCGGCTTCCTCCCCGGCACGGACCAGGAGTGGGGCGGCATCATCACCCACGGCGCCAAGCTGCTCTACGCGTACGCGGAAGCCACCGTCCCGAAGATCACGCTCATCACCCGCAAGGCCTACGGCGGCGCGTACGACGTCATGGCGTCCAAGCACATCCGCGCGGACATCAACTACGCCTACCCCACCGCGGAAATCGCCGTGATGGGCCCCGAAGGCGCGGTGAACATCATCTTCCGCAACGAGCTGCTCAAGGCCCAGGACGCCAACGCCGAGCGCAAGAAGCTCACGGACGACTACCGCGACAAGTTCGCCAACCCGTTCAAGGCGGCGGAGCTGGGCTACATCGACGAGGTCATCCGTCCGGAGGAGACCCGCGCCAAGGTCATCCGCGCGCTGGAGATGCTCAAGGACAAGCGGCAGGAGAACCCGCCGCGCAAGCACGGCAACATCCCGCTGTAGAAGTCATCCCGGAACACGCCCGCACGCTCCCGTCGCCTGGGGGGCAGGCGGGCGTGGAGACTTCCGGAAATTCTGAGGTAACGCCGGGGCTTTCACGGGGCCACTCAAGGAGCCCCCCCCGTGTCCCAGCAGCGCCGACTCATTCTCTTCCTCTCCGACGTCGAAGGAAACCTCACCGCCCTGCGTCAGACGCTCAAGGGCGTGTGTGAGGGCCTGGACCTGCCCTGCCCCGAAGTGAAGTGGGTGGAGTCCCGTCCGGAAGCGCTGGCCGACAGCGGGTGGCACGTCGCGGAGATTCCGCTCGTCTCCGGCAAGACGTCCGGCAAGGTGTCCTCTCCCGAAGAGCACGTGGACGCCATGACGCAGGCGCTCTCGCGCGACTTCCGGGACCGCTCCATGGGCATGTACGTGGACCGGGAGCACAGCTACGCGCGCGTCTGCATGGCCGCCCCCAGCCGCCCGCCCCGCGCCATGGAGGGGGAATACCTGGACGTGCTGCGCCAGGCCGCGCGCTGGCTGGACGTGGAGACGACGGCGCTGGCCCGGCTCTTCAGCGGGAATGCGGCGCGCAACCTGCTGGCGGCCGCGGTGGACTTCGGGCCGGACGGCAAGCCCGTGGAGGCCCCCGCGCACCCCGCCCCTCCCCCGGAGCCGGACGAGGACGACCGCTTCGTGGAGGCCAAGCTCGCCCAGGCGAAGCAGCTGATGGACCAGTACCTGAACCTGCGCAAGTAGAGGCAGGCAATCCCGGGCGCCCCATGCTAGACGGGCGCCCATGCCCAAGATCCGCAAAGTGCTCGTCGCCAACCGCGGCGAGATCGCCATCCGGGTGATGCGCACCTGCAAGGACCTCGGCATCGCCACGGTGGCGGTGTACTCCGAAGCAGACCGCTCCGCGCTGCACGTGCGCACCGCCGACCAGGCCTACTTCGTCGGTCCCCCGCCCTCGCGCGAAAGCTACCTGGTCCAGGAGCGCATCCTGGAGGTCGCGAAGCAGTCCGGCGCGGACGCCATCCACCCCGGCTACGGCTTCCTCTCCGAGAACGCCTCGTTCGTGCGCGCCTGCGAGAAGGCCGGCATCACCTTCATCGGTCCGCCGGCCGCCGCCATGGACGCCATGGGTGAGAAGACCCGCGCCCGCGCCAACATGATCAAGGCGGGCGTGCCCGTCGTGCCGGGCACCACGGAGCCCATCGGCACCATCGAGGAGGCGCGCGAGTACGCGCAGAAGATCGGCTTCCCCATCATGCTCAAGGCCGCCGGCGGCGGCGGTGGCAAGGGCATGCGCCGCGTGGAGGGCCTGGGCGACTTCGACTCCGCGTGGCGCTCCGCCAAGAGCGAGGCGATGAGCTCGTTCGGCAACGACGCGGTCTACATCGAGAAGTACCTGGAGAAGCCTCACCACGTCGAGATCCAGGTCTTCGCCGACCAGTACGGCAACACCATTCACCTGAACGAGCGCGAGTGCTCCGCGCAGCGCCGTCACCAGAAGGTGGTGGAGGAGACGCCCAGCCCCATCCTCACGCCGGAGCTGCGCGCGAAGATGGGCGAGGTCGCGGTGAAGGCGGCCAAGGCCGTCAACTACGTGGGCGCCGGGACGGTGGAGTTCCTGGTGGACGTGCACCGCAACTTCTACTTCCTGGAGATGAACACCCGCCTCCAGGTGGAGCACCCCGTCACCGAGTGGGTCACCGGCCTGGACCTGGTGGCCATGCAGATTCGCGCCGCCGAGGGCGAGAAGCTGCCCCTCTTCGAGGCCCCCGCCCCGCGCGGTCACGCCATCGAAGTGCGCGTGTACGCGGAGGACCCGGCGCGCAACTTCATGCCCAGCCCGGGCAGGATCCACGCGCTGCGCGTGCCGAGCGGCCCGAACGTGCGCGACGACTCCGGCGTGTACGCGGGCTTCACGGTGCCCAACTACTACGACCCCATGATCTCCAAGCTGTCCGTGTGGGGCGCCACGCGTGAAGAGGCCATCGCGCGGGCCAAGCGCGCGCTGTCCGAGTACGTGGTGAAGGGCATCACCACCAACCTCCGCTACCTGCACGGCATCCTGTCCCACCCGGAGTTCGTGGGCGGGGACTACGACACCAGCTTCCTCACCCGCCAGCACACGGAGCTGCTGGGCCAGGAGGACGCCCAGCTCAGCGAGGTGGCCCTCCTGGCCAGCACGCTGCACGCCTTCCAGCGCGACCAGAAGCGCGCGAAGACGCTGCCGTCGCGCGGCGGTGGCGGTGACACCTCTGGCCGCATCAGCCCGTGGCGCCTGGCGCTCAAGAGCCGCCGCCGCTGACCTTCCACCTTTCGCAAGGACCTTTCCTCCATGCGTTACTTCACGAAGCAGCAGCAGGGTCAGAAGGAAGCGGTGCCGGTGGACCTGGAGCCGCTGGGCCAGGACCGCTACCGGCTCACGGTGAACGGCAAGACCTTCCAGGTGGACGCGCTGTCCGTGGACCAGGGCACGCTGTCGCTCCCGGTGGACGGCCAGTCGTACAACGTCGAGTTCGAGGAGAACGGCGACGAGATTGGCACGCTGGTGCGCGGGCAGGTGAACCGCACCGACGTGGCGGATGAGCGCAAGCTGCGCATGCGCGCGGCGGCCAGCAGCTTCTCCGTGGAGGGCCGTCAGCTCGTCCTCGCCCCCATGCCCGGCAAGGTGGTGAAGGTGCTGGTCAAGGTCGGCGAAGAGGTGAAGGAGGGCCAGGGGCTCGTGGTCGTGGAGGCCATGAAGATGGAGAACGAGCTCAAGAGCCCCAAGGCCGGCAAGGTCACGGAGGTCTTCGCCAAGGAAGGCACCGCCGTGGAGAACAACGCCAAGCTCGTCGTCGTGGAGTAGCCCGCCCCATGGAGATGCTCTGCACGCTGCGCAGCACCACCGAGTCGCAGCGCCAGGCCCTGTTCAAGGCGCCCGAGGCGCTGGAGCCCTTCCTGGAGGACGAGGAGGACTTCGGCGACGCGAAGGGCGTGGCGTTCCTGGAGCTGGACATCGGCGAGGCGTGGCACGGCCTCCAGTACCTGCTCACCGGCACGGCGTGGGAGGGCAAGCCCCCCCTGGACTTCCTGGTGCGCGGCGGCGAGGACGTGGGCGACATCCCGTCGGATGAGGGCACCGCGCGCGTGTTCGACGCGGCCTCCGTGAAGGCCCTGGCGGAGGCGCTGAAGCAGGTCTCCGTGGACAGCCTGCGCGAGCGCTTCGAGCCGGCGAAGCTCCAGGCGGAGGACATCTACCCCGGCACCTGGGACGAGGAGGAGGAGCTGGAGGAGGACGTGGATCCGCTGGAGGAGCTGCTCTCCTACTTCGTGGAGCTCCAGAAGTTCACCGCCGCCGTGGCGCAGCGCGGGCTCTGCATGCTCGTGCACATCGGCTGAGGCTCAGGCCGCCCAGCCCTGCCACACGTCGTGCCCCAGCTTCAGCACCAGCGCGGCCACCACGCCGAGCACGACGATTCGCACCAGCTTGTCGCCGCCCTTCACCGCCATGTGCGCGCCCAGCCACGCGCCGGTGAACTGCGCGGCGGCCATGGGCAGCGCCACCTTCCACAGCACCACGCCCCGGAGCGTGAAGAGCGTCACCGACGCCAGGTTGGAGGCGAAGTTCACCACCTTCGCGTCCGCGGACGCGCGCGCCAGGCCGTGGCCCAGCAGCGAGGAGAACGCCACGATGAGGAAGGTGCCCGTGCCCGGGCCGAAGAAGCCGTCGTAGGTGCCGATGCAGAGCGCGATGAGCGCCCCGATGGCCTGCGCGCGCGGCCGGGGCGAGGGCTCCACGCCGTCCCTCCGGGGCGGCGTGCGGCGGAAGGCGAGGAACACCGCCACCGCGATGAGCAGCACCAGCACCAGCGGCTTGAGCACCTCCGGCTTGAGCAGCAGCACCAGCGCCGCGCCGCCGAACGCACCCATCAGGCCGAAGGGGAACGCCACCTTCGCCAGCTTCCAGTCCACCAGCCCCGCGCGCGCGAAGCGCACCAGCGCCGCGCCCGAGCCGAACACGGACTGGCCCTTGTTCGTGCCCAGCGCCACGTGCGCGGGCAGGCCCGCCGTCAAGAGCGCCGGCAGCGTAATCAGCCCGCCGCCTCCGGCGATGGCGTCCACGAAGCCCGCGCTCAGGGCGGCGACACACAACAGCACCAGCTTCACTGCGCTGACGTCCAGGTCCACGGTGGCGCCCCGCTTATCACCCTTACTTGCGCGAGGGCGAAGCTTGGGGGTCAATGCGGTTCATGCTCGCGACCCTGATGACCGTGCTGGCGCTGACGCTCGCCGCGCCGCCCTCGCCGCCTGACGCGACCACCGCCACGTGCCGCTCCATCGACGGGCACGTGTCCTGTGGCTATGCGTGCAAGTCGGATGGACAGCGCGTGCGGTGCGCCCAGACGCTCCAGGGCCGCTGTACCGTCATTGATGGCCAGGCCGTCTGCTTCGACCCGCCGGCGTACGTGGTGAAGGCGTACGGCTCCGCGCTGCCGGACTCCGAGTGCAAGACCATCGACGGGGTGGTGGGCTGCGGGTACGCGTGCGTCACGGCCTTCGGCAAGGTGCAGTGCGCGAAGACGCCTGCGGGCGTGTGCCGCAGCCAGAGCGGCAACGTGACGTGCTTCGACCCGCCCGCCGCGGTGTTCGCGGTGTTCGGCAAGCAGGTGCCGCGCGCGCAGTGCGTCAGCAACGGGCTCCAGATGGCGTGCGGCTTCAACTGCGTGAACGCCTCCGAGGGCGTGCGCTGCGCGAAGACGCCCCTGGGCGTGTGCAAGGCGCAGAATGGCCACATCACCTGCTTCGACCCGACGCCCGCGGCGCTCTGCGCGTGGGGCAAGGACCTGCCGGCGCCCCAGTGCAAGCTGAGCGAGGTGGGGCCGGTGTGCGGCTACAACTGCACCACGGCGTACGGCAAGGTGGCGTGCGCGGGGACCCCGGCGGGAATCTGCAAGGTCTTCGACAGCGAGGTGTACTGCTTCGACCCGCCCGCCGAGCAGCAGGCGGACGCGGCGTGCCTGGCCAACGTGGGGCTGGCGGCGCTGGAGGGCGCCACGCCCTGAGGACGCCTGCCCGCCCGCTCGTGAGACGTCTGCTTGGAGGCGGGCACGGGCGGCGATAAAATTCCAATTCCCCGGCGGTCCAGGGAGCGGGAGCAGGACGGCACATGGCGGAGGGCGAGGTCCGGCAGTACTGGGTGCGCAACGATCGGGGCACCACCTGGGGGCCCCTGACGGGTGCCACCATCGAGCTGCTCATCGACAGCGGCTCCATCCAGGGCAAGCTCCAGGTCTCCACCGATGGGCTGCAGTTCGCCTTCCCGTGGCGCTTTCCGGAGGTGCGGGACGCGTTCCCCCGCGAGCTGTGGGGGGACGGCGCGCCCGCGTCGCTGCTGCAATCCTCGTCCGCGGTCATCGCGCCGCCTCCGCCCGCCCCGGCCACCGCGCCCGGCGCCGGCCCGGCCGCCGTGCCCATGGCGGGCCCTGGAGCCGCGCCCGTCGCGGGTCCTGGCGCCATGCCCATGGCGGGTCCGGGCGCGATGCGGGGCCCCGCTCCCGGAGCGGCACCGGCGGGGCGTCCTGTCGCCGCCGCGCGGCCTCCGGGCCCTCCGGTCGCGGCGGCACGTCCGGCCGCGCCCCCTCAGGCGCCGCAGGCTCCGCAGGCTCCGCAGGCTCCGGCTGACGACGGCAGCAACACGGTGCCTCCGCAGGGGCAGCTCGCGCAGCACTCGCCCCTGCAGCTCTACGGGCGCATCGCCGCGGGCGAGCACACGGGCCTTCTGACGCTGGGGCTTTCCGACCGTGCCCTGTCGGTCCACTTCCGCAAGGGCAGCCCGGAGTTCGTGGACTCGTCGCACGCGGAGGACGCGCTGGGCGTGTCGCTGATGGGCGCGCGTCTCTTGACGGCGGAGCAGCTCCAGCAGGCGGAGGGCGCGAAGGACCGCTTCGGAGGCGACCTGCTGGCGGCGCTGTTCGGGCTGGGGCTCCTGCAGCCGGCGACGGCGTTCGCGCAGCTGTCGCAGCGGGCGCTGGGCATCCTGGGCAAGGCGCTGCGGGCGGAGTCCGGGACGTTCAGCTTCGAGGCGCGCGACCTGCCCGCGCAGAAGTCGATGCCGCTGGGCAACCGCTGGGCGCTGCTCAGCGACCAGGTGCGCCGCATGCCGACGGCGGACCTCAAGCGGCGGCTGGCCTTCGTGCTGCCCTTGCCCATCATGAAGTCGGGCGGCCGGGTGGCCTCCAGCGACCTGCGCCTGACGCCGCACGAGGTGCGCGCGCTCTCCTTCATCGACGGGGTGCGCTCGCTGGGGCAGCTGCTCCAGGACGTGCCGCAGGACGCGGATCACCTGATGCGCGTGGCGTTCCTGCTCAAGGAGCTGAACGGCGTCTCCTTCGCGGCCACCCGCACGCAGGCGGCGCCACCGCCGCCGGCCCCGGGCCCCACGGCCACCGCCGCC
The DNA here is from genome assembly GCF_003668875.1 of Corallococcus interemptor. GTDB lineage: Bacteria > Myxococcota > Myxococcia > Myxococcales > Myxococcaceae > Corallococcus > Corallococcus interemptor. Next base: position 1 of record NZ_RAWM01000209.1, on the reverse strand, counting down.
C
>NZ_RAWM01000208.1 GCF_003668875.1 Corallococcus interemptor | reverse complement strand
CCCCTCGACGCCCCTCCCTCCGCCGCCGGCCTTCCGCGTCCATCACCGGAAGCTGCGGCTCGACGCCGACCCGGAGCAGGCCTTCGTCACCCTCTTCGGAAGCCAGGAGCACGCCTTCTGGTTGGACAGCAGCCGCGTCGAAGCCGGCCTGTCCCGCTTCTCCTTCATGGGCGACGCCTCGGGCCCCCACGCCGCCGTCATCCACTACCAGGTGAACCCACGCCGGCTCACCGTGACCCGGAGCCAGGAAACGGAGGCGCACGCCACGGAGCTGTTCGCCTTCCTCCAGCAGGAGCTGACGCGGCTGCGAGCACCGCCCTCGGGCCTGCCCTTCGACTTCCAGGGCGGCTTCGTGGGCTATCTCGGCTACGAGCTGAAGCACGACTGCGGCGCGAGCGCCCCCCACCCCTCATCGGATCCAGACGCCAGCCTCGTCCTGGCGGACCGGCTGCTGGCCTGGGACCACCTCGAACGCACCGTGTACCTCGTGGCGCTCGCCCCCGAGCACGAAGCCGCCCAGGTCCAGGCCTGGTTCGACGCCACCGAAGCCAGCCTTCGCGCCCTGCCCGCCCTGGCGCCCGTCGCTCCGGGCCCGGGTGCTCCCTTCCCGGTCCGCCTCGCCAGGAACCGCGAGACCTACCTGGCCGACATCCAGCACTGCATGGCGCAGCTGCACGAGGGCGAGACGTACGAGGTCTGCCTCACCAACAAGCTCCTCGCGCGCACGCACGTCGAGCCCCTGTCCCTGTACCGGAGTCTGCGCCGGCTGAACCCCGCGCCCTACGCCGCGTACCTCCGCCTGGGGACCCTGGGCATCGCCTGCTCCTCGCCCGAGCGCTTCCTGCGCGTGGACGCCGAGCGCTGGGTCGAGTCCAAGCCCATCAAGGGCACCCTGCGCCGCGGAGCCACGCCGGCCGAGGACGAACGGCTGCGCCAACTGCTGGGCTCCCAGGAGAAGGACCGGGCGGAGAACCTGATGATCGTGGACCTCGTGCGCAACGACCTCGGGCGCGTGTGCGAAGTGGGCTCGGTCCACGTCCCCCGGCTCATGCACGTGGAGTCGTACGCCACGGTGCACCAGCTGGTGAGCACCATCCGGGGCCACCTGCGCGAGGGGCTCACGGCCGTGGACGCGGTGCGCGCCGCCTTCCCGGGAGGCTCCATGACGGGAGCCCCCAAGGAGCGCACGATGGAGCTCATCGACCGGCTGGAGCAGGAGGCCCGAGGGGTGTACTCGGGCGCTATCGGGTACTTCTCCGCCACCGGCGCGGCGGACCTGAACGTCGTCATCCGCACGGCGGTGGTCCGCCCCGGGGAGGTCAGCATCGGCGCGGGAGGAGCCATCGTGGCGCTCTCGGACCCGGCGGCCGAACTGGACGAGATGCTCCTCAAGTCTCACGTCGTCCTGAAGGCGCTGAGCACGGCGCTGGGGAGCCCGGACGGGTGGCCCGAACCCGACGGAACGGCGGGAATGGCCTCCGAGCCCCCCTCCCCATAGGGGATGGGAAGGCCCTCCAGGGCGGGGCTCCCGGGGCGGCGGCGTCCCGGGTGGCGGGGAAAGCCCCTCGATTCCTCCACTGCTGGACGGCCGGGGCTTCCGTGACCGTCGCATCTGGCGGGACGCTGTTATAAAGCGCCCCCCATGCTTGAGACCGTCACCAAGGGCTTCCGGGCCGCCAAGAACCGCCTCGCCGGCAAGAGCGAACTCACCCCCGAGCTGGTGGACGAGTCGCTGCGAGACATCCGCGTCTCCCTGCTGGAGGCCGACGTCGCCTTCGACGTGGTGAAGAAGTTCGTCGCCCGCGTCCGCGAGAAGGCCGTGGGCGAAGTCGTGCAGACGTCCGTCACGGACGCGGGGGGCCAGAAGCGCAAGGTCAGCGCGATGGACCACTTCATCAAGATCTGCCACGACGAGCTGGAGGCCCTGATGGGCCCGGTGGACACGAGCCTCCACCTGAAGCCCAAGGGCCAGCTGTCCGGCATCATGATGGTGGGCCTCCAGGGCTCCGGTAAGACGACGACCACGGGCAAGCTCGCCAGCCGGCTCCTCGCGGAGGGGCGCAAGCCGCTGCTCGTCGCCGCGGACATCTACCGCCCGGCCGCCGTGGATCAGCTCAAGGTGCTGGGCGAGCGGCTGAAGGTCCCCGTCTACCACGAGCCCGGCGTGCAGCCGCCCGAGCTGGCCAAGCGGGGCTACGCGGCCGCGCGCGAGCAGAAGTGCGACGTGGTGCTCATCGACACGGCGGGCCGGCTCGCCATCGACGAGACGCTGATGACGGAGCTGGAGTCCATCAAGTCCAACGTGCAGCCGGACACCATCCTGCTCGTGTGCGACGCGATGATCGGCCAGGACTCGGTGCGCACGGCGGCCGAGTTCGACCGGCGCCTCACGCTGGACGGCTTCATCCTGACGAAGCTGGACGGTGACGCGCGCGGCGGCGCGGCGCTGTCCATCAAGGAGGTGACGGGCAAGCCCATCAAGTTCCTCGGCATGGGCGAGTCGATGGACAAGCTGGAGGAGTTCCGTCCGGAGGGCCTCGCGGGCCGCATCCTGGGCTTCGGCGACATCGTCGGCCTGATGAAGGACTTCGAGAAGGTCGTCGACGAGAAGAAGGCCGAGGACGACGCGCGCAAGCTGCTGTCCGGCCAGTTCTCGATGAAGGACTTCGTCGAGCAGATCCGCATGGTCCGCAAGATGGGCCCGCTGAAGGACCTGCTGGAGAAGTTCCCCCTCTTCGGCGACCTCACCGAGCACCTGAACCCGGACGAGAAGGAGCTCACGAAGATCGAGGCGATGTACGACTCGATGACGCAGAAGGAGCGCCTGCGTCCGGACATCATCAACGCCAGCCGCATCAACCGCATCTCCAAGGGCAGTGGCCGCAAGCCGGAGGAGGTCCGTGAGCTGCTGCAGAAGTTCGGGATGATGCAGCAGGTGATGGGCACCATCGGCCAGAACCCGGGCCTGCTGGGCCGCATCCCCGGCTTCAAGCAGTTGGGGCAGCTGAGCCAGATGAAGAACATGGACCTGGGCAGCATGCTCGGGAAGGACCCGAAGGCGCTGGAGAAGGCCATGGCGGGGCTGGGAGGCATGGGCGGCATGCCCATGCAGCTGCCGCAGATCGCCCCGGGCTACACGCCGCCCATGGGCCAGGCCGCGATGGCCAAGGCCCGCCTGATGGGCTACGCGCCCCCGTCCGTGAGCAAGCCGGACGACCGCGACGCCATCAAGGAGCGTCGCAAGAAGGAGAAGGAGAACAAGAAGAAGAACCGCAAGAAGAAGTAGTCCGCGGCCTTCTGAAGTCCCCCTGCCCGCGCGTCCCCACCCGAAGTCCGGGGGCGGCGGGCAGACGTGTTTCCGGAGGCCTCCGCGTCCGGACGGAGAGTCCTCTGCCATGGACGGGTATGGCAGTGTTCTGCCTCGGGACCGAGCCGGTCCCGACCTTGCAGAACACGCCCCCATGCCCAACTTGAAACACCTGTTGCTGCTCGGCTGCATCGGCCTGAGCCCCGCCTGCATCGACGTTCCCCCGCTGGTGGAAGAGCCGCCCAAGCAGGACGCGGGCGCTCCCGACGCGGACTTCACCTTCACGGCCGTCCCCCTCCAGGAGCAGGTCCTCCCGGGAGGAACCCTGGACTGCGACATCCAACTCACCTGGACTGACACCACCGGAGGCGCCGTCACCTGGAGCCTCCTCTCCCCGCCCGCGGGCATCGAGCTCCAGTCCTTCACCCTGCCCAGGGGAGAGACGCGAGGAACCCTGAGCATCCGGGTGGGGGCGGACACCGTGCCCGGCCCCTACACGCTGACGCTGCAGGGCAAGAACGGCACGGTGACGAAGCAGGCCACGGTGGCGGTGACCGTGGGTAAGCCCGGGGACCTGGTGGTGAACTGGGTCGTGCCCACGCCCGGCAAGGCGTACACGCGAGGCCCTCTGCTCCTGCAGTTCACGGTGGAGGGAGGCGCGGCCGAGCAGGTGGAAATCCTCAAGGACACCACCGTGCTGGTGAAGCCCACGGGCAGTCCCTACTCGTTCACCTGGGACACCACCTCGGAGGCAGAGGGCACCTACCAGCTGTCCATCCGAGCGACCCGTGGTGGGGCCGCTTTCGTCAGCGCGCCCAGGACGGTCATCGTGGACCGGACCGCGCCCACCGTGGCGTCCTTCCTGCCGGCCAGGGACGCGGCGACCGTGAGCGTCCACGACGCCATCCAGGTCACCTTCAGTGAGCCCATGAATCCGAACTCCGTGACGGAGTCGGCCGTGGGGCTCAAGACGGGGACCGGCGCCGCCATCGCGAAGTCCGTGGCCCTCTCCGCGGACGGCAAGACGTTGACCGTGACGCCTTTGAGCGCCCTGAGCGCCCCGAGTTCTGTCCAGGTGGACCTCACTGCCGCCGCGAGCGCCCTGACGGACCTGGCGGGCAATGGGGTGGCGGCCGCGCCGACGTGGTCGTTCAGTGTACCGACGTGGCTGCCATTGGGCGGCGCAGTCAGCGCGGTTGCGGGCCGGACCTCTGCAGACGACGTCGTGCTGAAAATGGACCGAAACGATCAGCCTACGATCGCGTGGACTGAATCGGACGGTGCGAGCAAGAACATCTATGTTGCTCGTTGGGGAGGGGCTTCGTGGTCCATCCTTGGAAGGGAACTGAGTGGTCTGGCGGGGACAGGGTCTGACGCGATCCAACCTACGCTTCTTATTGACTCACTGAACCGCCCCGTTGTCGCTTGGCGTGAATCGGCGAATTCAGGAGGTATACCCCAGATTTTTGTTCGCAGATGGACGGGAGACGGATGGGAACACCTTCCATCAATTCCTGTGTATTCCGACGACTGGAGTATCTCCCAACCTTCGCTTGCACTTGACTCTAACGGAACGCTGCACCTTTATGCGCTTGGCGACGCCACCGGCATCGCAGAGATCGGGCACTACTCTCTGTCGGCAGGTTCGCAATCATGGGCGCGCACAGCCCTGCCTCGTCCTCCAATGGCTCCGCGAGTCTACTCACTCGCCACCGCCACATTCGAAGGCGATACATACATCGCCTACAGCATCCGCGACACAAGCATGTATGACGATGGAGTTCCCATCGGCATCTCCCAAAACGACTCAACCCCAATGGGGAACCAACTTCTAGGAAGGACATCCTGGAGTCCATCCATCGCTGTAGACAGCAATGGCCGCCCCTGGACAGCCTGGGCTGAATCCCCTTCAAATCCATCGTCCGACGGCAGGATTCAATGGTCTCGTTGGGAGGGCACGAACTGGACCTCACCTCAGACGATCGACTCATCTTCCACAGGCAATACAGAACCCGCACTGGCCATGAGCACAGGTACGCCATATATCCTGGCCTGGAGTGGCATCATCGGCGCCGAACGGAACATTTTCATCAGTCGTTGGATTGCTGGCAACTGGCAACCCGTCGCCCAATCACTCAACGCCGTGACAAGCACGGGCAGTCCAGCAACCAAGCCATCCGTCGCAATGGACTCCAATGGCCGCCCCCTCATTGCCTGGACCGAAGAAGATGCCACTGCGGCAAGCATCTACGCCTTCCGCCTCAACATTTAGCCGCAACCACTCTGAGCGAACACAGTCAACCCACCCGAACCCAGAAAGCGCAAACCCCATGACACACAAACAAGCAAACGCGCTCAAGATTCTCACGACAATCATTTCACTCGTCGCATGCGGCCCCGTATCCAACACGGACGATGCATCCAGCAGCATTGAGGCGTCCTCGCAGACGGCGGACCTCACGCGATGCCGCAAGGACGCCAACCAGCCAGCGGGGTGCGCATATGGCGACTACTGCCTTCAAACTGCAGGTTGGTGCCTTGATGTTCCAAGCCCCACTTGCAGCAACTTCGCCATTCATGGAACCAACTGGGACCCAAGCACATCAACCGGGCCGGTCATCTACGAGGCAACGGCGGTCAGCTTTGCGGTTGACGATGCATTCTGCCCAGAGCCAGGAATGCTTCGAGCGAAATTTCAAATCAAGGCATACGCACCAGAGGGCGATCTTCCGACCAGCCGCGACGGCTTCTACAACCGATTCCATGGCGTCACCCAAGCAGGAGTTGCGTACAACGCAACGGCCATCCAAAATATCGTCACAACCAACAACGCCAGAAACATTGCCTTCAATGTCAGCCTTTGCCTTCCCGGCGAAACAACAAGCTATACCGCTGGCTTTTTCTTTACCGAAGGCAACGAAATCTGCGTCACCGCTTCGTAGAAGAGTTGGAAGCGACCCGGGCGCTCACAAACAGGCGTCACAGAAGTCTTGCGACTGAGCGCACGTCGCGTTTACTGCGGCTAGCGCCTCTCGTGTGATTGCCTCCGACGTTCAGTCTGACGTCGCCTCCTCCTTCGCCAGCAGAAATCCGAGGACTTCGAAGTCCCCTGCCCGCGCGTCCCCATCCGAAGCCCGGCGGCGGCGGGCAGACGTGTTTCCGGAGGGTAACCGTCCGGCCAGTGACGTGCCGGAGGGCTTGATGACAGACGCAGAGCGTGCTCGGCGGGCGCCGCGAGGAGCGAGCTGGTTAGAGACTGAGTTGGAGGGGCGACGCGGGCGGGTCGGCGGTGCGTCGCCGCATCCACTCGTGGGGTAGCAGCTCACCGATGCGCGAGTGGGGGTGCGACTGCACGCGCAGCAGCACGTCGGCGAGGTACTCCTCGGGATTGACGCCGTTGGCCTCGCAGGTGGCGACGAGGGCATAGAGGCCGGCGAGGTTCTGCCCCGCGGCCTCGTGGCCGACGAAGAGAAAGTTTTTACGGCCCAGGGCCGCCTTGCGCAGCGCCGATTCCGAGCGGTTGTTGTCCAGGGGCAGGCGCGCGTCGGAGACGAAGCGAGAGAGGGCGTCCCACTGCTTCAGGGCGTAGGAGAGAGCCTGGCCCATGGGCCCCTTGGGCAGGTGGCGCGGGGCCTGTGCCTCCATCCACGCGCGCAGCGCCGTGAGGACGGGGAGACTCTGCTGCTGGCGCAGCTCGAGGTGCGCGTCCGTGCGCACGACGCCCGCGTCGCGGGCCAGCGCCTCCACGCGGTAGAGGGCGAGAATGAAGTCCAGGGCCTCGCGGGCCTCGGGCGCGGTGGGGAGGGCCTCGAAGAAGCGGCGGCGCACGTGAGCCCAGCAGCCCACACGCACGCGGCCCTCCGGCAGCGTCACCGCGTTGTAGCCGGTATAGGCATCCACCACGAGGGCGCCCCGGGTGCCACCCAGGACTTCCTTCGGCGTCGTGCTGTCCCGGCCGAGGCTGAAGCGGTAACCCAGCAGCCACTCGCCCGCGGGCGTCTGGGTGAGGAAGGTCCAGAGGTAGCCCTGGCGCGTCTTCTTCACGTCCAGCACGCGCATGGGCGTCTCGTCGGCCCACACCACGTCCGCGGACGCAATGCATTGCAAGAGGTGCTGGGACAGAGGCAGCAGTACCGAGGCGGCCTGGTGGAAGAGGTCCGTCAGCGTGCTGCGACTCATGGGCACGCCGCTTCTCTCCACCCGCTGGGCCAGCCGGTGCAGCGGCATAGCGTCCGCGCACTTCGACGTCACCACGTGGGAGAGGAAGCCGGGGCCGTACTCGCCCCTATCCACCACCCGGGCCGGAGGAGGGCGGTGACGACGCCCCGGCCGCACGCGCACGCGAGGACTTCCTGCACGTGCACCTGCTTCTCGAAGCGCGCGGGCACGTACTCGTACACCACCGAGGTGCGGCCCTTGCCCAGGGGCTTCAAGTCCTCGCTGCCGCACGCCGGGCAGTGGCGCTCCTCGGCCGGCACCGCGTGGCGAATCTCCCGCGCCGGGGCCTCCTCGGCCTTGCGCGCGGCCCTCTCTTGCCGCTTTTGCTTCGCGGCCTCGGCCCGGTCTGCCGTGGAGTCCTCGGCCCCGCGCAGCTCCGTCGCCACCGGGGGCAGCTTCTCCGTCCTCTTGCCGAAAAACGTGGCGCTCCAGCGTCGCCATCTTCGCCTCCAGCGACGTCAGGCGCTCCTTGAGCTCTTCGGCTTCCTCGCGCCAGGGGCAGAAGTGGTCTTGGGGAAGCTCACGGGGCACCCTGCCTCAACACGCCTGCGCCACGCCGCGTCCCCGGCCCGGCGCCTCAGCTGCCCGTACGCCCGGGAGGCGTCCAGGCGGGCTGGCGCCTCACCTGGGCCACGTCGATGCCGTCCAGCAGCATGGCCAACTGCGTGGCGTCCAGCGTCACCGCCTGCGCGCCCGCGTCCACCGGGGGCAGCCGGAAGCGGCCCGCCTCCAGCCGCTTGTAGAGAAGCACGAAGCCGCCCCGGCTCCACGTCAGCACCTTCACCCGGTCGCCCCGCCTGGAGACGAAAGCGGTGAGCGTCAAGGTAGATGTCGCGTGAAAGGGTTCAGCCGATGCGCTTCGGCTCCTGTGCTTCCGGTGAGGGGTTGAGGCGCACGGGGCCCGCTGGCGTCCAGTCGCGCGTGTCACGGCTCCATC
>NZ_RAWM01000207.1 GCF_003668875.1 Corallococcus interemptor | reverse complement strand
CGCCCCAGCAGCGCCAGCCCCCCCACGAGCCCGGCCATGCTCACCAGCACCACCGCTCCCGCCGCCACCTTCCGGCCGGCACGAGGAGTCGCCGGGGATTTGCCAGCAACCTCCACCGGCTTGAACCACGTGGACCGCTCACCCCGGGCCGCGGGCAACAGACTTCCCGCCGACGGTGTCGCGGGATCCGTCGCCGCGTCGCGCTCATCGCTCCCAGGCGCCGTGAGAGCGGGTGCCTCCATCGACACGCGTGAGGGCACCGGGTCCCAGGACGTGCCCACCCGGGCAGGCATGGGCGTCGTCACCGCCTCCCCTCTTTCGGGCGGCTTCACGACAGGCGCGGGCCGGACCAGCTCCGCCGTCTCCCGCCCCTTCGCGGGCGTGGACGCGGGCGTCCCCTCCACGCCCTCCATCACCTGCGCCACCAGCCGGGCAATCTGGTACGCGCCCACGGGCTCGCCCAGCGACAGCACGAAGCGCTCCAGGTCCGCCTGGAACGCCCGGCAGTCCGGATACCGCTGCTCCCGGTCCTTCGCGAGCGCCCGCTCCAGGATCCGCTGCATCGCCTCCGGCAGGTCCGGCCGGCGCTTCAGCGCGGGCACGAACGGCTCGAAGAGGATGGCCTGCATCATGGCCACATCCGTCGTCGCGTCGAACGGACGCTTCCCGGTGAGCAGCTCGTAGAGCACGATGCCCAGCGCGTACACGTCCACGCGCCCGTCCATCGCCTTCGCCTGGAGCTGCTCCGGCGGCATGTACGCGATCTTCCCCTTCACCACCCCCGTCGCCGTGCGGTGGCTCTGCCCCGCCACCTTCGCGATGCCGAAGTCCACCACCTTCACCGCGCCCTGCCGCGACACCAGCACGTTCTCCGGAGAGATGTCCCGGTGCACCAGCCCCAGCGGCGCCCCCGTCTCCGGGTCCGTCAGCTCGTGCGCGAACGCCAGCCCCTCCGCCGCGGACGCCACCATCTTCGCGCACACCGCGGGCGACAGCGGCTGCTTCAGCTCCGTGGAGCGCTTGATCAGCCGGCGCAGCGTGGGCCCGTCGATGTACTCCATCGCCAGGAAGTAGCTGCCGTCCACCTCGCCGAAGTCGAAGATCTGCACCACGTTCGGGTGGTCCAGCCGGGCGGCCAGCTGCGCCTCGCCCAGGAACATCTCCACGAACGCCTCATCCTCCGCCAGGTGCGGCAGGATGCGCTTGAGCACCAGCGTCTTCTCGAACCCACGGGGTCCCGCCGCCTTCGCGAGGAACACCTCGGCCATCCCGCCCGTGGCGAGCTTCCGCACCAGCTGGTACTTCCCCAGTTGCATGGACGGAGAGCTTTCCCATGGTTCACTGGAAAAGTGAAACCCTCCGCGCGGGCGAGCGTCCGGTGGCACGCGAGGAACATCCGAACGTTTGACCCTGACACGACGTGGTCCGTAGGATCCGCCCTCCCATGCCTCCCAAGGCCATTGGTCCCTACCGCGTGTTGGAGACGCTCGGCAGTGGCGGGGCCGGGACCGTCTATCGGGCCCTGGACCGCCGCAGCAACGACGAGGTCGCGCTGAAGCTCCTGTCGACGGGTGGCCCGTCGCTGGACGACCGCGCGGCACGACGGCTCGCGCGCGAATTCGAGACCCTGGCGGACCTGTCCCACCCCAACGTCGTGAAGGTCTTCGAGGCCGGCATCCACGCGGGCCAGCCGTACCTGGCCATGGAGCTCATCGAAGGGCTCACCCTGCGCCACTACCTGGACGTGAGCTTCAACGACCTGCACACGCCCACGCCCTCCTCGCGAGGCCCCTTCTCCCTGCGCCGCACCGCCGACGACGACTTCGGCAGCGAGGACGGCCCGGACGAGGACGACGACGGCAGCGAGGACGACGGCACCTTCGACCTCAACGCCTTCGCGGAGGAAGCCCCCAGCGAGGACCTGGCCAGCTTCCACGGCGCCGGGGAGGACGACTCGGACGGGCTGCCCGGGGTGGACCCGCGCCGCGCGGGCGTCCGCGCGCCGCCGCCCTCGCGCACGCCCGCCACGCCGAAGCTGGCGGACCTCAACCGGCCGGAGCGCATGGGCAAGCTGAAGGACGCCATGCTCCAGGTGTGCGAGGCGCTGGCGTACATCCACGGCCACGGGCTGGTGCACCGGGACCTGAAGCCGTCCAACATCATGGTGGACGACGACCGCCAGGTGCGGCTGATGGACTTCGGACTGGCCAAGTTCCTGGCGGACGACGCGGGCATCACCGCGGACGGGAAGCTGGTGGGCACCTACCGGTACATGGCCCCGGAGCAGATTCTGGGCGAGCCGCTGGACGGACGCGCGGACCTGTACAGCCTGGGCGTCATCCTGTACGAGCTGCTGAGCGGGCGTCCGCCGTTCGACGCGAAAACGCCGCACGAGCTGTGGCGCCAGGTGCTGGAGACGGAACCTCCGCCGCTGCTCGCGCTCAACCTGCATGGCGACCCGCAGCTGGCGCGGGTGGCCCATCGCCTCATCCGCAAGGAGCCGGACGACCGGTTCCAGACGGCCGAGGAAGTGTACGAGGCCCTCTCCGAGTGACCACGACGACGACGCACACCCTCACCGTGGACGCCGCCAAGGCGGGCCAGCGGGTGGACCTGTTCGTGGGCGAGGCCCTGGGCCTGTCCCGCGCGCGCCTGAAGCGCCTCTTTGAAGAAGGCCTGGTGCGCGTCAACGGCCGCCCCGCGAAGAAGGGGCTCACCCTCGCCGCCGGCCAGACGGTCACCGCCACGGTGGAGGAGGCCCCGCGCGAGGCCACGCCCGACGCGGACTTCCCGCTCGTCGTCCTGCACGAGGACGAGGCTCTGCTCTTCGTGGACAAGCCCGCCGGCCGGCCGTCGCACCCGCTGCAGCCGGGCGAGACGGGCACGGTGGCCAACGCCCTGGTGGCGCGCTACCCGGAGGTCGCGCAGGCGTCACAGGACCCGCGCGAGGGCGGCCTGTGCCACCGGCTGGACGTGGAGACGTCCGGGGTCGTCGCGGCGGCCCGCACGCGCGAGGCGTGGACGGCCGTGCGAGAGGCCTTCAGCAACCGCGCGGTGGACAAGCGCTACGTCGCCCTGGTGACGGGCCCGCTGGCGGACGAGGGCGAGGTGGAGGTGCCCCTGCGCCACCACCCGCGCCACCCGGACCGCGTGGAGCCCGCCCCCTACGGCGCCGAGGACGCCCGCGAGGCGCTGTCCCACTTCCGCGTGCTGGCCCGGTCCGGGGACTACAGCCTGGTGGAGGTGAAGATCCTCACCGGCGTGCTGCACCAGGTGCGCGCGCACCTGGCGGGCGTGGGCGCGCCGATCGTAGGGGACGCGCTCTATGGCGGCCGTGAGGCGCCGGAGCTGGGGCGGTTCTTCCTGCACGCCCGCTCGCTCACCGTGCCGCACCCGGTGACGAAAGAGCCCGTGAAGGTGGAGAGCCCGCTGCCGCCGGACCTGGTGGCGGAGCTGGGGCGGCACGGGCTGTCGTGGCCCGTGGCCGGCTAGTCGCCCATCACCTTGACGATGACGCGCTTGCGGCGCTGGCCGTCGAACTCCGCGTAGAAGCACTGCTGCCAGGGGCCCAGGTCGAGCTTGCCGGCGGTGACGGGAATCAGCACCTGATGGTGGACGAGCATGGACTTCAGGTGCGCGTCGCCGTTGTCCTCGCCGGTGCGGTGATGGCGGTAGTCCGGGCCGTGGGGCGCCAGGTGCTGGAGCCAGTCCCAGATGTCCTCGTGGAGGCCGGGCTCGTCGTCGTTGACGAAGACGCCCGCGGTGATGTGCATGGCGGACACCAGCACCATGCCCTCCTGGATGCCGCTCTTCTTCACCAGGGAGGCCACGGTGTCCGTGAGGCGCACCAGCTCCCGGCGGGCCTTCGTCTCGAACCAGAGGTATTCGGTGAGGGTCTTCATGGCTCGCACTGTCAGAGGGGACCACTAGAGTGACTCACGCCATGCGAGCCATCCTCCACGTGGACATGGACGCCTTCTATGCGTCCGTCGAGCAGCGCGACAACCCGTCCCTGCGGGGCAAGCCGGTCATCGTTGGCGGGCATGCACAGCGTGGCGTCGTGGTGGCCGCGTCCTACGAAGTGCGCCCCTTCGGCGTGCGCAGCGCCATGCCCATGGCCCGTGCGGTGAAGCAGGCGCCGCACGCCATCGTGGTGAAGCCGCGCTTCTCCGCCTACGCGGAGGCCAGCGAGCACGTGTTCGCCATCTTCGAGCGGTACACGCCGCTCATTGAGCCCCTGTCGCTGGACGAGGCCTTCCTGGACGTCACGGCGTCGGTGGGGCTGTTCGGCGCGGCGGCGGACATCGCGAAGCGCATCCGCCAGGAGATTGCCCACGAGCTGAAGCTGCCGGCGTCCGCGGGCATCGCCACGGCGAAGTTCGTGGCGAAGATTGCCTCGGATCTGGCCAAGCCCAACGGCCAGCGCGAGGTGCGCCCGGAGGAGACGGTGGCGTTCCTCGCCGGGCTGCCGGTGTCTCGGCTGTGGGGCGTGGGGCCCAAGACGGAAGAGGCGATGAAGCGCGCGGGGCTCATCACCATTGGGGACGTGGCGGCGCGGGACGCGGACTGGCTGGAGGAGCGCTTCGGCGCGGCGAGCGGCAAGCACCTGTGGGAGCTGTCGCACGGCATCGACGCGCGGGACGTGGTGCCGGACCGGGCGGCCAAGAGCGTGGGCGCGGAGGACACCTTCGACGAGGACCTGACGGGCCTGGACGCGCTCAAGCCGCACGTGCACGCGCAGGCCCTGCGGGTGGCCCGGCGGCTGCGGCGGGCGTCGCTCAAGGGCCGGGTGGTGCAGCTCAAGCTGAAGTTCTCGGACTTCACGCTGATCACCCGGCGCACCACGCTGCGCGAGGCCACGGATGATGGACAGCTCATCTACCGCGCCGCGCTGGAGCTGCTGGAGCGCGCGCACGAGGGCAAGGCGTTCCGGCTCACGGGCGTGAGCGTGCAGCTGGACGAGGACGAGCCGCAGCTGGGCCTGTTCCCCGCGGCGGCGCCGAAGTCGTCGAAGCTGAACGAGGCCATGGACCGCATCGCGGCGCGCTTTGGCAGCAAGGCCATCACCATGGCGGACATCGCGGGGGCGGAGGCGTCGGACGACGACCACCACCGCTCCGAGAAGCCAGTGGACAAGCCGAAGCGGTAGCGCGTCCCCGGACACGACAAGGGCCGGAGCACCTGAGCGCTCCAGCCCTCTCGCTGCATCCGGCTGCGACGGGAGTGCTACCCCTCGCCCGCGTCGGAGCCGGAGGACGCCGGGCGTTCCGCGCCCGAACCGCTGCCCTCTCCGCTCCCGTTGCCACGGCGGCGGCGACGGCGGCGGCGCTTGCGGCGGGGGCCTTCCGCGTCCGCTCCGGAGTTCGCTCCGGCGCGCGGCGGCGGCACCTCACCGGCCTGCCAGGCCTCCAGCGCCTCGCGGCCCTCGCCCGTGGCCTCCACCGTCATCGCGTAGACGGCCAGCGCCTCGTTGAAGAGCGGGTGGCGGCGGAAGGCGCCCGTCTTGCGGCGGCGCTCCCCGGACAGCGTGCGCTGCATCAACAGCAGCATGCGGCAGCGCTCGGCGATGCGGCGCGGCAGCCGCGCGGACTCCACGAAGCCCGCCAGCAGGTCCTCGATGACGCGCGACACCGACGCGCGGCCCTCGTCCTGCGACTCCTCCACCGGCGGCTGCGCGCGGCTGATGGGCACCAGCAACGCCGCCAGCAGGATGGCGTCGTCCAGCACCTCTCCGGCCGACACGCGCTTATCCAGCGCCTGCGCGAAGGCGTAGAAGGTCTTCTCCCCCTCCTTGCCGTTCTCACGCAGGTACTCGTCCACGGGGGGCAGCAGAATCTTGAGCGCGTCCAGCGCCGCCAGCAGCTTCAGCGCCGGGGCGGACACGCCGCCGCGGATGAGCCGGAACGTCTCCTCCAGGAGGCGCGCGGGCGCGCGGGCGCGCAGCGCGGCAGGTCCTCCACCGCGCCCTCCATGGCCGCGTACGTGCGCGACTCGATGTCCAGGTCCAGCTTCGCCGCGAAGCGCACCGCGCGCAGGATGCGCACCGGGTCCTCGCGCATGCGGATTTCCGGGTCGCCAATCGTCCGGATGAAGCGCTCATCCAGGTCGCGCCGGCCGCGCACGTAGTCAATCACCCGGCCTTCGGCTGCGTCGTAGAACAGGCCGTTGATGGTGAAGTCGCGGCGGCGCGCGTCCTGCTGCGCGGTGCCGAAGACGTTGTCGTGCGTGATCAGCAGGTCCTCGCCGCCCTGCCCGTCGTCCGAGCCCGGCGCGCCCGCCGCTCCCGCGCCCGCCGCTGGCTCCAGCTCCGTGGGGTTCGCGCGGAAGGTGGACACCTCCACGATCTTCCCGCCCTTGAAGTAGACGTGCGCCAGCCGGAAGCGCCGTCCAATCAGCCGGCAGTTGCGGAAGATGGCGCGCACCTCGCCCGGGTGGGCGCTGGTGGCCACGTCGAAGTCCTTGGGCTTCTTGCCCAACAGCAGGTCGCGCACGCAGCCGCCCACCAGGTACGCCTGGTGCCCGTGCTGGTGCAGCCGCAGCACCACCTTGAGCGCGTCCGGGTCCATCTCGTCCGGGTCGATTTCGGCGGGCTCGCCCGTGCGGGTGGTGGTGGGCGCCTGCAGCTCCGGCTCGTTCGCGGCGGGCTCCGGCTCCGGCTCCAGGATGACGGCCTCGGGCTCCTCGGCTTCGTCACCCGCCTCGGCGGCGGCCTGCGCGTCCTCCGCCTCCGCGGCCTTCAGGGCCTCGGTGGCGGCACGGATTTCGTCGCTGACCTCGGGGCCGGCGTCCTCGGCGTCGTCATCGTCGTCGAACCCGTCGTCCTCCGCCGCGTCCGTGGAATAGGCCGGTTCGGCGGGGTCCGTGGGGGCCCGGTGGGGGGTTTCAGTGTCGCTGGGGTGCTCGGCGGAGTCCGCGGGCACCTGGGCCTCGGTGCGCTCGGTGCGCTCCTCGGGGCCCGTCAGGTCCAGGGGGGAAGACATGGAAAGTACCTCGTGCGCGGACCCGGATGCCGTGTCCGCCGCCGCCTCGAAGGAGGCCTCTCCGCGCGCGTCGTCTCCGGGCGCGGCTGGCAGCGTTCCGCCTTGGGGCGGGGGATGGATCGGGTCTCGCGTCATTCGACTCGGCAGGGCAGCCGTCTAGCACGCATCCTCCCACCCATGGGGGTCCGTGCTTAAGGACATTCTTCAGGGACGTCGGGGGTTCCGCTGGGGCCCCCCTGCCCGCCCTCCGTGCGCCCTCTGCCCGTGGCCCGGGCGCCTCCACCGGATAACACCCGGGGCACGCCCCGGCCTCACGGGGAGCCCCGCCGCTGGAGGGGCCCCCGGGCAGGCAGGCAGGCCGCCACAGCCGCCCGGCGCCTCAGGTGGGCGGCTTGAGGGTGCGCGCCTTGTGGGTCCGGGGCAGCGCGTGGGAGATGAGCGACACGTAGTCCACCGCCTGCACGCGCGGTGGGGGTGGCTGCGTGCCCAGCGCGGCCAGGCGCTTGCTGAACGCGGCCAGGATGTCCGGCATGGGCCGCATGGCCTTGAGCAGGGCGTTGGGCCCCTCCATCGCCTGCGACAGCGCGATGGCGGCCTGTTGCAGCGGCAGCCCGCGCCGCAACAGGTCCTGGAACGAGTTCGACAGCGTGATGATGTTGTGCCCCGCCGTCTGCACCATCTCCACGGCGATTTTCAGCACCTGCGGCGCCGTGAGGTGGCCGTCCGCCAGCAGCACCAGCGCCGCCTGGAAGTAGTTGAAGATGGGCACCACGCGCGGGCCGTAGGGCGTGAAGTGCGCGGGCGGCGTCAGCTTGTCCAGGTGGATGAAGATGCGCCGCACGGGGTCCGCGATGGGGATCTTCTTCCACGCCTCCTGCACCCGGGCGGCGTCGTCCGGATACACCCCGCCCGCCTCCAGCACCTGGGACAGCACGCGCTCGTCCACGCGCCCCGCGATGAGGTCCGCGTAGAGCGAATAGATGAACGCGTCCGCCTCCGCGTCGTCCCCGAAGAGCACCTCCTCCGCCTCCACCGGCGCGTGGACGCGGCTCTCCAGGATGGCGGGCAGCTTGTAGCCCACCTGGCCGCGCAGGGCCCGGAAGCGCCCGCGCAAGAGGTTGCCCACGTTGTCCTTGAGGACGAACTCGTCCCACTGGATGCCGTCCAGCTTGAGCTTCTCCTCCAGCACCGCGCGCATCTGCTTGGGGCTGCCGGACACGATGCACAGCCGCGAGTCCCCCTGCTCCGCCAGCTCGCGGATGAGGGCGGAGGCGCCCGGGATGGCGACCTTCTCATGGGCCTTCTGGAACGCCGTGCGGAACAGGTCGCGCAGCGACTCGAAGTCCGTCTGGAGGTACGTCTTGTCCAGGTCCCACCGGTAGATGCGGCGCGGGGGACGCGGGTCGATGCGGTCCGGCAGGCTCACTTCGCCAGGCCCTCCTGGATGGCGGTGCCCAGCTCGTTCGCCACCGCCTTCGCGGCCACCTTGCCCGCGTTCGCGATGGCGCGCGCCTTGGAGCGGCCGTGCGCCTTGATGAAGATGCGGTCGAACCCCAGGATGGGCGCGCCGCCGTACTGCTCCCAGTCCGTGATGTCCTTCAGCCGCTCAATCCCGGAGGACAGCATGGCCAGGCCCGCGCGCCAGCGCAGGCTCTCCTTGTAGGCGTACTGGGCCAGCTCCATCACCGTGTCGTGCACGCCCTCCAGCATCTTCAGGCACACGTTGCCCACGAAGCCGTCGGTGACGATGACGTCCACCGTGCCGCGCGGGATGTCGATGCCCTCCACGTTGCCCGTGAAGTTGAGCCCCGGCATCTGCGACAGCCGCTGGTGCGCCTCCACCACCCGGGGCGGGCCCTTCTGCGGCTCGACGCCGTTGGACAGGAGCGCCACCTTGGGCCGCTCGTTGCGGGAGATGATGCGCGCGTAGGCGGAGCCCATGACGGCGAACGCCACCAGGTCCTCCGCGGTGGCCTCCACCGTGGCGCCCACGTCGAGGATGAGGCTGAACGGGTCCTGCTTCGCGCCGCGCACGCCCCGCGTGGGGTACACCGTGGCCAGGGCCGCGCGGCGCACACCCGGAATCAGCTGGAAGTGGCGCTTGCACGCGAGCACGCCCGCGCCCGTGTTGCCCGCGGAGACGAGCGCGTGCGCTTCCCCTTCCGCCACCAGCCGGGCGGCGACCGCCACGGAGGACTCGGGCTTGCGCGCCAGCGCCTCGCCGGGCTTCTCATCCATGCCCACGAAGTCCCCCGCGTGGTGCACGGAGATGCGCTCCCCGTTGTGCTTGATGCTCGCCAGGGCCTCGTCGATGACCGGCCGGTCCCCCACGAGCAGCGCGTGGATGTGCGGAGACTCCAGCGAGAGCTGGGCAGCGCCTCGCACCACCTCCGCCGGGCCGTGATCGCTCCCCATCACGTCGAACGCGATGGTGATGTGCTGCGGCTTGCCCACCATGTTCCCCATCCTATGAGCTTTGCTCCGCGCCTGCTCCCGACATTCGCACCTGTGTCACCAGGGACAGTGCCAAAAGTCCACCCAGCGCCACCAGCACCGCGCCCGTTCCGTAGGGGGCCGTCGGGCCCAGCCGGGTGAAGAGCAGCCCGCCCAGCGCCGGCCCGATGATGCGGCCCAGGGACCCGGACGCCTGATAGGCCCCCAACACCGCCCCCTGCCGCTCCATGGGCGCGTGCAGGGACACCAGCGCGGACAGGCACGGCGTCACCAGCGCGGACCCCACGGCCAGCAGCCCCATCACTGGAAACAACCACCCGTACGACGGGGCCACGGGCAGCAGCGCCAGCCCCGCGGCCGTCAGCCCGAAGCCCACCACGGCCACCGG